>JAZLJG010000099.1:0-8938 GCA_045617745.1 Lachnospiraceae bacterium | reverse complement strand
GAGAAGAAAATGAATATAAGAGTTATTCAGTTGCTTGTAGATAATACCTCGGGTGTTTTAAGCAGAATTTCGGGTTTGATTTCAAAAAGTGGCTATAACATTGAAAGTATTACGGCCGGTGTTACAGCAGATCCGAGATTTACAAGAATCACAATTGTAACAAGCGGAGACGATGATATTCTCGATCAGATTGAGAAGCAGGTTGCAAAGCTTATTGATGTAAGGGATATTAAAGTTCTTAAGCCTTCGGAAAGTGTATATCGTGAACTTGCACTTATTAAAGTAAGATGTAATGCAAATGACCGTCAGGGAGTTATTTCCATAGCAGATATTTTCAGAGCCAACATTATTGATGTGGGCAAAGAAAGCATGATAATAGAGCTTACCGGTGACCAGGAAAAGATTAATGCATTTATGAACCTTCTTGAAGGTTACGAAATACTTGAACTTGCTAGAACAGGTATTGCAGGTCTTAACCGCGGTATTGAAAACGTTACATATTTAGATTAAAAAATATATAAATATATAAAGGAGATTTAAAAATGGCAAAGATATTTTACCAGCAGGATTGCAACCTTTCATTACTTGAAGGAAAGACAATCGCAATTATCGGCTATGGTTCACAGGGCCATGCACACGCATTGAATTTAAAGGATTCCGGATGTCACGTCATTATCGGTCTTTACAAGGGCTCTAAGTCCTGGGACAAGGCTGTGGCACAGGGATTTGAAGTTTATACAGCTGCAGAAGCTGCTAAGAAGGCTGACATCATTATGATTCTTATTAATGATGAAAAGCAGGCAGATCTTTACAAGAACGACATCGAGCCCAACCTTGAAGCAGGCAACATGCTTATGTTTGCACATGGTTTCAACATTCATTTCGGATGTATCACACCTCCCGCAAATGTTGACGTTACCATGATCGCTCCTAAGGGACCCGGACATACAGTACGTTCCGAGTATCAGGCAGGCAAAGGTGTTCCTTGCCTTATCGCAGTACATCAGGATGCTACAGGCAAGGCTCAGGATCTTGCACTTGCATATGCACTTGGTATTGGTGGAGCAAGAGCAGGCGTTTTGGAGACAACCTTCAGAACAGAAACAGAAACAGACCTCTTTGGTGAGCAGGCAGTTCTTTGCGGTGGTGTATGTGCTCTTATGCAGGCAGGCTTCGAAACACTTGTTGAAGCCGGTTACGATCCCAGAAATGCTTACTTTGAATGTATCCATGAAATGAAGCTTATTGTAGACCTTATTTACCAGTCAGGTTTCGCAGGAATGCGTTACTCCATTTCCAATACTGCTGAATACGGTGATTACATTACAGGACCCAAGATTATTACAGAAGAGACCAAGAAGACCATGAAGAAGATACTTTCCGACATTCAGGACGGTTCTTTTGCAAAGGAATTCCTTTTGGATATGTCTCCTGCAGGAAAGCAGGTTCACTTTAAGGCTATGAGAAAGCTTGCTTCTGAACATCCTTCAGAGAAGATTGGTGAAGAAGTAAGAAAGCTCTACAGCTGGAACAACGAAGAAGATAAATTAATTAACAACTAAGTTATCAGGAAGGTTTCGGGGAGTTTAT
The DNA here is from genome assembly GCA_045617745.1 of Lachnospiraceae bacterium. Lineage (GTDB taxonomy): Bacteria > Bacillota > Clostridia > Lachnospirales > Lachnospiraceae > UBA1258. Next base: position 7,348 of record JAZLJG010000099.1, on the reverse strand, counting down.
AAAAAACTCCCCGAATTTATGAAATAAAATGGTATATAGCAATGTATTGGACGCCATAGGCCATACACCTATGGTGCAGTTAAGCAATAAAATGGTTCCCGAAGGTGCTGCACGTGTTCTTGTTAAATATGAAGGCCTGAATGTAGGCGGTTCCATAAAAACAAGAACAGCATATAACATGATTACCAAGGCAATAGAAGACGGAATCATCAAAGACGATACGATTATTGTAGAGCCCACAAGCGGTAATCAGGGAATTGGTCTTGCGCTTATCGGGGCAGTTATGGGTTACAAAACGGTTATTATTATGCCTGATTCCGTAAGCTCCGAAAGAAGACTTCTTGTTAAACACTACGGTGCTGAAGTTATTCTTATAAAAGACGAAGGAAATATCGGGGAATGTATGGATAAATGTCTTCAGACAGCTCTTGATATGGCCAAAGAAGATAAAAGGGTTTATATCCCTCAACAGTTTGAAAATCCCAATAATCCCCTTGTTCATAAACATCACACGGGTCTTGAAATACTTGAACAGGTGGCGGGACCTATTGACGGATTCTGCTCCGGTATCGGAACCGGCGGAACCATAAGCGGAATAGGCGAAACACTGAAAGCTCAGAATCCCAATATTGAGATTTGGGCTGTTGAACCTGAAAACGCTGCCATTCTGGCAGGCGGAACAATCGGTACCCATTTGCAGATGGGTATTGGCGACGGTATTATTCCCGATAACCTTAACAGAAATATTTATAACGACATTTATGTGGTTTCAGATGATGAAGCCATTCAGACCGCTAAAGACCTTGCCAGAAAAGAAGGCCTTATGTGCGGTATATCCAGCGGCACAAACGTTGCAGCCGCTATTAAACTTGCAATAAAGCTTGGAGAAGGAAAGACAGTTGTAACTGTTCTTCCCGATACAGCAGAAAGATATTTTTCTACCCCTTTATTCTTAAATGATTAAAAAGGAGAATACTACCATGGCAATGACAATGACCCAGAAGATTCTTGCAGACCATGCAGGACTGGAATATGTTGTTCCGGGGCAGCTTATCGAAGCAGACCTGGATCTGGTGCTTGGCAATGACATAACAAGCCCTGTAGCCATTAAAGAAATGGCTAAGATGAATCTTGAAAGCGTTTTTGATAAAGACAAAATCGCTCTCGTTCCCGATCATTTTGTTCCCAATAAAGATATTAAATCTGCCGAACACTGCAAATGTGTAAGGGAATTTGCGCTTAAAAACAAAATCACAAATTACTTTGAAGTAGGTAAGATGGGTATCGAACATGCTCTTTTGCCTGAGCAGGGCCTTACAGTGGCCGGAGATGTTATTATCGGTGCTGATTCCCATACTTGTACCTATGGAGCTCTTGGTGCCTTTTCCACAGGTGTTGGAAGTACGGATATGGCTGCAGGTATGGCAACCGGAAAAGCCTGGTTTAAAGTCCCTTCCGCCATAAAATTTAACATTGTGGGCAAACCTTCAAAATGGGTAAGCGGTAAAGACGTTATACTTCATATAATCGGAATGATAGGAGTTGACGGAGCCCTTTACAAATCAATGGAGTTTGTGGGTGAAGGTATTAAAAACCTTACCATGGATGACAGATTTACAATTGCAAACATGGCTATTGAAGCAGGCGCCAAGAACGGAATTTTCCCTGTTGACGATTTGACGAAAGAATATCTTAAAGAACACTCAAAGCGTGAATATAAGGTATTTGAAGCAGATGCAGATGCTGAATATGATGAAGAATATACCATAGACCTTTCCAAGTTAAAGCCTACAGTTGCATTTCCTCATCTTCCCGAAAATACTCATACCGTTGACGAAATCAAAGAACAAATAAAGATTGACCAGGTAGTTATCGGTTCCTGCACAAACGGACGAATTGATGATTTGAGATGTGCAGCTGAGATTCTTAAAGGAAATACTATTTCTGAAGGTATGAGACTTATTGTTATCCCTGCCACGCAGAAGATTTATCTTCAGGCGATGGAGGAAGGCCTTTTAAAGACCTTTATAGAAGCCGGAGGTATTGTCAGCACACCTACCTGCGGACCTTGTCTCGGAGGCTATATGGGTGTTCTTGCTGAAGGTGAAAGATGTGTTTCCACCACCAACAGAAACTTTGTAGGCCGTATGGGTCATATAACAAGTGAAATCTATCTTGCAAGTCCTGCAGTTGCCGCCATGAGCGCAATTAAAGGTTATATTGCAGCTCCGGAGGTGTAAGTATGAACGCAAAAGGTAAAGTATTTAAATACGGTGATAACGTTGATACAGACGTAATCATTCCCGCAAGATATCTTAACTCTTCAGATCCGAAGGAACTGGCAACCCACTGTATGGAAGATATCGATAAGGATTTTGTAAACAATGTTAAAAAGGGCGACATTATAGTAGCCACCAAAAATTTCGGCTGCGGTTCTTCAAGAGAACATGCCCCCATCGCTATAAAAGCAAGCGGAGTAAGCTGCGTTATCGCAGAAACATTTGCCCGTATTTTTTACAGAAATTCCATTAACATCGGTCTTCCCATAATGGAGTGCAAAGAAGCATCTGTTGCCATTAATAACGGAGACGAAGTTGAGGTAAACTTTGATACCGGTGAAATATTTGATATTACAACCGGTGAAAAGTTTAAGGGTCAGGCCTTCCCTGAGTTCATGCAGAAAATAATCGACGCTGAAGGTCTTTTAAACTATATAAAAAATAGAGATTAATTTATAAACATCTGATATACTATTATGTATGTCAGATGTTTTTTGTAGGGGAGAATATGAGACTGATTTTTATAAGGCATGCTGAACCGGACTATAAGCATGATTCATTAACCGAAAAAGGTGTTAAAGAGGCAAAGTTTCTATCAAAAAGAGTAGCAACCTGGAAGGACGAAATAACCAAAATATATGTTTCGCCCCTGGGTAGAGCGCAAAAAACCTGTTCTTATTCACTTGAAGCTCTTGGAAAGACTGCAGAAACGCTTCCATGGCTTAAAGAGTTCTATTATCCTACAACTCATCCCGAACAAAATAACGAAATCCATGTTCCCTGGGATTTTTATCCCGCTTACTGGACAGAGTTTGAAGAAGCATATGATAAAGATGACTGGACAAAGCTTTCATGCTTAAGCGAGAACGACATAGAAGGTGAAGCCCGGAATGTAGATGAAAATTTCGATAAGCTTCTGGAATCTTACGGATACTTCAGGGAAGGTAATTTTTACAGACATGAAGGCAAGGAAGAGGAAGAAACTCTTGTTTTCTTTTGCCATTTAGGAGTTTCACTTCTTATTATCGGGCACTTGTTGGGAATTTCGCCATTTCTTCTATGGCACGGGATTTTCGTGGCTCCTTCTTCGGTTACTGTTCTTTCCACAGAAGAGAGAGATGGAGGAAAGGCTTATTTCAGAGCACAGGTTATTGGTGATACAAGACATTTAAGTGATAATAATGAACCTGTTTCCAAATCAGGTTATTTTACCGATTGTTTCCAGGGTTGATATGAACAGACACGACTTAATCCTTACAGTTTGGCTTCTTTTGTTTTTCTGCCTTTTACCTTTTGTTATTCTTAATACAAAAAAAGAAAAAAGTACTGATAAAGCCATTGTTAAGGTGGACGGGAATATAATTGAATATTTGGATTTAACAAAAGATTCGGTTACCGAAATAGAAACCTCATACGGTCATAATACGGTTTGCATAGAAAATGGAGAGGTTTATGTTTCTGATTCTGATTGCTATGGAAAGGACTGTGTCAATTATGGGAAGATTTCAGGTTTGAATAAACAGATTATTTGTCTTCCCCATCATCTTGTTGTTTATATACAGGGTGATAAGAACGGCGCAGATGCGGTGAGCTATTGATGAAGAAGCTTACTGTTAAAAAAACCGTATACTTAGGGCTTATGCTTTCCACTGCATTGATCTTTTCATATGTGGAGTTTCTTATACCTGTTCCTTTGCCGGTTCCGGGTATTAAATTGGGACTTGCCAACGGAATAATTTTGTTAACGATGTTTTTGTTCAGCCCTATTGAAGCTTTTGTTGTGGGATTTTTAAGGGTTGTTCTTTCTTCTCTTTTATTTGGAACCATGTTTTCTTTTGCTTTTTCAATGACAGGATTTGTTATCAGTTATTTGATGATGTGTTCAGTCAAAAAAGCCGGGAAATGTACAATGGCCGGAATAAGCATTTGCGGAGGCGTATTCCACAATGTGGCCCAGGTTTTTGCCGCTATCTATATTACAAGCATAAGTGGCGTTTTGTATTATCTGCCTGTTTTGACTTTATGTGGGGCTGCTACAGGCTTTATAAACGGGTATTTAAGTAAAGAAATATATAAGAGGGTTAAAAAGTATGATAGCTTACGTTAAAGGGACTTTGGAGGAATCAAGACCCGGGAAAGTTGTTGTTGACGTTAACGGTGTCGGGGTAAATGTTATTGTTTCCGATGCCACAAGGGAAGAACTTCCTGCAATCGGTAACGATGTGAAACTTTACACGTATATGAGTGTAAGAGAAGACGGAATGAGTCTTTACGGTTTCTTAAGAAGAGATTCATTGGACCTTTTCAATCTTTTGATAGGAGTTTCCGGAGTCGGTCCCAAGGGTGCGCAGGCTTTGCTGGGCGCATTTACGGTTTCGGAGGTTAAATACTTTATTGTGACTGAAGATGTAAACAGCCTTTCGAAGGCTCCCACAATCGGTAAAAAGACCGCTGAAAGAATAATCGTAGACCTTAAGGATAAGGTAAACAAAGAAGACACTCTGGCGCTTCTTTCGGATACAAAGGTTGTTGAAGCAAATACATTAACTCCTGCAGCTTCAGATGCAATAGAAGCACTGGTTACTCTCGGATATGACAGAAAAAGTGCAAAAGAAGCAGTATCCAAAATCGATCATCTCGAAGAGCTTGACACTAATCAGATTCTTAAATTGTCACTTCAGTATTTGTTCTGACGGGGGGAAATACTTTGCAACGTATTATTGAAACAAAAATTACAGAAGAAGATGTTAAACTTGAAGGCTCCTTAAGACCGCAGTTTTTAAAGGATTATATCGGCCAGAAAAAGGTTAAGGATATTATGCAGGTTTATATAGATGCTGCAAAACAGCGCAACGATGCCCTTGACCACGTCCTTTTATATGGCCCGCCCGGTCTTGGAAAGACTACACTTGCACAGATTATAGCCAATGAAATGGGTGTAAACATTAAGATTACAAGCGGTCCTGCCATTGAAAAACCCGGTGATATGGCTGCTATTTTAAGCGGTTTAAGTGAAGGCGACCTTCTTTTTGTGGACGAAATTCATAGATTAAATAAACAGATAGAAGAAGTATTATATCCTGCTATGGAAGACTATTCTCTGGATATAATGATTGGTAAAGGTCCTTCGGCCAAGTCCATAAGGCTTGATTTGCCGAAGTTTACTCTTGTAGGTGCTACCACAAGAGCAGGTCTTCTGTCTGCACCCTTAAGAGACAGATTCGGTGTAGTGGAAAGACTTGAGTTCTACAGTGTGGAAGAACTTGCCACTATCATCAGGCATTCTGCAAAGATTTTGAATGTTGAAATAGATACGGAAGGCGCTAATGAATTAGCAAGAAGAAGCCGTGGTACGCCAAGACTTGCGAACCGTATGCTTAAACGTGTCAGGGATTTTGCGCAGGTTCGTTTTGACGGAGTAATAACCGCTGATGTTGCCAGAACGGCTCTTGATTTAATGGATGTGGACAAGATGGGGCTTGATCATGTGGACAGAAATATTCTTGTAACCATGATAGAACTTTATAAAGGCGGCCCCGTGGGACTTGAAACCCTTGCAGCCACAATCGGAGAAGATTCGGGCACAATCGAAGAGGTCTATGAGCCTTATCTAATAAAGAACGGATTTATCACAAGAACACCCAGAGGAAGAATGGTCACCGAACTTGCTTACAAGCATTTAGGTATTGAAATCATTTCCTGAGAATATTATAATTAATAAAGGATTATGGGTATAGAATTTGTTATCAGGGGGTCTTCATGGCGGCTAAAACAGATACAGAAGTTATAATCGGCGGTAAAGTTTTACGCCTCAGCGGATATGAAAGCGAAGAGTATCTGCAAAAGGTTGCGGCCTATATAAACAGTAAGCTTGCTGAGTATAACAGAATTGAAGGTTTCAGACGTTCACCTGTTGATACGCAGAATGTTTTGTTGCAGCTTAATATAGCCGATGACTATTTTAAAGCCAAAAAACAGATTTCCGTTCTTGAGGAAGAAGTGAGTGCTAAAGAGAAAGAACTTTATGATTTGAAGCACGAGCTCATCGCTTCCCAGATTAAGTTAGATAATACGGAAAAGAACATGAAGAGTCTCAAGAACGAACTGGAGGAAAGCTCCAGAAAACTTATCCGCCTTGAAACCGAACTTAAAATGAATTAATAAAAAGGCTGATTATACCAGCCTTTTTTGTTTTGAATAGATTGGAGCATAATGGAACTATTGTCCCCTGCCGGAAACTATAAAGCCTTTGTGGGAGCCGTAAACGCGGGATGCGATGCGGTTTATTTGGGTGGCACTAAATTCGGCGCAAGAGCTTATGCAGACAATTTCAGCGATGAAGAAATAATTAAAGCAGTTACAGTAGCACATATTTATGGGGTTAAGGTCTATCTTACTGTTAATACGCTTATAAAAGAACGGGAATTTGAAGAGGTTTTGGACTATATTAAGCCTTTTTACGAAGCCGGTCTTGATGGTTGTATTGTGCAGGATCTGGGCCTTATTTCTGTTTTTGGAAGATATTTTCCTGAAATGGAATGTCACATAAGTACGCAGGGGTTTGCAACGGGTATTGAGTCCGTAAGGTATTATAAATCTCTGGGTGCTTCCAGGGTTGTTCTTGCAAGAGAGCTTTCTTTGGACGAAATAAAAAAGATTAAGGAAAGCGTTGATGTAGAGTTGGAGACATTTATCCATGGGGCTATGTGTTATTCCTACTCGGGAAACTGCCTTTTTTCATCCTGTCTTGGGGCAAGAAGCGGTAACAGGGGAAGATGTGCAGGACCCTGCAGACTTCCTTACTCGATAAAGAATGAAAATGGAAAGACAATAGAAGGTTACCTGCTTTCCATGAAAGATCAGTGTACCCTGGAGATTCTTCCTTCACTGATTGAAGCCGGAATCGATTCCTTAAAAATTGAAGGACGTATGAAAAAGCCCGAATATACGGCCTTTGTTACAGCTATATACCGAAAATACATAGAGCTTTATAAAAAGGATCCTTCACATTATAAGGTTGATAAAAAGGATCTTGATAATCTTCGTCATATATACTTAAGAAGTGAAAT
>JAZLJG010000098.1:0-1007 GCA_045617745.1 Lachnospiraceae bacterium | reverse complement strand
CATGCGAAATATGGAATTCCGCGCATGTTGTGCAATGTGCAATACTACCCAGAGAACGGGAACTTCGTGAAATTTCAGAAATTTCGCGATTCCGGAATATCGCAAATTACGCAGCGCCATAACTTCCTTCGGAATGAATATATCCTAAATTCGAAAGCAGCATTGTGTTCAGCTCGTCAAGGCGAATCTTCGACATACAACATGTCCTATATATCTCGTTTCCAGTTTTTTCAAATTTTTCTGAGGAGGTCACTTCGCAAGAATGTAACGCAGCGCCTATCCAACATAAAAGATTGCAGTAAGTACCGTTCGATAGTGCTTTTTTTGTGCATTACAGTGCGCTAAAAAGCAGCCGCAGGCTTCTTTCCAAAAAAGGCGGAGGCGTTGGTGAATTCTGGAAAAATCACGCGTTTCCAAATTCTACTCGCCGTAACTTTCTTTGAAGTGAGTATTTTCTGAATCCGAAAAGAGCGCTGTACTCAGCTCATCAAGGCGAATCTTTCGGTATACAGCATGTCCTTGATATTTCGAATTTAGTACTCTTAAAACTTTCTGCGGACGTCTCTTTGCAAAAGTGTAAAGCAGCGCGGATTGCCCCTAGTAGATTCCGGCAAGAACCTTTCGATAGCACTTCTCTAGTAGATCATGCACGCCAAGAACTGGATGCACACTTCTTTCCAAAGGAATTAGAAGGGCTGGTGAATTTCGGAAAAATCATGTCGTTCTAAATTTTTCTCACCGTAACTTCAAAATATGAAGCTCTCTTGCTAAGCAGATGTGATTTTCGTGATCAGCAGGTCGGATAACCCTTACGAGCAAGTTTTCCGAGATGTTCGGGTAATTTCATTTTTTCTCGTTTTACGCTCGCCGACGGATTTTGGTCAAAATGTTGATGCTCTTGAAGTGAAGAAACTTTGCTTATAGAGGTTTTCCGTAGTCTTTGAGGATCACAGGGTCTTTTTGGAGAGATACGGTGAGGTGACTGTGACTGAGTCACGAAAGTTCGT
>JAZLJG010000097.1:0-1781 GCA_045617745.1 Lachnospiraceae bacterium | reverse complement strand
AAAAAGAGAATAAAAGAGCGAGTGAGACAGCCGAAGGCATAAGCCGCGAGTGCGGAGAGTGACTCGACTCCACTTGAGCCCACCAAAAGCCCAAAGGGCATGTGGGCGAAAAAGGGAATAAAAGAGCGAGTGAGACAGCCGAAGGCATAAGCCGCGAGTGCGGAGAGTGACTCGACTCCACTTGAGCCCACCAAAAGCCCAAAAGGCATGTGGGCGAAAAAGAGAATGAAGATAGTACATTATCAAGGTTTTAAGATATTAACGAAGAAGTTAATGTCTTAAAAGCCTGATAAAGGCTAAAGAAAGAAAGCTCATTGAAAACCGAATAAGAAGAAAGTGTAGTCAAAGTAACCCGAAAGGGAGACTTTGATAAAAGCACACGAACAGACTTAAAAAAAGCAAACATTAAGGGAAAAGAAATGATTAAGAAATCAGGTCTTTCCGATTAATAGGGTAAAAGAGAAACAATTTTGCCAAAGCGAAAAGAAGTAACTGTAAAATGTGATTACACAGCAATTCAAGCAGAACGAAGAGAACAGCCGGAACTGATATACTGAAAGATATCGGTATAGGAGTTCAAGTGAAGAAGAGCACAAGGGGAATGCCTTGGCATCAGGAGCCGACGAAGGACGTGACAAGCTGCGAAAAGCTACGGTGAGCTGCAAATAAGCTACGACCCGTAGATATCCGAATGTGGAAACACACACGGTGAAGAACCGTGTAGCGTGCGGTGAATAAAATAGTCGTATGCGGGGAACCCGGGGAACTGAAACATCTAAGTACCCGGAGGAAAAGAAATCAACCGAGATTCCGTAAGTAGTGGCGAGCGAAAGCGGAAGAGGCTAAACCATGGGTAGTAATACCTGTGGGGTAAAGGACTGCAGGAAGCACACTGATCTATAGCAGAAAGCGATGGGAAGCGCTACCGGAGAGAGTGAGAGTCTCGTAAGCGAAATGGAGAAGTGGTGAGCAGAATCCGGAGTACCTGCGGACACGAGGAATCCGCAGGGAAGCAGGGGGGACCACCCTCCAAGCCTAAATACTACCTGATGACCGATAGTGGAGTAGTACCGTGAGGGAAAGGTGAAAAGAACCCCGGGAGGGGAGTGAAAAAGAACCTGAAACCCTATGTTTACAAGCAGATAGAGCACGTTAAAGTGCGATATCGTACTTTTTGTAGAACGGTCCGGCGAGTTATTGTATATGGCAAGGTTAAATACTATGTAAGGTATGGAGCCGAAGGGAAACCGAGTCTGAAAAGGGCGAGATAAGTCATATGTAATAGACCCGAAACCGAGTGACCTAACCATGGTCAGGATGAAGCTTGAGTAAAATCAAGTGGAGGTCCGAACTCATAGACGTTAAAAAGTCTCGGGATGAACTGTGGTTAGCGGAGAAATTCCAATCGAACTCGGAGATAGCTGGTTCTCCTCGAAATAGCTTTAGGGCTAGCCTTGAGAAAAAAGATATGTGGGGGTAGAGCACTGAAGGTGCTAGGGGCCTTATCCAGGTTACTGAACACTATCAAACTACGAATACCATATAGAAATCTCAGGAGTCAGACTGCGGGAGCTAAGTTCCGTGGTCAAAAGGGAAAGAGCCCAGATCGTCAATTAAGGTCCCAAAGATATAGCTAAGTGGGAAACGATGTGAAATTGCGTAAACAACCAGGATGTTGGCTTAGAAGCAGCCATACATTTAAAGAGTGCGTAATAGCTCACTGGTCGAGTGAATTTGCGCGGAAAATTACCGGGGCTAAGCTATACACCGAAATTGCGGGT
>JAZLJG010000096.1:0-1176 GCA_045617745.1 Lachnospiraceae bacterium | reverse complement strand
GTCTTTCCCGGCCCTAGAATAGATCGCTTCCAGTTATATAAGTTCTCTCGGGTAGTTCCATATTCAGAAGCAATTTCACGGGCTGTTTTTGTTCTTGAGCACAGTGCGATAACCGCTTCTTCTTTCTGTGCCTTTGTACATTTTATAGTAGTACCGCTGGCACGACAAGACTTTTTCTGATCAGGAGCAAGTTCAGCAATCCATGAATCAAGTTCCGGTCTGCTGGGATATCCCATTTTTCTGCAGGCTCGACTTACACACTTTCCGTGATTCAAATAGTAATCTACGGCAGCTTTCTTTTGTTCTGGCGTATATTTATTGGCTTTGACAAAATCCTTATGAAGATCACCGTTTTCTTTATATTCCTTAAACCATTCTTTTAAGGAATTACGATTAGGATAACCCAATTCAGTAATTACGGTAGCATAACTCATATCGTACTGTATGAGAAGCTTAACTGCCTTAATTCGCTCTTCGTATTTATACATGCGACATCTCCTTTATAATGACCTATTTTAGGTCCAGGAATATGTCCGCACCCCCCTTTGTCCAAAAAGTTGTTGCAAAAAACACCTATAAAATGCATATAGATTCTGTCCTTCAGACGGGCCAGAAACACTACCATCCCCTGCTTCAAGAATCTTCCAACTTCCATCAGCAAGTTCAGCATAATCAAGAGTGTAGAACGGCGAAGGTAGCTGCTTATATTTCTCTATAAGTTCCCGCGGAGGTTCCGCCGTAAAACTCTGTTGTAGAGAATTCCTAGATATAGATGCTATCTCATTTTTTACGTAATATACACGATATTCGTTCGTTTTTTCGCCATAAAAAGCAAGATCAACATATTCTTTAAAACATAAGCCCCCAGAAATCAATTCTCCACGATACTTATAAAATATCTTCATCGCTTCTTGAAATTCTTCCGGAGTAGTCCTTCTAGTAAAATACTTGGGAAACTCTGTTCCTTTAACAGATTTCACATAATCCTTAACCATAAAACGTTCGTATTTCTTCTGAATATTCTCCAAAGAATACGTTTCAGTCAAAGGAATTGAAACCATATTAGGCGTGTCCTCTTTAATTGCTTGATAAACATTAGGAAAATAATGAAAAAACTCATATTCAGCAGGCGAAGTAATTAACGTAATACCTTTTGCACGCAATTTACTGAAAAAA
>JAZLJG010000095.1:0-1638 GCA_045617745.1 Lachnospiraceae bacterium | reverse complement strand
GGGCATATGTTCGTAGACAGCCATCCTAATGATGGCTACTCACGAAAAACAACTATTTCCTGTAGAATTAGCGGGCAAGCTGATGCGGCGGTTTATTTCACGGAATTGCTCCGTGCCGCCCGCATTACGCTTGCCCGTTATTCTTTTTGGAAATAGGCAAGTTTCGCAAAGTGGCAAGCCACATTTGCAGCGGAAGAAGCCTTTGGGCTCTTCCTAAACTTGTCGGTGGCGCTGCCCCTCGAAACCCCGGCAGGAAGTTTCACTTCCTTGCATCCTTGGAGCAATGGTTCCACCCTTGCAACCGGGGCCGAATCAGTGCAGAGGTTCTTTGAAAGGTCCACCGGACCTTCCGAAAGCACATCTGCCTCTGATTCTAAAGGCGCTGCCTTTGCAAACCGCCAACAGGGATGCACCCTTTTGGATTACCCGCAAAATAGAAAATACATTTAGGAGGTTAAGCTGTTATGGCACGTGTAAGAAATAGAGCAATAACAATACGACTGACAGAAAAGGAGTATGAGCTTGTCAGCAAAAAGATAAAAGAGTCGGGACTGACTCAGCAATCTTTCATAATCAATGCCGTTATGGATGTGGTGCTATACGGAAAAGAAGGATTGAAATATTTAATAGAAATAAGAGATATGGTTGGTGAATTCGTAAAACAGGTGCGGGGAATAGCCGCAAATATAAATCAGATGACGAAAATCGCCAACGCAAATAAAGCAACCATTACGGAAAATGAACTTCAGATTGTGAAACGAGATTATGACTATATTACGAAAGAAGGTGGGAAGATATGGCAATCACTAAGATTGTTAACGGCGCATCAAAAAGCGGTGCCGGAATGCGAAAGTGCATAGCCTATGTTCTCAAGGATTCAAAGATTAAGGATGAGCTTGTTTATATAACAGGTCCTTATCTTCCGGAGGAGATAAACGTTCAGGGTGTATATGATGCCTTTATGGATGAAAAGGAACTTTGGAATAAAACGGAGGGGAGGATGTATGTTCATAGTGTGATTTCTTTTCATGCAAAAGAGAAAATAACACCGGAGGAAGCACTTGAGTTTGGTAAAGAGTTCGTGGACAAATGGTACGATGGTTTTCAGACTCTTGCTGCCGTACATCAGGATCGTCGTCATATTCATATCCATATGGTAACAAATACCGTCAGTTACATGGATGGTTCCAAGTATCACATGAACAGAGGCGATTTGGCTAAGATGAAGGAAATTACCAATGATATGTGTCGTGAAAGAGGCTTATCGGTAGCTCAGAAGGGACGTCATTTTGATGGAACTCTCATTGCCCCCGGTACCGTTATCGCATGGAGTAAAGATAAGTACAGAACCCTTATCGGAGAAACGGGAAAAAGCTTCGTTCGAAATTGCGCTGAAAGTATACAGAAGGTAATGCTCAAGCCCGAGTGTATTGACAAGGAATCATTCATAAGTTTGATGCAGGCTGAAGGCTGGAAGGTTAACTGGAGCGATAGACGTTCTCATATAACTTTTGAAAACGAGGAAGGCCAGAAGGTACGTGATAGCAATATACTGAAAACTTTCGGTTGGGATGTTACGAAAGAAGCTCTTGAAAAAGATTTGTCATTGAAGGTTCCGGTTGTAACCGAAAAATCAAC
>JAZLJG010000094.1:0-21986 GCA_045617745.1 Lachnospiraceae bacterium | reverse complement strand
ATACCAGTCAAAGCTGTAATTTTATAGGTACAGATCCACAGTGCCTTTTCAAAATATATCAGAGATGGATTTAGATACCCAGTGATAATTGGGAGAAAGGAATAAATCCAATCACCATCTAAGATGATTGGATTATACGTGGTTTTTATGTAGTCAAAGAAGTAGTTTTCGCCTTTGTCTTTTAATAAGGTAAGAAGGCGGAGCATCTCTTCGTAATCTTCATGGTTCATGTGGGACTCGGAGTCTCTTGTGAGAAGGTAGTCAAGGGAGTCACCGTCGGTGTAGCTTTTACCACGGTAGACCTTGCAGGCGGCTATGCGGTCCATTAAGGATTCCACAAAGTAGCGTCTGGGCATCTTCTTATATGAAAGAGGGTCGCCGGTTTCCACATCGTAGTCGGTCCAGTATTCGTAGTGGTGTTTGTTGCGGCCTTTGTGGTGAATCCAGGCGGTGGAAATGCCTGTCATATTTCTTTCGGCCACATTGGGGCTTCTGGTGCCCTGATAGTATTTAACGCCTACAAAAAATTCTGTGGGTGAATACTTGGAGAGATCGTGGACCAATCCCTGATAGTAAAGACCTGCCTTAAAGCAGTGCTTTCTTACAAGACGTCTGTGCCTGTTTATGGTGTGAAGATGTTTGAAAAAAGAAACAAAAGGATTAATTTTGGTGCGCTCGTAAGCTGTTACGAGCTTATCGTTACGATAGCGCACATACAGATTGATGTTTTTCTTATTTTCAACCAGTTGCGTCAAAAACATTCTGTCGCCCGGGCGAAGGTTGCTTTCAAAGAGCTCTTCTTTGGTCAAAAAAAGCAAATCCGCTGTTTCTTCCGGAATCTTTTGAAGTTCTCCTGTGAATAAAGTAAATATACCTTCGTCGCAATCCTCGCAAATTCCGCAGTTTGTTTCTTCAGTAGGCTCTAGATTGTATTTTCTCAGGTCATCGTCTGTTAAACAGGTGATATAACTGTTTGTGGTTGACATAATGAACTTTGCTTTGTAAGATAATAAGTGTAAATTTCGTGTTTTCATAATCAAATTCATAAACCTGTTCCGTTATTTGGGGAAATAACTTGGAATTGTCAAAAAAGTCTAAAAATATACGAGCTTTTTTGAATTGTTTAATAATTCATTAAGTCTGTATACGTATACTTCATTTGTATACTATCTAAGCATATGTTTTTTCAAACACTAGTATAATAAACAAAGCGAGGGTTAACAATGAAAAAAACAGACAAAAAAGGAAAAGGCGGTTTATCGTTCTTTTCAAAGATGAGCACAAAAATTACATTACTTGTTAGTGTAATTGTTCTGGCAGCTGTTTTGATATTGGTCTTTGCTGCAGTAAGCAGATCATCCAGCGCTATGGAAACCACATATCTTAACTACGCTCAGAACCTTGCAGAGGAGTCAGCAATCGGTGTTGACTTCGCAACAGAGTTTGGTGAGAAGGCTTACGGCGGATACGCCATGAACCTTGCTCAGGAAGCAGCAATTTCCATCAACTTCTCAAGAGAGTTCGGTGAAGTAGTTTATAAAAACTACGCACTTGCTCTTGCAGAAGAAGGTGCTACAGCAATTGATGTGGCAGAAAAGATGAATGGCGGAAAGCTTTCAACAGAACAGTTAACTTCCATTTTAGGTAATGTGGTTATCAATGGTGTTGACGGCTCTTACGCATACATGGTATCTCCTGACCGAACAATGCTTTGGCATCCTACAGTAGAGAAGATTGGCAATGCAGTAGAAAACGCAGCAGTTAAGGGCATCGTAGCAGACCTTGCAGCAGGCAAGACTGTTGAAAACGATTCTATTTTCTACGAATATAAGGGCGCAGATAAGCTTGCCGGCTACGCTTTCACAAAGAGCGGCGACATTCTTATCGTAACAGCAGACTATGACCAGTTCATGAAGATTGACTATGATACACTTCTTGGCAACATCGAAATCGATGGCGTTGAAGGTTCATATGCATACATGGTATCTCCCGACGGAACAATGCTTTGGCATACAACTCCCGAAAAGATTGGCCAGCCTGTAGAAAACGCAGCAGTTAAGGGTATCGTAGCAGACCTTGCAGCAGGCAAGACTGTTGAAGATAACTTCGTTATTTATGAATACAAGGGAGCTATGAAGCTTGCCGGATATTCATTTACAAGCACAGGCGATATCGTTCTTGTTACAGCAGATTACGATAAGCTTATTGATATCGATTACAGCAAGTTAATCGGTGAAATCGAAATGTCAGGCGTTGAAGGTTCATATGCTTACATGGTAAGCCCTGACGGCACAATGTTATATCATACAAATGAAGAAAAGATTGGCCAGCCTGTAGAAAACGCAGCAGTTAAGGGTATCGTAGCAGACCTTGCAGCAGGCAAGACTGTTCCTAACGGTTCAGTAGCATACGAATACAACGGAGCTGATAAGGTTGCAGGTTATGCATTTACAGCAGCAGGAAATATCGTAATCGTTACAGCAGATAAGGACGTTATGATGGCATCAGTTGATTCCATGAGAACAAACCTTATTACTTACGGTATCATTGCTATGGTAGTAGCAATCCTTGCAGTAGTAATCTTCACAACCTTCTTAATGAAGGGCTTAAGCCAGTTAGTTCCTATAATCGACAAGACAGCAGACTTTGACTTTACAGAAAATGCAGAAGCAACTAAGCTTGAGGCACGTAATGACGAAGTTGGCTTAATCGCTAAGGCTCTTGCTAAGATGATTGAGGCATTGAGAAGTGTTGTTGGTTCTATCAACGAAGCCGGTAACAGCATCGATTGTAACGTTGAAGATCTCCAGACAACCATCGACAGAGTTGGTTCAATCTGTGAAGATAACTCAGCTACAACAGAAGAGCTTGCAGCAGGTATGGAAGAAACTGCAGCTACAACTACTACAATTACACAGAATGTTGAAAACGTTCGTGATAATGCACTTGGAATCAGTAAGTTAGCAGATAACGGTACAGCACTTTCAAGCGAAGTTCTCGAAAGAGCTAAGAACCTTGCAGCTACTACAGAAGTTTCAAGTAAGAAGACCATCAACATGTACGAATCAGTTAAGGTTAGATCTGAAGAAGCTATCGTTGCTTCTCAGGCAGTTGAAAAGATCAACGAATTAACCGGAACTATCAACTCTATTTCTTCACAGACAAGCTTACTTGCTCTTAACGCTTCAATCGAAGCAGCGCGTGCAGGTGAAGCAGGTAGAGGATTCGCTGTTGTTGCTACAGAAATCAGTAACCTTGCTACCCAGACTTCAGAAGCAGTTGGTGATATTACTCACATCGTAGAAGAAGTTACACAGGCAGTTGGTAAGCTTTCTGATTGCTTAACAGAAACCACATCCTTCTTAGAGACCAACGTTCTTGCAGATTACGAAGAATTTGGTAAGGTTTCAGAGCAGTACAGAAACGATGCTGATACATTCGGATCAAGCATGAGTGACATTAAGGCTAACATCCAGAAACTTACAGATGAGATGAACACAATCGTTGATGCTGTTAACGGTATTGATACTACAGTTAACGAGTCTTCAACAGGTGTTACAGACATCGCTGAAAAGACTTCCGAAATGGTTAACGATACAGCAGGTTCTGTTGAAAAGGTTAACGAATGTAAGAAGGCAGTTGCTACACTTAATGATATCATTGCTAAATTCCAGCTTTAATTCCAATAAATCAGGGATGCGCAAAAGCGCATCCCTTTTTTATTTGTTTTGTGGTATATTGTGTAGTAATGATGTGCGTGGAGTAGATACATGAGCAAGGATTTTTACAAGAAAGTTTTTATTATTACGTTACCTATAGTTCTTCAAAATCTTCTGGACGCTGCGGTTAATTCCGCTGACGTTTTAATGTTGAACTTTGTGGGACAGGAGTCAATTTCAGCATGTTCTTTGGCTTCCCAGTATTCCAGTATTATATTCTTTTTCTTTTTCGGAATAAGTGCAGGGGTTTCGATTCTGGCAGCCCAGTATTTCGGAAAGGGAGATCTGAAATCGGTTGAGAAGTGCGAAGGTATTGCGCTCAGGTATGCGATAGTGGTGGCAGCGATTCTGGCTCTTCTTTGCAGCTTTTTCCCCAAAACTCTTATGAGAATTTATACTCCGGACACGGTATTGATAGAACTTGGAGCTACATATTTGAAAATCGTGGGTGTGGGAATGATTTTCTGGAGTATTTCCACGGTTTATTGTGCAACACTGCGGTCCGTTGAGCGAGTAGTAATTTGTACGGTTCTTGAGGCAATTGCGCTTCTTACGAATGTGGGACTGAACGCAGTATTTATTTTCGGCCTTTTCGGAGCGCCTAAGCTGGGGCTTGCCGGCGTTGCTCTGGCTACCACAATTTCCAGAGTGTTACAGTTTATTTGTTGCATGGTGGTTTCATATTTCAGTAAGGATGTTAAGCTTCGATTCAGATACATTTTCCAGAATAATAAGCTTTTGAGGAAAGATTTCGTGAAGATGTCTGTTCCGGCAATTGTGAATGACGTGGTCTGGGGACTGGCTTTCTCAATGTATTCTTTGATATTTGGCCATCTGGGAGATGACGTGGTGGCGGCAAATTCTCTTGTTTCCACTGTAAGAGGACTGGGAACGGTTCTCTGCTACGGCCTTGCTTCCGCTTCGGGAATTGTGGTGGGGCAGATATTGGGAACCGGAGCCATAGAAGAAGCAAAAAAGGCTGCGAAGGCTTTTTTGAGACTTTCCGTGTATGCGGGAATTCTCGGTGGACTGGTGGTCCTTTTGTTAAGGCCTGTGATTATGGGAATTGCGAATATCAGCGATACTGCCATGGACTATCTTGGGTTTATGCTATTGGTCAACACGGTTTATATAACCGGAACTGCAGTTAATACTACGCTTATAGCCGGAGTCTTCAGATCCGGAGGCGAGACAAAGTTCGGAATGATCTGCGACTTTGTGGATATGTGGATTTATGCGGTTCCACTGGGACTTCTGGCAGCTTTTGTGTTTAAGCTTCCGGTTAAAATTGTGTACCTTTTGTTATGTACTGATGAATTTGTAAAATGGCCATGGGTATTTAAGTATTTCCACTCGGAGAAGTGGGCGAAAAACATTACCAGAGACAATCTGGAGGAAACTGCAGCGTAGGCTGCGGTATGGAGGAACCGGTCGCTTGGGCGACCGGTTTTTTTGTGCGATGGGGTTGGTAGTGCAGCAGTTTTTTGCGGAGGCGGTCTTTTGGAGATTGAAAAAGGGGTGAATACTAATATCCCTTCATATGATGGCAGTTTATTAGTATGAATTTGTGGTTTTCATATTTCCTGACTAAGAAAAATACAAAAAGTTTCGGAATATTAGTATTTTTAGAGATTTATCGGCGCGAAATGCTAATAAATGGGCGCTTGTCCGGAAAATATTAGTATATTGCGCGATAAACGGATGAGGATTGCTAATATATGGACTAGGTATGAAGAATTATTAGTCGGATAAAGAGAATAGGTGATGAAGGTTACTTATAAATGAGGACAATCTTTTGATTTATTAGTTTTGGGGAGTGATGTTTTTAATAAGCGCTGTGTTATGTTAATCAAAGACAGGGCCCGGGAGGGGCCAAGCAACAAGAAGAGCGAAAATCGGTCCTATTTGTGGTACGTTCTTTGGCTTTGAAAGGTGGTCGGGCAACAGGAACTCTATGATGTGGGGGAAATTGTTGCTTTTTAAGTGATGTGGATGTGGGAAAACAACAAAATAGAGGTGCGCGCTAAAGATTTGTGGAAATAGAGGAGATTGACAGTCCGAGAAAGCAACAAAGACAAGTGAAACAACAAAAATTGTTGTTATCGGTCCTGGAGAAGTGGGTTTTGTACCACAAATTCAGGAGAAACAGATTGTTTTGTTGTTAAGAGCGGAATATCAATGAATTGATGACAAAAGGGACACTCCTTGATGACACTTTCCCCCGTCCCCAATGGCACAAGGGGTTGACAAAAGTGAATTGGTGGCATATGATGAACATATGAACAGACATTCATATGAAAGGAGAGGCCATGGAAGAAAAGATTTATGATCTGGCGGATTTGTTTAAGGTGTTCGGAGATTCCACGAGAATCAGGATTCTGTATCTTCTTTTGGATGGGGAGAAGAATGTTTCGGAAATATCCGAAGGATTATCAATGAACCAGTCAGCGGTTTCACACCAGTTAAAGACGTTAAGACAAAGCGATCTGGTGAGAGTAAAAAGAGACGGTAAAGCCATGGTTTACAGCCTGGCAGATGACCATGTGGAGTCCATATTAAAAATCGGAATGGAGCATATTACGGAGGAATGATTATGAAGAAGACATTTATTTTGGAAGATATTGACTGTGCACACTGCGCCCAGAAAATAGAGGACAAGGTTTCAAAGCTTAAGGGAGTTTCAAACTGCAAGGTTACTTTTCTTACACAGAAGCTTGTGTATGATGTGGAGGATGATCTTGCTTCAGAGGTTGAAGCAGAAATGCGCAAACTGGTAAAGAGTATGGAGCCTGATGTTACGGTTAAAGAGGCTTAAAACAGTTCTTTAGAGAGAGAACGGATGACAAAGAAAATCAAAAGAATTATTAAAAGAATATGCATAAGTACAGCGCTACTTATAGCAGGTGTCATTGTTACGGAAATTTTCGGTGAATGGGTAGGGCTTTGCGTATACGTGGCAGCATATGCTGTGATTGCGTATGACGTGGTGGGTTCTGCTTTTGTCAATATTTTTCACGGACAGGTCTTTGATGAGAAGTTCCTTATGATGCTTGCAACGGTGGGAGCTTTCTTTTGCAGAGAGTATACGGAAGCGGTTTTTGTAATGCTTTTTTACCAGGCAGGAGAATGCTTCCAGTCATATGCGGTGAATAAATCAAGAAAATCCATAAAGGCTTTGATGAGTATCAGACCTGATTTTGCCAGAGTGATTAAGGATGGCGAGGAAAAGGAAATCGAGCCTTCCGAGGTTTCTGTAGGAGATATTATCTTAATTAAGCCAGGCGAGAGAGTTCCTTTGGATGGTGTGGTTATGGAGGGTAATTCCTCCCTTGATACGGCTGCGATTACAGGGGAAAGCGTGCCTCGGGATATTGTGCCCGGTGAAAAGATTGTAAGCGGTTGTGTGAATCTTTCCGGAGCCATTAAGGTATCTGTTACTTCGAATTTTGCACAGTCTACGGTTTCAAAAATCCTTACCCTTGTGGAAGAGGCTTCCGAAAAGAAAGCAAAGGCGGAGCAGTTCATAACGGTTTTTGCCAGGTATTATACACCGGTTATTGTGTTCTCAGCAGTTTCTTTGGCACTCGGGGGAGCTTTGGTGACGGGAGACATTAAAACATGGATTTACAGAGCCATGACATTTCTTCTGATATCCTGCCCATGTGCACTGGTAATAAGTATTCCTCTTTCGTTTTTCGGGGGAATAGGCGGCGCAGGGAAAAAGGGCATTCTTATAAAGGGCGGAAACTTTATGGACACGCTTTCCAAGGTGGATACCCTTGTGCTGGACAAAACAGGAACCATTACAAAGGGCAATTTTGTTATGGGTAATGTGGAGCCTTCCGGGTATTTTGCCGAGGGCTTTGGAGATAAGGCCAAAGAAGAGCTTCTGCGTGTCGCTGCTTTCTGCGAGAGCTTTTCAAATCATCCCATCGCAAAATCGGTGATAGAAGGATACCAAAAGAGCATAGACAAGACACTTGTTTCGGATGTAACCGAACTTGCAGGGAAGGGTGTGAACGCTGTTTTTGAAGGAGTTCACTACAGCGTGGGCAACAAAAAGCTGATGCTTGATGTTCTGGATGAATCCGAACGAAAATTAATTGATGAATGTGCTGAGGATGCCTTGGAGGGCACACTGGTTTATGTGGCCAAAGAAGGCAGGTACGCAGGGCATCTTCATATTGTTGACGAGATAAAGGACGGAGCTTTTGAGGCACTTTCAGAGTGCAGGAAAGCAGGCATTAGCCATATAGTTATGTTAACCGGGGATAACTTCGAAACGGCAAGGGCCGTGGCCGCAAAGGTCGGAATAGACCGGTTCCATGCGGATTTGTCTCCTGTTGAGAAGGTTGAAATTCTCGAAGAGATTATCGGAGCCGGCGGGTCCGGTGCCGTCGCATTCGCAGGCGACGGCATAAACGACGCGCCGGTATTAACCAGGGCCGATATCGGTATCGCCATGGGTGCCATGGGCAGTGACGCTGCAATAGAGGCGGCCGACGTGGTTATTATGACCGACGACCTGTCGAAGGTCAGCGAAGCCAAGAGGATTGCCCAAAAGACACTTCGCATAGTAAAGGAAAACATCGGATTCGCTTTGGGAGTGAAGCTTCTGGTGCTTATACTGGCAGCCTTTGGCGTGGCGCATATGTGGGCTGCCATATTTGCCGATGTGGGAGTGGCTTTCCTGGCTATCATGAATGCCATGAGACCTTTGAAAGCATAGAGGAGATGCCTGATGATTAAATATAAGATTATTGATCTTGATACTTACAAAAGAAGAGCACACCTGGAATACTTTATGTCCATGAACTGCCCTCAGACAGGTATTACCGCAAATGTGGATGTTACAAAGCTGAAGGAGTTCTGCAAGAAAGAGAATTGTTCGTTTTTCCTTGCATTTATGCACATAGTTGCACTTTCCGCAGACAGTATTCCACAGTTTCGACAGAGACTTCACAGGGTGACCGCTGAGGAAAGAATGAAGCCGGAGCATGCAAAGGCCCCCACAGAAGGACCTTTTAAGGACTTGGAGATTCGTGAGTACGAAGAGAGTCCCACATCAAATACCGAATCCACAGGAGATGAAATGTACTGCTACTGCACAAACTTCCATCACGTGCCTTGGAAAGATTATATCGAGACAGCCACCAAAAGGCAGGCCGAGGCCCGCAAAAAAGGAACACTTGACGAGGACCCGGAAATCGAAGCTTTCTATTTCCCCACCTGCGTTCCCTGGATTCACTATACAGACTGTATTCATCCCTGGGGTGACAATTTCGATTCCAACCCCCGCTTCAGCTGGGGAAAATTTGAAGAGGACTTCAAAGGCAGATTAATGATGCCTCTTACCGTAATGGTTCACCACGGCCTGGTGGACGGATTGCAAATTGCCCGCTTCTATGAAAACATCAATTCCAACATAGACAAACTCATAAACGGCCAATAATGTACCAATGGGGACGGAAGGGACACTCCTTGATGACACTTTCCCCCGTCCCCTGTGGCACAGTTTTGAAAAAAGAGAAATTAAGATGTTGACAAATTAATAAACAATTTGCATTATAGTGTTATAGAGTAAATCGTTTTTGTACATTATCAAATTTCTTATTATTCTCATTCTCTTTGTTTTAGCCGGGTGCGGGCTAACTTCCCCGGCTAAGACGAATGAGCTCATGGTTTTTAAGTAATTTGATTATATAGATTCTTTAAGGAGACTTACAGATGGTAGCTGCATGGAGGTTGCGATAATTTAGCACGTTTCATTTAACCCGGGAATATACCGGGCTGTTTTTGTGCTAAGGTTGTCCTGATCCATGTGTTTGTAAGTATCTGCGAAAGGCAGATTATTTGTCATATGGAAATTTGGGATTCACTTAGCGATAAGTGAATTTTTTTATTGTTAAAGGAGATAAATAACATGATATTTGCAGATAACATTATTAAAGAGTATTTAAAGAACGTTTATTTTATTACAGGTACCCCCTGCGGAGGAAAGACTTCCGTTTCAAGGTTTTTGGGAAAGAAATACAATATTCCCGTGTTCGATATTGATGAAAGATTTGATGAGCATCAGAGAATTTCTTCAAAGGAATTTCAGCCAGACATGAACAAAGAATTTAAGGATGCGGATGAGTTTTTTACAAGAAGTGTTGAAGAGTACAGAAAGTGGCTTGTGGGAAACACGAGGGAGCAACTGGACTTTGTGGTTTTGGACCTTATAAGGCTTTCGCAGGACACCAAAATCATTTGCGACTGCCATTTAACACTTGACCAGGCAAGAGAGCTTACTGATCCTTCACGACTGGCCTTTCTTTTGAGAAAGCCTGTGAATATTGTGGATGAGTACTGCAATCGTCCGGATCATCAGGGCTTTAGTGATTTCATCCATAGTGCATCGAATTTTGAGAAGGCCAAAGAAACCTGTGAAAATACTCTTCATATGCTTAACGCCGATCACTACGAAAACGTTAAGAAAAGCGAGTTTTTCTGGCTTGAAAGGGACGTAAACCGGGGCATAGAAGAAACTGCAATGCTTGTGGCGAAGCATCTGGGGCTTGCAGATTAATTCATCCCTCTGAAGCCTTTTCCGATAATCTCGCTTGAGTTTGTAATGGCTATAAATGCTCCGGGCTCGTTTTCTTTTATGAAGTTACGAAGCTCCACGGCCTGAAAACGCTTTGTAATGGTCACTATTACTGTTTTTTCTTTGTGTGCGTAGATGCCTTCTGCCTTGTGGACGGTAGCACTTCTTTTGAGGGTGCCGGTTATGAAATCACAGATGGGTTCCGGGTTGTCACATATAATGGTGAAGTATTTACAAAGGTTTATGCTTTCAATTACCTGGTCCATTACAAGGGATTTGGCAAGAAGTCCCACAAGAGAGAACAGGCAGGTCTTTATGTCAAAGGCAAACCAGGATGCAAGTACGATAAGAAGGTCCACTATAAAGAGTGCCGCGCCGATATTTAAGTGGGTGTATTTCTTCAGGATCATAGCTACAATGTCTGTTCCGCCTCCCGAAGCTCCGATGTTGAAATAAATTGCTGAAGCAAAGGAAGGAAGAAAGATTGCGAATATAAGCTCCAGAACAGGTTCATCAGTCAGAGGGCTGCCCATTGGAAAGAGTATTTCGCAAAGCCTAAGTCCTACAGACATGAGGATGCTTACGTATGTGGTCATGAATCCGAAGGATTTACCTAAAAAGATAAAACCTACCAGCAATAAAGCCATGTTCAGTACAAGAGTGACTGTACCGGGAGTTACAGGAAAAAAGTTCGAAGCCACTATGGCGATACCTGTTACTCCGCCGAAAGAAAAGTTGTTGGGAAATTTAAAAATGTAGATTCCGGCAACCATAATGATGGTGGATACGGTAAGAAGCAAATATGTTTTTAAAACTTCGGCTACTTTATTTTTTCTCATAAATATATCCTTTGGAAATGATGTTGTTTTCGATTTCAGTGTACAATGTAATGGGGCTTGTGTCGAGAGACTTCTCTACTTTGCGTAGGTATGATTATGGGGTTACAGAGGCTATGATTAATCCGGAGGTGATGAGATGAATCAGTATGTTAACGGAACGGTTATTAAAGAATTAAGGGAAAAGAACAATATGACTCAGGCGGAGCTTGCAAAGAGGCTTTGCGTTTCTGATAAAACGGTTTCCAAATGGGAGACGGGAAAGGGATATCCAGATATTTCCCTTCTGAAACCGATTTCTTTGGCTTTCGGAATATCGGTTACGGAACTTATTTCGGGAAATGCTGTCAGTAATCTGAATGTTTCGGCCAATATGATGCGTTCGAAGTTTTATGTATGCCCGGTGTGCGGGAACGTGGTGCACAGTATGGGGGAAGCAGTGATAAGCTGTCACGGAGTGCAGCTTATACCTTTGGACGCGGAACCCTCGGACGAACAGCACAAGATATTTGTGGAGCGGGTGGAGGATGAGTACTTCGTGGAAATAGAGCACGAAATGACCAAGAGCCATTATATATCCTTTATAGCTGCCCTTTCTTCCGACGGATGTCAGCTTCTGAAGCTGTATCCGGAGGGTTCTCCCTCGGGAATGTTTAAAATCAGGGGTGTGAAACGGTTGTACTTTTACTGCAATAAGGACGGGCTGTTCTTTCTTGATATAAACAAGTATGTGGATGGCCGGTAAAGAAGCCATGAAGATACGAAAGAGAGAAGAAAGCTGGAAGAGATGGCGGGAAGGCTTTTTTGTGGTATTATTTAATTAGGAGTATTGAATGTTAAATAGTTGATATTGAGCATAGGAGATGGAGAATGAAGCTTTCAAGAATATGTCCATGTTGCAACAGTGATGAAGCCGAGCTTCTTTTTGAAGTTGGCTTTGTTAATAAGAACTGTCTGCCGCCACAGTACAAAATTGTGGCCTGCAGTAAATGCGGTTTTACATTTGCTGATTCCAAAGCCTGTCAGGAAGACTATGACAAATACTATATGGGTTTCAATGATTATGCGAACGATACGGATGTGAAAATCGGTCTGGATCTTGCGGGAACTCCATACGAGAAAGCATTTATCGGAATGAGGCCTTTTTTGAAAAAGGACGATACCATAGTTGATCTGGGATGCGGAAACGGGGCACTTCTTTCGTTACTTCAGGAAAACGGGTATTTGGATGTTTGTGGCATAGATCCTTCAGAAGATGCTGTTTCCAAACTTGAAAAGCGTGGAATTAAGGGAAAACTTTCCAGTATATTCGATCCGGTAGAAGAAGAACGCAGTCAGTATGATGCTGTTATTTCTACCTGTGTAATAGAGCATATTTTTGACCTTGGCCGTTATATTGAACAGTTGAAACTGTTTTTAAAGAATGATGAATCTAAAATTGTTCTTGTGCTTCCTTCTGTCGAAGGATTCAGCGAGCATATTACCGCCAGGGCAAATTACTTTAATCAGGAACATATTAATTATTTCAGCATCGGATCGTTGGATAATCTTTTGCGGGTACATGGTATGAAGAGGATTAATGAAAACACCTTTTTTTATCATAACGGGGAAAAGTACATTCTGGCGGTTTATAAAAAGAATGAAGTCGCAGGGGAGATTGTTAAAGACCCGGTATCCAAGGCATCCATTAAGTCATATCTGGAACAGAGTGAATTAAAGAACAAAGATTTGAATTTGAAACTGGATGTCATTGAAAAGAGCAGTGCTGAGGTTGTGGTTTTCGGTGCAGGACAGTATGTAAGTCAGATTCTTTTTGAAAGACCGGGGTTAATTGAGAAAATAGACTGCTTTATAGACAATAATCCCGAGAAGCAGAAAAGAACGATAATGGGTAAAAAGATTTATCCGGCATCAGAGCTTTTGAACAAAAAGGGAAAAGTTATAGTAATCTGTTCCATGCTAAACAGCGATGATATTGAAAAACAGATACTTGAAATGGGATGTAAAAACGATATTGTGAAACTGTAATAACGGAGGGGAAGAGTTGTGAATTCAAATATCGGAAGAGATACCAACAGGGTTCCGCTTTATGAAGTGGCACCCAGAGTTGTTCCTTTTGCAATCGGAATAGCAGCCAGTGATGTTTGTAATTTCCGCTGCGTATATTGTTCCCAGGCATCAGAAGAGGGAATTAAGAATGCAAGAATCATCACGTGGGATGATTTCCTCAAAATAGCCGGTCAGATAGAAGAGCTGGTGGAATACGGCAAATCAAAGAGTAACGGGGATTTGAAGATTATCAGGTTTATCGGATTGGGTGAGCCGTTGGTGAATAAGAAACTTCCCGATATGATTAAGTATCTGGCGGATAGGAAACTGGCAAAAAGGTTTGAGGTAACAACCAATGCTTCACTTTTAACAAAGGAAACCGCTGACAGATTAGTGAATTCGGGACTTACGAGATTGCTGATTTCGGTTCAGGGAGTAACCGAAGAGTCTTATAAAAATATTTGCGGTTACAAAATCAATATGGATGAGTTTATCGGGCAGATAAAGTATTTTTACGAGATCAGCCGGGGAAAATGCGAACTCTTTATCAAGACGGTAAGTATTGCACTTAAGTCCGAGGAAGAACGGGAAAGGTTTTATGAAACCTTTGGACCGATATGTGATACCATCAGCATCGAGAATGTTATAGAGTCCAGTGCGGGAGTTGATTTCAATGAGTTTATGCCCGAGAACCGGGAAAATTTAACCAGGTTTAATACACCGGTAAAGAAGCGCATCTGCTGCGATACTCTTTTTATGTATATGAACATTCATTCAGCAGGTATGGTTGATGCCTGCGGATGCGTTTATCCGCCGCTGTTTCTGGGAAATATTAATGAGAAGCCTCTTAAAGAAATATGGAACGGTGAGCGCCATAAGGAATATATGATAAAGCATCTTTCGGACAGAAGGTGCGAAATTGCAAATTGTTCAAAATGTGAATCCATAGAGCATTACAACGGTTTCGAGGAAGACAATTTGGATAATCACCTGGATGAGGTGTTGAAAAAGGTTGAATTATTGTAAGAATTTTGAAAAATTAAGCACTCTGTTTAGGGTGCTTCTTTTTTTGTTGGCATTGGGGCAGTTTAGTGCTATACTATGTGAAAGTGATTAGGGGGATTAATCATTAGGAGATAAGAATATGTGGCAGAAGAATTGTTACAGGATAGTGGTAAAAGTAGGAACTTCGACGCTTACACATGATTCGGGAGCGGCGAATCTTCATAGTATAGAGGCACTTGTAAGGGTGCTTGCGGATTTGGAAGGGTATGGGCACGAGGTGATTCTGGTTACGTCGGGCGCCATTTCGGTAGGTACTTCCAAGATGATGCTTCAGAAGCGCCCGACGGAACTTCGTATGAAGCAGGCAGCGGCAGCGGTTGGACAGTGCCAGCTTATGCATTTATATGACAAGTTCTTTTCGGAATATAACAGAGGGGTTGCACAGATTCTTCTTACTGATGAAGATGTGGAAAATCCTCTTCGCGAAGAGCACTTAAGCGGTACATTCGGTGCCCTTTTAGAGATGGGTATTATTCCTATAGTAAATGAACACGACTCGGTATCCTCGGCGGAAATTGAAACCGGAGCTTCAAAGATACTGGGTGATAACGATACGCTTTCGGCAATTGTAGCAAAGCTTACAAAGGCTGATTTGCTTATTCTTTTGTCTGATATAGACGGTCTTTACGACAAGGACCCTCATAAGAACAAGGATGCGAAGCTTATTCACAGGGTGGAGGATCTTAGCGTTGTGGAAGAATATGCCGGCGGGGCAGGCAGTGTACACGGCACCGGTGGCATGGTCACAAAGCTTTCCGCGGCAAGAATTGCCACGAAAGCCGGATGTGACATGGTAATCACCAACGGTGCCCGCCCCGCCGACATCTACGACATAGTGGCAGGCAAAGAAGTTGGTACAAGATTTATTTCAAAGGTTGAGGATTGAGTATGACAGCATTGGAATTACAGGGTGAAGCGGCGGTCAAAGCATCAAGAGAGCTGGCTGTTGCCGGAACAGAACTTAAGAACAAAGCCCTTTCTAAAATAGCTGAGGCCATTGTTGCCCATAAAGACAAATGGCTTGAAGCAAATGCAGAGGATATAAAAAATGCCAGAGAGTCGGGTATGAGAGAGTCACTTATCGACAGACTTCTTTTGACTGAAGCCAGAATCGAAGGCATAGTAAAAGGTGTTTACGAGGTTATGGAGCTGGAGGACCCTATTGGAGCGGTTACCAAAACCACTGAGCGTCCCAACGGCCTTCATATTGAAAGAAGGCGTGTGCCGCTTGGGGTTATCGGTATTATTTATGAGGCCAGACCAAACGTTACCGTTGATGCAGCCGTACTTACTTTGAAATCCGGAAATGCCGTTATTTTGAGAGGCGGTAAGGAAGCCATCAATTCAAACCTTGCTGTTATAGAAATTATGCGTGAAGCCCTTGTCAGTGCAGGTCTTCCCGCAGATTGTATTTCCCTTGTGAAGGATACCTCCAGAGACAGTGCCACCGAGCTTATGCATCTTGCAAAGTACGTGGATGTTCTGATTCCCAGAGGCGGAAAGGGATTGATTAGAAGTGTTGTGGCAAACTCCACTGTTCCGGTTATTAGAACCGGCGAAGGCGTGTGCCATGTATATATTGATAAGGCAGCAGACCTTGAAATGGGTGCGAAGGTTCTTGAGAACGCAAAGTGTTCCAGACCTTCTGTATGTAATGCTGCGGAGTGTGTTCTTGTGCATAAGGATGTGCTGAAGGAGTTCTTAAAGACAGCGGAACCTCTTTTGAAACAAAGGAACGTTACTTTAAAATGTGATGAGGAATCACTTAAGTATGTAAGCGGTGAAAAGGCCACGGAAGAAGACTGGGACATGGAATACGGCGATTATATACTTGCCGTAAAAGCTGTTAGCGGTCTTGATGAGGCAGTGGATTTTATTACTAAGCACGGAACCGGTCATTCGGAGGCGATTATTACCGAGGATGCGGATACTGCAGCCATGTTCCTTAACAGGGTGGATGCTGCGGCAGTTTACTGGAATGCTTCCACAAGATTTACGGACGGCGGAGAGTTCGGCCTTGGAGCTGAAATCGGTATTTCCACCCAGAAAATGCACGCAAGAGGTCCCATGGGACTTGAGGAGCTTACTTCATACAAATACGTAGTTATAGGAAAGGGGCAGGTAAGATGAAATACGGATTCATAGGAAGCGGAAATATGGGCGGCGCACTTGCTACGGCAGTTTGCAAGGCAGTTAACCCTTCGGATGTTTACATTTCAAATCGTACAAAGGCCAAAGCAGATGCACTGGCAGCTGAAATCGGATGTGTTTCCACTACAAACGACAGGATTGTTGCGGATGCGGATTTTATCTTTCTGGGTGTTAAGCCCCAGATGATGGCAGATCTTGGAAAAGAGATTTCCGAAGCACTTTCGAAGCGCACTTCAAGGTTTGTTCTTGTATCCATGGCAGCAGGTCTTTCAATCGATGACATCAAAAAGCTTACACGTATGGATGCACCCGTAATCAAAATTTCTCCCAACACTCCTGTTGCAATAGGAGAGGGAATTGTTCTCTATACATGTTCTTACGAAGTAACCGCTTCGGAAAAAGAAGAATTTGTGAAGGCGTTAAGCGCGTGCGGTCTTGTAACCGAGATTCCCGAGAATCTTCACGCCATCGGCGGAACCCTTTCGGGTTGCGGCCCTGCATTTGTGGACATGTTTATTGAAGCACTTTCCGACGGCGCAGTTGCCTGCGGTCTTCCCAGAAAGCAGGCCCTTGAGGTTGCTGCCCAGATGCTTGCGGGAAGCGCAAAGCTTCTTCTTGAGTCGGGAAAGCATCCGGGAGAACTTAAGGACGCAGTCACTTCTCCTGGCGGAACCACCATTCAGGGTGTCCGCACTCTTGAGGAGCGGGGCTTCAGAGCCGCAGCGATGGACGCAGTCATTGCTGCATATGAGAAAAATCTTTCCTTAAAGAAATAGTATTCACCTTCGAGGCGCGAACCAATGGTTCGCGCTTTTTTTGGCGAATCGGGGACGGGTTCCTATTCGCCATTTGGCGAAAAAGGGACAGGTTCATAATATATAGGTGGAGTCTTCTAAACCAAAACGGTTTACATAACTCCGCGAAATGGTTCGAGGGGTATTTTCCGTCCTATAAAGATGGGAAATAGCTTTTTTTATATGCCTTTTTTTGAAGAAATTTCCCATAAAATCCTTGGTTGGTTGTTTTTATATGCGATATTTGGGCTTCTTAAGTACAGTTTCATGCTTTTATCCGAAATCTTGCAGTTTACATAACACAAAAAGTGCGTATAAAGACATATGAATTTCCATTCTTATGGGAAAAAGATGAAAAAAAGCGCCTATAAAAAATGGAGATTGCTCCTTTTATAGGAAAACATTGTCAAAAGATGGGCAAATATGCCGGAGAAGAACATTTCTCTGGCCTCGGAGGCCTAATATGGACAAGGCAGAGAAGCACCCAAAGCGTTCCCAAGGCTGTCCAAGTATAAAGAATGTATAAAACATTAGCACTCTCGATTGACGAGTGCTAATGTTTGATTTATAACAAAATCAGAAATGAAAAGGAGAGTAAATACTGTGACAGATGAAAATATAAAGATAGTTCCGTTACCCAAGGAAGAATGGAAGGGAACTCCTATTATGATGGTTACGGAAAGTGATTCTTACTATGATGTGGAGATAAGTGATTTTACTGACGAGGGCTGTTCCATAAACATTGTGAAGAAACCTGCAAATCCCCCCATAAAGCATACTCCTGAAGAATATGATTTCCCGGACGGACTATTCGAGGATCATTGGGAGAATGCTTTGGCGTGGGGTGTTGTAGGAGAGAACAAAGAACTTCTGGCCTGTATTGAGGTTTGCCCGGAAGAGTGGTCCAACAGACTGGCAGTAACGGAGCTTTGGGTGCATGAAAGCCTGAGACATAAAGGTGTTGCCCACAGGCTTATGGAAATTGCCAAGGACTGTGCAAGGCAGCAGAAGCGCAGAGCACTGATGTTAGAGACACAGTCCTGTAATGTAAATGCCCTGGGCTTTTACAGACACGAAGGCTTTGAACTTATGGGCATCGACAGATGCTGCTATCAGAACAACGATATCGAAAGAAGAGAAGTGCGTTTCAACATGGTTTATTTCTTTGACATGAAGGGACGCTTTGGTGAATAGGAGGTGGTTTGATGAATATTTCAAGATTCACGCAAAAATCATCTGAAGCAATTCAGAATACTGAAAAACTGGCTATGGAATACGGCAACCAGGAAATCGAGCAAGAGCATCTTCTTCTGGCTCTTTTGAATCTTGAGGACAGCCTTATTTTGAAGCTTGTAGAAAAGATGGAAATCAATACGGAGCATTTTAAGGAACGGGTTATTTCCGAAATCGGCAAACGTCCCAAGGTTCAGGGAGGCAAGGCATACATAGGCGAATACCTTAACAAGGCATTGAACTTTGCGGAGGACGAGGCCAAAGCAATGGGTGATGAATACGTTTCCGTTGAACACCTTATGCTTTCCATTATAAAGAATCCAAGTCGGGGAATGCAGAAACTCCTTACTGAGTATGGATTTACGCGGGAGCGCTTTCTGAAGGCTCTTTCCACAGTCCGCGGAAATCAGAGAGTGGTAAGTGATAATCCCGAGGCTACATATGACACATTGAATAAATACGGTCGCGACCTTGTGGAAGTTGCAAGAAACAACAAACTGGATCCGGTAATCGGAAGAGATTCAGAAATCAGAAGCATTATTCAGATCCTTTCAAGAAAGACGAAAAACAATCCTGTATTAATCGGTGAACCCGGTGTAGGTAAAACGGCGGTTGTTGAGGGTCTTGCTTTGAGAATTGTGGCAGGAGACGTGCCCAATAATTTAAAGGATAAGAAGATTTTTTCTTTGGACATAGGCTCTTTGATTGCAGGTGCAAAGTATCGTGGCGAGTTTGAGGAGAGACTGAAAGCTGTTTTGGAGGAAGTTAAGAAGTCAAACGGTGAAATCATTCTTTTTATCGATGAGCTGCATACAATTGTAGGCGCAGGAAAGACAGACGGAGCGCTGGATGCAGGTAACATGCTAAAGCCCATGCTTGCAAGAGGCGAGCTTCACTGTATCGGTGCCACAACCCTGGATGAGTACAGGGAGTACATCGAAAAGGACGCTGCTTTGGAACGTCGTTTCCAGCCTGTGCACGTGGAAGAGCCTACCGTAGAGGATACCATCTCCATTTTAAGAGGGCTGAAAGAACGTTACGAGGTTTTCCATGGTGTAAAGATTATGGACAATGCCCTTGTGAGTGCGGCAACCCTTTCCCACAGATACATTTCCGACAGATTTCTTCCCGACAAGGCAATTGACCTTGTGGATGAGGCCTGCGCGCTTATAAAAACAGAAATGAATTCAATGCCTGTTGAAATCGACGAGTGCAAACGTCGTGTAATGCAGCTGGAGATTGAAGAAGCGGCCCTCAAGAACGAAACGGACAGACTGAGCATGGAAAGACTTGAGTCCTTAAGAAAGGAGCTTGCCAACGAAAAGGAAGAACTGAATAACCGTATGGCCCAGTGGGAAAACGAGAAAAATTCAGTGGGAAAGCTTTCCGAACTTCGTGAGCAGATTGAGGCGGTCAATGCTGAAATCCAGATTGCTTCAAGAGACGGAAACTATGAAAAGGCAGCAGAACTTTCATACGGAAAGCTTCCTGCGTTGAAAAAAGAACTGGAAACGGCTGAGGCTGAGGTGGAAAAGAGAGAGCTTTCTTTGGTACACGAGGCTGTAACGGATGAGGAGATTACCAAGATTATTTCAAGGTGGACCAATATTCCTTTGAGTAAGCTTACCGAATCGGAAAGAAACAAAACCCTCCACCTTGATGAGGAACTTCACAAAACAGTGGTGGGTCAGGATGAAGCGGTTTCAAAGGTTACCGAAGCAATTATCCGTTCCCGTGCAGGTATCAAGGATCCTAAAAGGCCTATTGGCTCTTTCCTGTTTTTGGGCCCTACAGGTGTAGGTAAGACGGAACTATCCAAGGCTTTGGCAGGAGCGCTTTTTGACGATGAGGCCAATATGGTGAGAATAGATATGAGTGAGTATATGGAGAAGTTCTCCGTATCAAGGCTCATAGGAGCGCCTCCCGGATACGTGGGATACGAAGAAGGCGGGCAGCTTACCGAGGCAGTCAGAAGAAAGCCATACTGCGTAGTGCTTTTTGATGAAATCGAGAAGGCTCATCCGGATGTGTTCAGCGTTCTTTTGCAGGTTTTGGATGACGGACGTATTACAGATTCTTTGGGAAGAACAGTGGATTTTAAAAACACAATTCTTATTATGACTTCCAATATAGGAGCTCAGGCTCTTTTGGAGGGAATCGGAAGTGACGGGGAAATAAATGAAGGGGCTCAAAAGGAAGTGATGGGAATGCTTAAGGGTTCCTTCAGACCTGAGTTTTTGAACCGCCTTGACGAGATTATTATGTTTAAGCCTCTCACGGAGGAAAACATGGCTTCCATTGCAAAACTTGTAATAGAGGATTTGGGAGAAAGGCTTTCAGACAGGGAAATTTCTCTTTCCGTTACCGATGAAGCATTGAAGTTTATCGCCCATGAGGGCTACGAGCCCCAGTATGGCGCGAGACCTCTGAAGCGTTATATTCAGAAGATTGTGGAAACACAGGTCGCAAGGCTGATTCTTTCCGATACGCTTGGAGCGGGGGATATCATAGAAATTGATATGGATTCCGCACACGAATCCTTGAAATGTGTTGCAAAAAAAAGTAGTATATAAATTGAGGAAAGGAGGTAATTGCTTATGAAAAATACCTCAACAGTCCGGAGGACGGACTACTAACCTCGATTGGCGCAAGCCCGTTATAGGCCTCTGCGCATTACATATAAGGCCGGGACCGCTTTGGCGGGCCCGGCCATCTAATAATCTGAAGGAATTTATTTATGAAAAAGATAGGACTTATCGGCGGAACAGGCCCGGAATCCACACTCGTATACTACAGGGAGCTTAACACCCGCATCAATGAAAGAACACTGGGAAGAAAATTTCCCGAAATGTCCATAGAAAGCGTTGACCTTTTTACAGCGCTTAAATTTGTATCAGAGGACCGGTACGATGAGCTTACGGAATATCTTTATGGGAAAATAAAAAATCTTGAAGAGGGCGGCGCAGAAATAGTGGCACTTACCGCGGCCACCATGCACGTGGTTTACGACAGACTGAAAGAGAAGGTTTCGGTACCTTTTGTAAGCATCCCCGAAGCGGCAGCAGACTTCGCCATCAAGAAGGGCTATAAGAAAGTCGGCCTTTTAGGTACCATTTTCACCATGGAGAAAGATTATCTTTCCAAGGCATTTACCGAAAAGGGTGTAGAAGTGGTGGTTCCCGACAAGGCTTCCCGCGTTCTTGTTAATGACATTATATCCAAAGAACTTGAATTCGGAGACGTGAAGGCGGCATCTGTGGACAAGCTTCTTTCGGTAATCAAGGACATGATGCTAAAGGAAAATATTGATGCGGTTATTTTAGGCTGCACCGAGCTTCCCCTTGCAATAAATGAAGAAAACTCTCCTGTGAATGTTCTGGACATTATGGAGATTCATATCAATAAATTGGTGGAAATGGCTCTGGAAGGATGAGCCAATGTGCCAAAGGGGACGGGGGAAAGTGTCAGCAAGGGAGTGTGCCAAAGGGGAGGGGGGGGAGAGTGAGGGAGGGGGGGAGCGGCAGGGGGAACAACAAGAGAGTGTCGAGAG
>JAZLJG010000093.1:0-1766 GCA_045617745.1 Lachnospiraceae bacterium | reverse complement strand
GATATGGATTTGATGAGATTAATAAGCGATGGTGCGATATCTTTCGAAGATCTTGACGGCTTCAGCGAAGAGCTGATTGAAAGGGTTAAAAGCTTATACAAAACGTTCTGCAATTGATATAAGCGATTGATTTTGTACTTGATGAGGGGAAATGATATAGATATCTGAACACGAAATAAGAAGGTGATTTAATGAGCTTAAAAGAAACAAGTAAATATATGAGCCTCATCCTTAGGCATAAGCCGGATGCAATCGGCATCACGCTTGACGAACACGGATGGGCTAATGTTGATGAACTTATCGCCGGTATTGCCAAGGACAATGAGTTCAATATGGAGATTTTGGAAGAAATTGTGAGAACGGATGAGAAGCAGAGATATTCCTTTAATGAGGACAAGACTCTGATCCGTGCAAACCAGGGGCATTCAATCCCGGTTGACGTTGAACTTGAGGAAAAAGAGCCTCCGGAAATTCTGTATCACGGGACCGGCGAGAAGTATGTTGCCGCTGTTGACGAACAGGGGCTTATTCCCAAGAGCAGGCTATATGTTCATTTGTCAAAGGATGAAGAAACGGCCGTTAAGGTCGGAAGCAGACACGGAAAGCCTGTTATTTACATCGTAAAAGCCAAGCAAATGCATGATGACGGATATAAGTTTTTTATATCTGCAAACAATGTATGGCTTACAAAAGAAGTACCAGTGAAATATCTGGAAAAGCAGATTTGATATCAGCCGTGTATTCTTGAAGGAATCTTTTTTAACTTGAATAATGATTTTGTGTAGCTGGGCGATAATTTGCCCAGCTATTGTTTTACGGTCAAAAAACAATTGACTTTCGCCTCGGATGAAGCTATACTCTCTTATAGGAAACGGGAAGTTTCCTTTAGAGGTGTGGCGTATTAGTCACTCGGAAGAGTATATATCTGATGTTTGTTTCTAATAGAAGTACAGAACATGGATGAACAGAGGATTTTATTTGCAGATTTTATACTGCAAGTTAAATGACAGGGTAAGCATTTTATGAGATAATCATAAGAAATTCTTTAGGAAGGAAATGACTTTATGTATCCGACTATACAGAAACATGGAAATTTAGTGAAATAGGATTATGAAATGAGGAAGAACAATGAGAAAGTTAGCAAGTATACAAAGAATATGGAAGATAGAACCGATAGAGGGCGCTGACAGGATAGAACTGGCATATGTTCTTGGCTGGCAGTGTGTTGTAAACAAGGGACAGTTTAAGCCGATGGATCTGGCAGTTTATTTTGAAATTGACAGTTTTCTGCCGATAAGGCAGGAGTTTGAGTTTTTAAGAGCTTCAAGCTTTAAGAAGTCGGATGTGATGGGAGAAGGTTTCAAGCTGAAGACGATGAATTTCAGGGGACAGGTATCTCAGGGACTTTTGCTTCCGGTAAGTGTTTTCAGGGAAATACCGGAGGATGCTGAACTTGGAACGGATGTAACAGAAATCCTTAGTGTAAGAAAATGGGAGATTGAGGAACGTATTACCGCAGACGGAACGATAATGGGAACGCTTCCGCAGGATGTTCCGCACACGGACGAGACAAGGGTTCAGGCCGAACCGGAGCTTATCAGTGATTTTGCAGGCCTTGAGTATTATATCAGCACCAAGATGGATGGATCCTCACATTCTGTATCTTTGGACGGTGAGGGATTTCATGTAACCGGTCATAATTATGAATATAAGGATGATGGGAAAAGCGCATTTTACGAACTTGTAAAGAAGCAGAATATTGAAGA
>JAZLJG010000092.1:0-2847 GCA_045617745.1 Lachnospiraceae bacterium | reverse complement strand
ACCTCTAAAATATAATCAGTAGCGAAAGCGGCCGCACTTTTCAGTCCTGCTGTCAACTATTTTTTCAGAAAAAAAGACCCCTATACCATTTCTGGTATAAGAGTCTTTTTGTCGTCACACTTAACTTAATGACATTGGGCGCAGGGCCCGGGGCGGGTGTTTAGAAGCCTAATGTGTCGTTTACAAGGATTACGTGAATTCTGTCTTTGTGCCTTGAATATCTGGTTATCAAAAACTGGCAGCAAATAGTATCGGGAGACTTGCAGTTCATGCATGAGCCTGTAGCCGTACAGGGTGTGGAAATGCCAAATCTCTGGGTGTTTATAGGAGCTGCCACGTTGCGGGCACGCTTAAGTGCGGCGTCAATATCGGGTGCAACCTTGTTCATGCCTACCACAAGGACAAGCTTTTTCGGGCCGAAGGCGTATGCGGAAACACGGTTTGCATTGCCGTCGATGTTTACCAGAATGCCATCCTCTGTGATGGCGTTGGAGCTTCCTAAAAATACGTCAGCATCATATGCGGCAAGCTCTGCAGCACGTTTGTCTGTTGCTGCTGCCCTGTCTATGTAATTATACTCGGGACCTTTCACTGCATCTACAAGGCCGATTTCAACCGCCGAAGCGCAGCCTCCCATTGCAACTTTGCTTCCCTTGGGAATAAGGGAAAGAGCAATTTTCAATGCTTCTTCTTTGTCCTTTGCATAATAGCCTGTCATGTTTCTTGACTTCAAACCGTCAATTATTTTCTTAGACAGTAATTCGTTTCTTTTGTAAATGTTAGCATCCATTTGAACCCCTCCAAAATGACTATTAACAGATTTCAGCTCCTGCGGGCATTGCCTTTTCGGGAGTCATAAGTGCCAGATTTCCGTCGGGATCTTCTGCGCAAAGAAGCATTCCTTCCGAAAGAACGCCTGCCAAAGTAGCGGGTTTAAGGTTTACAAGAACCATTACTTTCTTACCCACCATTTCTTCAGCGGAATAGTGCTGCTTTATACCGGAAACAATCTGCTTTACCTGATTTCCGATTTTAACCTGAGAGCAAAGAAGCTTCTTTGACTTGGGAACCTCTTCACACTTAATAATTTCGCCTACAGCAAACTGGAGCTTTGCAAAATCATCATATGAAATCTCAGGGCGAACTTCAAGTTCTATTGCATTTTCTTCCTCAGCGGGAGCTTCTGTTACGCCGGCCTCTGCCTTCTGGATAGCAGCAATTCTCTCAGCCTCTGCATAAACGTCCTTAATATCAAGTCTTGCAAAAAGAATCTCGGGTGTTTCGGTAACCTTTGTTCCCGAAGCAAGAAGACCGAATTTATCAAGAGTGTCAAAGTCTCTTAAGGTAGTATTCAGCTGCTTTGCAATCTTTTCTGCAGTATCAGGCAAGAAGCAGGAAAGAAGGCTTGCGCCGATAGCAATACTTTCACAGAGATTGTAAAGAACGGTTGCAAGACGGTCCTTTTTTGCCTCGTCCTTAGCAAGTACCCAGGGCTCGGTTTCATCAATGTATTTGTTGCAGCGCTTAAAGAGAGTAAAAATCTCGGTAATGGCATCTGCCACATGAAGATCGGCCATCTTGTCCGAAACTCTTCTGTATGTATCGGTTGCAACAGCTTTAAGATCCTCATCAACCGCATCACAAACATTTTTATTTTCCACTACGCCGCCGAAATACTTGTTGCTCATGGAAATAGTACGGTTTACAAGGTTACCTAAAACATTGGCAAGGTCTGCATTTACTCTTTCAGTCATAAGATCCCACGTGATGGAACCATCGTTTTCAAAAGGCATCTCGTGGATTAAGAAATATCTTACCGCATCAACGCCAAAGAACTTTACAAGGTCATCCGCATATAAAACGTTACCCTTTGACTTACTCATCTTACCGTCTCCGGAAAGAAGCCAGGGATGTCCGAATACCTGCTTGGGAAGGGGCTCCTCAAGGCTCATTAAGAAAATGGGCCAGTAAATGGTATGGAATCTTACGATATCCTTTCCGATAAGATGAACGTCTGCGGGCCAGTATTTTTTGTACTGTTCGGAGCTGTTTCCGTCTGCATCGTATCCGATACCGGTTATGTAGTTTGAAAGAGCATCAAGCCAAACATAAACCACGTGCTTGTCATCAAATGTTACGGGAATACCCCATTTGAAGGATGTTCTTGAAACACAAAGGTCCTGAAGTCCGGGAAGAAGGAAGTTGTTCATCATTTCATTCTTACGGGAAACAGGCTGTATAAACTCGGGATGAGTATTGATATGCTCGATAAGTCTGTCTGCGTATTTGCTCATTTTGAAGAAGTAAGCTTCTTCTTTTGCAGGCTTAACTTCACGTCCGCAGTCGGGGCACTTTCCGTCCACAAGCTGTGACTCTGTCCAGAAGGATTCGCAGGGAGTACAGTAAAGGCCTTCGTATGCGCCCTTATAGATGTCGCCCTTGTCGTACATCTTCTTAAAAATCTTCTGAATCTGTTTTTCATGATCGGCATCTGTTGTACGGATAAACTTGTCGTATGAACAGTTTAAGCAGTCGCAGATATCCTTGATTTCTCCGGCAACTTTGTCAACAAATTCCTTGGGAGAAACTCCTGCTTCCTGGGCCTTCAATTCAATTTTCTGGCCGTGTTCATCGGTTCCTGTCTGGAAAAACACATCATATCCGTCTTTCCTTTTGAAGCGTGCGATTGCATCGGCAAGAACTATTTCATAGCTGTTTCCGATATGAGGCTTACCTGATGTGTAAGCAATCGCGGTTGTTAAATAGTACTTTTCTTTTGCCATATGGGCCTCCTTATCCGCGGGGACAAAAAAACGTCTTCCCGCACCTAATAATGCGAGAAGACGT
>JAZLJG010000091.1:0-1040 GCA_045617745.1 Lachnospiraceae bacterium | reverse complement strand
TTGGATGCTCCGCCTCGCGTCTTGTTTTGCGTTCATCTGATGTCAGCTTTTTGTACTCACGTTCAAGGACAAAAAAGCGGTTGCAGAATAACACTCCCTTTTCTGCCGGTGTAACTGCAGGGTCATCAGCGAACCCTGCATGGACCATAGGAACACACCCAGATGCTGAACTTGTTAATATGATCCATGGATGATACAAAGGTAACTTTTATGGCCAAGGATTACAAAAAAGGTGGGAAGTATGAACCCAATACCATATCAGGTGAAACTTTTATCAGAAGATTTCTGATGCATGTATTACCCAAGGGCTTTGTGCGAATCAGACACTATGGATTACTGGCAGGCAGATGTAAGAGGGAAAAGATAACCCTCTGTAGAAATCTGCTTGGATGTAAGTAGTACATATCCAGGTTAAGAGATAAAACTGTAGCTGAAAAGCTGCTGATTCTGTACAACCGGGATATATGCAAATGTAAGAACTGTGGCGAAGTGTTACACAGCTATAAGATAGATGGCAGGTACATGCTGTGTTAGGAAAAGGAATCGCATATGTTAATTTTAGGCCTGGAAGTAGGTCTTTTTGTGGTACAAGAAAATAGAAAAGAACCGAGATTCATCAAAAAAGTAGAGTAAATTTGAATCCGTTATGATAAAATGAAAGAGATGTGTGTGGATTGAAATTCCACAGAAACTGACTAAGTGACGCGCCTTAGTTCTATCGGATGAAAATCGGGCTGCAAGGTAACAGCTTTTTAGGAGGCTGTTATCTTTTGAACCTTGACCCCCGATTGTTCACGAATAGATAATATGGGCTATCACGGGAAGAGGGCACTGAAACCTTGAGGTCACTTTACGCAAAACAAAAAATATATGGGGATTTGCGCTGATATCATAGTGCATTCTACGGGGATTTGCGTTAATTTTGGTTTACAATTACGGGGATTTGCGTTATACTCTCTTTTGAAAGGTGGTATCTGTTATGGGAAATAGTGTTTTTAAGAGAAAAATCTATGAAGAGATACGTGAATGGAAAGATAAAT
>JAZLJG010000090.1:0-13120 GCA_045617745.1 Lachnospiraceae bacterium | reverse complement strand
GGACAAAGAAATGAGTGACACAAGGAATATTTTTATTCAGGTTATTGAGAAACCTGCGAGAAAGGTAATTATTAAGCGCGGAGTAGCGGCTACGGAATATTGGTCCTACTGCAATGAAGTCGGATGTGATGTTTGGGGACTTCTTACCAGCATTAAGTCTATAAGCGGTGAACCTGTTTGTTTGTGGCTTCCTAAGCATTTGAGAAAACCGGTGGCTAATGAGTATGTTCAGGGAGTCGAGGTCGAAAAGGATTATTCAGGCGAAGTCCCGGAAGGATTTGAAGTAATTGACCTTCCTGCAGCTACATATCTTCTTTTCAGAGGAGAACCCTTTGCTGACGAGGAATTTGCTAACGCAATCGGCGAGATTTGGAAGGCGGAGAAACAATACAATCCCGAATTTATCGGTTATGCATGGGACGACAGTAACCCAAGAATTCAATTGGAACCTATCGGAAGCAGAGGATATATCGAAATGGTTCCGGTAAAGAAAATATGATGGAAACATTGAACATAATGGGACTGAATATGGATATCTTTATGTTATTGATGAACCTGTTAAGATAGATTTAGATATATACCAACATCCGCGTTCTAGTATGGACAAGAATGCAGAGTTTTTGACGAAAAGAGACTTGAAGGTAAGGTGGATAAAGATTTACCGGTGTAAGAAGGTTTTGTTCTAAGAATATATGATAACGAAACATTTTATGAAGGTAATAAAATGATAAGTGAAAATGAAACAACGCAAATATTCTTTTTGAAATCCCAGCATTATTGTCTCTTCTTCCAGAATTGAGAGGAAAGAAAACTCTTGATCTTGGATGTGGCTTTGGTGAACGTTGTAACTGAGTGAGTAAGTGAGTGAGTTTTCAAATAGGTGGTATGGAAAGCCGCTTCCTTTCTGTATTTGTTGAGTGAGCTTTTTGCTCCTAAGGGTCTGTTGCTGGTTCGATTCCGGCTGGGAGCGTACAAAGGCGTGTGAATGATTTTCACACGCCTTTTTGCATCCTGTTAACACGGAGGCTCTAGCGTATTACATTTTTCTTTGGTCGAACTACGCAAAAGAACAATTACGAGCCATTTTGCCAGACCCCTTGCGGCTTTGCGGGAACAAGCCGTCTGCGGGGCCACGTTACCACTTGGCTTCATGGCGCATAGTTTCTCGTTTTTTATTTGCTTCGTTTTCGACCCTGCAGAAAAATGTAATACGATAGAGCCTTCGTGTTAAAGCAGGAAAGGCAAAAATGGTTTATACGCTTCCAGTCGGTAATCAATGATTGATAAAAAAAAGCTGTGGGAAAGAAAGCCCACAGCTTTATATTGTTATTTTGAAATGAGTTTTAAGGTTTTGTCTTGGTCGATGAGTTCGATTTTGCCGACGGGAGCGGAAGTGGTAACGGTAATATCATTGCCCTTGCGGGAAGCGGTAATATCTATGGCTTTTTTGCCTTTTTGTGTGTAAACAACGGTGGATGCTGTTTTGCCGTCCTGCAAAGCGTAAATTTTCACTTCCGGATTCTTTTCATAATCGTAATCGGGTCTGTTATCAGTGGATCCGAGAACGATAATTGAATTTTCCTTAACGAAAAGAGGAATGGAGAGGTAATCAAAAGCTTCTTCATACCATTTTCCCCCTTCTTTTGTTTCGCCTGTAAAGAAATTGGTCCAGGTTCCATTTGGAAGATAGAAGACTCCTTTGCTTTCTTCGTTAAATATCGGAGCAACAAGAAGAGAGTCACCTAACATATACTGCTTATCAAGTGTATGGGTGTTTCTGTCTTCAGTGAATTCCAAAACCATGCTTCTCATGGTGGGAATTCCTGTGGTGGATGCTTCTACAGCTGCTTTGTAGATGTAGGGCATCAGTTTTGCTTTTAACTTTGTGAAGGTTCTTACAACATCAACGGCTTCATCATCGTAAGCCCAGGGAATTCTGTAGGAATGGCTTCCGTGAAGTCTTGAGTGTGAGGAAAGCAAACCGAAGGCTGCCCAACGTTTGTATACATCTGCCGTAGAAGTGGATTCAAAACCTCCGATGTCGTGACTCCAGAATCCAAAGCCTGACATAAGAAGTGATAAACCGCCACGCAAACTTTCTTCCATGGATTCGTAATCGGACCAGCAGTCTCCGCCCCAGTGAACAGGGAATTTCTGTCCACCTGCAGTTGCGCTTCTGGCAAATAAAACTGCATCATCTTTTCCACGTTTCTTCTGAAGTAATTCGTAAACGCATTTATTGTAAAGATATGTGTAGTAGTTATGCATTTTCTGAGGATCGGAGCCGTCATACCAGACTACGTTTGTGGGTATTCTTTCGCCAAAGTCTGTTTTAAAGCAGTCAACGCCCATATCAAGTAAGGCTTCCAGTTTGTCCTGGAACCATTTATATGCTTTGGGATTTGTAAAGTCTACCAAAGCCATACCGGCCTGCCACATATCCCACTGCCATACGTCACCGTTGGGACGTTTTACAAAATAACCCTTTTCAACACCTTCTTTGAATAAAGGAGATTCCTGTCCTATATAGGAATTAATCCAGACACAGATATCCAGCCCTTTTTCTTTGATTCTTTTAAGCATACCTACAGGATCCGGGAAAACTCTGTCATCCCATATGAAGCTTGACCAGTGGAATTCCTTCATCCAGTAACAGTCAAAATGGAAAACTCTTAAGGGAATATCTCTTGAAAGCATTCCGTCCACAAAACTCATAACGGTTTCTTCGTCATAATTTGTGGTAAAAGAGGTGGAGAGCCATAATCCGAAGGTCCAAGTGGGAGGAAGTGAAGGTTTTCCGGTCAAATCTGTATAACGGCTGATGACTTCTTTCATGGAAGGTCCGTTAATAACAAAATAGTCCAGCTCGTTACCTTCAACGGTGAAGCCTACTTTTGTAACCATTTCACTGGCTACTTCATAGGAAACTTTTTCGGGATGATTTACAAAAACACCATAGCCTTTGTTGGAAAGGTAAAAGGGAATGTTTTTATAGGAAAGCTGTGTATTGGTTCCGCCGTCCTCATTCCATATTTCAACATTCTGGCCGTTTTTAACGAAAGGAGTGAATCTTTCGCCGAGACCGTAAACCAGTTCGCCGACGCCTAAGCTGAGGCTCTGAGTCATGTAGGTGTTTTGGGTATCGCCCTCGGAGTCATATATGAAACCATGCCAGTCCTTTTTCACACAGGCAAGGCTGTCAATGCTTTTAGTAATTACTTCATCTCCGCGTTTATAGAACATATAGAAAGGCTTTTTTGTGATTTCCAAAGAAAGGGAGCCGCTTGAGAGAATGAACCTGTCTTCTTTTTCTTCTATTTTAAGACAGGACTTT
Organism: Lachnospiraceae bacterium; assembly: GCA_045617745.1. Lineage (GTDB taxonomy): Bacteria > Bacillota > Clostridia > Lachnospirales > Lachnospiraceae > UBA1258. The sequence continues at coordinate 9,786 of JAZLJG010000090.1, read as the reverse complement.
GTGGGAAGATTCAGATCGAAATCAGGGCCTTTATGGGAAACTCCCAAATGGTGTTTGGTCTGAACACGTATGATTTCAGGTGCCGGAGAGGAAACTGAAATTGTAAGATTGATTCCTTCCAAAACATCTCCGCGGTTATTTATCCAGTTTGTGGGAGCGCAGACGGTAAAAATATTGTCTTTTGCTTCAAAAAAGTGAATTTCCTTTGGGGAGAAGAGTTCTGTTCCTTTTTCTTTTACCCAGCAGCCATTGTGAAATTTCATAAGTAATCCTCCGTTCTATTTGATGGGTCCGAATAATCTTTGTAACCAGTTTTTAACAAGGGAAATCCATTGGGAAGCACCTTCATCCAGTTCTTGTCCCCAGGGTGAAAGAGTGATGTCGTTGGCCAAAGCCAGTCCATGTCCTCCGGTAGGGAAAACATGAAACTCGAAGGGTATGTTTTCTTTTTTCATGGCCTCTGCCAAAAGAAGTGAATTCTCCATGGGAACACAGTCATCAGGGAAAGTATGCCAGATAAATGCGGGAGGAGTTTCTTTGGTTATTCTGTTTTCAATGGATACGTAATTTCTAAGTTCAAGGTTGTCTTTTTGATTTCCCAAAAGATTTTCGAAGGAACCCACATGTGCTTTGGGGCCGGAAGTAATAACCGGGTAGGCAAGAATCATTCCGGCAGGTTTCAGATAATCTTTCGAAACCTTCAAAATATCTGTGACTTCTTTTCTGAAATAACCGGTGGAGAAAAGGGCAGCAGCATGTGCGCCTGCGGATGCTCCGTAGATGGCTATTTTGGAAGGATCGATATCGTATTTCTCTGCGTTGTCTTTAAAATATTTTACTGCAGAGGCTGTTTCCAGAAGTTGTGTGGGATAAGTTACGGGTTTTATGGAATAATTGATAATTGCTGCGTGATATCCCATGGCGTTAAACTGGAAAGCGATGGATTCACCTTCCCTGTCCGATAAAAATTCATATCCGCCTCCGGGACATATTAATATGAGAGGTCTGTTCTTGATATTGATTTCGGGAGAGCGTTTATAAAGAAATGTTTCGATGTTGGCGTTTTTATCGTAACCATCGTAAGAAATGGGGATTTTTTCGTTAATCATTGTAGTTTTCCTTTAATATTTTGGTTGTATAGTTAGTAATGGAATACATTGACAAATATGCGATTTGATACCTACAATTATACCATAAGAATTATTTGGAGAAGTTATGAATTATATTATTTTTGATCTGGAATGGAATCAGTCCAGTACTCTTGCAGGTACCAATCCTGACATTCCTTTTGAGATATTTGAAATAGGTGCAGTTAAGCTGAATTCCGAAAGAGTTATGATAGATGAGTTCAGTGCACTTATTAAGCCTCAGATATATAAGACAATGCATTATATGACCGGTAAACTGGTTCATATTAAAATGGCAGAACTTAAAAATGAACAGCCCTTTGAGGAAGTTATGCAGAACTTTCTTGAATGGTGTGGTGAAGACTATATTTTCGGAACCTGGGGTCCTTTGGATTTAACGGAACTTCAGAGAAATATGGTTTATTATGGTTTCAAACCTTTTATGGACGGCCCTCTGGAGTTTTACGATGTTCAGAAGCTTTTCGCTCTGGAATATGAGGAGGGCAAAGAAAGAAGAGCACTTGAGACAGCCGTTGATTTGCTTCAGATTGAAAAGGACATTCCTTTCCACAGGGCATTCAGCGATGCTTACTATACGGCAAAGGTTTTCAGTCAGATAAAGAAGGAAGAGACTTTAACGCATTGTTCTTTTGACAACTTTATTGCGCCCAAGGATAAGCAGCACGAAATTCATAAGCGTTTCAGCGATTACGATAAATATATTACAAGAACCTTCTCTTCAAGAGACTCCATGCTTGCGGACAGGGAAATTAAAAACATGAATTGTTATCTTTGCGACAAAACCTCTAAGAAGATGACAAAACTTTTTGCTCCTACCGGAAAATATTATCTCGGTGTTTCTTATTGCGAGGAGCATGGATATATTAAAACAAAAATCCGTGTTCGAAAGAACAATCTGGAAAGATATTTTGCCGTTAAGACAAGAAAACTTATTTCCAATGAAGATGCAGATGTTATTGTAGAAAGATATAAGAAACTTAAGGACGACAAGCATCATAAAAAGGCTAAAAAATAGAAGCTTTTTCTGAAAAGCGTTTATTTCCTTGAAATATGAGAAAAATATGGTAGAATTCATTCTTGTGGGTTTGTATGGGGAAAACTTTTAGTTCATAAGATGGAGCATTATGGAATCATATTTGGTATTTAAGGATTTAGCTATAATTGTTATTTTTGCAAAGCTTTTCGGTATTATTGCAAGAAAGCTTAAAGCACCCCAGGTTGTGGGTGAGATTGTTGCCGGTCTTTTGATAGGTCCAAGTGTTTTGGGCCTTGTTAATCTAAGTGATTTCCTTAGCCAGATGGCTGAAATCGGTGTAATTCTTTTAATGTTTTCCGCCGGTCTTGAAACAAATCTCCACGATTTGGTAAAAACAGGTTTTAAGGCTACGCTTATTGCGTGTGCCGGTGTTTTTGTGCCCCTTGCAGGAGGTACTGTTCTTTACAGCTGTTTTTACGGGTTTAGCAAGGTGGGAACTCCCGAGTTTTATTCTGCAGTTTTTATCGGAGTAATTCTTACAGCCACATCTGTCAGCATTACGGTTCAGGCACTTCGTGAAATGGGTAAGTTAAAGGGACTTATCGGAACCACAATCTTAAGTGCTGCCATAATCGATGATGTTATTGGTATTATTGTTCTTACTGTTGTTATAGGTCTTAAAGATGCTACTACAAAAGCAGGCACTGTTGTAATCAGTACGGTTTTGTTCTTTGTATTTGCTCTTGTGGTAGGTTTCATTATTTATAAGGTTTTCAAGCTTGTGGATTCTAAATATCCTCATACCAGAAGAATTCCCATTATGGGACTTGCTCTTTGTCTTGCAATGGCCTATATTGCAGAGAAATATTTCGGTATTGCAGATATTACGGGTGCATATGTTGCAGGTATTATTCTTTGTAACATCAGAGACTCTGAATATATTGCTGAAAAAATGGATATAAACTCTTATATGATTTTCGGACCGATTTTCTTTGCAAGTATCGGTTTGAAGACAGATATAAGTGATTTGAATGTGTCCATTCTGATTTTTGCGGTTGCTTTTGTACTTGTAGGACTTATTTGTAAGATAATCGGTTGCGGTCTTGTCGCAAGGCTTTGCAGGTTTAACTGGGCAGATTCTTTGAAAATCGGCGTGGGAATGATGACTAGAGGCGAGGTTGCGTTGATTGTTTCGCAAAAGGGCTTGAATGTAGGACTTTTGAGTCCGGTATATTTTACTGCTGTTATTTTATTAATTATTGTTTCTTCCATCAGTACACCTATTATTCTTAAGGTGCTGTATGCGAAGATGCCACCGAAAGAGTAAGCTATGAGTATTTTGAATGTTGAAAACCTTACCCATGGGTTTGGTGACAGAGCTATTTTTGATAATGTATCCTTCAGACTTTTGAAAGGTGAACACATCGGACTTATCGGAGCCAACGGCGAAGGTAAGTCCACATTTATGAATATTATTACGGGAAAGCTTCAGCCTGATGAGGGAAAAATCGAGTGGGCGAAAAATGTCCGGGTCGGTTACCTTGATCAGCATACGGTTCTTTCTAAGGGAATGAGTATCGAAGACGTTTTGAAATCAGCCTTCGATTTTCTTTTTGATTGGGAAAAGCGTATGAATGAGATATGCGACAAAATGGGCGAGGCTTCCGAGAAGGAACTTGAGGAGTACATGGAAGAGCTGGGTACTATTCAGGAACTTTTGGATCAGCATGATTTTTACATGATTGATGCAAAGGTCGAGGAAGTGGCCAGAGCTTTGGGCCTTTTGGATCTTGGTCTTGATAAGGATGTTACCGAATTAAGCGGAGGTCAGAGAACAAAAGTCCTTCTTGCTAAGCTTTTGCTTCAGAAGCCGGATATTCTTCTTTTGGACGAGCCTACAAACTATCTTGATAAGGAGCATATTGACTGGCTTAAGAGATATCTTCAGGAATATGAGAATGCTTTTATACTGATTTCTCACGATATGCCTTTTTTGAACAGTGTTGTAAATCTGATTTATCATATGGACAACAGGGAACTTAACAGATATGTAGGGGACTACGACAAGTTTCTTGAGGTCTACGAGATGAAAAAATCCCAGTTGGAGGCTGCGTATAATAAGCAGCAGAAAGAAATTGCGGATCTTAAGGATTTTGTGGCCAGAAACAAGGCAAGAGTTGCCACCAGAAATATGGCTATGTCCAGGCAGAAGAAACTGGACAAAATGGATGTTATTGAACTTGCGGCAGAAAAACCGAAGCCGGAGTTCAATTTCAAAGAAGCAAGAACTCCGGGAAGATATATTTTTGAAACAAAGGATCTTGTTATCGGATATGATGAACCTTTGTCAAAGCCTTTGACCATTTCCATGGAACGTGGACAGAAAATTGTGATTACCGGAGCAAACGGTATAGGTAAAACCACTCTTTTAAAGAGTATTCTCGGAATTATCAAGCCTATAAGCGGAAGTGTGACTTTGGGTGATTATCTGAGCATCGGTTATTTTGAGCAGGAGATGGACCAGAGTATTTCTACTACCTGTATTGAGGAAATCTGGAATGAGTTTCCCGGCTTTTCGCAATATGAAGTAAGGTCTGCTTTGGCTAAATGCGGACTTACCACAAAGCATATTGAATCTTTGGTGAAGGTCTTAAGCGGAGGAGAGCAGGCAAAGGTCAGACTTTGTAAGCTTATAAACCGGGAAAGCAACATTCTTCTTTTGGACGAGCCCACAAATCATTTGGATGTGGATGCTAAAGAAGAATTGAAGAGAGCTTTGAAAGCGTATAAGGGAAGTATACTTATGGTTTGCCACGAACCTGAATTTTATGAAGGCCTTGCAACGGAAGTCTGGGATGCGGGCAAATGGACTACAAAACTCTTGTAATCAGTATTCTATGAGTATGCAGCCTATATCTTTTGTGGATTCGCCGGCTTTAATGTATCCGTTGAAATCTGCATTGGATAAACGGAGGGTTTTTCCTTCAATTGTAAAGTTTGCGCACCAGCCCTGGGACAGTTCGATGTTTTTATCCAAAGTGATTTCTCCTGTCCAGGAATCTATATCGTAAGAGTTTGTATTGGTTACGGTTATTTTATATTGTGTAAAGGTTTTTCCTTCGCTTTCCCAGGAATTTTCGGAAGTTAATGTAATGGAAACAGGACCGCTTTGAGAACTTATTGTTTTTGAAGCGGTTTTTTGTTGGTCGGTTGCAGGGTTTTGTGAAGGGGCAGTCTCAGGTTTAGTGAATGCAACATCGCTTGAATCGTATGTGCTTTTTCCGGTCAGCATTTCGAATACCCATTTTCCCGAATCGGACAAATCGGAATCGGTAAATCCGTAGGTCTTGGTGCAGGATGATTTGAAGATGGCACTGGTTTCGGATTTGTTGGAAATATTCCAGGCGCAGGAGCTGATGGAATAGCGGTTTAGAAGGGACATCCATTTGCCGGCCTCCGATTCGTTTATGGCACCGGAGCCCGAGGCATCGCAGATGCCGTACTCGGTGACAAATATGGGGAGGCCGGCATTTACTGCATTTTCGAGAGTCTTTCGGAGACTGTCTTTGTGGGTGTCTGCGTAAAAATGCAGGGCGTACATGATATTATCGTATTCTATTATGGGATCGGCAGCAGCCTTATCCACTTCCTGAGACCAGGTAGGAGTTCCTACTATAATAATGGAATCGGGAGAGTTTTCACGTATTACGGGAATTACCTCCAAAGCATAATTCTTTATGTCCTTCCATGTGGTGGAGCCGTTGGGCTCGTTACAGATTTCGTATAATACGTGGGAGTTGGAAGCGTATTTTTCTGAAACATTTTTGAAAAATGCCAAAGCTTCCGTTTTGTTGGTGTTGGGGTTTGAGTCGGATAGAATATGCCAGTCTATGATTATGTACATATCAAGGTCTGTGGCATAGGTTACTGCATTGTCTATCATGGAAAGAAGATTGTCTTTATCTCCACCGCTACAAAAACCGCCGTACTCTGCTGTGTACATAGCTATTCTTATTACGTTACAGTTCCAGGTCTGTGAAAGTTCCGTAAAGAAGTTTTTGTTGATGTAGTCGGGAAACCAGGCAATACCGTGAGTGCTTAATCCTTTTAACTGTATTATTTCGTCTTTGTCGTTAAGGAGAGAAGCGCCGGATACATGGAGAGTTCCTTTTGCGGTTCCTTTCTTTGCGGGTTCAGTTTTTTCTTCTATAGAAACGGATGCGGATACCTTAGTGTCGTTTTCCGAAACCTGAGTTGAGGTAGAAGGTTCTTCTTTGGATACCTGTTTTAGGGACGATGTTGATGTCTTTTCTTTGGACTGAGAAATGGTTGATATCGATTCCTCAATGGAAGCATCATCTTCCGGAGTTTTTATTCTGGTATAGTATGTAGCCGTAAGGAAGATTCCCAATAATACGACTGAAAGAATAATGAATAAAGTGACATTCTTTTTCATATGCTTAATTACAGTACTCCTTGTTCTGGTCTTTTAAAAAAAACACTGTTCGTTTTCATCTGTGCAATCAGACTTCGCTTGGTTTTGGGGGATTGGATAGTGCTTTTCCTATAAAGAAAAGATTAGTCTGTGGCTTATAGGTCCTTTTTTGAAAGATTTTCCTATAATAAACAAAATAGGTTTCTCTTATGGGTAGTTTTTATAATGGGTTTGCCTATAAGAATGAAATGGAATCTTTTTTATAGGTCAGTGCAGGAGAAAAATAGCCTATAAAAAGGGGCACATTTTTGGTTTATAGGAAATTTGTCAAAAAAAGTGCCTATAAAGTTTCTTTTGAAGAGGTTTTATAGGACGAAATATGTTGTGAAGCGCAGGCTATAAAAAAAGGAAACAGATTCTTATCTTTAGAATACTATTAATGAAAGTCTTGTTCCAGTTTTTTGTGATATAAGGGGTTTTGTTCTTTGAATTATGGTATTATTATCACAATGAGTGTTTAAAGAGGAAAATGTATGAGAGAAATCGATGTTAGGAAAATTACCGAAGCGGTTGCAGATATGTGTATCCGGGCAAATCATTTTCTTTCGGATGATATGAAGTGTGCTCTGGATGATGCCTGCAAGAGAGAAGAGTCGACTCTTGGAAAGCAGATTCTTTCACAGCTTCAGGATAATTTGGATATTGCAAAAGAAGATATGATTCCTATTTGTCAGGATACCGGAATGGCGGTTGTGTTTATAAGTATTGGCCAGGAAGTGCATTTTACGGGCGGTTCTTTGGAGGACGCAATAAACGAAGGAGTCCGCAAAGGTTATTCAGATGGATATCTGAGAAAATCGGTTGTGAAGGATCCGCTTATCAGAGAGAATACTGGGGACAATACTCCTGCGGTTATTCATTATGAAATGGTTTCCGGAGAGGAAGTTACCATTACTTTTGCTCCCAAAGGCTTTGGAAGTGAGAACATGAGCCGTGTGTTTATGCTTAAACCGGCAGACGGTATTGAGGGTGTGAAGAATGCGGTTCTGACTGCGGTTAAGGATGCGGGCCCCAATGCATGCCCGCCTATTGTTGTGGGTGTTGGTATCGGTGGTACTTTTGAAAAGTGTGCTCTTCTTGCAAAGAAGGCTTTGACACGTCCTTACGGTGAGCATTCTTCGATTCCTTATGTGTGTGATATGGAAAAGGAACTTTTGGAGAGAATAAATAAAACAGGAATCGGACCGGGAGGTCTGGGTGGAACGGTTACTGCGCTTGCGGTAAACATTCTTACTTATCCTACACATATTGCAGGACTTCCGGTTGCCATTAATATATGCTGTCACGTTAACAGACATGTGACGGTTACAATTTAGGAGGGTGTATGACTAAGAATATTACGCTTCCCCTTACAAAAGAGAATACTAAGGATCTGATGGCCGGAGATTATGTGTATCTTTCAGGTATTATATATACTGCGAGAGATGCTGCTCATAAACGGATGGATGAAACTTTGGACAGAAAAGAAAAATTACCTATTAATATAGAAGGGACCACGATTTATTACATGGGGCCCAGCCCGGCGAGGGAGGGGCGGCCGATAGGCTCCGCCGGACCCACGACGGCAAGCCGTATGGATAAATACGCTCCCAGACTTCTAGATCTTGGACTTATGGGAATGATAGGTAAGGGCCGTAGAAGCGAAGCGGTAAAAGAAGCCATCATTCGAAACAATGCAGTATACTTTGCTGCAGTGGGCGGAGCCGGAGCTCTTCTTTCTAAAGCAATTGTTTCATCAAAGGTTGTGGCATATGACGATCTTGGTACTGAAGCAATAAGGGAACTTGAGGTGAAAGATTTCCCGGTTATTGTAGTGATTGACCGAAAGGGAAATAATCTTTATGATATAGCAAGGGAAAAGTATTGCAAGGAGTAGTGAAATGAGAATTGCATTGATGATTTTAAGGGTTATCTGGGTATTCCCAATTTACCTTATTAAAATGACCCGCCTTGGAAAGAAAGAACCTTGGGACAGATTCAAGGCATACGAATATGTTAAGCATATTGCCATGGTGGCTAATAAAAAAGGAAGAGTTACTGTAGAGGCCCACGGAATAGAGAACATTCCGAAGGAAGACGGATTTGTTCTTTTCCCGAATCACCAGGGAATGTATGATGTATTAATCTTTCTTGAGTCCTGCCCGAGACCTTTTGCTTTTGTGGCAAAGGCTGAGCTTAAGAATGTGCCTCTTTTGAAGCAGTGCATGTGCGCACTTCATTCTTTGACTATAGACAGAAAAGATCTTCGTCAGTCCATGAGAGTTATTAATGAAATGACTGAGCGTGTTTCTGCAGGTGAGAACTTTCTGATTTTTGCCGAGGGCACAAGAAGTCGTAAGGGAAATCGCATGATTGACATGAAGGGCGGAAGCTTCAAGAGTGCGGTTAAGGCTAAGGCACCTATTGTTCCCTGCGCGATAATCGATTCGTTTGTTCCGTTTGATGAGAATTCAATTCGTAAGATTACGGTTAAGGCTTTCTATCTTGAACCTATGTACTACGATGAATATAAAGACATGACTACCAACGAAATAGCCGTTGAAGTTAAGGCCAGAATTGAAAAAGTACTGGAAGCAAATTCATAAAAAAGAAGGGGGATTTTCGGTTGACAAACCTATCCCCCTTGGATATAATAATCCTTGCGTCGTAAGACGCATGAACTTAACATTGGTAGAGGAAGTTCAGACTTTGGAGAAATACTCAAGAGGCTGAAGAGGCGCCCCTGCTAAGGGTGTAGATCGGGTAACCGGTGCGAGGGTTCAAATCCCTCTTTCTCCGCTTAATTAGGATTGGCAGATGCCAATCCTTTTTTGTTACTTATGCAAGTCTATATATTGTATATATAATAGGAAGAAACCCATTATATAGGAAGGCCGAAAAAAGGTAAAAAAAGTTGATAAATAGCCGTTGACAAGGGCTTTAAATGATGTTAAATTTAAATTCCACCGCGCATTGGTGGTCATTTTTTGAGAAGAAAAATAATTCTTAAAAAGATGAAAAAAACGTCTTGACGAAGGTCGCCTCGTGTGCTAATATATCAACGTTGCGACGAAAACGGCAAGAACGTTTCAAGCAGCAGAACCTTGACAATCAAACAACAATGCAACCCTGAAAATCTTTGAGATTTTTCGGAAGTCTGAAAGCGAACAGACTATAAAAAAATACGA
>JAZLJG010000089.1:0-64155 GCA_045617745.1 Lachnospiraceae bacterium | reverse complement strand
GCCGCCACCGTGTCCGCCGGGGAATTTATTGGCGGCACTGTTATATTGTTTTTGTAATTGTTCTAATGTTCTTGCCATAATGAAGCCCTACTTTCCCATCTGTGAATCGTAAATCTCACGGTATTCAACACTGCTTTCAAGTAGTTCTTCATGAGTACCTACATTAGCAATCTTACCGTCGTTTACAACTACAATCATGTCTGCTTCCATTACGGAAGAAACTCTTTGTGCAATTATTATCTTGGTGGAACCGGAAACCTCTTCCTTAAAGGCCTTTCTGATCTGAGCCTCCGTAGCGGTATCTACCGCACTTGTGGAGTCATCAAGAATAAGTATCTTAGGCTTTTTAAGAAGTGCTCTTGCGATACAAAGTCTCTGCTTCTGACCACCGGACACGTTTGTTCCGCCCTGGTCAAGCATTGTGTCGTAACCATCCTTAAAGGAGGAAACAAATTTGTCTGCCTGGGCATATTCGGAAAACTTTCTGATTTCTTCGTCAGTGGCATCCATATCTCCCCAACGGAGATTGTCTGCGATGCTTCCCGAGAAAAGAACGTTTTTCTGAAGAACCATTCCGACACCTTCACGAAGATTTTCAAGGGAATAATCCTTTACGTCTACTCCGTCCACAAGAATGGAGCCCTCATCCGGATCGTACAATCTGGGAATCATGGAAACCAGAGTAGTTTTACCGGAACCTGTGGAACCGATAATACCTACTGTAGCTCCGGCAGGAATCTTTAAGTTAATATTATCAAGAACCGGATCATCCGAATTCTTATAGTATCTGAAGGTAACATTCTTAAATTCAATTTCGCCTTCCGTAACAACTTTATCCTTAAATGCCGCATCATCATCATTGATGTCGGGGACCTCATCAAGCACCTCATGAATACGCTTGCTGGAAGCAAGTGCTCTTGAGCTGAACATCAAAAGGAACGAAATCATTACAAGTGACGAAAGAATCTGAGTTACGTATGTTAAAAATGCTGAAAGGTCGCCGACTGCCATTCCGCCGTCAAGGGCAATGGGGCCGCCGATAAGAATAACCGCAACAATTGTGGCATTCATAATGATGGTCATTACAGGTGACATGAAAATCATTATCTTGGTAGCTGACATTCCGGCATCTTTGAGTTCTCTGTTGGATACCTTGAACTTTTCGGTTTCAAAATCTTCACGGACAAAGCTCTTTACAAGTCTTGCATTGGTAACATTTTCCTGAACGTTTGAGTTAAGGGCATCGACCTTTTTCTGAACGATTTTGAATCTGGGAAATCCTGTAAGGATGATTCCGCCTACCACAACAAGAAGCACGGGAATACTAACCACAAATACTACGGAAAGTCTGGGGCTTATGATAATAGCCATTACCAAAGCGGCAATCATCATACCGGGTGCTCTTAAAGCCATTCTTAAAAGCATTCCGATAAAGTTCTGAAGCTGTGTAATATCGTTTGTAAGTCTTGTTACCAGGGAACCTGTTGAGAATTTATCGATATTAGCAAAAGAAAACTTTTGAATTCTTGAATATGCATCCGCTCTTAAGTCAGCAGCAAAGTTTACAGATGCTTTTGTCGCAAAAAATGCGCCTCCGATACCACCGGCCATCATAAGCAGTGCTGTAAGTATCATAAGTGCCATGGTTCTTAAGCTTATGCCGTTTGTAAGAGTACCTGCATTGGCGTTATTGATTACAACCGCCAGAAGCTTCGGCATAACAACCTCGCCCACAACTTCCACTATCATACACAAAGGTCCTAAAATGAAAGCGGAAATGTAAGGCCTAATATACTTCCAATATGTCTTCATTTAACTTATTCCTCCATATCATACAGAGTTTAGTTTATTAATTTTTTATTGCAAAGTCAACGAATCAGTTGTAAAATTCATTGAACTTTTATAAATGGAAAAAGCTTTTTCTTCACTAAAAGGATTAAGAATGAAAAACGATTCACTGAGACGTACAGTAAACGCAGCTTTATTTGCAGCCCTTACCTTTGTGGCAACATTTGTCATTACCCTTCCAACTCCTACCATGGGATTTGTTCACCTTGGTGATGCTTTTGTGTTGCTCTCAGGAATTTTTCTCGGCCCTGTTTGGGGCGGGCTTGCTGCCGGAACCGGTTCCATGCTTGCGGATTTGGTGCTGGGATACACTATTAGCGCAGTCCCTTCTTTTGCCATAAAATTTCTTACTGCGGTTACTGCTTATTATGTGGTTAAACATGCAAAAAACGCCTCAATTCTGAAGCGTTTTCTACTCTGCCTTTTATCGGAAATCACTATGGTAGTGGGATATTTCATATACCATATGCTTAAATCCCTTATTCTTAATATGAATTTTTCTGCCGAAGGCTTCCATGTGGCGCTTGTATACAGCATCACCGGCTTTCCCGGAGACCTTTTGCAGGCTGTTGCCGGTGCATTCTGTGCAGCACTCCTGCTTCCCCTTATAAACCGCTTAAGCAAGCAGTAATGCAATCTCCTCCTTGTAAGGAGCATAGGATTTTTTAGGGTCATTATCATCCTTTAGGTATGGCGTCTCAAGACACTTGGGAACATTAATCAAAGAAGGATGGTTAATGACTTTTTTTAATGCCTCAAGACCTATGGTGCCCTTTCCGATATTTGCGTGTCTGTCCTTGGCTGCGCCAAGAGGATTCATGCTGTCGTTAATATGTGCGCAGGCAATTACCCCTGTTCCAAGCTTGTTCTCTATTTCACTGATGATACCTGAGAAATTATTCACCACATCATATCCGGCATCATTAAGGTGACAGGTATCCACACAGATTCTTAATCTGGAGTTATCCTTTACACCGTCGAAAACAGCTTTCATCTCATCAATGGAACGTCCGATTTCAGAGCCCTTTCCGGCCATTGTTTCAAGTGCAATATATCCTCTCTCCGTTTCGGATATTACTTCGTCAAGGCCTTCCACGATTCTGGCGATGCCCTTTTGTGCCGGTTCTCCTACGGAAGAACCGGGATGAAGCACTATAATATCGCTTCCCATGGCAACTGCTCTGTTGATTTCTATCTTCAACTGTTCTTTGCCGAATTTAAACTTCTCATCATCCACGCTGTTTCCAAGATTAATGATATAAGGCGCATGAACAATAAATTTCGTAATGGAATTTGCCTCCATCAAAGCCTTTGCTTCTTCTATGCGAAGCTCCGAAAGGGGACGTCTTACGGAATTCTGGGGAGCACCCGTATAAACCATAAAAGTATCCGCGTTATATGAAAGGGCTTCCTTCACTGAGCCCAAAAACATTTCTTTGCCTGACATACCTACATGGGAACCTAAAAGCATAAAAAACCTCCAAGTGTTGTTTTTCTCATAATATCACAAAGAATCACGTGAAAATAGTTTTTTTATTCGGAAAAGTATGCTAAAATAAAGAACGCACTGGGGAGTGTGAATATCCTTACGGGATTATGTAAAAGGTGGTTACAACCAATGAAAATAGCCGTTCTCATATGCAGTCTCGTGTTCGACGCGCAGAAGGCATTCATGAAAGGTATCGAAAGACGTGTACGTGACTTGGGCGACATATGCTCAGTCTTTTGTTGTCATGTAAACATCACCGGTAACGACACATATATTAAGGGCGAATATTCCATATTCGACCTTCCTGATTTAAAATCCTATGACGGCATCGTGTTTGTTAGAAACACATTTCAGGATGCCGAATCAAATAACGCACTTGCAAAGCGCATAGCGGAATCCGGTGTGCCTTGCGTATGCGTCGATTCTTATTCCCCTGAATTCGTTAATATTTTAAGCGATGAAGCCGGACTTACCGAAGAGGTAACCCGACATCTTATTACTGTGCACGGATGTAAGAAGTTGTATTTCCTCGGTGGCATGAAGGAAAGTAACGATACCATCATGCGTTTCAAAGGCTTTTCCAAAGCCCTTGCCGAAGAAGGGCTTTCTTCCGAAAACGCCTGGGAATACTACGGAAACTATGAATATCCCAGCGGTGTGGCCGCTGCCGACTACTTCTTAAGTCTTCCGGGCGGTCTTCCGGACGCAGTTGTATGCTGTAACGACGAAATGGCCATCGGCCTTATTACGGAATTCAAACGCCGTGCAGTAAAGGTTCCCAAGGACGTTAAGGTAACAGGTATCGACTACGATTCCGTTTCCAGAATTTATACTCCAAGACTTACTACCTGCAAGCGTCAGCAGTACCAGAAAGCTGTCAATTCCATAAATGTTCTTCATGAATATTCCGAACACACAAAAGGCGAAAAGATTACGCTTCCCATAGTGTTGTTCAGAGGCGAATCCTGCGGATGCAAACCGGATGAAGACACAAAAATCGATATTACCACCACAAATGCTCTTGCAGTGGACCGCTATTCCCAGTCAGAGCTTACCCAGACCGTAAAGCGTATGACCGCTGACCTTATGAGCAAGCGTGAGTACTACGACCTTCTGGATTCACTTAAAGAATACGGCTGCAAGCTTCACGCAGAAGAATTATACCTTTGTATGAACGTACGTCCCGAATATCTTATCGACTATTCAGACTACACAAAGGCTTTATCATACATAGACAGAGATAATCAGGAAGACTACTCCGAAGAAATAATATCCGTAGTATCCGTCAAAAACGGACAGGTTCCCGAGGGCGGTGACGAAAGAGAATATTTCGAAAGAAAAGATTTGTTACCTCCCATAGCCAAAGGCGGCAAATCCGGCGGAACATACTATTTCTTCCCGATTCACTATATGAACAGAAACTTCGGTTATGCTGTTCTTGGCACATCCGGAGAGCTTGTAAGAAACGACTTTTTCCCCAACTGGTGTACACTTGCCAGCAATGCTTTGGAAAACTCCAGAAAGCGCACCGTAATGGAGCAGATGATTGCTGCTCTGGACCGCATGTGGATCTACGATACCCTTACCGGAATTTACAACCGTGCAGGCTTCTTTAAGCTTTCGGAATCCATCATTTCCGATGCAGTCGAGCATCAGGTTCCCGTCTGCGTAGTATTTATGGACGTTGACGGTCTCAAAGAAGTAAACGACGAATTCGGTCACGACGAAGGTGACAATCTTATAAAGAGCGTAGCGAATATACTCAAAGAATCCAAGCGCCACGGTGAAATCATCATGCGTTACGGCGGAGATGAATTTGTTCTTCTGGCCGCAGGCTACACCGACGCGGACGCGGAGGCCTGCGTAAGCAAGCTTGAAGCATCCATGAACGCCTACAACGAAACAAGCGGCAAAGGCTACGCCGTAGAAGCATCCATAGGCTACTGCATAACAACTCTCAAGAGTCCCGATGAATTAAACACCCTCATCGAAGATGCAGACCATGCGATGTACAAGAAAAAATACGTAAAGAAAGCTTTACGTAATAAAACAGCCCGTTAAAGAGAAGTCTATAGATTAAGGGAACGGGAAAAAGGGACCTATTTTGCTTACGGCAATAGGTCCCTTTTTCACATCACAATTTTTTATTCTAATACCACTCGTCCCAGAATCTCTCCACCTTCGAAGAAACATCCGAAACGTTTACTCTCTTATAATCCTCCCATTCCCTGGGAAACATTCTTACATATGATCGCTGTAAAAACCTTTCATCCAAAAGAACCACAACGCCTATATCCTCTTCTGTTCTTATGACTCGCCCGGCGGCCTGTAAAACCTTGTTCATACCCGGATATCTGTACGCATAATCAAACCCGTCCACCTCTTCGCTTTCAAAGGTTTCCTTCATGATTTCCCTTTCAAGGCACACCTGGGGAAGACCGGTACCCACCACAATTACGCCTATAAGGCTTTCGTGGGCAAGATCGATTCCCTCGGAGAAAATACCGCCCATAACGCAGAAACCTATCAGGGATTTTTCCTCTTCCACGTCTTCTATGTCCACATCAATGTCCGCATCTATTCCGGCAAAAAGATTTTCAGTGCCTGCGTTTCTTTCAAAACGCTTCAGAAACTCGTCTCTTTCGTTTTCCTTCATGGAACCGGTCTGAATCAAAAGCTCCGTATTCATCTCTTCGCAGTACTCAAAATCGTAAGCATCGGCAACCTTCGAAAGAAACTGGTATGAGGGAAAGAACACCATATAATTTCCCGTTCTGGCGTTCACCACATCGTGGATGTATCTTGCGATTCTGGTATACTCCGAATCATTTCGCCTGGTATATTTACTGGTAACGTCGGAAGCCACAAAAAGGCCTCTTTTCGAAGGATCGAATACCGACTCCGCATAAACCTCGTAATCGTCAGACTCACCTGCCAGAAGGTTTTTATAATACTGAATCGGCAAAAGTGTGGCGGAAAAAAGTATGGTGGATCTGGCCATCTCCATGCACTCCGAAAGGTTTTTGCGGGGATTCACGCAAAAGAGCTTTACGTAAAAATCTCCCTGCTCTGTATAAGTGCAGTATATACAGTAGTTTTCATCCACCAGCTCATACATTTTCAAAAAGTGGGAAAGTTCAAAATAGAACTCCAAAACCGCGTCCTTCACTTCTTTGGAAATCTTTTTCTTTTCGGCGATACTTCTGTCGGCCTTCAATAGTTTTTCAATTTCCGAATAGGTCCTTAAAAGCGCGTTTGTAAATTCATCTATCAAAGGATTAATAAGGTATCTTTCACACTGCCTTTTAAGTGCCAGCATAGCCTTATTGCACTTTTCAAGCTTTTTAGCCAAAGAAGGAAGCTCATCCTCCACAAGGCGTCTTAAGGCCATAACGTTTTCTTTGACTATTTCGGCGGAATACATCTCCCTTGCACGGTCCACAAGGTTATGGGCTTCGTCCACCAAAAACAGATAGTTTCCGGCCTTTGTTTCATCAAGAAAATATCTCTGGAGCCTTGCCCTTGGGTCAAAGGCATAGTTGTAGTCGCAGATGATTACATCGCAGAACATGCTTACGTCCAAAGACATCTCAAAGGGACATACCTGATACTTCTGCGCGTACTCTTTTACCGTATCGGCCTTTATGGCGTCCTGTGAGGTAACCAGCTCATATATACAGTCATTTACCCTGTCAAAATGGCCCTTTGCGTAGGGACAGGCATCGGGATTGCATTCGTGCTCCCCGGTAAAGCAAATTTTTTCTTTGGCTGTAAGGGTAATGTTTTTAAGCCTGAGGCCATCCTTACGCATTATATCAACGGTATCTTCAGCAACGGTTCTGGTGATGGTTTTTGCTGTCAGATAAAAAAGCTTCTGGGAGAGGTTCTGACCCATTGCCTGAATGGACGGATACATGGTTGCAATAGTCTTCCCCACCCCTGTGGGAGCCTCCAGAAACAGTTTTTTCTTGCGGTGAAGGGTATAGTAGACCTGCTTAACCAGTTCTTCCTGCCCCCGTCTGTATTCGAAGGGGAAAGGAAGCCCCACAATTGTGGAGTTACGGGTCTCAATCCACTCCGATTCAAGTCTTGCCCACTTCACATATTCATGGCAGACCGAGGACGTAAACTCCAAAAGCTCCTCTATCAAAAAGTTATAGTTAAAATAACGGGTTTCTTCTGTGTCGATATTCACATATGTAAGACGCACTTTTATTACCGGCAGTTCATTTTGGGCCGCCAGAATATATGCATAGAATTTCGCCTGTGCAAGATGCAGGGGTTTGGCTTCTTTAAAAGCCATTACGTCAGCATAGGTGGTTTTGATTTCGTCCACGGTGGTACCGGACTCGTTCTCGATAACCCCATCGGCTCTGCCTTCCACGGATATTTCCACATCATCCTCCGTGTAGGTATAAGCCAAAGAAACCTCAGGTCTGTAGTCCGAACCCGCCCGGCTCTGTATCTGTCTGTGAAGCCTTGCACCCTCTGCCATGGCCTCATCGGAACCGGTTCCTATTCTGCTGTCGATGTCTCCGCATCTTAAGATAAATTCCACCAGATTGCGGACACTTATACGAGTTTTAATCATAAAAAAATAACTCCCAACACATCTTCTTTCATTTTATCGAAGATATGTTCGAGAGTCAATAAAATGTGGTTGCGTAATGCCTAACAGGCAACCGCATGCCCTTTAAGGTACTGTTCGAATTCAGGATTATACCCTTCGTATGAAACCGTTAATGCACCGTTCATATCCAGAGCATATACTCCTACCATAGACTTTGCATCAACACTTATGTGATTGTAACTTGTAATATCTATATCAAATTCACACTTTGAAGCAACATTCACAAATTCACGTACCATAGAGGGAGTTAAATAAATCTTAGCCTGCATTTGAGCCTCCTAAAAAATTATTCCCTTATGACAGATATTTATACTATTCCGTTTCCCTCTTTAAGAGATTATACAGATTGTACATTCGGAGTAAATATAAAAATTCCACAAAAAGACCCCGGTTTTTGCCCACTTTAATACCCATGTGGTATACTGTTTAGAAAAAATCGGAGAAATGTTATGTACAAATATGTTCTTTTTGACTTGGACGGAACTGTTTCTGACCCAAAGGTAGGTATATGCACCAGCGTGCAGCAGGCACTCAGGCGTTTTGGTATCGATGTTCCCGACATCAACACCCTGACACCCTTTATCGGTCCTCCCTTAAGGGATTCCTTCAGGGATTTCTACGGAATCAAACCCGAAGATATGGAAACCTGCATTTCCTACTACAGAGAGCGGTTTTCCACTGTAGGGCTTTTTGAAAACGAAATCTACGACGGAATCGAAGACCTTCTTAAGGAGCTCAAAAAACAGGGAGTAAAGGTTGCTCTCGCATCCAGCAAGCCCCGTGTATTCTGCGAAAAAATACTGGATTACTTCAAAATCACCGAATACTTTGACGTAATAATGGGTTCTGAACTGGACGGTACAAGAGAGAACAAACTGGAAATCATTAATGAATGCATCCGCCTTCTTTTTAACGGAGGTGTTGAACATCGTGAAGAATGTGTTATGGTTGGTGACCGTAAATTCGATATTGAAGCTGCCAACACTGTGGGCGTTCACAATATCGGAGTATCCTACGGCTACGGTTCAAGGGGTGAACTTACTAAAGCAAACGCAGAAGCTATTGCAGACAGCGTAGAGGAATTGAAACAGATGCTTTTAAAATAGTTTCGGTTCTTTGGAGACTTGATGAGCAAAAACCCGAAAGCACTAACTTCACAGGAAATTCATGAATATTTCGAGCGTTTCAAAGGCAATGTGGATGCCATTAAGGCCTGCGAGGAGCGTATCTATTCCCTTACAGACCACGACGAGTGGATAGCAAACTATATCCACCGTTCGGAATCCATCAGAAAGGCCTACCGTGACAACACAGAGGTCACAGAGGAACTGGAGCCGTATTTTAGCGGCAAAGTACCTTTCCCTGATGAAATGGCAGAAGCGCTATTTTCGGAACTCATGAATTTGGATGTAGGGTCATATGATGACCCTTTTTATGCTGTGCTTTTCTGTGAGGCCCTCATTTCCCATTACCGCAAGAAAAACAGTCTTAATCATCTTATGCTTTTATACAACCGTCTTGGCTGGGAAGCTGCAGCAGCTTTCCGTATCGGTTGTAAGGAATACGGCAAACTTTCCTACGATTCATACCTTAAGATAATATCCCATAAAGATGAGTACGCCCTCTTTGACAACTTCAAGGTAAGGCGTGCCATTTTCGTGGCATACATAAACATTACCTGTGTAATGCCGGAATTCGGAATCATTTCCATAGACAAGGCCTTCGACTTTTACGAAGAAGCCATGGAGCTTTACCACTCCAAATTTGTCCAGGACAAAGACGGGGACAACGATGTCATTAAAGAGCTTATAGACTATATACGTGAGCGAATCCTGTCCTTCGAATATATGATTCCGGATGCAGATGATATAACCAAAGAACGCTTCTGCACCCTGGCCAGAGAAGTTTACGCCGAGCAGTGCGAAAAAATGGGTGGCGAATATGAAATCAACGTGGAGCCCCTGATTGCCAATTACCGTGCACTCAGCATTGAAAGCCGCTGCTCCCACAGCGAGGCAGTTGAATACCTTCTTGCCTATTACCAGATTCGAAGCCAGTGCAAGAACAAACCCACCAGAAGCATTGACTTTGGAGCGGATGAAGAATACTATTTCCAGACCCAGCTTCCCCAGTCGTTAATCTTCTACTGGCTGAAGGATTCCCGTATAAGTAAAGACCTTAGGGAAAAGGAAACAAAAAAACTTATAAAGAATGTAAACGATTTCTTCAAAAAGACCAGTCATACCACCTTCACATCCTTTATGAACGGCGAAATAACCACCTGGTGCTTTAAGACCCTCAATCTTTTGGACAGCTTTGAGGAAAAAGAGAACACCATCTTTAACATAATTTTAAACAGGCAGATTCAGACCTTCTTCCATTCGTACATGGTGGCGGAACTTTCTAAGCTGTTTGTGGATACGGTTCTTGAGAAGAAACCGGAGCTGTTTGCCCAGGCCTGCCTTGTAAAAACCGGAGAGGAAGTACTTAAAAAGAGTGAAGAAATCTACCGTTTTGTGGAAAGGGCAGCTCTTTACCACGACATCGGCAAAAACCGTATGACCGATGTTATCAACATGCAGTACAGAAAGCTTACGGACAAGGAATTTGAACTCATAAGAAAGCATCCCGCCATCGGAGCAGACTCCGTTGACGAGGACTTTGACGATTATTACAACGTTATTTTGGGACATCATAAATATTATGACGGAGTGGGCGGTTATCCAGAAAGATTCAACACCGCAGGAATCCGGGATAAATTCATTCTTGATATTCTTTCAATATGCGACACGCTGGATGCTTCCACCGACTACTACGGAAGAAACTACAGCCGCAAGAAAATGTTTACGGATGTTTTAAAGGAACTCAAAGAAGGTGCGGGAACGCGCTACAGCCCCGTGCTTGTGGAGCTTCTTGAAACGGATGAGGTTTTATATCAAAAGGTGGAATCCCTTCTTACCTCAGGCCGTGAAGAGGAATACTACAAACTTGTTAAAGAACATTTGCAGCAAAATTAACGGGCAGGTCATCAAGACCTGCCCGGTTTTTTTACAATAACGGAATCTTTCTGTCTTCCAAAGCCTTAACCGTATCCTCCGGCCACAGTGAACACTGTACTTCGCCGATATGACACTTACGAAGGAAGAACATACATATTCTGGACTGTCCGATACCACCGCCGATGGTGTAAGGAAGTTCATCATGAAGAATTGCTTTCTGGAAAGGAAGCTCTGCTCTTTCGGGGCATCCTGCCTTTTCAAGCTGCTCCTTAAGGGATTTTGAATCAACTCTTATACCCATTGATGAAAGCTCAAGAGCAATATCAAGAATAGGGTAATATACCAGGATATCCGCATTCAAAGCCCAGTCATCATAGTCGGGAGCACGTCCGTCGTGGGGTTCGCCGTTTTCAAGAGTATCTCCTATCTGCATGATGCAGACAGCTCCCTTTGCCTTGGTGATGTAATACTCACGTTCTTTGGCCGTGTACTCGGGGAACATGTCCAAAAGCTCCTGAGAAGTTATAAAGAAAATGTCGTGGGGAAGAATTTCCTCTATGTAATCGTACTGGATAGCAAGGTACTTCTCGGTTTTTCTCAAAACCGTATATACTTCCTTTACCACGTCCTTAAGGGTCTCAAGGTTTCTCTGTTCTTTGTAGATAATCTTTTCCCAGTCCCACTGGTCCACAAAAATGGAGTGGATATTGTCGGTTTCCTCATCACGTCTTATGGCGTTCATATCGGTATAAAGGCCTTCGCCGTAGGTGAAACCGTACTTCTTTAATGCGTATCTTTTCCACTTTGCAAGGGAATGAACGATTTCCGCAGTATACTCATTCTGCTCTTTTATTCCAAAGGTAACAGGACGTTCAACACCATTCAAATTATCATTAAGTCCCTGATTCGGATCCACAAAAAGAGGAGCCGATACTCTTAATAAATTCAGTCGTTCTGCCAAAAGTGACTGAAAGGCGTCCTTCACGGTTTTAATCGCAATCTGCGTGTCGTGGAGGTTTAACGCCGGTTGATAATCTTCGGGGATAACTGTTTTTCCCATAGGTCTGTCCTCCATTGTTAACAAAAATAATAAAATAATTAAAATACATATCCTTGCAATTTGCAAGAAAAAAATCGGGGCAAAAACGCCCCGATTAACTATTCAGATAACCCATCAGTTCGTCATAACGTTCTTTGGCATGTTCATAACCCACTTTGTAGTAACTTCTTAAAACATCGGGGTCGGATTCATTGTTGGTAAGTGTTATGCCATGGGGACGGAAAACAAATGCTTTGCCTTCTTCCTCCATTTTGTTAAGTCTTTCGATGGAATCGTTGTACTTTTTGGGTCTTGCGTCTATTGCCTTTAAAAGTCCGGGATATTTTTTATAAAGCCATTTTACCATACGGGAATTATAAATATCGCCATGGGCACTTTTACGGTAAGTGGACTCCCTTGTAAATACAACCACTATTTTCTCCCAGCCTTCTTCAACAGCCCTATCAAGAGGAATCGCATCTGCCATTCCGCCATCCATCATGGGAACACCGTCTATGTAACCCATCTGGGCAAGAAGGGGAAGTGAATTTGCCACCCTGCATATATGCAGGAACTCATCTATATTGTCAAACTTATCAAAATACTTTGCTTCGCCGGTAAGGCAGTCGATTGCACTTGTAATGAAACGTTTGCCGGAAGCCTTAAAGGCTTCAAAATCGAAGGGACATTCAATCTTGGGAATTTTATCAAACAAAAGATCCATGTTAAAGAAATCTCCTGTTTTCATCAAAACCTTCGCTCCGAGAATTTTCTGGGTTTCCATGGGTTTAACCACAGCCTCCAGTATTCTTCCTTTCTGACCGGAAACGTAATTCATTCCCGCATATGCTCCTGCGGAAACTGCAAGTACGTTCGGTATTTCTATACCCTTATCAAGGAAAAAATCCATTATTCCCGCAGTAAAGATACTTCGCATTGCTCCGCCCTCGAGAATAATGCCTGTTTTCTTGTTCATAAAACCTCCAAAGCCGTGCTTATTTGAAAGCACAACTCCTAGTTTACCACAAAAGTTGCATTTAGTCCAAAGGAATATATCAAAGGTGCTTCAACTTCCAGCCCGGTAAGCTGTTTTACAGCCTCGTTATAATACTCCAGCTGCTTTCTGTATCGTTCCACCAGGACCTCGCCCGAATCCACTCTGTCGGTCTTGTAATCCAGTACGGTAACCTTCCCGTCTTTTATAAAGTAAACGTCGATAACACCCTGCACAAGAAGTGTTTCCGAATCCGGGAACTCCTCCTCCACCGTTGAAGCGGGAACACCTATAACAAAGGGCTGTTCTTTGTAAAGAAGGCCTTTCCTGTCTGCTTCCATCATGTCCTTTGCCACATCGGTTCTCAAAAAGTCCAGTATCTTGGTCTTGAAAACCTTTGCCTGATCTTCCTTTGTCATTTCGCCCTTCTCAAGCATCCGGGCAAACTGACTGTCCAGCTCCTTTTTAACATCCGCGCAGTCCAAAAACCGTGAAAACTCCAGAAGTTCAAGGCTGTCGTGATAAGCCGTACCTCTGTCGGTACCCTTTACTTCAGTCTCTCCTCCTGCAAACAAAGGAATATATTCCCTTGATTCATTTTCCGCAAAAGGATGGGCCGCCTCCCCGTCTTCTTTTTCGATGGCAGCCATCTTTATTTCCGAAACAGTGGTCTTGGTATATAGTCTTTCAAGGTTCTTGTGAGGATAAGCAAATTCAAGGCGTGCCCTGATATCCTTATATAATCCTTCATTGCAAACTGGCGAAGCCCCGTCAATGTTTCTCCTTAAAGCTTCCAGATTCATACTGTCCTCCAGTTGCGCCTCCAATTCGGTTTCCGGACAATAATCGACTCTTTCAAATAATTCTTTGTGCTTTAAGGTAACCGCTTCTCTTATAAGTGCCAGATACGACTTCTTTGAAGCAGAAGCACTGTGGCTGTACCATTCTTCCGGGTCCTTACACAACCCTGTAAGAATCAGTTTTTCCCTTGCACGGGTCATGGCAACGTACAAAACCCTTATTTCCTCGCCACGGCTTTCCTTTCCCGATTTATAAATAATGGCACTCTTTTTTAAGGTGGGCCGTTTTACTCGTTTTTGAGGATCCACAAAGGATGCTCCTATTCCGGAATCTATATCACTTACAAACTCCGCCCTCAGATCCATCTCGTTAAACTGCTCGTCGATACCTGCCACAATAACAATGGGAAACTCAAGTCCTTTACTTTTATGAATACTCATCACCTTAACAACGTCCGCATTCTCGTCAAAGGTATTTGCTTCGCCCTCGGTATGATCCAGCTTCTTCATAAGCTCCACATACCTAAGGAAATGAAACAACCCGTAAAAGCTCGTCTTTCCGTATTCAGCTGCCTTATTTACCAGCATGTTCACATTGGCAAGTCTCTGCACTCCGTCGGGCATGGCAGCCACAATGTTCTTATAACCGGTCTCATCAAACAGTCTTGAAATCAGTTCATGAATGGGAAGCACCTTTGAAAGCATTCTGTAACGCTCCACAATATCGATGAATCCTTTAACCTGCACATCGCCTGTTTCATTGGCATATGCCCTCACCTTCTGCCACAAAAACCTCTGCGCGCCGGTGGAAAGCCCTTTTATTTTAGCAAGCTTTTCATCGCCGATTCCGCCAAAAGAAGAGGTCATGGCGGCGTAAAGAGCTATATCGTCAAGGGGATTGTCCACTATCTTCAAAAAGCTCATTACTTCAAGAATTTCCCTGGTATCAAAAAACGCTCCCGCACCCTCAAGATGGTAGGGAATATTGTGTTTCCCGAAGGCATCCCTTATGACATCAAGCCATTTTGCAGGTGCCCTGAACAAAACCGCCACATCCTTGTAGGATGCCGGTCTTACAATTTTTTCGCCCTTGTCAAAAACCTGAAGCTTTCCTATCTGTTTCTTTATGGCCAAACATATTGCGTCCGCCTCTGTTTCCCGCGCATTATCAGCGTTATCGTCCTTACCTACCAGAATAATCTGTGTTTTGTTTTCATCCGTATCCGGGGAATAATCGCAGTTTTTGCCGTAAAGCCTTGCGTCGGCATCGTATTCCACTCCCCCGAGTTCCCGGTGCATACAGGTTTCGAAAACCGCATTGACACTGTCAATAACGGCATTTCTGCTTCTGTAATTTTCCTTCAGGGTAATAAGTCTGTACTTTGCGGCTTCATCAGTAATATAGTTTTCCAGTTTTTCCGCAAAAATTTCAGGTCTTGCCAGGCGGAAACGATAAATACTCTGTTTAATGTCTCCCACCATAAATCTGTTTTCAAGCCCGGACTCTCTTTCTCTGGAAACCGCCTGAATCAAAAGTTCCTGCACAAGGTTCGAATCCTGATATTCATCCACCATAACCTCGGCAAAATGCTTCCTGTAGCTTTGTGCCACATCGGTAATGGTGTAATGGGAAGGATCCTTGTAGTCATCTATAAGAATCTGTACCGCAAGATGCTCCATATCGGAGAAATCGATAATATTTCTGTCACGTTTCTGGGCATCAAAGTTTTGTATAAAGTCCTCCACAAGGTCAATAACCTTGTTAACAACCCTTCCTGATGCTCTGACATCCTCAAAGTATGTCTCTATAGAAAACGCATAATAGGTTTTAGCTATCTTTCCAAAATCTGCCTTGTAGCTGTTCCGAAGATTCTTCACATATTCCTTTTCCGAATCCTCACAATCACTCTTTCCCTTTAAGGTTCCGAAAGAAAAGCTTTCAAAGGCCTCCTTCTGTCCCTCAAAGTCAAGACCGTCCAGTCTCTCCAGTAATGAGTTCACGTCCTCCAGGTCTTTTTCCAGTGAAGGAACATATCCGTCTGCTCCTCCGGGTTTTAAGCACTGCTCTTTCGTTTCCTCTATCAGTCTGCAAATGTTTCCCAATTCTTCTTTTACTATATTCTTTATTTCCTTGAGAAGAGGGCCGTTTCTGAAGGCTTCAAGATTCTCATACTCATAATCCTTACGATGCTCCTCCAGCCATTTTACGGGGTAAGGATAGCTCATGGAATAATCAAAAAGAGTCATGATACTCTTCTCAAGAGAATCATCCTTATCCTTTTTGGCGTAGCAGTCCACCACATGATAAAAAGCGGCATCCTTAGAAGCATAGGCACGCTTAATAACGTCCTTAAGTACATCCTCCTTAAGGAGCTTAACTTCTCCCTCTCCCGCAACTCTGAAAGAAGGGTCCAGGTCTATTTTGGTAAAGTGGTTTCTGATAAGGTACAGGCAAAAGCTGTCAATGGTAGTAATCTGGGCAGAGTGAATAAGCGTGGTCTGCTTCTGAAGATGTTCATCTTCCGGGTGATCCTGCACAAGCTTCTCCAGTGTTTTTCCGATACGTTCTTTCATCTCCCTGGCTGCGGCATTTGTAAATGTTACTACCAGAATCTCATCAATATTTACCGGATTTACGGGATCGTTAACAAGACCGACTATTCTTTCGGTCAGTACACTTGTTTTTCCGGAGCCTGCAGCTGCGGAAACAAGCACATTCTGCTTTCTTGCTTTAATTACCTGTGCCTGATCAAGTGAAGGTGTAAATGGCATCTTTGTCACCTCCCAAAACTACTTCTCTTGCTCTTTCTTCCGTTATCTCTTTGCCGTCACGTTTCTTATAACCTTGTATCTTACTGTCAAATCTGCAGATGGATTTATAGTCACAATACTTGCAGGCATCATTGGTTTTCGTACGCATAGGGGACACCTTTATATCCCCGGAATTAATTCTTATACCGATGGTTTTAACCATGTTTTCCACATAGTTTAAAAGATTCTGCATTTCTTCCGGTGTCAGCACTCTATGTTGCGTGTTTTTGGAAATACTGCCGTCCTTGTTGACTTTTATGGGAAGTACATCCGAATCCCCACGCACATTTTCATCAAGATTTGAAATAATGTCGCTGCTTCCGTCAATAAGTCCTTTAAGCTTCAGTTCTTTTCTTATGGAAGCCTCCAGCGCTTCATCCGAAACCTCACCTTCAACACTTATCATGGGATTTGAAATGGCGTAATACAAAAGAGCGGAAGGTATTACCGTCTTTTCGGGATTAATCTTTTTCTCATGATAAACTGCCTCAGCCATGTAAAAAGCAAGCTGCTGCTCTATTCCGTGATATACGTTTGTAACGTCTATATCCCTTTCACCCGACTTATAATCCAGAATCTTTACATATACCTTTCCGTCCTCTTCATAAAGGTCCACTCTGTCTATCTGACCGTTCAAAAGAAGCTTTGTATCATCGGAAAGGGGAATTTCCCTTTCAAATCTGTACTCAAACCGTTTGGGCAAAAACCGTCCTCTGGAAAGCTGGAACTGAAGGGTATCCACTGTGCGTTCCATAATCTTTGTAATCTTGTTTACAGTGTAGGCAGTCTGCTCATCGTCGCTTAAAAGACCCTGCTCATAGTTTTCGCAATAGTCTTCCACGGCTTTCTTTATCATTTCCCGGCCCTGTTCTTTGGTAAATTCGGTCCAAAGAAGGCCGCTTTTTTCAAGCCTTTGTGAGAAGCAGTCCAAAACGCCATGATAAATCGTTCCAAGGTCCCTTGCCTCAAAACCGTATTCCTCGTTTTTCAAAAGCTTCATTCCGTACTTTAAAAAGTGTGCGTATGCGCAGCCTGCGTAAAGCTCCATACGGCTGATGCTTGCCTGTATGGTGCTTGTATATATCATCCTTACTATTTCCGCCGACAGGGGGCTTGCAACGTACTGAATAAACGCCGCATCCATAATCTTTTCCCCGCCTTCGAAATTGTCTTCTTTATATGCCTTATAAAGAACCTTAATAAGTTCTTCTCCGTCCTTGTCCAAAGAACCAGCCACGTAATCCCTTAAAAGGGCCGCATAATATCTTGCGCTGTCCTTTAACGTTACAAGGTTTGAAACCTCCGGCTTAACATCAATAATGCTGACCTCTGCTTTCTCAAACATTCCCCTGATTACGTCGATAAGGTACGACGGGCGCATTCCCTTGCCTTCAGAATCCGTTCCCGCATAGCTTACAAAAAGCTTGTCCGTAGGTTTACAAAGGTTCATGTAAAGGTACAGTCTCTGGGTATACATCTGCTCACGGGGAGTGGGTGCCAGTTCGTAACCGCTCTTGGTAAGTTCCTCTCTGTCAACTCCCGAAAGGATACCACCCTTGTCGCTGTCCTTAGGAATATTTCCGTCATTTACACCGCACAAAAAGAGCGCCTTCACCTGGCTGATACGGGTTCTTTCTATATCGCCCACCACAATACGGTCCACGTTGCGGGGAATGGTCCCCACTTCTATTTCACTGATCCCTGCCTCAAATATTCTGTAGAACTCCTCAAATTCCATTTCCTCGTCCCCTAAAAGAGATACGATGGTATCAAGAAGCTCCATTATGCATTTATATATCTGTCCGTATTCTTTTGCCTTCGGAAGGTCATTTTCTCTCGTGAACATGTCCTCGTACTGCAAAAGCTTCCCGTAGGAATCGTTATTTTTCAAAAACTCATAGAGATTGGCAGCGTACTCTCCCGCAGTCTTTCCCCCACGCAAAAGAAGGGACATCTCTTCCATAAGTCTTTTCCTGATATCCTCAAATACCGGGATTTCACTCTCTGCCAGAGCCTTGTCCTTAAGGCCCTTTTCCCTTTTGGTAAAGGGTTTCTGATAGGTACTTTTTCCCCTTATGTTTAGACTGGTAACATATCTGTCGAACCGGTCCGTTTCATCTTCGGTAAAGTTTGTAAAGCCGGAACGAAGGTAGTGGAACACGCTGTCATATGAGAAGTCCTTAATAACCATCTCCATGGCACTTTTAAGGTATTCGGTAAAAGGATTCAGAACGATTCCGTTGGTTTTATCGATAAACACAGGCATATCCAGTTCCCGCATTCTGCTTTGGAAAAGATTGCCGTAGCTTTCAAGGTTTCCCGTTACAACCGCAATGTCCCTGTATGTATACTCTCCCGACCTGATAAGCTCATGGATTTTAAGTGCCACCCGGGACACTTCGCTTTCCATATCCTTGCAGGCAAAAAGAACAACATTTTCGGGAGTACCCGGATATTTCTTTACCGGGTATCTGAAAAGGTTCTTTTCTATGTGGTCAAACTCCGGATTCCGGGAAAATCTTGAGTTTGTTCCACCCTCGGTGAAAATATCCTCATCAACGGCTATTCCCATGTCCGCCGCTTTTGTCTTTAATCTTCCCGCACCTTTACGGCTAAGATAGAAAAGCTTCTCTTCCCCACCGATATCCGAAGGCTTTTCCGGATTTGAAAGGTCAAAGGTAATAATCACTTTCCTGGCAATCTTTGAAAGCTCAAGCACCACATTTTCCTGAATGGGTGTAAAGCCGGTAAAGCCGTCAAATACAATAGTCGAGCCCTTAATGAAATCGGCTGCCGGAAGTTTTTTACAGAGAATATCCAGTGTCTCTTCACTTGTGATGAATTTGTCTTTGTTAAAGTCACAGAAAGCTTTATATATTACCCCAAGGTCATAAAGCTTTGATTTTAAAAGATTTGAGGAAACCTGAGCCGATAACTTCTCCACATCCTTATACGAAAGGTTGTACTGCATAAACTCGGAGATGGAGGATTTGACTTCGTGAATAAAGCCTACCTTGTTAAGATTATGCCCCATATAAGGCATATCCTTTGCAACCTGAGACGCAACGCGTCTTAAAACAAGGCTCTTTCCCGTATCATCCAAAACCGGCATGTCTGATTTTCCGGTAACGGAAAAAACTCTGTAAGAAAGTCTTCCAAAGCTTAATACATCTATATTCAGGATACCCTTTTTAGGGTGTCTTTTGACTATATCCATCTGAGTCTGCATGGTAAACTGATCCGGAACTATCAGAAGATAATTATCCCGGGGATTTTCCATGGACTCCTTTATTATCATATCCTGTACCAGGGTACTTTTGCCGCTTCCGGCTGCCCCAAAAACAAATGCTATACTCATACTTATTCGTCCTTTTTTCACCCTTCTTTAGAAATTATAGCATATTAATAGTACGAAAATTAGTACATGCTATAGTAGTTTACAAGGAAAATTGTGAAATTATGCGAAGAAGGGCGGCGAACTTATGAGCAAATTTTTAGTAGTGGGATTTTGTCAGAGAGAAACTATCGTAAAGGTTGATGAGGTTCCCATAAAATATCAGCCTGTAACCGATACTTTCGGAAGTATCCATTCCGGTATCGGCGGAGATTCATATAACGAAGCCATTGCTTTAAAATGGCTTGGTAACGATGTGGATTTCTTCACAATGGTAGGAATCGACGAAGACAAAGCCATAATAAATTCCAATAACAACGACATAACCCTTGATACGGATTATGTTCTTCCCAAGCTTTCTGCCACTCCCGCAGCTGTTATTTTCTATGACAAAAACAGAAAACAGCAGATTTTCGAAGACATCAAGGACTCAAGAACCATAGAGTATGATGTCAAATTATTCGAAAAGCGCCTTCCTTCCGCCGATTTAATAGTAACCGCCAATGCAAACTTCTGCAGACCCATGGTTCAGGCGGCAATTGAAAAAGGCAAAAAAATTGCGGTAAACATCCGTAAATTCAAATACGAAACCGAACAATACAATAAATTTTTCCTGGAAAACTCAAATGTTTTATATTTAAGCGATGATAACCTTGAAGAAGACCCCTATGATTTTGTAAAATATATTGCGGAGAAATACCATCCGGAAGTAATCATTTTAGGTCAGGGTGCCAACGGACTTATTCTATACAATGAAAAGGACGGAACCTATGCACACTTCAACAGTGTAAAGACCAATGAAATCGTCAATACGGTTGGTGCAGGAAACGCCTTGTTCTCCTGCTTTCTCCACTACTATAACAAAACAGGAGACGCAACCTTCTCTATCAAAAATGCCCTTTTGTTTGCTTCCTACAAAATCGGATTTATGGGAACTTCAAACGGCTTCATGACAGAGAAGCAGATTGAGGACTGGCGTTCTTTGATCTGGAAATAATCATGAAAGAAAAGCTTTACACAATTCCCCTTAACGACGCGGTTAACGCCGGGGATGAATGTCCTTTCTGCTACATCGAAAGAAACGTTGAACAGGACCTTTTAGACTATGTACTGGGCTCCGCAGCATCCTACATGGAGTCTGACACAAGAGCCGAAACCGATAAATACGGCTTCTGCCGTGAGCACATCAGAAAGATGTACGACTACGGCAACACACTTGGAAACGGCTGGATTTTAAAAACCCATTACAGAAAAGTAATAGGCGAAATGCAGGCTCAGTTTAAAAAATACTCTCCCGCAAAGGTATCCTTTAAGGAGCGTCTTTCTAAGCCCGATGCCCTTAAAAACCCCGTTGCCCAGTGGATTCGCGAAAAAGACTGCTCATGCTACATCTGTAACCAGTTTGAAAAAATGTACGAGCGTTACCTGGACACATTCTTTTACCTTTATAAAGAGGACAGCGAATTTCGTAACAAAGTAGATAATTCCAAAGGCTTCTGTCTCCACCATTTCGGAGACGTGTGCGAGTACGGTGAGATTCACTTAACGGACAAAGAAAAAGCAGACTTCTACCCCCGCATGTTCAAGCTTATGGAAGACAACATGGAGCGTCTTTACGGAGACATCAGCTGGCTTATTGAAAAGTTTGAGTACCAGAATAAAGATGCTGACTGGAAAAACTCAAAGGATGCCGTAGGCCGTGGAATGCAGAAGCTTCGCGGAAGCTATCCCGCAGATCCTCCTTACAAACAGAAAAAATAATCACTAAAAAAGGATTTCGCCAAAATGGCGAAAGCCTTTAATAGTTAAAGCAACATTATTTGATGAACTTACCTGTTACTTCGTCGAAGTAATGCATTCCGGGCTCAACAAGATTGTTGTGTCTGCTTCCTACGCTTCTCTTGCCTGTTGCAACTTCTGCGCTTGCACCTACATAGTACATATCGTCGCCGATCTTAATCATACCTGCCTGTGAACGCATCTTGCCACCTACGTAGTAGCGAAGCTTTCCGTTAATCATAATGATTCCTTCAAGAACCATCTTACCGTCTTCCTTAAACTCGTGGATACCTTCGTTAACGATACCGTTAGCCTTAACAACGTCTACCATTCCGGTCATGGCCTTTCCGCCTTCACCGATGTAGTAGTGGTACTGGTTCCAGAAGATAAGTCCCAGATTCTCTACGGGTCTGCTGTTCTCATAGTAGTAATATTCACCGCGGATCTTTACGATTCCGTTAAGAATCATCTTTCCGTCAGGACCAAACTGTGCGTGACCCTTATCCATGATGTCGTTACCATGTGTGATGTAGTAGCTTCCTGTGGAAACCTTACCGCCACCCTGAACATAATAGAAGTCGTCACCGATCTGGATAAGGCCTGCGTATACTCTCTTGCCGTCTTCGTAATAGTAAAGAGTACCGTCTTCTTCAAAGATTCCTGTCTTAGCAACGCCGGGTCTTAAAACGATGGTACCAAATACTGACGTATACTGATAACCGTTACCGGACTTGTCTGCCCAGCTTAAAGTACCTGTTCTTGTGCCGTTTTTGGCGTCGTTAACCTGAAGTTCAAGACCTACCATGGTATTCTCAACTGCTTCAATGTCTGTCCACTTTAAAGCGGCTTCAACTCTGTAACCCTTATCTGTAAGAGTAACTGCGGAGTTGATATTTTCTTCCACACACTTGGTTCCGTTGAAGCTGTGCTCGTTCTCGTAGTCAATACGATACTGCTTGTCGTCTTCTTCGTAACCGCCTGTCTTGTGGTTATTCTCATCGATAAAGATTTCAACAGAGTCTCTTTCGTGAACCTGTGAACCTGTCTTGTCAAGGATGGAATCCTCAACATCGAAAAGAACGTATAAGTTTTCTTCATCCCAAAGAAGTTTAGCGTTTGCTGATACTTCTGCACCAAGGTTAATGGCAAGAGGCATATATTCAACGTTAGCCCATGCAGCGTCTGTATCAAGGCCATCAACTGTGATAGTTCCCTTCTGAACGCCTAAGAGGGGCTTTGTGGTGATATCTGCATAGAAATCAGCCTTTTCATCCTGGCTTACGGTTGTATCGTTAAATACGAATACCTTTTCACCGTCGGTAACCTTAACATCCATCTTAACAAGGCTTGCTTCCAAAGCTGCAGCGTCTACGTTAAGAATAAGTTCTGCTTCGTAACCGCCTTCAACTTCCTTAGCATCTTTTCTGCTTACAGCAGCCTTAACGATTTCATTACCGTCAAATGCATATACAGCGATTTCGTCTGCTTCATCAAATGTGTCATCGTTTACGCTAACAAGAACACGGATTTCTCCTTCCTTCCACAATGCTGTGAAGGCTGCCTTGTCTTCGATAAAGAACTTCTCACCAAGTGAGTAATCGTTGTTAATGTTCTGAACTACATTGATATTTCTGATTTCAGGAGTAAGTTCTCCTGCGTTTGCAAGTGCATAGAAAGCTTTCTTTGCCTTGTAGTTGTTATCAAATAACAAAGGATACTGTGTCTTGCTGGTGGAAGATCCGCCGCCTGCACCGTTTGCTGTCTGAAGCCATGAATGCTTGTCGACAACACCCCAAACTGTGAAGCCTGTAACGTTAACGCCTTCGTTAACAAGTCTTCTGATGGTGTCGTATAAGTCTTTGTATCTCTTAGCAAGCTGGTCATCATCCTTCTCCCAGCTTTCCTTGAAGTCTACTTCGGTAAACTGAATCTGATCTACAAGCTTTGAATACTCAATAGCTGCATTCTTAACAGTTTCCATTGTAGGGTTGTTGTTAGCATTGTAGTAATGACCCTGCATACCTACACCGTCAATTCTTGAACCGGGTGTAGCCTTAACGTTCTTAACAAGGTTGCAGATACCTTCGCACTTTCCGGGCTGGTTAGCATTGTAATCGTTGTAGAAAAGAGCGATGTTCTCGGGCATGTATCTGTTCGCATATACGAATGCGTTGTTAATGAATTCAGGGCTGTTGTATACTCTCCACCATGTGGAGTTTTCGTTTGCACTTCTGTATGTTCTTGTGCTGTCGCTGATAGCTTCGTTAACAACGTCCCAGCCATAGAACAAATCTTTGTACTTGGAGTCAGCGCTTGTGTAGTGTTCACATACGGCTCTGATGTAGCATTCAAGACGCTTGTTCATAACTTCGGGTGTAACGTAACCCTTGTTTGTATCATAGTCTTCACGGAAGAAGAAATCAGGTGTCTGGGAATGCCATACTAAAACGTGTCCTCTGATTCTTATAAACTTCTCGGGATGTTCTTCGTTCCAGTTTACAAAGAAATCAAGGTATCTGTCGGGAGTGCTGAAGTTGAGAACAGGGAAAGGAATCTCTTCACCGTTTAACTCAACAGTAGTAATCTCGGCATTTGCTTTTAACATGGAATCGGGTTTTAATTCGTTACCAAGGGTAACACCGTTAAAGTGCTTTGTAACAAGTTCCATTTCCATGGAATCAGCAAATTCTGCTGTGGAAATAGCTGTACCTACGATAAAGTCATCACCCATAACTGCTGTCATGGCATCTCTTAAGTTAACGATATCGTATTCAACACCCTTCTCAACCCTAAGTTCTGCAGGTGTTGTGTCCACAAGAACATCAATGCTTTCAAGTGTTACGCTGAAAGGATAGTGTTCTTCGTTATCATCATGAGCCATAACTGCAACATGAGTAACATCTCCGCTTGAAAGACCGGGTTTGAAGGTGTAAGCCTTCTTTCCGCTCTGGTCATACATAGCAGCGGTTTCATCTATATCATTATATGTCTTAAAGGAAACTCTTCCTGTGGGTGTTGCGAAATTGAATGTTACAGCCTTTACGTCCTCAGCCTTAACAGCCTTGGGAAGCTGGAATCTGCATTCATTCCACTGTTTTGAGAAAGTAATAACATTTCCTTCTACTGTTGTTCCTTCGTCTGTAGGAAGGAAAACAAGTTCTTCTGCTTTGTAATTTGTGCTTTCCTCATAAATGGGAGCTTCATAAGGATCGATCTGCACGGTAACCTTATCGAGAGTGATTCCGAAAGGATAGTTTTCTTCGCCGTCTGCATCAAGAGACATTACAACCAGGTATCTGAAGTTTTCTTCAAATGCAGGGTTGATTTCGTATGTGCTCTGACCAAAGTTTCCATAGTTGCAGTAAAGCTCTGCAGCTCCGCCTTCATAAGAATCAAGGAGCTTAATGCAGATGTTCTTTTCCTGATTGGAAACATCGACTTTAATGGATGTAGCTTCTCTTCCGCTGATTTCTTCGCCAAGGTCAAGAAGGAATTCATGATACTGGCTCTGGAATACAACGTTATTGCTGCATGTTTCTTCAGCATTCCATCTGTTGAAAAGAGACATGTCTTCGCCGTTGATGGTGATATATCTTGTCTTCTCAACTTCTTTTGCTTCAATTGCTTCAATAACTACACCGTAAGGATATTCATCCTGGCTTGCTGCCATGGACATAACACCGATAGCTGCAACTTCGGTAGAAGGAGCAAATGTGTACTCTGTCTGGCCAAAGTTATTGTAGTTAAGGACTGTTTCTGACATAGCTGAATCGTAAGCCTTAAAGCAAACGTTGTTGCCCTGGTTGGAAACTTTAATGGTAAGGCTTTCCAAATCTCCTGCAGCTATAGGAGCAGGAAGATAGTATACATATTCCTGATACTGGCCGTTAAATACAAGAGCGTTTCCTGAAGGATTCGCTGCACCTGACCATCTTTCGCAGAATACCATATCGTTTGTGGGCTCTGTGATAACTTCAGGCAGTGAAGGCTTAACGGGAGCTTCTCCTTCTTCTACGCCTGTGTCATTTGCAGTAAAGAAAGTAATACCGGTAACAGCAAGTGAAGCCTCGCCGTTTGCAAGATTCATAAGTGCGACCTGTGTTACACTTGCCTTAATATCTTCGGTAACTGCAATTGTATTGTTTCCGTAAGTTACTCCGAGTTCTGCTGCTTCGGCATCGTCATCACGAACCTTAACAGCAAGTGAACCTGCTGAGCCTTCCAGATTAACTTTTATTGAAAGAAGATCTGCTGAAAGAACTTCTGCCGGAATAGCATATCTTGCTTCCTGATACTGACCTGCAAAGGTCAAAATTGTTGCGGTCTCAGTTGCTTCGGATGTAAATCCGTAGCCACCCGCTGATGTAAGTTCGCTAAGTGAGTAGGTTGTTGCAAATTGTCCGTCTGCTTCATACTTGGAAGCTGCTACGGACTGCGCCTGAGGACCCATGCCTGAAATAACCATGAGTGCCGCCATAAAAAGCGCTACTGCTCTTAATACTTTTTTGTGCATTTTTTACCCCTTCCCTTTATTATAATAGTTTGATTTATGCAGGTCTCCCTTACCTGCATAAAGTGGTATTCTTATTATTTGTTATTTTTTGCTATAAGACTTATCAAAAAATGCTAATTATTCGTCAAATTTTGCACTGCAAAAAAAGAAAAGTAACAAAAAAGCCTCCGGAATAATCCGGAGGCCCTAAATTACATCTTACTGCTCTACGTAATCATCTTCACTTGCTTCAGCTTCTTCAGCCTCTGCTGCTGCGTCAGCGCAATCCTCAGAAGCCTTTCTGTCATCAAAGAATTCTTCAACTCTTCCGGCTGCATCCTGAAGCTTCTCACCGATAACGCTTGCCGCCTTGTCGGCAGTTTCAGCAACCTTGCTTACACAATCCTGAACCTTCTTCTCAACTGTGTTAAAGTCAAGTGAAACATACGAACGCTTTCCTGTCTTGGGAGCAGGACCGTCATCAACGTCCTCGTCAAAATTGTCAAGGTCATCGTCATCGTCCATGTTCTCGGGAATATCTTCGTTTTTCTTCTTTAAGTAATAATATGTTCCTGCGGCTGCTGCGCCGATTGCCAACAATGATAATAATTTGCTTCTTTTCTTTGCCATGTCTTTTCTCCTTTCATGAGGGGCTTTTACTTTTTTATTATATCAACATTTGCGGGTTTTTGAATAGTGCCAACAGTAAAATTTCTATAAAGACTTATTGAAGGAAAAATAAAATTATGATAACATAAAAATCGACTCGCCAAGTCAATATTAAATGAGGGGAATTGGCATGAACGCAAAATTTTTTGACTTAAAACAGGAAAAGCAGGACAGGATGGTAAATGCTGCCCTTAAAATCTTTGCCATAAACGGCTATCTTCACGCCAGCACCGACGATATTGTCAAGGAAGCCCGCATTTCAAAGGGTCTTCTTTTCCACTACTTTGATTCAAAAATCGGTGTATATTCATTTGTCTACGACTACGCTGTAAGATATTTTTCCCTGGAACTTTCTTCAGCCATAGACCCTTCAGAAACCTCTTTTTTCGAAATCCTGCGCCAGATGGAAGCAGCGAAAATGCAGGTTTTAAAAAGTTATCCCTATATGTTCATGTTCTTAAACACCTGCAAAAAAGAAAATATCACTGAAGCCATTCTTGCTGTAGAATCCAGCAAATCCCTTCTTGAAGACAATTTGAACACTGTCTTTTCAAAAGCAGACCAGTCCTTCATTAATTCCCGCATCCATGCGAAGGAACATCTTAGAATGCTAAGTCATACCATTGAAGGGATAATGGAAACTTCCTTAAGAGACGGCTCCTTTAATGCTGAGATGAATTACGAGGAAAACATTAAATACATTAATATAGTCGAGAAAGATATAAGACCCTGATAGGCTTTAACCGCATAAGTTAAAAGGCGCTTTACAAGCGCCTTTTTTGATTCTCACTACTTAACCGCCACAAACATTCCGGGGCTTTTCTCTATTGAAATCGCACCGTCATTCACATATTTCTTAAGTTTTTCCCGGACTTCTTCCCGTGAAAATGTGCAGTTCTCAGAGAAGAAGATTCCGGAAAAGATATAGTCCAGTAAATCATCCATATCGGTAACCCTGAGGGAATCCTCATATCTTTCTGTTTTCACACTCTCAAAATAAGGTTTGATTTTTTCTCCACCGTTTTCCAGGGTGAAAGGACACTCATATTTGTTTTCAAGCTCCAGCATCTCCGAAATGCACGACATGACACCCTTTTTGCCGTTGGTACCGGCATAGAAATATCCTCCCTTCTTCAACACTCTGCTTACTTCAGAAACCGCCCTGTCAATATCCGGCACATGATAAAGCATAAAGTTTGCTATAACCATGTCAAAGGTTTCATCCTCAAAAGGGATGTTCTGGATATCGATGGTTTTATACTCCACATTTTCAAAATCCCCGATATTTTCTTTTGCCGTCTTTAGCATACCTTCCGAGAAATCCGAAAGAACAAGTTTTCCACACCTTTTGATTACATCCTTACGGTTTTTCCACATTTCCGCTGTCCCACAGCCAAGCTCCAGAATCTTCATTCCGTCCTCAATAACATATTTCGTAAAATACCAGTTCTTAAGCCCAAGCTTATTGGTGGAATACTTTTCATGAATGGATATTCTCGTTCTCAGATTGTCCGATTTTTTGTATTGCTTTTTTACAAATTCAGTTTCATTAATATTAACCATTCTCCGTGTCTCCTGTGTTCTGATAATTGAATTATCTCCTTCAATTCTTAAAAACCGAAACGGGAACTTATTAAGTTTTGCTTATTCTTCTCTTGTGACAGCCCTTATATATCTTAAGATTTCCCTTGAATTCAACGGATTGCTTCTGCTTTCAAAAGTCATATAGAAATTCACTCCCGGTATCAGGCCATTCCTGGGATATGAATTCATCTTCGTAAAAAAGTCATTTTTTAGATATTCCTCGTCATCCATTCGTCCAAAGTGTTCCAGGTAGCATACCTTCCTGCTTTTTTTTAATAAAAAAGTGAAATCCGGATATACGTAAAATCCCGCGTCCATCTCCAAAGGACACTCATATTTATATGGAACACCAAGCTCCAGAAAAGCATTTGCTATATTCTCCTCTGTCTTCGACCTGACCCTTTCTCCCCTTTTGGAATAGTATTCAGGATAACCGTCCGGAAAATGCTTGCCCGTATATGGCCTGCTTTCCCACTCCTTTGCATATTCATCATCCGAAACAACCAACGGATTAACCAGTTCTTTCCGATAAGCATTAAGAGATTCGTAAATATTTTCGGGGCATTTGGGAGTAAAATTATTCAAAAAGTTCTCTATCGCCTTCTTTTCCCTTGCCGCAGCTGCTGCAAGTTTTTCCAGATAATCCTTCTGTGCCAATGCCCTTGCGGTTTCAAATTCGGACGTTTTCAAATATCTTCCGATATTGTCACCCTTCTTTGTAATCTGATAGTACTGATTCGTTTTTCCTTTTCGCTGAATCCTGAGATTTCCATTCGGAGCCTTCAAAATATCTTCCTCAGCCCTACCCAGCATTCTTTCCAGTTCCCTTTTCCTTTCAATCAACTCATTAATTGTCATCTTTCCTCCTTTAAAAGCATCATGCCAAAGAACTTTTCCTATAAAAAGAAAACCTCTCACTTTTCTATATGCAGTTTTTTCTTCGCATTTCCTATAAATGTCCAAAACTAGTCTTCTTAAAGGTACTTTTCTTAACCAGCGTACCTTTAAAACAAAGATTGTCCTCTCCTTATAGGTTATACATCTGTAAAAAGTGGGTATAAGAATAGACTTTTCTTTTTCTTATAGGAAAATTTTTAAAAAAAGTACCCATAAGTTTGTCTATCCATCGGTTCTTATAGGAACCGCTTTGATTTTTCTCGATAAAATCCCCGCAAAACGGGGAAAAGTCGGATATAAGAACAGAATACTATCAAAAGTTATAGGAAACAATATGTATTTGTGTACAAAACTACACTCTGATATTTGTTCACCCTGTCCACAAAAGCGCATCGGAAACAAAAAAGCCCCCAAGGCTCAAAAGAGCCCCGGGGGCAAGCCAAAATATTATCAATGATGGAAAAGTCTGATTCCGGTGAAAGCCATAACCATGTCGTACTTGTCGCAGCATTCGATTACAAGGTCATCTCTTACCGAACCACCGGGCTCAGCGATGTACTTTACGCCGCTCTTGTAAGCTCTCTCAATGTTGTCTGAGAAGGGGAAGAATGCATCAGAACCAACGGTAACGTTCTGATTGCCTTCAAGCCATGCCTTTTTCTCTTCGCGGGTGAAGACCTCGGGTTTTGTCTTGAAACGCTTCTGCCACTCGCCGTCACGCAAAACGTCTTCGTACTCATCACCGATGTAAACATCGATTGTATTGTCTCTGTCTGCTCTTCCGAGAGTATCAAGAAACTCCAGGTTAAGAACCTTCGGGCACTGGCGAAGATACCAGTTATCAGCCTTCTGGCCGGCAAGACGTGTGCAGTGGATTCTGGACTGCTGCCCTGCTCCGATACCGATTGCCTGACCGCCCTTTACGTAGCAAACCGAATTACTCTGGGTATATTTAAGAGTAATCATTGCAATCTTCATATCCACAAGAGCACTCTCGGGAATCTCTTTGTTTTTGGTTACGATATTAGAGAAAAGATCCTTGTTGATATCCAGTTCATTTCTTCCCTGTTCAAAGGTAATACCGTATACCTGCTTTCTCTCTATCTCAGCGGGTTTGTAGGAAGGATCGATTTTGATAATGTTGTAGTTTCCGTTTTTCTTCTGTTTCAAAAGAGCAAGAGCCTCTTCTGTATAACCGGGTGCAATAACACCGTCGGAAACCTCTCTCTTTATAAGTCTTGCGGTATCAACATCGCACTCATCGGAAAGAGCGATAAAATCGCCGAAAGAAGACATTCTGTCTGCTCCTCTGGCTCTTGCATAAGCACATGCAAGGGGGCTTAATTTGCCAAGGTCATCTACCCAGTAAATCTTTGCAAGCACATCGTCAAGAGGAAGACCTACTGCAGCGCCTGCAGGTGAAACATGCTTAAAAGAAGTTGCAGCGGGAAGACCCGTTGCTTCCTTAAGTTCCTTAACAAGCTGCCAGCCGTTAAATGCATCCAGAAAGTTAATATATCCGGGACGTCCGTTTATTACTTCAACAGGAAGTTCGCTTCCGTCTTCCATGAAAATTCTTGAGGGCTTCTGATTGGGGTTGCAGCCGTATTTTAACTGAATTTCGTTCATGATAATCTCCTATTTGTTTTTGTTAATGATTCTTGTTTCCCATTTACCTGTTTCAAGATCCACGAAACGGGTGAAGAGAGATACTTTGTTGTCAAAGTTAAGGCTTTCCCAAAGGTTGTTTGTAAAGGAATCAATATCTCCTTTAATGTGAACTACTTCGGGTTCACCTTCGAAGCTGGGAAGGGGTGAATCATCCTTCATGTAAGTATGAAGAAAACGTCCCTCGCCGATACGGGGCTTATCGTAAAAGAAATTGTAACGGTTACATGCGCTTCCGTCGCCGTTATTGGATTTCAAAATATTCATTTCGTATGAGAAATTATCTCCTTCAAAATGAAGGATACCGGATATACGAGGAGTGTAATTGGGTTCGTCGGGCTCAAACTCTCTTGCACGGAGAGCTGCATCAAAGCTCTTTCCTGCCCTGAGACCGTCATAAACGGTATCGGTCTGGTCACCGTTTGTAACGATGGTGTGTGAACCGAATACCCTTACCGGTGCATAGATAATAAGTGAAGGGTCTGACATTTTGGAAGGGTCGAAAGCCTGTGTACGGATGCCTTCTCCGTCTTCCACAAATACACGGTTACGGGAATTTACGCTTCTTCCCATAATGAAGTAAGCAATGACTGCCTTTTTGCCATCCTCGGAACGTCCGATTACGATACCTCTTCCGGGATAAGCATTTGTTTTAAGAAGCTGGGATAATTCAAAAATTCTCAAGGGAACACCTCCTAAATCAATAAAAAAGCCGACAATCTGAGCGGCTTCGCCCAGACGGTCGGCATTAGTCATCTATACTCCCTGTGGTCAATTCCACTTCCGTCAGTCATATAGACCTTATACATTTAGATTAATCGACACATTTACCTGTGTCAATTGTTACTTTTCACGTTTATTCACTGATTTTGCTTGGGTAATTTTGCAATTTCTTCCTTAAGATCCCTTGCCATATCCTTCATACGGCTGCTGGCGGTCTGGGACTGAAGAATTGCTACAATCATCTTCTGAGCAATATCAATGTGTCCTGTCTTAATACCAAGAACAGCAAGAAGGTAATCCACAGTAAATTCATCCATTCCGCACATAGGAAAGCTTTCCGATGATACAGCCTTAACAAAGCCTTCGTATGCGTTTTTGGTAAACTCTGCTTCCATGGCCTTAGTCTTGGCGTAATCGGGATGGTTGCTTCCCAGTTCCTCTGCTTTTCCACGGACAACCCACGAAGATTTAAGGCAGATATAAGCGATTTCGCTTGCCTTGGTACCCTTAACTACCGCATTTGCAAGAGCCATTTTGTATCTTTCAATGGCATCGTCATATGTGTATATTTCGGGATTGTCTGTCTTAGGCTTAAATGCAGGAGTAATCTTTTCCCTGATTCGCTGTCTCTGCATCTGCAGTATTCCGGGAAAATATCTGGAAAGTGCAGTGTAACCGCAAGAAGGACACATAAACACATCATACTTTAATGTATCCAGCTCCTTGTATACAGGTCTCAAATCCTTATCCGAACGAATAAGTTTAGCTTTTCCGACCTTTACGGTTTTGGCCTTAAACTCTGCATCGCAGATAGGACAGGTCATTGATTTATCAAGAAGGAAGTCCTTTTCCGTGGGCTGATTTTCTTCCTTCTGTGCTTCCGCCTTCTTTTCTTCCGCAAAAAGGCTCATTCCTTCAAGACCCGAAAGGCCGAATGATTCAAGTCCCGATAATAATCCGTCTCCCATAAATGCCTCCACTAATTAACATATTTTTTTTCGAAATCAGACTGCTTCATAGGTTTGTCAAAATAGAAGCCCTGAATCATCTTTATCTTCATACCCTCTAACGCTTTGTACTGCTTCTTTGTCTCAATTCCTTCAACACAGATGTTTACTCCTATGGTCTTCGCAAGTTCCGCAACCATTTTTATAAAGGACTGTGAGTAAGCATCCTCTGCCAGGTCTTTAACAAAGCTCTGATCCACCTTGATAATATCAAAGGGAATCTCTCTTATATGATTAAGGGATGAATAACCTGTTCCGAAATCATCAAGTGCAAGCTTTACGCCAAGCTCCTTGATGGCATTTAAGATTTTCTTCATCCTGTCCATATCATTGATGGCAAGGCTTTCGGTAACCTCTAAAGTCAGGTTTTTAGGATTAAGTCCTGTCTCTTCAAGGGTCTGAGCCACAATGTCCACAATATCTGACTGTAATAACTGTACCACAGAGAGATTAACGTTAACCTTATAGTTCGGATGTCCGTTCTCGTTCCATTTTTTACAGGTCTCGCAGGCCTTCTTTAAAACATAATTTCCTATAGGATTTATAAGGCCCAAATACTCTGCAAGGGGAATAAATTCACCCGGAGCAATAAATCCAAGTTCCAAAGAATTCCACCTTATCAACGCTTCCGCTCCAATACAGTTGTTGTTATCCTCAACATCCACAATGGGCTGATAGTATACTTCGAATTCCTTGTATCCTGCGGTCATGGCGTCACGCATGTTCTTCTCCATATCAAGACGCTCATTACTGGAGGAAACTATGCTGTCGGAATACTCTGCAACCCTGTTTTTGCCGCCCTTCTTGGCATCGTACATGGCAATATCCGCTTTCTTGATAAGGTCCTGTACGCT
The DNA here is from genome assembly GCA_045617745.1 of Lachnospiraceae bacterium. Taxonomy (GTDB): domain Bacteria; phylum Bacillota; class Clostridia; order Lachnospirales; family Lachnospiraceae; genus UBA1258. The sequence goes on along the minus strand of JAZLJG010000089.1, from coordinate 30,478 downwards.
TTCCCCGCTTTCCGGGAATTCCACAATACCCATACTCATGGTACAGTAGTAATCCGCATCCTTAAGGTACCAGGGCTTGGAGAAAATGTTCTCTATTTCCTCGATAATCTTCTGGAATGAACTGTATGATTCGGGAGGAATGATAATGACAAACTCATCTCCGCCCATACGGTAACATGTATTTCTGATTCCCTCGATACGCTGAAGGGAATGGGAAATGGCTTTCAAAAGAACATCGCCGTACTGGTGTCCGAGACCTTCGTTAATATGCTTAAAGTCATCCAGATCCAGGTACAAAAGTGCACCCTTGGTATTGGTGCTCTTGGCACTGTCTATGTGCATAGCCAGATCTCTTTCACAGCACATACGGTTATAAAGACCTGTTAAGAAGTCTGTGTATGCCTGCTGTTCGATACGGCGCTGGTAATTTTTCTTGTCGGTAATATCATAAGCCGCGCACAAAGAAACTTTTCTTCCATCCACCCAGTTTATGAAGGTGTAGTGTAAATCGTACCAGCGGCCTCTTTCTACATGATTAACCTCATAGACTCCGCTTCCTCTGTTAACGGGAATTGCGTTGTCAAAAAGTTCATCAAGTGTGCCGTTTGAAAGTTCTTTGGCGAATATATTTTTCAAAACGCGGTTTGCAAAAAGAGGTGAACCGGTTTCTATATCTCTTACGTAAATTGCGCTTCCCACATTATCAAGAATGGCTTCCAAAGAAGCGTAGGAGCTTGCGAGGGAATTTTTCTGGATACGTTTTGTAAGGATGCTCTGCAAAATCTTCATAGCATCGTACAAAAACTTAACCTCGGAGGTTTTCCACTTTTTGTTCTTTTCGGAATCCATGAAGCAGGAATACATTGCTACGCCGTTTCCTATCTGGATGGGAAGAACGCAAAGTGCGGAAACTCCCAGCTCGTCCATGATTTCCTTATCCGGAGGATCTATCTCCGAATCAGCCGAAAGAACAAGAGGCTTATCCGTATATAAAAAGTGGAATCTTGACTGGTCCTTCTGTCTGTCAAAGCAGGATACAAAGCCTTTGTTGGTCCATTCTGCGGCTACATCCATGCTGTCCATGCCACGCTTTACCCTGGCTATAAACGCAGTGGAAATATTAAGATACAGACCTACTATTTTCAGCATTTCGCTCATAATGACTTCTATGGCGTCATTAGAATCCAGAAGCTGGACCACCTCGGAAATAGCCTCAACACGCTTCAGGGAAGTTTTTGCTTCTTCCTCCGAATACTTCGAACGTCTGCTTTCCGCTTCGGCACTTGCAAGGGACAGTTTTGAACACACAATAAGCTGTGTAACATCCCTTACTATATCTATGGAGTCATTAAACTGACTGAATGTTGTTACTCTGGAAAATTCGACTGGAACGATACTGTCGGGTCTTCCCGTTAATTCGGGATCGGATAATACACCTATCAATAACCATGTTACTACAGGCGAATTGTTTACATGAAGAGAAACACCTGCCACCTTTATATTAGGAATGCACGTGTCTTCCAATGCCTGGACTTCAAGATCGTCTCCGGAAACTCTTTCATAAACAGATTCCAGAATATCACGACCTATGAATTCAAGAAGTTTTTTGTTCTCCGCTGACTCGCCGGTTAATTCACATAGTGTTTCGCCCTTTGAGTTAAATCCCACCATGTAAAGATTAGCCACTTTACTGTATCTGATGGCCATTCTTTTAACAATCATGATGTCCAGCGTTGTGTCTGAGGGTGTAGCCCCCGACCCACTGTAGAATGTTTTATTGTTCTCCACAAAAATACCTCTTTATTCCCCTTCTAAGTATATTAACATAACTAAGTCACTCTAGCAAGAAAATAGGGAGTTTTTCTGTATTTTTTCTATTTTTGTCTGTTATTTTATGGTAACCTTTTCCGAAGGAAGTCTTCTTACAAGTGCTGCCTCAAGATCAGGAGCCTTAATCGGTTTTGTGATATATTCGCAAAATCCGGCTTTTCTGTAAATTGCCTCAGCCCCGGATATTGCATTTGCGGTAAGTGCTATCATGGGAGTATGCATGTTGGGTTCACAAATCTTTCTTGCTTCCTTAAGAGTCTGAATACCGTCCATTTCGGGCATCATGTGATCCATAAGAACCACATCGTATTTCTTTTCCATCATAAGGTTCAAAGCTTCTTTGCCGCTTTCCGCAAGATCAAGTTTAACCTTGGTATCCCTCAGTAAAAGCCTTACAACATTAAGATTTATTTTCACATCATCAACCACAAGGACATTTGCAGCCGGTGCTACAAAGGATGCCCTGTACTTTTTGGATGTTTCCCGCTTTACAGCCATTCCCACATCAAACAGGCCCACTTTCTTTTCGGAAACAACCTTCTGGGGAATGGAAATATAGAACTCAGAGCCTTCGCCTCTTACGCTTTCGACGCCTATGGTTCCTCCCATAAGCTCGGTAAGCTGCTTGGTAATGGCAAGGCCGAGACCTGTTCCTTCAATATTTCTGTGTTCCTTTTCATCGATTCTTTCAAAGGAACCGAAGAGTTTGCTTATATCTTCTTTAAGGATTCCCACTCCGGTATCCTTTACGGACACTTCAAACAAAATATATCCTTCATCAAGAGGCTTTCCGGAAAAAATGATTTCAACCTTTCCTTCCTCCGTATACTTAATGGCATTCGTAAGAAGGTTTATAAGGACCTGCTTTATTCTTACAGTGTCACCGTACAGCCTCTCCGGAAGCTCCGGATCGTTTCTTACTATCAATGAAAGACTCTTTGCTTCCGCCCTTCCTATCACAAGATTGTAGCAGTCATTTATAAGTGTCAGAAGATCGTATTCTTCTTCGTGAATCTCAAACTTACCCGACTCTATCTTGGAAAAATCCAGAATATCATTAATAAGTGAAAGAAGCTGTCTTCCCGCAGCCTCAATATCCTCCGCATACTCTATAACAGCCTTGTCTTTGGAATCCCTTAAAATCATTTCATCCATTCCAAGAACAGCATTTATGGGAGTACGGATTTCATGGGACATATTTGCAAGAAAGTCCGATTTTGCCCTTGAGGCACGCTCAAGTTCCTCGTTCAGTCTCTTAAGTTCCGCTTCCTTCTGTAAAAGATTCTGGTGTTCTTTCACATAGAGTCTTGTCTGATACTTAAAAACAAGGCCGATAAGTACCACAATTATGAAAAAGCATACAGCAATATCAAAGCACTCTGCTTCGGGAGTTTCCAGCTTTTGAACCTTCTCGGGAAATTTATATCCAAAATAAAGGCAGGCACCAAGATTCAGGCAGTCGAGAGCGTAGCTTGCGATAAGCCAGACCTTCTTTAAAAGCATAAATGAGAAAACTGCGCCAAGAAGCATCCAGAGAACCATTCCCGTATAACGTCCGCCGCAACCGAAGTACAAGAAAGGGAAAACCACTATATTTACCAAAAAACAGCATATGAATATGGGAAGCTGTGAATCCGGTTTTTTATTTATAACCCAGGTAAAGAAAACAAGAATCACAAGAATCAGGATAAGTGAAGCCGTCCCCTGGAAACCGGTATCCAGAAGAAATGTCGTAACAATTGTAGGCAGCATGGCAACAGTAGCCGAAAGAAGCATCAGATTGATGGTTCTGTGGCTTATATCCAGTTCCTCTCTTAAAAGGTACCTTATTAATTTTATGTCCCGAAGTCTTCTCATGCGTATACCTTCCCTATTTTCGAATACCAATATTCTACTGTATGCTCCTTAACGGGAAAATAAAACCGGGGCAGGAAACCTGCGCCGGTAAATGCTTGTATTAATGTACGTCCGAAGAGTAGTTGGGAGCTTCTTTCGTAATCTGAATATCATGGGGATGAGACTCTTTTAAGGCTGCAGCGGAAATCTTTATGAATCTTCCGTTTTCCTTGAGTTCATCGATGGTCTTGCATCCGCAGTAACCCATTCCTGCACGAAGACCGCCCATCAACTGGAATATTGTATCTTCAACGCTTCCCTTGTATGCCACACGTCCTTCAACACCTTCGGGAACAAGCTTCTTGGCATCTGACTGGAAGTATCTGTCCTTTGAACCGTTTTCCATGGCTGCGATGGAACCCATGCCACGGTAAACCTTGTATTTTCTTCCCTGATAAAGTTCGAAGTCTCCGGGAGCCTCGTCGCATCCTGCAAACATTGAACCCATCATACAAACGTTACCGCCTGCTGCAATAGCCTTTGTAACTTCGCCGGAATACTTGATACCGCCGTCTGCGATAATCGGAATACCGTATTCTTTGGCAACCTTGTAGCATTCCATAATAGCTGTAACCTGGGGAACACCGATACCTGCAACAACTCGTGTGGTACAGATGGAACCGGGTCCGATACCAACCTTAACAGCATCTGCGCCTGCTTCAATAAGTGCCTTAGTAGCTGCGCCTGTTGCGACGTTACCTGCGATAACCTGAAGGTCGGGATAGTTTTCTTTTATCATCTTAATACACTTGATAACATTTGCTGAATGGCCGTGTGCGGAGTCAAGAACCACAACGTCAACCTTTGCATCTACCAAAGCAGCAACTCTCTCAAGAACGTTTGCCGTAATACCTACTGCTGCGCCACAGAGAAGTCTTCCCTGATCGTCCTTTGCAGCCAGAGGATACTTAATGGTTTTTTCAATATCCTTAATAGTGATGAGTCCTTTTAAGTTAAAGTTTTCATCAACAATAGGAAGCTTCTCTTTTCTTGCCTTTGCAAGAATGTTCTTGGCTTCTTCAAGGGTAATGCCTTCTTTTGCTGTTACAAGGCCTTCGCTTGTCATTGATTCTTTTATCTTCTTGGAAAAGTCTGTTTCGAATTTTAAATCACGGTTTGTGATGATACCTACGAGTTTTCTGCCTTCCGTAATCGGAACGCCTGAGATTCTGAACTTCGCCATAAGTGCATCAGCATCGGCAAGTGTATGTTCAGGAGATAATGAAAATGGATCGGTGATAACACCGTTTTCTGATCTTTTTACTTTGTCAACCTCTTCAGCCTGAGCTTCGATTGACATATTCTTATGGATGATTCCGATACCGCCCTGTCTGGCCATTGCAATAGCCATTCTGTGCTCGGTGACCGTATCCATACCGGCGCTCATCAAAGGAACGTTTAGTTTAATCTTCTTGGTAAGGTAAGTTGTTACATCAACCTGGTTTGGAATTACCTCTGAATAAGCAGGCTCCAAAAGCACATCGTCAAAAGTAATGCCTTCATAGATTATCTGACTCATTTCCATGTCCTCCCTGTTTTCTTTGTTATATAAGAAAACTGCCGGCTCTTAAAGTGTAACCGGCAGTTTTAAATTTGCTAATGAATGTATCACACAAAAAATACCTTGTCAATCCATAAATACTTTTCTGGGTGCAACATTTTTAACAAGCTTTACAAAATCTTCAGTTGGTTCAAAAATGACTTTCTGGGAGCCTTCATAAAAGAAGACATATCTCGTATCGGGCTGGTTTGTGTAGCCGCTTGAAACGTCCACAATCTTGGCCTGACGGTTTTTGTAATCGTCTAAGTGGTAGGAATTAATAGGAGCAAGAATCTCCATTTTGTCTACCGAGTATGTGGCAACACGCTTCCTTTTAGACTTATTAAGTACCTTGTCTACAGTAATTTCCTTATCAAGGTAAAGGTACTCGTACTCAACCTTTGCAAACCCTCCCACATAGTAAGCTAAGAATCCAAAAAGAAGGGCTAAAAACATCAAAATCGTTCCAAACATGAAGGATGCGAAAACCGTAACTGCACAAAGACCTATAAGAATGTATTTAAGGCAAAGGAACAATCCCGAAGGCTTCCTTTCAACCATAACTTCCAAATATGATTCACTCATAAGATAACTCCTTTCGATTTCTTTTCTTACTATATCAGAAAACTTCACTATTTCAAATGTTTTTGGGCAATTCACAAAAAGTTTAGAATTAGAAAAGGGCTCTTTAATTGACTCTTTCTTCTTTTTAATACATAATAGGGTTTCATAAAGAAAGGAAACAGATATGCCCTTAATAGATGATATACGTGAAAACAACAAAAAAATGAAGGGAAAAAGCTTCAAAGAAAAGCTGCAGTACTTTTGGGAATACTACAAGCTTCCCACTATAGTAATTCTCTTTGCGCTGATTGTGGTAATCTCCCTTATAAAGACAGCCATCAACAGCAGGGATGTGGCTTTTGAAGCAGTAATGGTCAACTGTATTGACACACCCGACCCTGTGCAGTTTGAAGAAATCCTTGGTATTGACCAAAAGAAAGAAGCCGTTGTTTACGACAACTCCTTTTCAATGCTGGCAGATCCCGCTTCATATAACGAATCCTTCTATACTTCGGCCCAGAAGCTTGTTGCAGTTGTAGCTGCCGAGCAGGTAGACGTTATGATTTCCGACAAAGAACTGAGCGAATCATATTTTAACTCTGAATTCTTCGCAGATTTGAGAAACTACTTTTCCGAAGAAGAACTCTTAAAAATGAACGAGCCCTTTGAAGACCAAAACGGTAACCTAATAGAACCAAACAAAGTAATCTGGCATCAGATGATAAACGAGGAGACCGGAGAGCCAATCGGCGAGTACATGCCCATAGCCATTGATATAGGAGATGCTCCTGCGATTACATCAGTTCCCTGCTGCTATTACGAACATGTATACTTTACTGTATTTGTAAATACACAACATCCTCAGGACATTAGAAAGTTCTACGACCACCTGTATACTTATGATACTCAGAGACCTGTTGAATTAAAATAATGTTTTAATAATTCAAGCAATGTATTAAATACTTTGTTTTAAGCCTTGAAATGGCGGAGCAAAAGCTCCGCCATTTTTGTGCCACAAAAAGCCAAATAATAAAAGATGTTATTTTCAACTTCAAACTCTTTAAAAATTAAATCACGTTTTACGTTTTCGCTTCCACGCATTCCTACCGCAGTGAATCAATCTCCTTTAATTCCTCGGTGTTGAAATAGTAATGCTTTCCGCAGAACTGGCAGTTTACTTCTATCTCTTCACCGGAAGCAATCATTTCTTTCATTTCCTTACGATCGAGAGAAATAAGTCCTTTTGCAAAACGTTCCTTGGAGCAGTTACAGTAAAAGGATGTGGGAATCCTGTCGGTAATTTCCACATCAAAGCCTTTCAGAACTATTTTCAGTATATCTTCAGGGCTGTTACCTGCTTCCAAAAGCGAGGTAACAGATGTTATTTCATTCAAATTTGCTTCAAGTCTGTCTATAACGCTATCATCTGCAAAGGGCATCAGCTGGATAATGAAACCACCGGCCTGATTTACCGTATTATCTTTATTCATAAGAACCCCAAGTCCTACGGATGAAGGAATCTGTTCACTGGACATAAAGTACTCGGTTAAATCGTCTCCGATTTCACCGGTCACAAGCATTGTCTCGCCTACATAAGGATCCTTAAGACCCAGGTCCTTTATTACGGTAAGAAAACCGGGAGCCAGAGCTCCGCCCACATCAAGTTTTCCTTTTGAGTTAGGAGGAAGCATTACGTCGGGAACCACAGGATATCCTTTTACTCGTCCGTGGGAATCCGCGGTTACTGTAAGTCCTTTTCCCGGACCTCCTCCTTTAATCTGAAGAGTAAGTATATCCGCATCACCCTTCTGCATGACGCCCATCATGGCTCCGGCCGTCAAAAGACGTCCCAGAGCCGCTGTCATGACAGGGCTTGTGTTATGGGCCTGCCTAGCGGTCTCCACAATATCTTTGGTATTTGCAGCAAAGGCTCTTATTTGTGCATTAGCTGCTGTAGCACGTACTATTACATCACTCATTTTCCACACTCTTTTGCTATTACTACTATTCTTTCACTGTTGGAATCAGGAGATTTTCCTGTGTCTGCATCGAAGCACTGCACTAGGTTTAATCCTGATTTAACAATTAGTTTTTCTATTTCTTCTTGCGTATAACCCCTCTGAAGATGGGTTTCGGTGAATCTTCTGAACAGTTCCCCTTCTCTTACGAAGAAAGTAATATCATATTCATTAATATCATCCTCTTCGCTGTAGAAGTTTTCCCAGATAAAGCTTTCATCTTCCCTGTTCTCGGCTATGGTACATTCACCTATTACGTCTTTGTATTTATGCCTTGTATTAAAATCAAAAATGAATATTCCTCCGGGATCAAGGTAATTATTCACAAGTTTAAAAACCGTCAGAAGCTCTGACTCCTCAAGAACATAATTCACACAGTCGCATACGCTTACTATGGCCCTTACGGTTCCGTACAGTTCAAATTCACGCATATCCTGGCAAAGATACAGAATCTCTTCCGTGGTTTCTTTGGACTTTGCCTGCATAAGCATATCCTCGGAATAATCTATTCCTATCATGTCAAAGCCTTTATCGCGAAGGCGTCTTGTCATCTTTCCGGTTCCGCATCCAAGATCGCAGACCAGTCCGTTTTCGATTCCGTTTTCTTTTAACTTATCCAGAATTACCTTGCACCATTCATCATATGGAGTGTCCTCCATAAACTTGTCATAAACGGCAGCAAAATCAGTATAAGCATCCATATACTTTCCTCATTAAAGCAAGAAGCTCAATGCTCCCAGAACACCTGTACAAATAAGTCCCACAATTACCCCGGCAAGAAGTACTCCGCCGATAATTGCAAGAACGCTCTTTTTGAAATCCATATCAAGAATTGATGCTGCAAGGGTTCCTGTCCAGGCTCCTGTACCGGGAAGCGGAATACCTACAAACAAAAACAATGCCCAATATAAACCTTTTCCAGCTTTCTCTTCAAGAGCAGTTCCTCCTTTGTGGCCCTTTTCAAGGCACCAGGTAAAGAACTTACCGATAACCTTCTTGTCTTTTCCCCACTCAAGCACCTTTCTTGCGAAGAAAAAGATAAAAGGAACAGGAAGCATATTTCCTAAAACCGCAATAACACAGCACAGAAAAAAGTTCAGGTTCGCACCCATATCAATCTGTGCAAGTGCGTAAGGAATCGAACCTCTTATTTCAATAAGTGGAATCATTGATATAAAGAAAACCCAAAAATACTTTTTTAACATATTAATCTCCTACTATCTCTTTTAATGCTTCTATTACACAACGCATTTCTTCATCAGTACCTATGGAAATACGTAAGTAATCCTTAATTCTTTCACCGTTAAAGGCTCTTACAAGAATGTTTTTCTCCCGAAGACTTTTGAAAATCACATCACGGGAAATAGATTCGTGTCTGGCGAAAATAAAATTGGTCTTGGAATCGCCGAAGGTAAATCCGAGCTTTGTAAGTTCCTTTTTGGTCCACTCGCGGGTCTTGATAACCTTTGAAACGGTTGTTTCGAAGTATTCTTTGTCCTCCACGGCAAGACACCCAAGTTCAAGTGTGGGAATGTTCATGGTGTAGGAGTTAATGGAAAACTTCACGTCATTTAAATACTTAATAAGTTTTTTAGAACCAAATGCGTATCCGATTCTCATACCTGCCATAGAACGGGATTTTGAGAAAGTGGATACCACAAGAAGGTTTTCGTATTTATCTATCAAAGGAAGGGCCGATTCACCGCCAAAATCCGCATATGCTTCGTCTATAATGACTACCACATCGGGATTCTTCTTAATAATGTCCTCAACATCCTCAAGAGGAAGGTTCACTCCTGTGGGAGCATTGGGATTCGCAAGAACTATTCCGCCGTTTTTAACGTAATAGTCTTCCTTAACAACTTCAAATTTTTCATTTAACGGAATGGTTTTGTAGGGAATCCTGTAAACATCTGCCCATACATCATAAAAAGAATAGGTAATATCAGGGAAAAGAACAGGCTCCTTTCCGTTGAAAAATGTAAGGAAGGCAGTTGCAAGAACATCGTCCGATCCAACTCCCGTAAACACATTATCGCTGTCCACGTGGTAGAATTTCGCGATGGCATCCACAAGCTTCGAGCAGGTAGGATCCGGATATTTTCTGAAATCATCGGGGTTAAGGTTCTTTAACCTCTCTGCCACAGCAGGAGCCGGAGGATAAGGATTTTCGTTGGTATTAAGCTTAATGAGGTTTGCTACCTTAGGCTGTTCGCCGGGAACGTAAGGTACAACCTTTCTGACTTTATCTTCCCACATGGTTGTTCTCCCATTCAAAAATAGTGCGCAGGCATACACCCACGCACTATAGTTTAAGGTTTTTCCGTCTTTATTTCAATAGCGAAACTTCTAAACAATCAGTACTTAAAGGTCACTCCTTCATCAGTATTGATGGTGTTTTCTTCACCTTCAATAAGAACCTTTACGGGAAGCTTTTCCGTTCCCTTTCTCTTCCAGAAAGATATGGATATCAAAAATCTTCCGTGATTCTTCAGCTTATTCTGAGGTATAAGTACAATTATTCCATCCGGGTTCTTTCGGATTTTGCATAGGCAGATTATCTTCTTTTTACCGTTTACGGAAACATAAATGTAGCTGAAGAAGGAGATGAACAAAAGTCCGACAACTGCAAGGGACCCGCCTATGATAAGCGGCAGGCTTCCAGATGAAGCGTTTACGAATCTTAGCTGTTCGGCCTCATCGTAAGTTTCATCATATGCTTCACAAAGGTCTCCGGGAAAATCTGTTTCCAGGGAAGACTCCGAATCTTCTCCGTTTCCGGTAATATCCTGAATTATGATAAGTTTTGCCTCATTCTCCGACACATCGTTTTCGGATACGTCCTCCGATAAACATTCTTCAGGAGCTTCTTCAGAAATACTATCTGATTTTTTCTGCGAAGCCTTTTCCTCCTGTGCTTTTTGCTCCTGCTGCTTTTGAAGGGCGGCGGCGCGGGCCTTGTCCGCGGCGGCTTTCTCTGCCGCGGCTTTCTCTGCCGCCGCCTTTTCTGCCGCCGCTTTCTCTGCCGCCGCCTTTTCTGCTGCCGCTTTCTCTGCCGCCACTACAGCGGGATCCTTTCCGATATTTGTTATTTTAACTGTCGTCTGAGCCACATTCCCTGCTTTATCACGAACCTTAACGGTTATATCACCGTTTGCTTTTACCTGATAAGTATTGGAGCTTCCAAATTCACCATCTCCAAAACTAAAAGGTGCATCCGCAAGGCCAAGCCCCTCATCGGAAGCATTTACCGTAATGGTAACTCCGCTTTCCGTCCAGGCTTCTGTTGACTTGGTCACGGAAGAAATAACCGGAGCATCCTTATCGATGCAGCTTACGGTAACCGATTCAGTCACAACTCTTCCGGTCGAATCCTGAACACTCACCGGATATGTGCCGTTTTGTGTCACTTCAAAGGAAGAAGCCGCAGTCCATCCTTCTCCGAAATTAAACGGAGCCGAAGCCAAAGAAAAGGAAGGATCGTTAACATTCACTTTAGCCGTTATTGTAACTGAGGAATTTGTGGGTTCTGCCGACGATGCGCCCGCTGAAATCGTAGCAGCTGCGCTATCCTCCGTAAAACCGCAGCCAAGCACTTTTTTTGTATAAGTATGGCTGCCCGGACAGCCGGGTGATTCATTTCTTCTCCTTGTTCCGCACACGGAACAAGTTTCAACATAAGCCACATCTCTATTTGGAACAAGTCCGTCATCACATACATCCCAGTAAACCACCATGTTGAACGTCTGCATCTGTTGACACACAGAACAATGAAATACATTACTGCCATCTGCTGCCCAGATATGGTGGTTGGTACACACCCCCTGCTCTTCGTGGTAGCACCCTTCTGTATGTACGTGTGAAAAAGAAGCAGCATCTGCCTTCAAACCGATAAATGCGGTCCCGAAAATAATCAGAAATCCTGCCGATATTACGCGCAGAACCTTTATACGAAAATATCTGTTTTTAAACATAAAAAAACCTCCATAGAAAAACCTCCTCCGATTTTTGCGGAAGAAAGAAGTTCTCTATACAGGTAGCATAAAGGGATTGTAGCACGCTGCAATCCCCTGTATCAAGTGGTAATCATTCACTAAACATCCGTTCACGCAAGTTCTTCATAAACGGATTCCAGTTCTTTTTCGTAGTCCTTTGAAAGCTCTGTTTCCCCCAAAGCCTTGTAAACACGCACAAGTCCCTTAAGAGGAAGCTCCTTTTGATACTTAATATTTATCTCCGGTTCAGTCTCATATCTGGCATTAAAATACCATATAGCAGCTTCTTTATAATCCTCTTTTGTCTCATAATATGCCCCAAGAATTGTGCAAGTTTCACTACTTCCCTTATTTGCAACATCTTTTAATGCATATTTAAGAAGATTCTCTGCATCATTACGTATAGTGGCTGCTTCCGTAAGAATGATATAGGACAATTTCAAAATGCCCTCATCTGAGGAATTTTCCGCAAGATTTTTGAAATATTCCCAGGCATTTGAAAAATCCTCTTCATTGCCGGACACCATAAGCTCTCTTGCATACATTCTCACAAGCCTGTCACTTAAGACGCCCTCTCTCTTTATGACACCTTCAAATATCTTTATATCTCTTCTGCTGTGAACCGCCTCAGGCATATGGATAATATCCACATCGCTTTCGAACACAACAGGATCCAGCCTTACCATTTCATGAACAGGCTCGATAAAAGTAAATTCACGGAGTCTTTTATATAACTTGGGGCGGTATTCCGCATCAAAATTGTAGACGGTTCCGTTGGAAAGTTGGTTTACATAACGCATCTCAACTATTTCAACCTCGGGAAGCAGTGCCTCCTTCAATTCCAGAAATTTCTTTCTGTTTTCTTCGTCGATTACCTCGTCCGCGTCGGGAAGATAAATGTACTGGCAGGTTGCTTTGCTCATGGCAAAATTGCGGGCTTTGGAAAAATCGTCCACCCATTTAAAATGGAAAACCTTGTCGGTATATTCTTGGGCAATCTTTACGGTATTATCCGTAGAACCGGTGTCCACTATAATCAGTTCATCCCATATGCCCTTCAAAGAATCCAGACAGCGTCTTAAAACATTTTCTTCATTTTTCACAATCATGCATGCAGAAATCGTAATCATTTTATCCCCTTTTCTTAATTACAATTTATTACTACAGGTCTATAATATGGCTCATGAAAACAAAAGAATACAGTATCAATATGTGCGAAGGCCCTCTCTTCTCCAAAATAGTGGCCTTTACCATTCCATTAATTTTATCAAGTATTTTGCAACTTCTTTTCAACGCGGCCGATATGATAGTGGCCGGAAAATATGTGGGAAAAGAAGCCCTTGCCGCCATCGGAACCACCGGCTCATTAATAAATCTTATTATTAATGTGTTTATGGGCCTTTCCGTGGGAAGTAACGTACTGGTTGCCAGATACAGGGGTGCAAAACGGGACAAAGATGTTTTTGAAACCGTTCACACTTCCATTCTTCTTTCCATAATCTGCGGCTTGATTCTTACGGTTATAGGAGTTATTTTCGCTCCCAAAATTTTAGTGCTTATGGGCACACCCGAAAATGTTCTTCCGCTTTCAAGCCTCTATATAAGAATATACTTTCTCGGAATGCCGATGTCCATGCTTTATAATTTCGGTGCAGCAATTCTTAGGGCAGTGGGTGATACAAAGCACCCTCTTACTTATCTTACTATAGCCGGCGCATTAAATGCAGTATGTAATGTTATTTTTATTGTGGTTTTCCATATGGGCGTGGACGGCGTCGCTTACGCCACCATTCTTTCCCAGACGGTTTCCGCAATTCTGACTCTTGGATGCCTTGTCAGGTCCCGGGAAAACTACCGTCTGGAATTTAAAAAGCTTCGTCTTTACAAAGACAAGGTACTCCAGATAATGAAGTTAGGTCTTCCCGCAGGATTTCAGGGAGCCATCTTCTCCATGTCCAACGTGCTTATCCAGTCTTCCATCAATTCCTTTGGTGAAAGCGCAATGGCAGGGAATACCGCCGCTACAAACCTGGAAGGCTTTGTATACGTGGCTATGAACTCATTTTACCACGCCTGCCTTTCTTTTACCTCACAAAATTACGGAGCCCACAAATTCGACAGGGTTAAGAAGGTTCTCATAACCTGCCTTGGCTGTGTTATCGTATCCGGTGCCGTTTTAGGCTTTTTATGCTATTTCTTCGGTCCGCAGCTTCTTTCAATTTATGCGGACAAAGCTGACAGGGATATAGTAATAAGCTACGGAATGCTTCGTATTCCCATCATTATGCTTACATACTTTACCTGCGGAATGATGGACGTTATTGTAGGCTCCATAAGAGGCCTTGGATACTCCATAATGCCCATGATAGTATCCCTTATGGGTGCCTGCGGTTTCAGAATTTTATGGATTTACACTGTGTTTAAAAAGATTCACACCTTGCCCTGTCTGTATTATTCCTATCCCATATCCTGGGTACTTACATTCAGTGTGCATCTGATATGCTTCATAATAGTCTTCAAAAAAATGAAGCCGAAAAAATCTTAAGTTCTGCTTAACATCAGTTTGAATATAAAAAACGGCAGGTGATTTTTGTACCTGCCGTAATTCATATCCTTCTATTCTTCTTCGTTCATGCCTTCGCCGTACACTCTGGCGCATCTTACAGCCACGTGCCAGCCTTTAAGAAGGCGCTTCTTAGTGTCATCTTCCATGGAAGGCTCAAACTCACGGCCAAGCTTCCAGTTTGCCTTAATATCGTCCACATCCTGCCAGAAGCCTGTAGCAAGACCTGCAAGATATGCAGCTCCCAAGGCTGTTGTTTCGATACACTTAGGTCTCTTAACGTTAAGGCCCAGAATGTCGGACTGGAACTTCATCAAGAAGTTGTTCGCGCTTGCACCGCCGTCCACACGAAGGGATTTAAGAGATATACCGGAGTCCTTTTCCATAACCTTCAAAACGTCATAGGTCTGATAAGCGATGGATTCAAGAGTCGCCCTTATGAAGTGTTCCTTTTTGCACCCTCTTGTAACACCTACAACAGTGCCTCGTGCGTACTGGTCCCAATAAGGAGCACCCATACCTACAAAAGCAGGCACAACATAAACTCCTGCAGTATCGGGAACAATACTTGCAAACTCTTCAGAGGCTCTGGCTGTCTCCACAAGGCGCATCTCATCTCTTAGCCACTGAACACTGGCACCGGCCACAAATACCGAACCCTCAAGAGCGTATTCGGGCTTATCTGAGGTGCTGGCCGCAATAGTGGTAAGAAGTCCGTTATCGGAAAAGATTGCTTTCTTACCGGTATTCATAAGAAGGAAGCAGCCTGTTCCGTAGGTGTTCTTTGCCTCGCCGGGCTCATAACAGCACTGGCCGAACAATGCAGCCTGCTGATCGCCGGCTACGCCTGCGATGGGTATCTCTCCACCGAGAACATAAGGATCCGAATAACCGAATACAAAGCTGGACTTCTTAACCTCGGGAAGCATTCCCATGGGAATGTCAAAGTAGTCGCAAAGCTCCTGGTCCCATTCAAGGGTATTGATGTTAAAGAGCATGGTACGGGAAGCATTTGTATAGTCTGTGGCGTGAATGCGGCCTCTTGTAAGATTCCACATAAGCCATGTGTCTACAGTTCCGAATAAAAGCTCGCCCTTTTCTGCCCGCTCTCTGGCACCCTTGACGTTATCAAGAATCCATTTAAGCTTTGTGGCGCTGAAGTAAGCGTCGGGAATGAGACCGGTCTTTTTACGGATAGTTTCGGTCATTCCGGCCTTTTTAACTTCTTCAATGTAGTCAGCTGTTCTTTTGCACTGCCATACAATTGCGTTATAAACAGGTTCACCGGTAATCTTGTCCCAGACAATAACGGTTTCACGCTGGTTTGTGATACCTATGGCCTGAATCTGTTTGTAGTTCGCATTCACAAGAGCCATTGCCTCAAGAGCCACAGCAAGCTGTGAAGACCAGATTTCCATGGCGTTATGCTCTACCCAGCCGGGCTTGGGATAAATCTGTGTGAACTCACGCTGAGCCATATTTACGATTGCACCCTTTTCGTCAAAGAGAATACATCTTGAACTTGTTGTGCCCTGATCAAGGGCCATTATGTATTTTTTCATAACCTGTACCCCATAAATTAATCTACATTCTTGGTAATGATAATGTCGGAGCCTGTACCGCAAACATCCTTAACAACCACATCTCCTATTTTGACGGGTGCTTCAACGGAAAGCTCCATAAGTTTCGATGCCACGTCAAATATTTTGGACTTCGGAATAACAGCGGCGGTTTTAACAGGTACCACAAGATTCTTTCTGTTGGAAACCTTTATGGTTCCCGTAACGATTCTTGTGGGATTGGTAACCTCGTCAATTGCGTACAATTCACCCTTTTTACAGGTATTTCCGGTAACCTTTACGGATTCCCTGTTTCCGGGTTCAAATGTAACCGTAAGCTGGCAGCCCATAGGGCAGCCGATACATGTTAGGCTTCTTGTTTCCATGTCTCTACCTCCCTACTCTGTCTCGATGGCAACCTTAATGGTTTCGCCGGATGCCATTTTCTCAATATCTGATTTTTTCAAAACGACCTGCTCCATTTCTCCGGGTGCACAAATCTGTTTTTTACGTCTCATGATACAGTTATCGCCAAGGTATACGCAAATCTGCGGATTCTTATATACGTTTCCGACCCTAAATCTGATGGTCAGCAAATCCGCAAGTCTTTCCTTGCGAACAGATACGGGAACAGTGTATCTTACGCCGTTTCCTGTCTCTATGGCGATGGGTTCGCCACTCTTATCCTTTATGGTCCCAAGAACATACTCTGCAGCATGGCGTCCAGCCTCTGCAGCTTCACCCGAAACATAGTCCACAAGGTCGTGTACATGAAGCACGTTACCACAGGCGAATACGCCTGGAATGGATGTTTCAAGACTTTCATCAACCCTTGCTCCTCCCGTAACGGGGCTTAAATCCACGCCAAGCTGGCCGGAAAGCTCGTTCTCGGGCAAAAGTCCGCAGGAAAGAAGAAGTGTATCACAGGGAATTTCCTCTTCCGTACCGGGTATGGGCTGGCTCTTCTCATCAACCTTTGCAAGAGTAACGCTTTCGACTCTGTCTTTACCTTTAATATCCACTACAGTTGTGCTTAACTTAAGTGGAATGCCAAAGTCGTCAAGACACTGGACAATATTACGCTTTAAGCCTCCCGAATAAGGCATAAGTTCCGCCACAGCCTTAACCTTTGCGCCCTCAAGCGTCATACGTCTTGCCATAATAAGGCCGATATCTCCGGATCCGAGAATAACCACTTCGTGGCCGGGCATCTTGCCTTCAATATTTACATATCTTTGTGCAGTGCCTGCGGAATAAATTCCGGCGGGTCTGTAACCGGGTGTGTTAAGAGCTCCTCTCGGACGCTCTCTGCATCCCATTGCCAGAATAACCGCTTCGGTTTCGATTTCGAAAATACCCTTTGCGGCTGACATGGCTGTAACCACACAACCTTTGCCCTTTGAAGTGATATCAATGACTATGGTACTAAGAAGGCAGTCGATATTGCGTTCTTTGACCTGATCGATAAATCTCTGGGCGTATTCGGGACCGGTAAGCTCCTCCTTAAAGGTGTGGAGTCCGAATCCGTTGTGAATACACTGGTTAAGAATGCCTCCGAGGCATCCGTCTCTTTCGATAATAAGTACATCCTGTACGCCGGCGTCCCTTGCTGCTATCGCCGCAGCAAGCCCTGCAGGGCCGCCGCCGATAATCGCTATTTTAGTCTTCATCATGACGTCCCTCCTTAATTGCTTTTGTGTTCGGACAAAAATTCCGAGCCTTCGCCGTGTTTAGTAATCTTAGTCATATCCGTACCAAGCTCCCTTGCCAGTATTTCAAGGGTCTTAGGTGAACAGAAGCCTGCCTGGCATCTGCCCATTCCCGCTCTGGTACGCCGCTTTATTCCGTCAAGTGTGGTAGCGCCCAAAGGTCTTTTGATAGCGTCCACAATTTCACCCTCCGTAACAAGCTCGCATCTGCAGATAACATTTGCGTACAAAGGATTTTCCTTAATAAGCTTCTGCTTCTCCTCCTTCGTGGCAAGAGCCATGTTGGGAATGCCCTTTCTTTTTGCCACAAAATCCTTTTTAAGAGGCGCGTCCAAAGCCTTGGCAATCTTTTCTGCCAGGAATTCTCCGATTGCGGGAGCCGCTGAAAGTCCGGGAGACTCAATACCCGCAGCATCATAAAAGCCTCTGATTTCGGATTCGCCTATAACAAAGTCTTCACCGTCTTCATGAGCACGAAGGCCGGCGAAAGAAGTGATAACCGACTTGAAAGGAACCGCTTTTATACTCTTTCCCGCTGTTTTCTGAAGGGAATCCAGGCCTTCCTTAGAAGTAAATACTTCTTCTTTGTCCTGTGTATCCACCGCGGTAGGGCCCAGAAGCAGGTTTCCGTGTACGGTAGGAGTCACAAGAACACCTTTCCCGTATGCTCCGGGAAGCTGAAAAATCGTAGAAGAAACCGTAGCGCCCACCTTTTTATCGTAAAGGCAATATTCACCTTTTCTGGCTGTAATATGAAGCTTGCTTTCGCACACCTGATTATGAATCACATCAGCGTATACGCCTGCGGCATTTACAATAATTTTTGATGTATATGTTCCTTTATCTGTTTTAACGCTGAAGCCTTCACCGGTTTTAGTAATTTTCTCAACCTTAGTGTTAAGCAAAAATTCCACTCCGTTTACGGCCGCATTTTCAGCCATGGCTATTGTAAGTCCGAAGGGACAAACAATACCGGCTGTAGGCGCATAAAGGGCTGCTGCCACTTCATCGCTGATGGCAGGCTCCTTTTTGCGGACCTCGTCTCCCGTAAGGATGACAAGCCCCTCAACACCATTTGCTTCACCACGTTTTTTAAGTTCTTCAAGTTTTGGGATGTCGTCTTTTGAAAAACAAAGAACCAAAGACCCGTTTCGTTTGTAAGAAAAATCAAGCTCCTTAGAAAGAGCCTCCATTTTTTTGCTGCCCTTTACATTAAAGAGAGCCTTTTTGGTGCCGGGTACGGCATCAAATCCGGCATGTACTATGCCGCTGTTTGCCTTGGAAGTGCCTTCGCATACATCAAAGGCTTTGTCGATAACCGCGCATTTGCAATCGAATTTCGACAATTCCCTTGCAATCGAGGAGCCGGTAACACCCGCTCCGATAATTAAAACATCGTAATTCATATAACCCTCCGGGCGTGGCTCGGGCCACGCTTAATACAGGTAAAATTATACCATATTTTCCTTTACTTTTCATTAAAAATCGCACCGTAAAGGGCCGGATGTTTTCTTAATATTTCCTACGAATACAATATTTCTCTTGCCATTTCTTCAGGCATACTGTATCGTCTTAATTGCGACAGGGGGATGACACCCATAACAAAAAACAGATTATCGCACAAACTTAATATTATCTGTAATAAACGGAGAAAGAAACTCATGGAAAAAAATATCAGGGTTACAGATGAAACTGGAAAAGAATTAGGCTATACATACCCAAAAAGGGCCAATGGCCTGATCAAGAATGGACGGGCGCGCTACGTGGACGACTGTACCATTCGTTTGTCCTGCGAAGCGCCCGGTTATAAATCGGAGGCTGAACAAATGAATTATATATTTTTAAATCCACGTAACTGGTCTGAAAAGGACGGAATCGAACGAACATTTATTGACGGTTTTGAAGGCAGTCTGGAAGAAATACTTCAAATCGGATCCTGGACAACAGAATGTGTTGCCACATCAGAGCATTTTCTTTTGGACGCCGATACGCAGTACGCTCTTGTTTTTTGGCTCAACGGCGGTGAGAACGAATCCGCAGGTGAAATATGCGATTTGCTCATAAGCTTTGGTGCTGATGAAGAATTCCGCAACAAGTATAAGCTAAACCGCAATTACATCAAACCGCTTCTTCACCACAAGGGATGGGAACTTTACTCCATAGGTTTTACCACTCCCCATACAGAAGGAAAAGTCGATGTTCGTTTTTCTTTCCACTCGAAAAATGCCCCTATGGCAGTAAAGAGTGCAAAGGAGCCTTCCTACTATTCACAATGGCAGGACGATATTGACGAATTTGCTGCCCAAAGGCCCCAAAGACACAATATTGTGTTCGAAGACGGATGGCCGACTATCAATATGCAGGGTGGCAACAGGTATTCCACTGAAGTTCTGCGAAGAAGAAAACTCGAAGAAAGTGAGAGCCCTGTCTCCAAAGCAAACCGCATAAAGGACATCCTTTCCTCTCTCAACATTTCAATCAACCGCTCGGATGACGAGGACGAGGACGAAGATGATGAAGAGGAAGAACTGGAAGAACTCATCGACGATCTTTCGGACGACCTGGACGATATCCGGGATGACCTTGAAGACGATTGGGAAGATTACAGAGATTACTCTTCTTCCTTTGAAGAATTGCGAAAGAGGTGTAAAGACCTTTCCGTTTCCGAAGAGAAAAACGTCGAACTTATTGCCATTGAAACTTTACTGAAGACCTCAAATGGTCTGCTTCTTAAGGTTGATGTTTCGGGCCTTGAATCAAGATTGTCCGTTGTTTCTTCCCTCTCTGAGGCAGAGGATTTGGAAAAAGAGCTTTCGGACTCAAGGGATTGCGTTGATAATGCAGAAAATCTCCTTGACGATGCGGAAGACCTCCTTGAGAATCTGGAGGACTGGCTTGACGACCTTGAAGAGGATTCGGACGAAGACTAGTTAAAGGATTTAGGTACACGCTCAAGTTAAAAAGCGGGTCGGATTCATATCCGGCCCGTTAATAATTTACAGAAAAAATGCTCCGCAGGGCATAGCCCTTACGGAGCATTAGTCTTCTTACTATTCTTCTGTTTTCTCAGTCTCGGAAACCGCTTCGGTATTCTTCTTCAGTTTATATCTTCTGAAAAATTCAGCGCAGGCGAAGCCCACTACACAAACTATAAGAATCCACCACCAGCTGTAACCTTTGTCAAAATTTGCAAGAGGAGGCATCTCCTCTTCAATAATGATTTCATCGGGAGTACCAACGGCTGCAAATGCCGAAAGTCCTGTAATCCACATTGTTCCCAGAAAACTAAGGGCGCCCACAGCCCTAAGTCCCACTCTCTTTAATCCCATAAACTCAATCCACCATTCCAAAGAACGCTTCTTCGCCCTTATACCATAGAAGCGGCAATATCAGATTCTTCCCTGGCTATCATCTCTTTAAGTGCTTTGATGGTAACCGGAACCTTTTCTTTTGTTCCATGCTTTTCAAACAATTCGTTAAGTCTTTTAACGTATTTTCTTCTTTGCATGAACCATAATGTAAATCCGATTATCAAAGCCAGAGCTGCCAGCACGCATAATGTAACAAGGTAATAATTAGCGTGAGCCGGGCTTGCGGCCAACGGAACTTCACCGTCTTCAATTATTATCAAGTCGTAGCCTTTCGCAAGAAAAAGCTTTCCTAAGACAATTCCTTTTTTCACTCTCGTTCTCCTTTTCGTCTCTACACAAGTAAAGACATCCCCTCTTTGAAAAAAGGTTCAAAATCTTTCAATATTTTTTAGCGGATTCATTATATCATCTTTTACAATAATCTCACAATATATTATAATATATTCATACTTTACGGTATAAAGAGGAGTATCTTATGGAGAAAAAACTTAAAAACTACAAGCTTCTTAAAATTATCGAGATTTCTGTCTTCTTTGTGGCAGAAGCAGTCTTTCTTTTGATTCTCATTTTCAACAGAACTTTACGTACAAGTATCTTTTTGGACAAGAGTCTGTTCACTCTCTGCACCATAATGTACGTTACCGTTCTTCTCGTTCTTGCGATGTTTATAATCGACTTCTTCCGTTTGAGAGATTTAAAGATTGAAGACCACAATCTTGAAAGACTTGCCTTTTTAGACAAAAAAACCGGTATTCCCAACCGTACAAGCGTCAACCTTATTTTTGACAATTACAAAAATACCGAATCCTTAAAGGGCATCGGATGTGTTGTTTCCGAGATTGCCAATATTAAAGAAATAAACGAAAAATTCGGCAAGACTTCCGGCGACCGTATTATCGCGGACTTTTCAAAGCTTTATGAAAAAAGTGCCGATGGCTACGGCTTTGTAGGTCGTAACGGTGGTAACGACTATATTACCATCATCGAGAAATGCGATCCCGACCGCATGATGTCTTTCTTCAAACGTCTTAATGAAGAAATAGCCTCATATAACAAAACCGCTTCCATAAGCGAAATTGATATTCATTCGGAATACGTTCTTTTTGATAACGAGGAAGTTTCAAGCTTTTCCGAGCTTGTTGCAAAAGCCTATAAAAAACTGGGGAGATAAATAAAAGGTCTGTTATGGAATATTCACACGAATATATAGGGGAGTTCGTAAAGCGGGCGCAATGCGGCGACAGCGATGCCTTCGCAGAGCTTTACAACATGACCTTCAACAAAGTCTATAA
The DNA here is from genome assembly GCA_045617745.1 of Lachnospiraceae bacterium. Taxonomy (GTDB): domain Bacteria; phylum Bacillota; class Clostridia; order Lachnospirales; family Lachnospiraceae; genus UBA1258. The sequence goes on along the minus strand of JAZLJG010000089.1, from coordinate 8,141 downwards.
CTACTGCAGGCATTACTTAAGAGATGATTATCTGGCTCAGGATGCGGTGCAGGAAGTTTTCATAAGTGCTTTAAAGAACATCCAAAAGCTGAATGATCCCACCCTCTTTGTGGCCTGGATTAACCAGATTTCCTTCCATGTCTGTTTTGATATGGCCAAATCCCACAAATCAGATTACGGCGAAGTGGACTCTGAGATGTTGGAAGAAATCTGTGACTCTAAACCGGACAGCAATCCCGAAGAAACCGCTTTGGAGAACGACGAAAGTAAACGCCTCAAAGAAGCCATTTCAAAGCTTTCCGTTTCCGAACAGGAGCTTGTCACTCTCCGCTTCTTTAACTCCATGAAAATCGATGACATCGTAAATGCCACGGGAATAAGCCGTTCCACTGTTAAAAGACAACTGGCTTTCATAACCGAGAAGCTTAAAAAATTAATGAAAGAATAGGAGGTGGGAAAGATGTTCAAGAAGAAAAAAACATACAGCATGGATATAAATACAGCCGGCAAAATGTTGGAAAACGTCTTTGCCGCCTGTGATACAAAACCTAACGAAATACCCTTTGATAAAATAGTCTTAAGAAGCAGACAGAATTTATTTACCGATAATCTTTTTATAGTATTATCAATAGTGTTATTTGTGGTCACTTTCTTTGTGCCCCTGTTCTTCCCTCACAGTCCCATTTTTATGTCCTTAGACAAGGATTCGGGAAGACCTTTAAAGATTGTTGCCCATGAAATGACCGACGATTCCTTCAGTATTACGTTTGAAGGTTCTTCCCTGGATATTGAAAGCTGCTATATGCTGGGTGCCGATGACACGACAGTTACGGCAATTGAATACAACCGTTTCAACAATACCATCGTGTTCCCTTACGTACCCCAGGAATACAATATTTACATTTTCGACGTTAACGGCCGCTTTATGCATCTTTTGCTGGCTCCTCACAAATAGGAGAGTTTCATGAAAAAAAGCCTGTTAAGTGTTCTTTTAATTGTATCTGTTTCCCTTTGCGCTTGCGCCTCCGACGGTTCAGGCGATTTTAGTCTGTCTTCCCTTCCGAAGGTCACCACTATTGACAATCCTGAGATAGATACCGCACTTTCAGACTCTCCCACTGTCATAAGCACGAAAACCGGAAGAGACAACTCTCCCGTCTGTCTTGAAAACACCGCTCCCGGTACTCTTTCCGAGGGCAATGAATATGCTGTCATAGACTATTCCAACGCTTCGGAAGGTTACATTATGGTTAATTACCTGGGAACCAGTTCCAATGTTAAGCTTCAGATTACCGGTCCGAACAGAGTAACCTATACCTACAGCATCAGTAACGGCTTTGCCGCTTTCCCTCTTACCTCGGGAAACGGCAATTACGAAATAAGTGTCTGTGAAAACATTGAGGGTACCAAGTATTCTTTGGCCTACTGTACCCATTTAAATTTTGACAATATATCCGAATTCGGCCCTTATCTGTATCCCAACCAGAATGTGAATTTCACAAAAGACAGTAAAGTAGTAACAAAATCCGCCAATCTTGCAGCCTACTGTGAGACAGACCTGGATGTGGTTACAAATGTATATAACTATATCATCAAAAACATTACCTACGACTACGACAAGGCAAATACCGTAAAGAGCTGGTATGTTACCGATGTGGATGAAATTCTTCTAAGCGGTACCGGAATCTGCCTTGATTACGCCTCCGTTATGACCAGTATGCTTCGAAGCCAACAGATACCCACCCGTCTTGAAGTGGGATATGTGGGCAAGGATATGGTTTATCATGCCTGGATAAGCGTCTACATAAAGGAAGTTGGCTGGTTAAACGGTATCATCCAGTTCAATGGCAAAGAATGGTCTCTTGTGGACCCTACCTTTGGCGCCAGCACCAACGAGAGAACGCTTAAGGAATACATCGGAGACGGTTCTAACTACTCCACCAAATACGTATATTAATTACCATGAGGGGAAAATCATGAGTTCACTTAAAAAACTTTCCAACGAAGAACTGGCTTCTTTCTGCAGCCAGGTAGCAATCCTTCTGCATGCGGGAATCACTCCTACGGAAGGCATCCGTATTATGCTTTCCGACACTGTAGACCGTTCCTCAAAAAAGCTTCTCCAGACAATAATCGACAAAGTTAATGAAGGAAACAATTTTGCAGACAGTCTTCAGGCTGTAGGCGTATTTCCCGACTACGTCATAAACACTATCCGTTTGGGCGAAAAAGCCGGCTCACTTGACGAAGTAATGGGTTCTCTTGCCTCATATTACGAAAGAGAAAGCCAGATAAATGAAAGCGTTAAAAGTGCTGTCACTTATCCTCTTGTCATGATAGTCATGATGCTTGTGGTTATTCTTATCCTCATAACCAAGGTTCTTCCTATTTTCAACCAGGTATTCGAGCAGCTTGGCAGCGAAATGACAGGTTTCGCCGCAACACTTATGAATTTCGGCAGCACTCTTAATTCCTATTCGTTGCTGTTTGTTTTGATTCTTGCTTTTTTGGTTCTTTTGTACTTTTTCTTCAGCAAGACCGAGATAGGCAAAAAAGCCATCAGAGGAATTGCCTCGCATCTCCATCTTTTCAAGGACTTCTACTCCACCCTTGCCTGTTCCAGATTTGCCTCAGGCATGGCACTTGCCCTTTCCGCAGGCCTTGATACCTTTGAAAGTCTCAAGCTTGTAAGCAAGCTTGTGGAGCACAAGAAAACCGAGAACAAAATAGAAATACTCCGCAGATCCATAGAAAGCGGTGAAGCATTCGCAGACGGCCTCAGAAAGGCCTGTCTCTTTTCAAATGTCAATAACCGCATGGTGGCTGTAGGCTACAAATCCGGCGAAATTGACCGTGTTCTTTCCAAAATTGCAGATGACTACGAGCAAAAGAACGAGCGCAAAATCAATGAAATCATTTCAATTATAGAGCCCACTCTTGTTATTGTTCTTTCCCTGATTGTGGGTCTTGTTCTTCTTTCGGTAATACTTCCCCTTTTGGGAATAATGACTACTATAGGATAAAGCATGTACAGATTCAGTGAAGAAAGAAAAATCAAATCATGGTTTTCGGGTATCCATATTTCGATACTCATTTTTGTGCTGCTTTCCGTTTTCTTTTTCGTTATGCTTGGGCGGATTTCCGAGTCTACCCTGGAACGCCAGGAGGAAAGCTTAAATACGGCCATTAACCACTGTATCGTTTCCTGCTATTGTATCGAAGGTACTTATCCTCCCAGCCTTTCTTATATGGAGGAGCACTACGGTCTTACATATGACAGTACCCGTTTCTTTGTGGACTATCAGGCAATAGGCTCCAATATTTATCCGGATGTGACCGTCATCAGAAAGGCGGACACCCATGAATAAAACCAGACATACTATCGATACTCTTTTTGTAATAACTCTTTTCTTTGTATTTGCATTTTCTGTTGTGGTACTTACCGGAATAGGTGCAAATGTCTACTCAAACGTTGTGGCCGGAATGGGCGAAAATTACAATTCCCGCGCAACCTTCACTTATGTTTACAACAAAATACATCAAAGCGACAAAGACGGAGCCATCGGTATCGGCGAATATTGCGGATATGATGCTCTGGTAATAAGTGAGGAAATAGACAACGTTCCTTATTGCACTTACCTGTACTCCTGTGACGGTGAGTTAAAAGAAATGTTTACAAGACAGGGCCAGAATCTCGACCCTTCCTTCGGAACAAAAATACTTGATATAGAATCCTTTGAAATAGAAAAAGTCAGTGATTCTCTTTACCGATTTGACATTACGCCCAAAGGAAGTGAAAAGGAATCGCTTTTTGTACACATACGAAGCAAAAAGTAAGGAAAGCCATGCAAAAATCAAAATCATCACTGTTTTTAATGGAATTAATAATTGTCATATTGTTTTTTGCCCTTACAAGCGCCGTATGTATGCAGGTGTTTGTTAAGGCCCACGCCATAGGTAAAAATACCGAGGGGGCAAATTATGCCGTTCTCTGGGCCGATAACGCCGCTGAATGCTTTTATGCATATGATGGTGATGAAAAGGCTGTAAAGGACTGTCTCGAGGCTTCCTACGCCTTAAAAGGCTATTCCTATTCTCTTGACTTTAATAGTGACGATTCTTTCATCTATATGACCTTTGATTTCTTTAACGATTCCACCGGTGAAAAAATCTATTCCTACACCTTCAAAAAACATATTCAGGAGGTAAGTGCTTCATGAGTAAGAGCAAACACGAATTCACTTTGAATGCCGGAACCTCTTCAATATTGTTTATTTTCGTAATTCTTTGCCTTGTGTCGTTTGCCATTCTTTCTCTTTCAAGTGCCGCAAGTGACTACAAACTAAGCCAAAGAGTTTTAACGAACACCGAAAGCTACTATAACGCCTGCAACAGCGCCGAAGAGCTTCTTGACAGTTTCGACCGGACTCTTTCCGACCTTTACGAAACAGGTATTTCACGTACCGGATATTACGAGAAAGTCGGCCGTAAAAAAGCCTTCGCCATTCCCGTAAACGAAACCCAGACATTGGAAGTTGAAATAAGTATTCTCTTCCCCGATGAGCCGGGCAGTCCGTTTTATGAAATTACTTCCTGGAAAACAGAGCTTACCGCAAACCTTGAGTACGACGATTCACTTCCGGTATTTCAAAAAAGCGAATAATTATATCTGTAAAATATAGTCAGCTGATTAATTCAGTTTTTAATAGCAGTCCCAGAATATAGGGGCAATTCCTTTACTACCACTGTCAAGCTCAGGGAAAACTTAATACGTCGAATCCTACGTCAGCCTTTTATAATTAAAAAGCCCCACGGACACACATGTCCGTGGGGCTTTATTATATTACTTATTCTTCAGAATCGTCTGCTACAGCATCATCTGCTTCGTAAACGTACTCTTCTTCCACTTCAACAGGCTCGCTGTCTTCTGCGGGAGCTGCAGCGTGATTAGCTGCTTCTTTGGCTTCCATTTCAGCCATTTCAGCAATCATCTGCTCATATCTTTCATCGGATGAAAGTTCAACATCACGATAACGCTTCATACCCGTACCTGCAGGAATAAGCTTACCAAGGATTACGTTCTCCTTAAGTCCGATAAGGGGATCAACCTTACCCTTGATAGCTGCTTCGGTAAGAACCTTTGTGGTCTCCTGGAAGGATGCAGCTGATAAGAAGGAGTTTGTGGCAAGAGCTGACTTGGTAATACCAAGGATTACTCTTGTGCCTTCTGCAGGCTGTTTGCCTTCAGAAAGAAGCTGCTCGTTCATATCCTCAAAGTCAAGGAAGTCAATCATTGAACCGGGAAGGAAATCAGCATCTCCGTTGTTCTCGATACGAACCTTCTTAAGCATCTGACGTACGATAACTTCAATATGCTTATCGTTAATATCAACACCCTGGAGACGATATACACGCTGTACTTCTCTAAGCATGTAATCCTGAACCGCACGAATACCCTTAATCTTTAATAAGTCATGAGGGTTTACGGAACCTTCTGTAAGTTCATCACCGGCTTCAAGAACCTGTCCGTCGGTAACTTTGATACGTGAACCGTAAGGAATTAAGTATGACTTGGATTCCTTTGTGTCTTCGTTAGTAACGATGACTTCACGTTTCTTCTTGGTATCCTTAATGGATGCTACACCGCCGAATTCAGCGATGATTGCAAGTCCCTTAGGTTTTCTTGCTTCGAACAATTCCTCTACACGGGGAAGACCCTGTGTGATATCGCCGCCGGCAACACCACCGGTATGGAATGTTCTCATTGTAAGCTGCGTACCGGGTTCACCGATAGACTGAGCAGCGATAATACCTACCGCTTCACCTACCTGAACAGCTTCACCGGTTGCCATGTTGGCACCATAACATTTAGCGCAAATACCGTTGTGTGAACGGCAGCAAAGGATGTTACGAACCTTGATACGTGCTGAAGGAGAAATTTCACCTTCTTCATTAGTAACGGGTTTACCGTTAATGTCGATACCTTCTTTGATTACTCTTGCAGCACGGCTGGGAGTAATAAGGTGGTTCTTCTTAACGATAACTTCGCCCTTTGCATTAAGGATGTCTTCGCAGGTATATCTGCCCTGGATACGGTCCTTAAGACCTTCAATTGTTTCTTTACCGTCAACGAATGCATATACATCCATTCCGGGGATTTCTTCTCTTCCTTCACAGCAGTCGATTTCACGGATAATAAGTTCCTGTGAAACGTCAACCATACGACGGGTAAGGTAACCTGAGTCAGCGGTTCTTATGGCTGTATCGGACAAACCTTTACGAGCACCGTGTGCGGACATGAAGTACTCAAGTACGTCAAGACCTTCACGGAAGTTTGACTTAATGGGAAGTTCGATTGTCTTACCGGTTGTATCAGCCATAAGTCCACGCATACCTGCAAGCTGCTTAATCTGCTGGTTACTACCACGGGCACCGGAGTCAGCCATCATGAAGATGTTGTTGTATTTATCAAGACCGTCAAGAAGTTCCTTGGTAAGCTTACCATCGGCTTCTGTCCAGGTCTCAACAACCGCACGATATCTTTCTTCCTCTGTAATAAGTCCTCTTCTGTAGTTACGGGCAATCTTTTCAACGGTGTTCTGAGCGTCCTCAAGGATTACAGGCTTGGAAGCAGGAACGGTCATATCGGAAATTGATACGGTCATAGCTGCTCTTGTGGAGTACTTGTAACCTGTAGCCTTTACAAGGTCAAGAACTTCCGCTGTAACAGATGCACCATGAATATTGATTACTCTCTGGAGTATTTCTTTTAAGTGTTTTCTCTTTACGTGGAAATCAATTTCCGGTAAAAGAGCATTTTCTTTCTTGGAACGGTCTACGTATCCAAGATCCTGAGGGATGATTTCGTTGAAAAGTAATCCGCCGAGTGTTGTCTCGATGATACCTTCAACCATTTCTCCGTTCCACTCTGTGCTTCTTCTTACATTAATCTTCTGGTGAAGAGTAATTTCACCGTTTTCATAAGCAAGTAAAGCTTCTCTTGTGGAATTGAAGAATCTTCCCAAAATATCGATTACACGGCAAGTAACGACACGGTTTCTTTCAGCGTCAACGCAAACCTTAACGATTGCTTCGGGTTCAAGATGAGCGCCCTTAACAGCTTCAGCAGCTGCCTTTGCGGCATCGCCTTCTTTGCCCTTAACGGCCTTTGCAATGCTTGCCTGATATTCGTTATATGCAGCCTTTAAAGCTTCGGGGGATTCAAACTCGGCTACTACCTTGTCTGCCCACTGAGGCTTATCAACATATTTGTGCATGGTCAGGTAATAAATACCAAGAACCATATCCTGTGTAGGTACTGCAACAGGGCCACCGTCCGAAGGCTTCAAGAGGTTATTGGGCGAAAGAAGCAGGAATCTGCACTCTGCCTGAGCCTCTACGCTTAAGGGAAGGTGAACAGCCATCTGGTCACCATCGAAGTCGGCGTTAAACGCTGTACATACAAGGGGATGAAGCTTAATAGCCTTACCTTCTACCAGGATGGGCTCAAATGCCTGAATACCAAGTCTGTGAAGTGTAGGAGCACGGTTAAGCATTACAGGATGTTCTGCAATAACGTCCTCTAAAACGTCCCATACCTGGGAATCAAGTCTTTCAACAAGCTTCTTGGCATTTTTAATGTTCTGGGAAATGCCACGTCCTACAAGCTCCTTCATAACGAAGGGCTTGAATAATTCAATTGCCATCTCCTTAGGGAGACCGCACTGGTAAATTTTAAGTTCGGGTCCTACTACGATAACGGAACGTCCGGAGTAGTCAACACGCTTACCAAGTAAGTTCTGACGGAAACGTCCGCCCTTACCTTTAAGCATATCGGAAAGGGACTTAAGTGCTCTGTTACCGGGGCCTGTTACGGGACGTCCGCGACGACCGTTATCGATAAGAGCATCAACAGCTTCCTGAAGCATTCTCTTTTCGTTACGTACGATGATATCAGGAGCACCAAGCTCAAGAAGTCTCTGTAAACGGTTGTTACGGTTGATAATACGTCTGTAAAGGTCATTTAAGTCTGATGTGGCAAATCTGCCGCCATCAAGCTGAACCATGGGACGAAGATCCGGAGGGATAACGGGAATAACATCCATTACCATCCACTCGGGCTTGTTGCCGGATTCACGGAA
>JAZLJG010000088.1:0-2429 GCA_045617745.1 Lachnospiraceae bacterium | reverse complement strand
CCAATCAGTAGCTCTTGTAGCCATTCGGTGATTGCATCGATTATCTTCTCCATTTATTAGAAAAGACCTGAAAGCAAAGGAACAAGTGTTGTTCCGATAAGTACGATGCCACCGCCTGCCATTAACTGCTTGATACCCTGGGACTTAGCACCGGGGTTATCTGATCCATAACCTTCAAGTAAGTTTACGATTCCCCATACGCCAAGACCGGCTCCGATTGCACAGACAAGTGTCTGTAATGTTGTAACTGCTGAATTAAAAAATGCCATTTTGAATTTTTCCAAAATCGACGTAAAAGGCGCGAAATCAGTACATTCTATACTCTTTATAGAAAAGTAACGATTTCATATAATAGGGTTTTGTACATTTACCCTGACCTCATAACGTCAATTTTTCTCCTTTCCGTTTTTATTTGTGTTTTGTTAGTAACTATTGATTTGTATTCTTTTGTCATACCTGACCGCCTTTCTATCGCTGTATTTTCATGCATCAGAAAAGGCCCAAGGTTATTAGCCCTGAGCCTATCTTCTAATCGCTATTCAATTGTCTCATTACGCAAATCTGTAACCTCTATAACATCCTCTGCGCTAACCTTTGCTTCAACAGACATCTCATATGAAATGTCATATCTGTTCTTTGGATCGGCGTCTGCTAAATATTTATAACGGGGATGCTTTGTAATGTCATACTTATCAGAGTAAAACGGCTTAACACCCTTTATCTGCAATATGCACTTATCACCGGGGAGCCTTGCCAGCTCATCAGGTGTAAATAAGTCTCGTCCTGTCTTCTGGTAATTAACACCATATGACGGATTGTTACCTCTTGTATCCGAAGTGTTATACATATCAATGGTTTCTTTACCGAGTAATTCGGATATTTCCTTAAGCGTCTCTCTACCTTTGCCACCTAAGAACAGAAGGCTATCACAGTTATCTGCGATTATATCTGCCTGCTTATCATAAATGGACTTAAGCTGTGCCATCGACTGCAATATGATTGATGCTGAGATCTCTCTGCTTCGGATTGTACTTATTAGAATTTCAAAATCAGGTATTCTGCCCAGATTCGCAAACTCATCCAAGATACAATGCACATGCACCGGAAGTCTTCCTTTATACTCCAAGTCAGCTTTTTCACACAAAAGGTTAAATAATTGCGTATATAAAATTGTTGCCATGAAGTTGAATGTTTTTGTCGTATCGGATGTAATAATAAAGAGCGCTGATTTCTCATCGCCCAATTCATCCAAATGCATTTCATCCTCGCTCATGACCTCTCGTACTGCTTTTATATCAAATCTTGAAAGTCTGGCGCCGACAGTAATCATAATTGATCTTGCTGTTTTGCCGGCAGCTTGCTTAAATTTAAGGTATTGCAGCACTGCATAATTCTCAGGATCCTTTTCCTGAAGATCATCAAACATGTAATCAACCGCATTCTTGAAACTGTCATCATCTTCCCGTATTTCCATGGCATTAACCATATCAAGAAGCGTTCCGAAGTTTCGTTCTTCCTCGGTTCCCTCTGTCCAGATATATCCGATAAGTGCGTTATACAAAAGCCTTTCCGCATCAAGCCAGAACTGTTCACTCTGCTGTTTGCCGGTTGTTGTTCCTTCAATTAATGCATCCGCAACTTTCATGATATCGCTTTCCTTTTTTATATAAGAAAACGGATTGTATCTCATGCTTTTTGAAAAATCAATCGTATTTAGGACCTTGATTTTGTACCCGGCCTTTTTGAGTAATTGGCCGCATTCCTCAAGCACCTGGCCTTTTGGGTCTGTGAAAATATAAGAGCAGTTCAGTTGTAATAACTGCGGTTTGGCGTAAAACCTTGTCTTACCTGCGCCGGAACCACCGATAATCAGAACGTTTTTATTTCTGTTATATAGGGGCGATGGCATCCTGCCTTCAAGCGACATTTGTTCCGTCTGCGAGAAGATTATGTTATTGTCCGGATTCTCATGATTTATAAAAGGCTCTATGTCCTTTGGTCCACCAAGTTCTGCCGAACCATACTCTTTTCCCTTCCTGTATTTTTTTGAATTTTTGCTCTTAAAATACACTACAAGCTTGATTCCTACACCAAATACAATTCCAACTAAAATATCCCTTATATTAAATGACGGGACTAAATTCGGCTTACCGAGTGAATTTATGGTGTCCATCAGCTTGTTTACAGTATCCTTAGCATTGCTAAGTCTGTATGCCCTTCCTAAGAGGTCGCCCACGTAGCCAAATATGACATACGGGATTATTCCCCTTATTAGCCTGGCTCTCTTCTTTTTATCCTTAAACGAGCGCAAATCAAGCCCGAATAAGTCCTTTGCTTCTTTACAGATAGCGTCAAAAAAAGTAGGTTTCTTTTGATTACTCAAAACATCACCTACTTTGCTTTGTTCTTTGCTTCGTCTTTCCGAAGTT
>JAZLJG010000087.1:0-3572 GCA_045617745.1 Lachnospiraceae bacterium | reverse complement strand
CTGAAGCATAAGGATGAAATCAGAAAAAAGGACAGAACTGCATGGTTTGAGTATGGTAACAGATTAAGAGATAAATATCCTTTAATAGATGAATCATATTGGAACAGAAAGGAACTTGTTAATACTTACTGCCTTATGGATACAATTGCAGATAATATGGCTGAAGGAGACGTGTATGTATCCGGAAGTTCCGGTAGCTGCATAGATATCTCTATGCAGGGCTTTAAGGTTAAGAAGGGACAGCGCGTGTTCTGTACCAAAGGGTTAGCTTCCATGGGATACGGTTTTCCGTCAGCAATAGGTGCATGTCTTGCATCAGGCGGTAAAAGAACGGTAGGAGTGAACGGAGATGGTGGATTCATGATGAATTCACAGGAATTGGCGACACTCAAGAGACTGAATCTTCCTGTTAAGATGTTCGTTCTGAGCAATAAGGGATATGGTGCAATAAAGGCTACACAGACCAATATATTTGCCGGTCATCTTGTCGCATGTACGGAAGAGTCGAATCTTGCGATTCCGTCTGTAGCTAAGCTGGCTGAGGCTTGTGAACTTAAAGCGATTGTAATCGATAAACATGATGAATTGGAAAGCAAAGTTAAGGAAGCCTTGGAATATGACGGACCTGTTATTGTTGAAGTACATACACCAATAGAAGTAACAGCTTTTCCTAAACAGGTATCTTATAAGAGAAGTGATGGACAGATGGAGTCATTGCCGCTTGAATATATGAATCCTCCTATATCGGATGAAGAAATGGCAGAGAATATGCTTATTCCGATGTATGAGATGCAATAGAAAAATACGCCGTAAGCGCATAATTTTTGGGTGAATGTAAATCTTAATAGAATTTCTTCATAATAGTGTCAGTAGTACACTTTCGTTACTACTTGAACTTAATCAAAGTAGAAAGTCATACACTTTCATTACTACTATGGAGGAAAAACTTATGTCAAAAAATCAATCACCCAGCCGCACTCTGTCGGAATGGTTCAAACTTGTAACTGAATGCCGTCAGAGCGGACTATCCGATTCTGCCTGGTGCCTGATGAATGGTATTCCCAGAAGTACCTTCTCTCAGGCAGTGAAAAGACTTCAGAAAGCATCCTACGCAGTTGCTTCCAAAACGACACCGACTGATCCTTTAGATTTCACATCTAAACAGGAAGTAGTCAAAATAGATATTGAACAGGATAATCATCCTGCTAAATATACAGAAACCGTACCTTATACTTCAGATGTACCGGTTTCAAATATGTACCTTGACAATTCACATACAATTGAGATTCAGATTGGAGCTAGCAGCATCCGGTTGTCCAATGACGCTGATCCGACTTTAGTAAAGGTTATCATCCGTTCGTTATCGGGAGGAAGTGCCTATGCTTGCTGATATATCTTCCGTTGATTCAATCTATATCGTGACGGGTTACACCGATATGCGGAAATCGATTGACGGACTCTGCGCCATCATACAGAACGAATTCCGTATGAATGTATCGTGCAATGCCATCTATCTTTTCTGTGGCAGAAAACGTGACAGAATAAAGGCCATACTTCAGGAACCGGACGGATTGGTTCTTATCTATAAACGTCTTACCGTTGAAGGATCATTTAAGTGGCCGCGCAATAAATCGGAGGTCAGAAGTCTCACCTGGAGAGAGTTCGACTGGCTGATGACAGGCCTTGATATTGAGCAGCCTAAGGCAATAAAATCGGCATAAATAGTGCACAAGAAAACTGCTGTAAACTGCATATTTTCGGCATTTTTCAAGGATTAATCTCTGTCATTTTACCCTCAAAAATGGTATAATTAAGATATCAATTTTGAGGTAAAAACGTTGGCTAACAGTGCTAAAGATTCCCAGCTTATTGAGCTAAAGGATACCATTACAAAACTGAATAGGCTTATCGAAACTCTTCAGCAGACACTTGATAACACTAATGCTCTTCTTAAGACGACAACATCTGAAAGAGATAATTACAAGGAACAGGTTGAACTACTTAAAAAGAAACTGTTTGGTTCTTCAAGTGAAAAGCGTTCTCACGATATCGAAGGTCAGTTAAGCCTGTTTGATGAGCTCGAGGTTGAAGCCTGTTCTGTGGTTGAAGAATTCGAAACCGAGGCGGAAGCTATAGCCAGCGAACTTGACTCTGAGCGAAAAGCTAAACCCAAAAAGAAGCGTGCTTCAGACGAAGAACGTTTTAAGGGTATTCCGATTGAAAAAAGATTTCTTGAACCCGATTCTTTAATCTGTCCCGAGTGTGGGGCAGAACTTAAATCCATGGGAGAAGAATTCGTTCGAAGAGAACTTGAATACACTCCTGCTAAGTTTAAGGTTGTCGAATACTACAGTGTTAACTATAAATGTCCTGAATGTAAGCCTTCTTTTAAGGTGCCCGTTATTGTTAAGGGTAAGGATGGTAAAGCTCACATGCTTCACGGAATGGCATCCGCTTCTACGATTGCCTGGGTTATTTATCAGAAGTTTGTAAACAGCGTTCCGCTATATCGCCAGGAACAGGACTGGAAACAGTATGGTGTCAGCATAACGAGGTCTACCTTCGCATCATGGGTAATAAAGAATTCGGATGAATTCTTCACACCGTTCTATGAATATCTCAGACGGAAGCTTCTTTTACGAGACTTTCTCATGGCTGACGAAACACCCACACAGGTTCTTAAGGAACCTGATAAACGTCCCGAATCCAAGTCATACATGTGGCTGTTCAGGGCAGGTGAAGATGGTGGGGTTCCAATAATTCTTTATAAGTATTCCACAACGAGAGCCGGTGAAACCGCAGATAACTTCCTCGAAGATTACACTGGTTATCTGATGTGTGATGGCTACAGTGGATACAATAAGGTTCCAAAAGCCAAACGCCTTGCCTGCTGGGCTCATGTAAGAAGGTATCTGATAGACTCGGTACCGAAATCCCAGCAATACGATTACAGAGTACCGGCGGTACAGGGAATTATGTACTGCGACAAACTCTTTGATCTTGAGAAAAAGATAAAAGCCAGATATAAATCCTTTGAAGCTATACAAAAAGCCCGTATTGAACTCGAAACTCCTGTTCTTGCGGGATTCTGGTCGTGGTTTGACAGCCTTGAACCTCAAAAGAATTCTAAACTGGACAGGGCAAAAACCTATATCCAGAACAGACGGAAATATCTTGAGGTTTATCTCGAAGATGGCAGATGCAGCTTCTCGAACAATTTTTCCGAGAATTCAATCCGCCCGTTCACCGTAGGCAGAAAGAATTGGCTTTTTGCTGATACGCAGGCCGGAGCTGATTCCAGTGCTGTTATGTATTCAATCGTCGAAACTGCTAAGGCAAACGATATAAATGTTTACCATTATCTCGTATTTCTGCTTGAAAAGCTTCCTACTTTGGATGGCTCTGATGAAGCATTCGAAAGTATCTGCCCTTGGAACGAATCAGTAAAGCAGGAAATCGAAAACCGGATAAAAAAATCCCAAGAATAGTATCAATAGTATGTGAATTGTCAAGGTGCTGTTGCGGCATAGCCGCGATGGTGCTTTTTCTTTTGACCTATCGGTCAGAAAATT
>JAZLJG010000086.1:0-62820 GCA_045617745.1 Lachnospiraceae bacterium | reverse complement strand
CGAAGAATTTCCATGGCTGACTGAGTATATTCGGAATATCCGCTACCCATAAAATAACCTCCCAAGTTATTTGTTAACAGTTGCAGGATTATTATAACATATTTGAAAAATAGTTGACAGATGTTTATCATGTGGTAATATGTATGTAACAAGTAGTTTTCAAAACTACATAAAGATAATATTAACACTAAATGATGAAACTGGAGCGCTGAAAATGAAACTGATTCTGGACTCGGGATCCAATTTGCGAAAAGAAGAAATCCCTGAAAATGCTGCGGTTGTACCGCTTTTTATATGTACTGACGAAAAGGAATTTAAAGACGACGAAAACCTTGATGTAATGGGTATGGTCGAATATCTGGAAAATGCAAAGTGTCCTTCCCATTCTGCCTGTCCGGGAATTGATAATTTTGCCGGAGAGCTTGAAGGGGAAAAGGATGCCATTATTATTACCCTGGCAGCAAGGCTTTCGGGCTGTTACAACTCGGCTTATACGGCAGCAGGCCTCTATATTGAGGAAAATGCGGACAGCACGGTATACGTTATTGACTCAAATGCTATAGGACCCTCCGAGAGACTCCTTTATGAAAAGTTTCTTGAATGTGAAAAGAAGGGTTTGAATGTGGATGAAACCTATGATGTTTTAACGGATTACTCATATAACCATTTAAAAATCGGGTTCTGTCTTAAATCCTTGACAAATCTTGCCAACAACGGAAGAATATCTCCGGTAATAGCAAAATTTACAAGTGTTGTGGGAATTCAGATAGTGGGAACCTTTACTGATTGGGGAGAACTTCAGCCCACCCACAAGTCAAGGGGCGACAGAAAGGCCTGCGATGCAATGCTTTCGGACATGCTGGAAGCGGGATATAAGGGAGGAAAGGTTCGAATTGACCACTGTGACGGCCTTGATAAAGCCATTCTTTTTAGTGATGTTTTGAAAGAAAAGTTCCCTGGCTGTGATGTTTCAATAGGCGAAACAACGGGGCTTTGCTCCTTCTATGCAGAACGTGGGGGAATCGTTTTTTCTTATGAAAAATAAATAATCCGAGCTTTTTACAAAGTCCTCAGATTGCCGAAATAACGGCAATTTGGGGACTTTTTTGGCAAAACGATTGCACACATTGCAAAAATTGTCCCCGTGATTGCAAAAGATGCACGCATCGCTTAGAAGCATTGAACTTGAAATTTGTTGTTTGTATTATGATTGTGCAAGTCGGATATGCAAGAAGTATTTTTGTGCTTGAAACTATACGAAGTGACCACGAAAAATTATTTTTGTACCATTTGGACTTGTCGTTTCAGCTTGTGGGGGTTGGTACACGAAAGGAAATATTATGGGAAAGAAACAACAAAATGCCTTGCCTAAAAAGAAAGTTAACGTAAGAGTTTATCTTAAGAGGTATTGGCAACTCTATGCATTATTAGCGTTACCGCTTATCTATTTATTCATCTTTAAATACGCACCGATGAAGAACATCCTTATCGCTTTCAAGGAGTATAAGTTTAATATGAAACTCCATGAAATGCCTTGGGCAAGCGATCATGGATTCAAGTATTTTATTAAGGCGTTTAAGACTCCCGATTTTCTCAGAGCATTAAAGAATACGGTTCTTTTGAATCTTACCGATTTGATTGTGGGCTTCCCGGCTCCTATCATTTTCGCCTTGATTCTTAACGAACTTTGCTTCAAGAGATTTAAAAAGGTTGTTCAGACAATTGCTTACATGCCCCATTTCTTGTCATGGGTTATCATCGCAAGCCTTGCTCTTAAAATATTCGGACCTACAGACGGACTAATCAATCAGATTATTATGCACTTTGGCGGGGAAGCAATTCCTTTCCTCAATGAGTCCTCTCATTGGTTCAGAACATACATCGGACTTGGTGTATGGCAGAGTTTCGGTTGGGGTTCCATTATTTATCTTGCAGCAATAGCCGGAATCAATACGGAACTTTACGAAGCAGCTTCCGTTGACGGCGCAGGAAGATTCAGAAAAATGTGGCACATCACTTTGCCGGGTATCAAACCTACCATTGTTGTTCTGCTTATCATGAACCTTGGCGGTATCCTCGGTGGCGGATTTGAAAGACCTTACGCTTTGGCAAATTCACTTGTTCTGGACAAAGCTGAAGTTATTGCAACATTCGTTTATAAGGTCGGTATTAAGGGACTTAAGTTTTCACTGACAACAGCCGTTGGCTTGTTCCAGTCAGTAGTCGGCTTGTTCTTCTTACTGGGCGCGAACTGGTTATCACGTAAGCTCGGCGAGCGCGGTATTTGGTAGAAAGGACAGGTGAAAGTATGAAAGTAAAATCATTTAGAGCCAAAATCGGCGACTGGATTTTTGTCCTTATTTGTGTAGTTATCAGTTTGATTTGTATCATCCCTATGCTTAACCTTGCTGCAAAATCTCTTTCGGATACCCAGTATCTTATAAGAGGTGAGGTTTATATCTGGCCCAAGGGATTGACATTTGATTCCTATACAACGGTATTAAGCGATGCGAAATATATAAGAGCGTTCATATGGACTGCAATACTTACAGTTATTTGCACACTGATTTCGCTTACCATGACGGCTCTTTGCGCATATCCTTTGATTTTTGAAGGATTAAAGGGCAGAGGAATAATCAATATCATTATTACAATAACAATGTTCTTCAATGCAGGAACAATTCCTAACTACCTGCTTTTAAGTCAGTTGAAGATGCTTGATACTCCTTGGGTTCTGATTATTCCCAGTTGTTTAAGCATTTACAACATGATTATTATGAGAAGCTTCTTCTACGGCATTCCGGAATCATTAAGAGAATCGGCCGAAATAGACGGAGCAAGCTTCTTTAAGATATTGCTAAAGATATATCTTCCTCTTTCAAAGCCTGTATTTGCTTCACTTGCATTGTTCTATGCGGTTGGACGTTGGAACGGATATTCAGATGCTTTGATGTATATTACCAGCAAAAAGAAAGAGTTATATCCTTTGCAGCTTCTTTTGTACAACATTCTTAATAATGTTAACTCAGTAGAAGTTGCAGCACAGGAAGGCTTTTCACAGCCCGGACTCGGAGAGTCCTTAAAAGCAGCAATCGTTATGTTCTCTACAATACCGATTCTGCTTGTTTACCCTTGGTTACAGAAGTATTTCATTGCCGGTGTAACTATGGGTGCGGTTAAGGAATAAACGCGGATCATAAGTGAAGCGTTAATTCATATATAAAAAACCAGGGAGGTTTAAAAATGAAAAAGAAAGTATTAGCAGTTCTCCTTTCTGCAGCAATGGTTCTTTCACTTGCAGCATGTGGAGACAAGACTCCTTCAACTTCAACCGAAACATCAGTTGAAAAGACAGTTGAAGCAAGTACTGAAACAGAGGTTAAGGCTGACGAGCCCGATGCCAACGGAATGCTCAATGGTAAGTTTGTTGAGACAAGACACATTTCAGTAGAACTTTATGACCGTGCAGTTGATGGCGGTACAGATGCAGGCGATAACGCTTGGACACAGTGGATTCAGGCTCAGATGCTTGATCGTTACAATGTAGAAGTTGAATTCATCACAGTTTCAAGATGGAACGAAAAAGATGATGTAAACAACTTACTTGCAGCTCAGAACGCTCCTGATATCTGCTACACATATGATTTACCTACAGTTCAGACATACGCTAACATGGGAGGTGTTCTTGACCTTGCTCCCATTCTTGAAGCAAACAAGGACCTTGTTCCTTCTATGTTTGACTGGCTTGGCGATTCTCTTATTTACCAGAACCTTGATCCTGCTACAGGAACACTTTGGGCAATCGAAGGTAAGAGAAATGAAACATGCCGTATTAACACATTCATCCGTAAAGACTGGCTTGATAAGCTTGGTTTAGCTCTTCCTACAAACAAGGCTGAATTCGAAGCTTGCCTTGTAGCTTTCAGAGACAATGCTGAAACTCTTCTTGGCGCTGACGCTTCCAAGATGGTTCCTTTCTCAATGTCTTACGATGTAGGCTGGAGAGCAGCTAACATTATCGAATCCTTCATGGATCCCGATATCACAGATGAAGAGTTATATGTAAACGGTTTCGATGACAGAAAGTACACCGAAAACGGAACAAAAGAAGCAGCAAGACTTCTTAACAAGTGGTACAACGACGGACTTATCTGGAAAGATTTTGCTCTTTCAAATGCAGATGATTCCACAGAAGATGATATGATTAAGGCCGGCTTTGTAGGCGCATTCATCCACAACTATGATTATCCTTTCAGAGATGGTGAAAACTCCATCAACTATACATTAAAGTCTCTTCAGGGCGATGATGCAAAGTTCGTAGCAGTTAACTGCTTCGAAGATAAGAATGGTAAGTACACAAAGTATCGTTATTCAGAAGGCGGAGACCGTAAGGTATTCTTCCCTGCAACAAACGATGAACCCGTTGCTTCTCTTTGCTACTTAGAGTTCATGTCACAGGCTTCTACAGTTGAATTCTTACAGGCTGGTGAAGAAGGCGTTAACCACACAGTTGATCCCACTACAGGCGCTTGGGTACTCGTAAGCGATCCTGAAGGAAATCACGACTGGTTCGTTAACTCCGGTAAGAACATCGATATGACTCTTAACTGTAACGGTTTAAGACTTGCTACACCTGAACTTACAAACCTTTCACTTGCATATGCATATGCTAATGTTGATCCCGCTGACGTTCAGCAGGCTATCGAAGCAGCACAGGTTGATGCTAGAGCTCCTAAGACAGTTTCCGTTGGCGAAATCGCAGCAGAAGCTGAAGGAACAGACTTATCCGGTAAGAGAGATCAGGGCTTTGACAACGCTATCGTTGCTTCAGTAGCTGATTTCGATGCAACATGGGACAAGTTCATGGCTGATTACCTTGCAGCAGGTGGACAGGCTATTATCGAGGAAAGACAGGCAGCTTGGGACGCTACATACGGCGATTCTACAATGCTTCCTTAATTTCAGACTATAGGCTGAAAGAGTCATAATGACCTCTGGGCCCCGGGCGTGTATCGCCCGGGGCTCTTTTTTTGCCCATGGGACCCGGCGGGTCCCATGGGCTATAGGGACGTTCCTTTTGCCACGAGGATGTGTACCCTGCCATAAGGACGGGGGAATTGTCACAAGGATGTGTACTATGGCTCAAAGATGGTCGGGCTCCCAAAAACAAAGTGTATACAATGCTTTTCCGGGGCGGGATTCGCAAATGAGTAGCAACGCGGCGCGCCGGGCGGCCCCCTTCGCGGCTTTGCTAAGGCAAGCCGCAAGCTGGGTCACGCTGCCGCCCAGCGCCTGTTTTGCGAAAATCTACGCTTACCAGCTCTAGCCCGCCCCCTCGGAAAGTGTTGTATACACTGGATTTTTTGGGGGAATGCTACGAGTCTGAGCTGAGCCAAAGTACACATCCTCGTGCCAAAGTACACATCCTTATGGCAGGGTACACATCCTCGTGGCAAAAGGAACGTCCCTAAGCTGCGCAATGGTTGCGCAGGGGATGGGGGAGGTGTTATTGATTTGGTAAGGGAAATGTGGTATTTTAGGGGTGTGCAAGCGGTTGCGCAAATATGGTAAACACGCCACCGCAACGGAGGTTATATGAAAAAATTATTGATTCTTTTGGGTGTTCTGGGTGTTCTTTTAATTTCGGGATGTAAAGAAAAAACGGAAGAGGTTACAAAGTATGCTCCGAAGCTTCCCACAGGTGTGGAAGAAGCTGAGGTTTTTGTGGCTCCGGTAGAGGGAATCTCAGATGATTTCTACAGAGGAGTGGATATTTCCACCGTCCTTGCAGAGGAAAAATCCGGGGCAAAGTATTACAACACAGAGGGCGTTGAAGAGGATGTTTTCAAAATCCTTGCGGATGCGGGAGTTAACTGTGTTCGAGTGAGAGTGTGGAACGATCCTTATGATGAAAACGGAAACGGCTACGGCGGCGGAAACTGTGATTATAAAAATGCTGCTGAAATCGGACGTCGCGCTGCTGAGTACGGAATGAAGACCATGATAGATTTTCATTACAGCGATTTCTGGGCAGATCCCGGAAAGCAGATGTGCCCCAAGGCCTGGGAAGGAATGACCGGAGACGAAAAGGGCGAAGCTGCATATGCCTTTACTTTGGAGGCCATGGACGCAATTCTTGCAGCAGGAGCGGACGTTTGCGTAGTTCAGCTTGGCAACGAGAACAACAACGGTATGGCCGGCGAAACCAAGTGGGTTGAGATAAATAAGATAGTTTCGGGCGGTACAAAAGCCATCAGTGAGATGGAGGAAAAGTACCAAATTGATATAAAGACCGCGGTTCATTTCACAAACCCTGAGAACAAGGATGGCATCAAATCCATTCTTCGTAAGCTCAAAAACTGTGATGTGGAGTATGATATCTTCGCACTTTCCTACTATCCTTACTGGCACGGGACACTTGATAACCTTAAGGAAGTCATGACTCTTGCCAAAGAACAGTACGGCAAAGAAGTTATGGTGGTTGAAAACGCCTATATGTTTACCACCGAAGACGGAGATGGAAACGGCAACAGCGTAAGTGAAGCACAGATTCATAAAAACTACGCCGCAACCTGGCAAAGCCAGGCGAACGAAGTCCGGGACGTCTGCGAAACAGTGAGCGAAGTGGGCGGCCTCGGAGTGTTCTATTGGGAGCCTGCATGGATTCCGGTGGACAAGTCCACCTGGGAGACGGAAGGTTCGGGCTGGGCTTCAAGCTACGCCGGAGCATACGACCCGAAGGATGCGGGAGTCTATTACGGAGGCTGTGCCTGGGAAAATCAGGCAATGTTTGATTTTGACGGAAAGGCCCTTCCTTCCATAAATGTCTGGAAATATTTGAAGTACGGTTCAACCGCACCTTTGAAAATAGATTATGTAAAAAATCTTACTAAAACCGTTAACCCGGGGTCAGCTTTGACTATGCCCGAGACTGCGGATGTTTTTTATAATGACAGGTCAAAGAACGGTCCTGCGAAGGTAAACTGGAATCCCGAAGATGTTTCCAAAGTCGATACCGGAAAGCCCGGCGAATACACGGTAAAGGGCACCTTCGAAGACGGGACGGATATTGAGTGCGTCATAAAGGTTGAAAGCAAAAACTGGATTGAAAATGCAAGTTTTGAAGAAGAACCCAGAAACAACTGGGAGTTTGTCTTCAGCGGAGATCCTGTTCTTGATTACCAACAGAAAGAAAGCGATGCCTACACCGGCGAGTGGGCAATGCACTATTGGAGACAGGGTGAAGTGGAATTCACCGCAAACTACACCTTCGAAGACCTGGAGGACGGAGACTATTTCTTCAGCGTTTATACCCAGGGCGGAGATGCCGGCGCAGGCGCCGACATGTTCATATTCGCCCAGGTAGGGGATCAGGTGTACCGTGAAGATTTTGCAGTGGACGGCTGGTGTGTTTGGCAGCATCCTGAAATTCAGAAGATAACCGTTTCAGGCGGAAAGTTAACCGTAGGAGTACACGTTAAGGCAGGCGCAGGCGCCTGGGGAACCTTCGACGACTTCTACTTATGTAAACTGGATTAATGAGACTATTATGGGTGAAAAAATAACTATATCCGATGTGGCACAGGCCCTCAATGTTTCCAAAACCACGGTTTCCAGAGCCATTTCAGGCAAAGGAAGAGTAGGGGCCGACACAAGAAAACGGGTTATAAGCTATATAAAAGAATACGGATATGTTCCCAATGCCATAGCGCAGAGTCTTGCAAATTCCAAGACATATAACCTTGGCTTGGTGGTTCCGAAAGATTATGCATACAACGATATGCCTTTCTTTAAGGAATGCATGGCAGGTATATGTGAATATGCGTCGGGAAATGACTACGACGTGGTGGTTACCATGACCACCACAGAGGACATTTCCCAGTTGGAACGCATGGTGAACAACAAGAAGGTTGACGGAATCATTCTTTCGAGAACACTCACGGAGGACCCCTGTGTAAAGCTTTTAAAGAAGGCGAATATTCCCTTTGTAACCGTAGGCTCCTGTAAGGACCAGGAGGTTATTCAGGTGGACAGCGATCATGAGGCGGCCTGCTCCATGCTTACGAAGCTTCTTTTGGAGCAGGGCATAAAGAAGATTGCGCTAATAGGCGGTGACATGAGTCATATTGTTACAAACAGCCGTCTGAAGGGCTTTTTGAAAGCCATGACCAAAGCGGGAATTACCGGAGCTGAAGACATGGTTTATGGGGATGTGAGCAGGCTTTCTTTGGGCAAGACCGTGGATGGAATAATGAAATCCGGTTACGAATGTATTCTTTGTATGGATGATTCGGTTTGCGTCAAGGTTCTTGATTATCTTAAACAGCAAAAGAAAGAAATCCCCAAAGACATAAAGGTAGCAAGCTTTTACGATTCCAGGATTCTTGAAAGAAATGTTCCCGGAATCACTGCACTTAAGTATGATGCGGGGAAGCTTGGAGAAACAGCGGCAAAAAGGCTTATGGAAGCCATAAACAGAGTGGAAGCTCCTAAAAAAATACTCCTTGGGTACGAAGTATCCATGAGAGAATCCACAAAAGTATAGGAAGGGTAGATATGGAAAACAAATTTATCGTAAATGTTATTCACAGACCCGAGATGGTACCTGAATATGCGGAAAAGGTTACCGGACAGGGCAAAAAGGAGGATATAGGAAGAAAGGCTCTTCTTACTGAATCCCTTGACATTTTCAAGACACAGCAGGCTCTTGCCCACAAATACGGCTTGAAAACAACAATTCAGATGACTTATGCTTCTTTGTTTAACGAGGAGGCGGTTTCTCTTGCAAAGGCCGACCACGAGAAGTACGGAGACGAGATTGCGTTGACCCTTCTTGGGCTTCCCTGTACCCAGTTCAGGGAAAAGTACAAAACAAAGGATTTCTGCATTTGGATGTTCTCAATGGAGGACAAAATAAGCATCGTAAACGATGTATTCGGAAAGTTCTATGATACCTTCGGATTCTATCCTGAATCCACAGGCTCGTATTACATGGATGCAGAGCTTATTAACTATATAAAGGCTACGTATCCAAGCGTTAAATGTGCTGTTGCTACATGCTGGGAAGAGGGCCCGAAGGCGTACCACACTTGTAACAACTCCTGGTACACCCTTATGGATGGAGGCCCTTGGGCACCCTGGATTCCTTCCAAGGCAAACACCCATGCTCCTGCAGCGAACAAAGAAGAGGACAGCGGAATAGTTGCCATTCCCCATCTTTCGAGAGACCTTTTGGCATGCTATGACGGAAACGGTTCCAACTTTGGAACCCATCCCCAGAACGTTTTAAGAGGAATGATTTACGATACTAAGACCTGGGAATTCCCTTATTTCTTTAACCTTGTGGACCAGTACCGTGTTTTGGGTGATTATAATAACGGAATAGCTTATAACATGGTATTTGTGGGTCCCGGCTGGATGAATAAGGCAGGACGTTGGGAAGCTCCTTACGAACTTTTGTATAAGTCCTATGAAGAAGGAATGAAATATTACGGAGAACTCAAAAAAGCCGGTCAGTGTGAAGATATGACCATGGCCGAATGGGCGGATTTCTACCGTGCCAACAAGGCTTACACGGAGCCTGAATGTGCCCTTTGGAAGGACATTCTTTACGGCTCCGAGAAGCAACTTTTCTGGTATTGCGATCCCTTTATGAGAGTTTGTGTCAACATGTACCAGGGCGGTGCAATTGTGGATTTGAGACCCTATGCGGCGAAACTTGAGTGGCCGGTAGGTATTGGCACAAAGCATGTTCAGGATGCTTCGTATCCTTTCCTTATCCAGGAAAAATACAGAGCCGGTTACTTTACACACTATGCAGGTGAAGGAACCGTAAGGAGCGCAAAGGTTTCCCATAACGGCGAAGAGGTGGATTTGTGTCTCTGCCGCACAAAGGCTCATTTTTCTGAGGAGACCAAGAACGGAGTGAAGACCCGTGTCCTTACACTTGACCCTGTGGATATCGAATTCGACGGTCTTTCTTTGAAACTTCAGACAAAGCATTTCTTTGAAGAAGGCGCATCCGAAATCAGAACGGAAAGAACAATTCTTTCCATGAGCGACCCTTCCGCAGAGGTTTCCATCAACGAATACATGGTGGCATGCTACGGTACAACGGAGTATTCAGAGGACATGACCTGCGTTAAGCTTACCGCTTCCGGAAAGACTGTCAAAACAATAGATTATGAATACAAATGCAGGGAAGAAAGCATTGAAAACGCTGATTTTGTATGCGCAACAGTAGGAGCAATCAAAACAAAGGTTACCCTTAAGGGCCTGGGCGGAAGCGATGTTTCGGGCTACATTAAAGAGGGTTATGCATTTTCACCCATGTTTACACTCGGATATACCGGCAGGTTAAAAGAAAAGGAGGCGTTTACCACATGGCTCAGTCTGGCAAGGGAAAATTAAATTTCAGATGTCCCTCATGTTTTATGAGAGATCTGGATATCGATATGTTTTATGACAAAGAAAAGAAAGAATATTACTGCATTCGCTGCCAGTACACAGGAAGCGAAGAGGACGTTCTTGCAAAGAACGAAATGGCACGTTTCAGATACGGAAGCTATCAAAAGCGCTTCACATTAGAGGAACTCAGACAATGATTAAGGGAATGGATATTTCCACACTTCTTGAAGAAGAGGCCTGCGGTGCCGCATTTTACGATGGTAACGGTGTAGAGGATCTGTTTGATATTTTAAAACGATACGGCGTCAATTCCATAAGGCTACGCCTTTGGAATGATCCCTACAGTGAAGACGGCAGGCCATACGGTGCGGGAACCTGTGATTTGAAGACGGTTCTTACCCTGGCCAAAAGGGCAAAAGCCCATGGTATGAGCTGGCTTTTGGATTTTCACTACAGCGATTTCTGGGCAGATCCCGGCAAGCAGAACGTGCCCAAGGCCTGGAGAGGCCTTGACGGCAAAGGGCTTGCCGCAGCAGTTGAAGAATATACGGCAGTTGTTCTTTCCACCTGCATAAGGGAGGGCGTTCCGCCTTTTATGGTTCAGGTGGGCAACGAAATTACCAACGGATGCCTGTGGCCTTTGGGAAACAGACATTACAAAAAACCTGAAAACTGCCCTGAGAAGGACAAATATTTCAATCCGCTCCTTAAGGATATTCTCAATGCGGGAATACGGGCAGTCCGGGAAATTTTACCTTCCGCAAAGGTTATGCTTCACTTGGATAACGGTGGAAACCATCAGCTGTATCTTGACTGGTTTGACGGGTATTTCGCCGCCGGAGGAAGTGATTTTGACGTTATAGGTTTATCCTACTATCCCTTCTGGCACGGCACATTTAAAATGCTTTCCGATAACATGAATGATATTGCTGTCCGCTATGGCAAAGAACTTGTGATAGACGAAGTCTCCACCGGGTTTACCATGGAAGACTACGCTTCCTACGAAGGTCTTGCACCTGAAAACAGACAGGGCTACGCCACAAAGCCTTCCCTTGTGGAAAAGGTTGAGTATCCCATGTCTTATGAGGGACAGAAGGCCTTTATGGACAAAGTTAACGAAGTTTTAAAGGCTGTGCCCGCTGGAAAGGGCACAGGCTATTACTACTGGGAGCCTGCTTGGATTCCCGTAAAAGGCTGTGGCTGGGCCACCGAGGCCGCCCTTGAATACACCGGCGAAAAGGGCCCCGGAGGAAACGAATGGGCCAACCAGGCACTGTTTGACTATAACGGCAACGCACTTCCTGCCTTGAAGGCATAGCAAAAGCTGTGCCATTGGGGACGGGGGAAAGTGTCATCAAGGAGTGTCCCTACTGTCAACAGGGGGCCGGTGTATGATGTGTTTTTCTTGGTCTACTCACGCAAAGAACAATTACGAGCCACTTCGGCTGTCCCCTTTGCGGCTTTTTAAAGCAAGCCGTCTGCGGGGGCCCGTTACCACTCAGCTCTCGTGGCGCGAAGTATTGTCGTTTTTTATTGCTTTCGTACGACCCTGCGAAAACACACATCATACACCGGCCCCCTGTTGACAGTAGGGACACTCCTTGATGACACTTTCCCCCGTCCCCTTTGGCACATTTTGCCTACGGTGGCTATTGCTAATTTCTTATACCGGTTATATTATGTAGTAAATATGTGCCACAAAGAGGTATAGAAATGAGAAAGATTAGGGGAATTTTGATTGTTTTGCTTCTTGTTTTGTTAGCAGGGTGCAAAAAAGGCGAGACGGCAGGAGCTTCAAAAGAAACTGAAGTGCCGAAGGCTGCGTATTATCAGATTGAGGATTCGTATTTTGTTGCACTGGGAGAAAACAGCTCCCAGTGCCGTTTTTATGAAGATAAGGTTTACTGCCTTGAGTTTGAAGGAACGGATGATGATTCGGTTTATTATTTGAAATCCTATGACAGAAATGGGGAAACAAGGGAGTACAGAAGTGATGCCATTTCACATATTACTTGGAAAAGCTGGTGCATTCACAAGGACAAAACCGGGGACGCATTAAGCATTCTCTCAAGAAACGATGCAGGCTTTTTTATTGTAAGAATGAATATGGACACCCTTGAAGCCCAAACGATTTCTGTTGAGGATGATATGTTTAGGAATAAAAATATCTATGACATTGAAGTTTCTGCAGATAATAAATATCTTTTGGACGGATACGAAAATATATATATTATAGGCAAAGAAGGTAAATTCGAGAAATTTACATACAAGATGGAAGGGACTTCGGCTTTTGCTTCAGACAAAAACCCGGGACTTCAAAGCGGCCAGATGCTGTATTCGGACAATTTGGAAACAGATGAAATTGTTCCGGTGTGTTCCCTTTCGGACAGCAGGATAAGGAAAGAAGAAGTAAGAAATATTGTTCTTTGGAATGATAAGTACTATGTGCTTACCGAGGAAGATGGTGGAGTAAAAGTCAACGTTCTTGTGGAGAACAAGGATGTGGTAAAGGAAGAAAAGATACAGCTTGTGCTTTACCAGCCCTTTATAAGAACCGTTTCCAGGGAGGAAATAGATGAATTCAACTTCGAAAACGAAAAGTATGAAGTGGTAAATGACATCCATTCCGCCGATGTGCAATTCAGGTTTTTGATGGAGGATATTCCGGACATTATCTGCCTTTCGGGTTATGATGCACTTGCGCTTCCCGATTATGCAAAGGCAGGATATATCAGGGATTTGTATCCTCTTATTGATAAATCCGAAAAGATTCAAAGGGATGATTTGCTGGAGACTATGATAAAGGGGCTTGAAACAGATGGAAAGCTGTATGGAATAAGTGAAAAAATAGCATTCCAGACACCTTTTATATACTCAGATGCGGATACAACAGATTATGATGTTAAAACTGCTATAGATACATATGTTAAAACTGCCAAAGAACATAATCTGGCAGGCCTTTGGAGTGTGGGATCATTGGAGGAGCTGGTGTTTACCGGCCTTATGGATGATATTCTGAAGGATGAAAACGGAAATCCCGGATTTAATGCACCGCTTGTAAGGGAAATGCTGGAATGTATTAAAAATTCCGGCGCAGATGTGGAACGAAAGGATGTTGCGACCATGAATATTCCCACAAGGGATTATTATTTCGGCTCTCGAAACAGCATTGAGAATGTGGCGGATGTTTCCACTTATACAGACGGGTATAATTTAAAGATTGCGGGATATCCTTCTTTGGAGGGTGAACCTGTATTTCTTCAGAGGTTTTCAGATATTTTTGCTGTTTCGGCAGATTGCGAATGCCCTGAGGGGGCCTTTGAATTTATAGAATTCATGATGACAAGATCAGAGCTTTACGGAAACCAGACGGGAAGCCTTTATTGCCTTAAGTCTCTCAACGAACAGGGAAGACATGCGGGAACGTTGAAGCACTACACAGAATTGCTGCCGATTACGAACGTGGTTGAAGGCGAAGAATTCGAAGTGCAGTTTGCGGATGAAAAATTTGATTTTCTTCGGAATATGTCGGAACACGTTGTGCTCGAAACAATGGAATTCTGGGATGTTATCGGAATTATTGATGAGGAAACCGGACCGTATTTCAGGGATGAAAAAAGTATTGATGAAGTGATGGATATAATTGAAAGCCGTATCAGACTGATGTTGGCCGAAAAGTAAGAAAAGCCTGCCGGTTGTGATGAACCGGCAGGTTTTTTATTTTCTCAATCCCTTGGGATAATGATTTTTTATGATTCCGTTTGATGCTTTTCCGAAGCCCAGCGAGAAACCGCTTACTGTCATAAGCACCCAGCCTTTCAGGGAAGGGTCACAGGGAATGGTTTCGCCCGCAATGTATTTTTCGGCCTCTTCCACGGTCAGATCCCGGAAGAAAGAAACATCCTCGGGGGTAAGGGCCAAAGCAAGGGCATGGGCTGGTTCGAAGCGATTCTTTTTGCTTACGCAAAGCTGTAAGCCCGGGCGTTCTACCTTCAGTCCCTGAAGGGAGGGAATGCCCGGAGGCAGAAGATAAATATTGTCGCCGAAGGTGACAAGAGCTCTGCTTTCGAAAAGACTATCTATTACTTCTTTATGAATTCCGATTTCCGACACAAGAAATTCAATGACTTCTTTACTAATATCTTTCTTGCCTTTTGCAAGAGAACTTGCAAAACCACGAGAAGGAATCAAATCTCCACTTTTTTTCAAACGGGCCACAAAATGCCCTTCACCCTTGATTTTATGGGGCCAGAAACGTTCTTTGACCTCAAGGGAGAATTCGGGATGTGACAGTAAAAATTCATTTACGGTGCCTTCGTTCTCTATATCATTGAAGGTACAGGTGGAGTAGGTAAGTACACCACCTGCCTTAAGCATTTTAGCAGCCTCTTCCAGTATCATTAACTGCCTTTCGTGGCACATAAGTACGTTTTCGGGACTCCATTCGGAAAGGGCGTTTTCTTCTTTCTTGAACATGCCTTCTCCGGAACAGGGTGCGTCCACTAGAATCTTGTCAAAAAAGGAGGGAAAATGCGGGGAAAGTGAGTCGGGAGATTCACTTACCACAAGAGCATTTCTGACACCCATTCTCTCAATATTTGAAGAAAGGATTCTGGCTCTGTCTTTAATGATTTCGTTGGAAACAAGAAGGCCTTCTCCTTTTAAGCGTCCTGCTATCTGCGTGGATTTTCCGCCGGGAGCGGCACACATATCCAGAACGAAATCTCCGGGCACAGGGTCAAGAACGGAAATCGCTGACATGGCGCTGGGCTCCTGGATATAGTAGGCTCCGGCCTCGTGAAGAGGGGATTTACCGGGTCTTTCCTCCAGGTCATAATAGAAGCCTTCGGATGCCCAGTCTACGGGGGAAAGGGTGAAGGGAATCTTCTCAAGAAAGGATTCCCTGGAACATTTTAAAGGGTTGTAACGAAGCCCTGCGTAACGTTCTTTTGTATATGATTTTTCAAATTCTTCGAATCCGTCACCTAAAAGCTTTTTCATGCTTTCCACAAAGGCTGACGGAAGTGTTATTTTTTCGTTTTCCATGACTCTATAATATTCAAAAATCCGCCATAACGCAACAATTGATAATTTCATGACCATTGTTGATAAGAGAATTTTCCCTTAATCGTTTATTATTATAATTGTAGTTATAAATTGGTTATATTATGCAGAAAATGCACAATATATTTACGGAAAAAAGGGCTGACTTATGGAAAAATTGGTATTGTATTCAAAACAGGTTACAGCGACATTTTTAGTGGAGAAAAATGCGGATTCCGGCATCAGAAAAGTTACCGGAAAGGTACTTAAGGACTTTAACGAAATAACCGGCGAGTCTTTGGAACTTACCGAGTTTGACGGGGGAAATGTTTCTGCCGATACAGCGGTTTTGGCCTGCATTGACGGAGAAAGCGACTTCCTGAAAGCTCTTGAGGCAAAAGAACTCGTAGATGTAAGCGAAATAAAAGGCACGTGGGAAACCTACAAGATGGTTGTGGTTCATACGGAAAGCTTTAAAAACCTTCTTGTAATCGTCGGAAGCGATAAGCTGGGAACAGAGTACGGCCTTTTCGAACTTTCCGAGAAGATGGGTGTATCTCCTCTTTGCTATATTGCAGATTCTGTTATTCCTCAGAAGAAAAATGTAACCGTAGACATAGATTCAACTCCCTCAAAAGAACCCAGTGTAAAGTTCAGAGGCTTCTTTATTAACGACGAATGGCCCTGCTACGGAAACTGGACAATGGAGCACTTTGGCGGCTTTACCGCAGAAATGTACGATCACGTATTCGAGCTTCTTTTGAGACTCAAGGGAAATTACTTCTGGCCCGCAATGTGGTCTTCAAGCTTCGGATGGGACGGCCCCAGTCTTAAGAACTACGAGCTTGCCACAGAATACGGCATTTACATCGGCAACTCTCACCATGAGCCCTGCTTAAGAGCCGGTGAAGAGTACAGACATGTACGTGGAAAAGACAGCATCTATGGTGATGCTTGGAATTATCATGCAAATACTGAGGGTATTACCCGTTTCTGGAAGGATTCTTTGGACGAAAGAGGAATGTTTACCAGCATGTGTACTGTAGGTATGCGTGGCGAAGCAGACTCTACCATTCTGGGAGCGGACGCAACACTCAAAGATAACATCGATCTTCTTAAGGACGTAATTGTCTGCCAGAAGAAGCTTATAAAAGAAACCGAAGAAAAGTATAATAAGAAGTTCCCCCAGGTTCTTGCTTTGTACAAAGAAGTGGAACCCTTCTATTACGGGGATGAGAACACGGAAGGACTTTGCGACTGGGATGTTCTTGATGACGTTATTCTTATGCTTTGTGAGGATAACCACGGTTACTTAAGAACCGTTCCGGACGACAAGATGAGAAATCATCCCGCAGGCTTCGGAATGTACTACCACGTGGACTATCACGGCGATCCCATTTCCTATGAATGGATTAATTCGTCACCCATCACCACCATGTGGGAGCAGATGTCCCAGGCTTACGATTACGGTGTAAAGAGCGTATGGATTCTAAACGTAGGCGATTTGAAGCACAATGAATTCCCTCTTTCCTACTTCATGAATCTTGCTTACGATTTTGAAAAGTGGGGCACAGATGCACCCAACAAAACCTTTGAATATACCAAAGAAACCATTGCAAAGCACTTCGGCGACACTCTGTCGGATGTTCAGGTTGCCAAAGCAGCAGACATCCTTACGGAAACAGTCCGCTTAAACGGATACAGACGTCCGGAGGCTTTGAACCCTTATATTTATAATCCCTGCCACTTTAACGAGGCGGAAAATCTTTTAAAGAGGCTGGAGAAGCTTGAAAAGGCATACAAATCCTTTGAAAAAGGTTTGTCCAGAAAGCAGATGAATGCATGGTATTCACTTACAGGCTTCCAGACAAGAGCCACCATCGCACTTATCCGTATGCACCTCTACGGAGGCCTGAATGAACTCTTCTCAAAGCAGGGCCTTAAGAGTGCAAACGAGGCAGCAGACCTTGTTGCAAAGTACATAAAAGAAGACAAGGATCTTAAGAAGGACTGGGCAGGCTTTTTGAATCATAAGTGGCGCGGAATGGAGCTTGCAAGCCACGTGGGATTCACAAAGTGGAACGAGGACGGTTCAAGATATCCTTTAAAGACATATGTGGAGCCCTTCGACAGACCCAGAATGTACGTTACCCGTACAGACGAAGAAAAAGTATACGACAAGGTATACGGCCCCTGCATGACGATTAAGGTTAACGACTTCGAATTTGAAGGAAACGACAAAGTATCCATAAAGATTTCCAACA
This sequence comes from Lachnospiraceae bacterium, assembly GCA_045617745.1. Taxonomy (GTDB): domain Bacteria; phylum Bacillota; class Clostridia; order Lachnospirales; family Lachnospiraceae; genus UBA1258. The sequence goes on along the minus strand of JAZLJG010000086.1, from coordinate 45,106 downwards.
TGGGTGTGGGAACTTTAAAGGCTACTATTGAGTTGCCGGAAAATGACTGGTTAAAGGTTGACATAAAATCTGCAAAGGTTAAGACAGAAGTGATAGCAACATTCACCTGTGACCGTTCGAAGCTTACACAAGAGGTGAAGAGCCTGTGCGCAGTCATAAAGGGTGATGATACCACTGTAATGGCCGAGTTTACCGGAAGAACCCCTTCGCAGGAAGCACAGAAGGGCGAATTCTTACCCGGAAAATACGGCTATGCTATACTTGCAAAGCATTATGCGGATAAGTCAGCACCCTGCGGTCATGAGTGGGTTGAGATAGAAGACTACAGCGTTTATGACAGCGGTATGAAGGTATATCCTACCCTTACAAAGTACGCAAACGGCGAAGAGCCTTCTTTGACCTTCAGACTGTTTGCTGAGGAAGAGGGTGAATACACCCTCCAGACCGATTTTGCTCCCACAAGTCCTCTCTCAAGAGAGAACAGGCTCTACTACGGTGTAAAGGTTAACGGCTTTGACGCAGGGGAACAGAACACTGTTCCCGCAGGCTACAAAGCCGGCAACGCATGGGACAAATGCTGGAGTGTAGGCGTTTTAGACCACAGAAGACGCTGCTATTCGAAGGTACAGCTTAATAAGGGCCACAATGAAATAACTCTTATACTTAAGGACGCAGGCCTTGTGCCCATGAAGCTTTATCTTTACAAAGAAAATCCTCCCGCATCCTACTTCGGAATGCCGGAAAATCCTATAAAATAAAAATTGTGAGGAGTACAGAAAATGGAAATCACGAAGAATGAAAAGAAACTTGCCGAGTACCGTGCAAAGGCCAGAGCTCTTGTAAGTCAGATGACTCTTGAGGAAAAGGTGTCCCAGACACTGCATCCCGCAGCTTCCATCGACAGACTCGGAATTAATGCCTACAACTGGTGGAACGAGGCACTTCACGGAGTTGCCAGAGCCGGAATGGCTACTATTTTCCCTCAGGCCATTGGCCTTGCGGCAACCTTTGACGAAGATTTTCTTGAGGTTATTGCAGACGCTGTTTCCACAGAAGGACGTGCAAAGTATAATATGCAGGCAAGACGTGAAGACAGGGATATTTATAAAGGACTGACTTTCTGGGCTCCCAATGTAAATATATTCAGAGATCCCAGATGGGGAAGAGGTCATGAAACATATGGCGAGGATCCTTACCTTACATCAAGACTTGGTGTACGTTTTGTAAACGGTATCCAGGGCCACGATGAAGACCATATGAAAGCGGCTGCCTGCGCAAAGCACTTTGCCGTACACTCAGGTCCCGAAGATATAAGACATTCTTTCAACGCAGAAGTATCAAATCAGGATTTGAGAGAAACATATCTTCCTGCGTTCAAAGCTCTTGTGACAGAAGCAAAGGTAGAAGCTGTAATGGGTGCCTACAACCGCACAAACGGCGAACCCTGCTGCGGTTCCAAAACATTACTTACCGATATTCTCAGAAAGGAATGGGGCTTTGAAGGTCATGTAACAAGTGACTGCTGGGCTATCAAGGACTTCCATGAAGGCCATCATGTAACTGATACTCCCGTAGAATCCGTTGCTCTTGCCATGAACAATGGCTGCGACCTTAACTGCGGTAACATCTTTATCTATCTTAAAGAAGCCGTAGAACAGGGTCTTGTTAAGGAAGAACGTCTCGATGAAGCGCTTGTAAATCTTTTCACCACAAGGTTTAAACTTGGAATAATGGGTGACAAGACCGCATTTGACAAGATTCCTTACAACGTAGTGGACGATAAGCCCATGCGCGATCTGAACGTTAAGGCAGCAGAGAAATGTGCTGTTTTGCTTAAGAATGAAAACAACATTCTTCCTTTGAAAAAGAACAAAATCAAAACCATCGCTGTTATCGGCCCCAACGCAGACAATCGTCGTGCGCTTGTAGGTAACTACGAGGGAACTGCATCCAGATATGTTACCGTTCTTGAAGGTATCCAGGATTACCTTGGTGATAAGGTACGCGTTCTTTCTTCGGAAGCGTGCCATTTATGTCAGCCCAAGGTTACTGCACTTGCAAACGGGAAAGACAGATTTTCAGAGGTTGAAGAAATCTGCGCTCTTTCGGATGTTGTGGTATGCGTAATGGGTCTTGACTCAGGACTTGAAGGCGAAGAAGGCGACCAGGGTAACCAGTACGCCAGTGGAGATAAGCCCAATCTTTTACTTCCCGGCCTTCAGCCCAAGATTCTTGAAATTGCCAAAGCAAGCGGCAAACCTGTTGTTTTGATAGTTCTTTCCGGTTCCGCATTGGATCTTTCCTGGGCAGATGAGAACATCCCTGCAGTTATCCAGGGCTGGTATCCCGGAGCACAGGGAGGAAAAGCACTTGCAAGAATACTTTTCGGCGATGCAAACCCTGAAGGCAAGCTTCCCATAACCTTCTATTATTCAACAGACGATCTTCCTTCCTTTACGGATTATTCCATGGAAGGACGTACATACAGATACATGAAGAAAGATGCTTTGTATCCCTTCGGATATGGTCTTTCATATACAAGCTATGATGTTAATGTTTTGGGCGTTTCGGATAAAAACGTTACTGAGAAAGGCATCGATGTGGAAGTTTCGGTTAAAAACACCGGTAAGATGGCCGGATGTGAAACTGTTCAGGCTTACATTAAGGTTATGGCCGAAGAAAACCTTACCCACGTACCCAATTTCTCACTTAAGGGAATTAAGAAAGTGTTCTTAAAGCCCGGTGAGAAGAAAAATGTTACTCTCCACTTCCCTGAAGAAGCCTTTGCTCTTTATAATACCGAAGGCGAGCTTACCCTTAACAAAGGAAAGGCACTTGTTTTTGTGGGAGATCAGCAGCCTGACGGAAGAAGTGCTTCTCTTACGGGAAAGAAAGTTTGTGGTATAGAAGTAACAGTTCCTAACGACAAAAAGTTATAATTTAGGATTTCTATCCGAAAGTTATATCTTTTTCATAATCTTTTCTATTATGCATGAAGACCCTATGCCCTAACATAGGGTCTTTTTGCTTTTTGCTTGATTGTTAATACCCAAAAGAGTAAAATGAGAGCGTGTTATTATGCAGATATAGTTCATCGGTAGAATGCGAGCTTCCCAAGCTCGATAGGCGGGTTCGATTCCCGTTATCTGCTTTTCTGATTTGGAGAATCATTGGGAAAATTTTTTGGCTTGAATGCTTTTTTTACGTTGTGGGGACTGAAAGGAGCAGCATGTACGGTTTTTTAATTATTCTTCAGATTGTCATTATAGCATGGTCGCTTTTCAGCACTATTCTTTTGCTTAGACTTCGAGGGTCTCTTGACAACAAATTCCTTTTTGTAAGTGCTTTGTGTGTTGATATGTACGCCATCGGTTATCTTCAGGAGATGATGTGTTCCACAGAGGAAGGTATCAGAATGGCTCTGGCTTTTGAATATTGCGGTTTGTCGTATGCGGCATTGTGCTTCGCAATGTTTATTTTCAAATATTGCCATGTTAAGAGACTTCACAAGTGGACTCCGTATGTGTTGTTCACCTACTGTACTGTGATTCTTGCACTGGTTCAGATGGGCGACGCTACTGATATTTACTATACTTCTTTTGAAGTGGTATACGATGGAGTATTTCCTCATATGTCAACGGGAAAGAACATTGTTTACTTTTCTTTTGCGGCTTTTCAGGCGACACTTTTAGGTATTTCCGCAGCGATTATTATGAAGTACCGTTCGAGAGTAGAGAAGGCAGAGGAACGAAAACGACTGCTTATTCTTTTTATAGAAAGTCTTGTTCCCCTTGTGGGACTTTTCGGAACTATATTTGTTGATCTGGGAGGCTGGGATCCAAGCCCGCTTCTTTTGAGCTTTTTGGTTACATCAATGGCACTTACACTTAAGAGAGGCCAGTTCTACGACGCCATTAACCTTGCTATGGAGAATATGTTCCAAAACGTCGGCAACGCGGTTATCATCGCTGATAACTCCATGAACTACCTTGACAGTAACCAGATGGCAAACTCCATATTCCCCGAGCTTCTTGAATGGGAAGCAGGTCATGATATGGGAGACTTCTTTATAAATCTTTTCAGTACCACTGAAGACATTTATTTTGAAAGAGACGGAAGATATTACAAGAGTACTTATACCGAACTTCGTGAGAAGAGAAATCTTATCGGTTATACTGTAACCATTAACGATACTACAGACATGCAGCGCCAGATGGACGACATGAGACGCTTGAAGGACGCAGCAGACGCAGCCAGCGAGGCAAAGAGTGCTTTCCTTGCAAACATGAGCCATGAAATCCGTACTCCTTTGAATGCTATTATTGGTATGGCTGAACTTTCCGAGAAAGAAAAATCCGAATCGGTTGCCAAAGAATATCTTTCACAGATTAAATCCGCCGGTAAGATGCTTCTTGGTATTGTAAGTGATGTTCTGGACTTTTCAAAGGCAGAGTCCGGAAAACTGGAGCTTGTTCCGGTGGAATTTGACACCGCAGAATTTTTGAACGCGGTTATTAATGTTACGAATATGAGAATCGGCGACAAGCCAATTGATTTTATCGTGGATATCGATCCTACGATTCCCAAGACACTTTATGCCGATGATGTTCATATCAGACAGATTCTTATGAATCTTTTATCCAACGCAGAAAAGTTTACCTACGATGGACACATAAAGCTTACTCTTGACGGAGTTCCCGACGGACACGGCCTTCGCATCAAAGGAAGCGTTGAAGATACCGGTATCGGAATCAAACCGGAAGATCAGGACAAACTCTTTACTGCATTCCAGCAGCTTGATGCCAAGAAGAACCGTAAAATCGAAGGAAGCGGCTTGGGACTTGCTATTTTTGCACAGCTTGTTCAGCTTATGCAGGGTACTTACAGACTCGAAAGCGAATATGGTAAGGGAAGTAAATTCTATTTTGAAATAGTGGTAGATATCGTTAATAATCATCCGTTTGCAGAGGTTGAAAGAGAAACTATCACCGTTCAGAAGGTATCGGCATTTTCTTTGTACGGTACAGCAAAAGAAGTCAAAGTTGAAGAAAAGGAAGACGACGAAAACAGTATTGTCGACTATTCTAAATTCAATATTCTTGTGGTTGATGACAATAAGGTTAACGTCAAGGTTCTTTCCGCATTCCTTAAGCACTTCAAGGTTGTGGCCGATGCGGCCTATTCGGGACCGGAATGTCTTGAAATGGTCAAGAAGAAAAAGTACGATCTGATTTTTATGGACCACATGATGCCCGATATGGATGGTGTGGAAACCACAATGCATATAAGGGAAATGGACGACAGATTCTATCATAAATGTCCTATTATTGCCTGCACAGCGAATGTGGTGAAGGGCGTTGAGGAAGTATTCCTTCAGGCAGGTATGAACGATTTCGTACCCAAGCCTATTCAGTTGGATATATTAAAAGAGAAGATGGCCAAGTTTCTTGGCTAAACGGGGGTTATTCAGATGACATTTGCAGGATTGATGCAGGAGCAATTTTCACTTTTACAGTACGGCGAATTCTTTTTGAGAGTTCTTGTGGCATGTTTGTGCGGCGGACTAATCGGTTATGAAAGAAGCAAAAGATTTAAGGAAGCCGGCGTGAGGACACATATCATTGTATGCAGTGCGGCAGCGCTTATTATGATTGTTTCGAAATACGGCTTTGCCGATATGACGAGCTTTGACGGACCGGAAGGCTTTTTTCCGGGTGTAAGGGGCGCAGATCCCGCACGTATAGCTGCACAGGTCGTGAGCGGAATTTCTTTTTTGGGAATAGGGGTTATTTTCCATAACGGAAATACTGTTAAAGGACTTACTACAGCTGCCGGTATCTGGGCTACTTCCGGAATCGGCCTGGCTTTGGGAGCAGGCATGTACCCGTTGGGAATCTTTGCAACGGTAATCATTTTTGTGACACAGTTACTTATGCACAAGATTGAAATCGGCGGAGACGCTTTATATACAAGCCAGATGAGCTTTACCGTAAAGAACACCGAGGAATTCAGAAAAGCCTTCGAACAGTATATGGAGGCCCAGCACGGCAAAATTGTGGAAAGCAAAATCCAGTTTGATGAAAACGGATATGCAAGCTACAATCTTACGGTCAGAACTGCCAATGAGATTACTATTGAAGAACTGAACTTCTTTTTGGAATCAAATGGTGAGGTTCGTAATGTAAGCTGTATTATCATGAACTAAAATGAATTTTTATTAGGGTTTCCTTTGGGAAGCCCTAAAATTTTGCATAAATATACAAAAAGTATTGCATAATGTGAATATGAGTGCTATAATCGCCAAAAGTGAAAGATAAAAATAATTTTGATCCAATTTTGAAAGAGAGGTTTTATTAAGAAATGAAAAAGATTTTATCAGTAGTATTATCAGTTGCACTTGCAGTAACGATGCTTGGTTGCGGCGGTTCTTCAAAAGCCAATACGGTTTTTAGCGCAGACGATCTTCCCGGAAAAACAATCGGTGTACAGCTTGGAACCACGGGTGATATTTATGCATCTGACTATGAAGCAGACGGTTCCACCATCGAACGTTATTCAAAGGGTGCTGACGCAGTTCAGTCACTTCTTCAGGGAAAAATCGACTGTGTAATTATTGATGAGCAGCCTGCTAAGGCTTTCGTAGCCAAGAACGCAGACAAGCTTGAGATTCTTTCCGATCCTTTTGCTCTTGAAGAGTATGCAATCTGTATTTCCAAAGAAAACACACAGCTTACAGCTGATGTAAACGCAGCACTTAAGACACTTAAGGACAACGGAACACTTGATCAGATAGTAGCAAACTATATCGGCGATGATACAAAGGGAACATGTCCTTACGTAGCAGACCCCAACAACACCGGAGCAAACGGAACACTTATTATGGCTACAAACGCTTACTTCGAGCCCTATGAGTACTATGACGGCGGTAAGGTAGTAGGTATCGATGCTGAAATGGCTCAGGCAGTAGCAGATGTTTTGGGAAAGAGCCTTCTTATCGAAGATATGGAGTTTGCTTCCATTATCGCAGCTGTTCAGTCCGGCAAGGCAGATATGGGCGTAGCAGGTATGACAGTTACCGAAGAACGTCTCCAGAATATTGATTTCACAGATTCTTATACAACAGCTACACAGGTAATCATTGTTCGCAAGTAGTTCATTTCGCGGAGATTTTATGGATAAATTAAAGGCTAATTTTATAGCTACATTTGTTACCGACGACCGCTACAAATATTTCCTTTCCGGTCTCGGAAATACACTTTTAATTACAGCTTTCGCAACCTTACTGGGAATCCTTATAGGATTCCTTGTTGCGATTATCAGAACAACCCACGACAGCTCGGACAAGAAAAATCCTGTGGTGTCTGTTCTTGATGCCATCTGCCGTGTGTATCTTACTGTAATTCGTGGTACGCCTACAACAGTGCAGATTTTGATTATGTATTACATTATTATGGCGGGAAGCACCAACAAGCTTCTTATAGCCATACTTACCTTTGGAATTAACTCCGGCGCGTATGTTGCAGAGATAGTACGTTCAGGTATTCAGTCCATTGACAAAGGCCAGTTTGAGGCCGGAAGAAGCCTTGGCTTTAATTATGCAGGCACCATGTGGTACATTATTATTCCCCAGGCTTTCAAAAATGTTCTGCCTGCTCTTGTTAACGAATTTATTACCCTTTTGAAAGAGACTTCCATCGCGGGCTATATTGCACTTAACGACCTTACACGTGCGGGCGATATCATCAGAAGTCTTACATACGAACCCTTCTTCCCGTTGTTTACGGTTGCGGCTATCTACCTTGTACTGGTAGTTACCCTCACATACTTTGTGGGAAGGCTTGAAAGGAGGTTGAAGAAAGGTGATCGCTAAAGGTGAAACACTGTTTGAGATAAAAAACCTTTCCAAAACCTTTGACAATGTGGAGGTTTTAAAGGGAATCAATACTGAAATAAAATCGGGTGAGGTTCTTGTTATTATAGGTCCCTCCGGCTCGGGAAAATCCACTTTTTTACGGTGTCTCAATATGCTTGAGCAGCCTACGGGGGGCGAGATTTTCTTTGAAGGAAACAAGATAAACGATAAGGGATGCGATATAAACGCGTTAAGAGAGCGCATGGGAATGGTATTCCAGCAGTTTAATCTGTTTCCTCACATGACCGTTAAGAAAAACATTATGCTGGCACCTATGAAGCTTTTGGGACTGTCCGAAAAGAAAGCGTCGGAACGTGCTCTTGCACTTTTGGAAAGGGTAGGTTTGCCCGATAAGGCTGATGCGTATCCCAACCAGCTTTCAGGCGGTCAGAAGCAGCGTATTGCCATTGCAAGATCCCTTGCGATGAATCCTGACGTAATGCTTTTTGACGAGCCCACATCTGCTCTTGACCCTGAAATGGTAGGGGAAGTTTTAGAACTTATGAAAGAACTTGCAAAAGACGGAATGACAATGGCAGTTGTAACCCATGAGATGAATTTTGCAAAAGAAGTTGCAACAAGAGTTGTATTTATCGACGAAGGAAACATTCAGGAGGAGGGTACTCCTTCACAGTTTTTCGGAAATCCGAAAAACCCCAGACTGAAAGATTTCTTGTCCAAGGTTTTATAGAATCAGGCGGAAGCATTGCTTCCGTCTTTTTGTTTCACAATTTGTGGTAAAATAAAGGAGTATCTATGAAAGAGGGGTGAAACCTATGCGTATTGGAGCACTGGAAGCGGGCGGAACGAAAATGGTTCTTGCTGTGGGAAATGAGAATGGTGATATTTTTGAAAAAGTATCAATTCCCACAAGAAGGCCTGAAGTTACTGTACCTAAAATGATAGCTTTTTTTGAGGAAAGAAAGATTGATACGCTGGGAATAGCGTGTTTCGGACCGGTGTGCCTTGACAGAAACAATGCAAAATACGGGTTTATTACATCCACACCGAAGCTTGAATGGAGAGATTACGATATTGTGGGAGCTTTTAAAAACGCTTTGAACATTCCGGTTGGTTTTGATACAGACGTTAACGGCTCATGCCTTGGAGAGGTTACTTTTGGAGCTGCGAAGGGCCTTAAGAACGTAATCTATCTTACCGTAGGGACCGGTATTGGTGCGGGAATCTATTCAGAAGGAAAGCTTCTGCACGGAAATCTTCATCCGGAAGCAGGACATATTCTTGTGAGAAGGCATCCTGATGATGAATACGTTGGAAGATGCCCTTACCACAAGGATTGCTTTGAAGGAATGGCTTCGGGACCTGCCATGGAGGAAAGATGGAACGAAAGCGCGAAGACCATCGAAGATAAAAAAGCATGGGATATGGAGGGCTACTATATTGCCCAGGCTCTGTCCATGTACATTCTAACACTGGCGCCCGAGAGGATCATTCTGGGCGGCGGGGTAATGCACAGAGAAGAGCTTTTCCCAATTGTGAGAAAATATGTCAAAGAACTTATTAACGGTTATGTTATTACACCGCAGATGGGAGATTTGGAACATTACATTGTCCATGCAAGCCTTGATGATGATCAGGGAATAAAAGGATGCTTTGTTCTCGGAAGGGAACAACAATGTACTTAACCGATTGAAATGAATAATTAAGTCAATTCATTTTTCAAACCCCAAGGGAGGATAAAAAGTAATGAAAAAAGTATTGGCAGCATTACTTACAGCAACTATGATGGCTATTCTTCTCGCAGGCTGCGGCAACACACCCGCTGAAGAAGGAAACGCTAACGTAGCAAAAACTTCTGCAGAAGGACCTATGAAGGTTGTAGACGCCAACAGTGGCAAAAACGTTACAGCAACAGATGCTGTTACAACAGGCGGTAAGGTGTTTAATATCTACGCCTGGAACGAAGAATTCATGGGATTCTTCCAAAAGTACTACACAGCAGAAGTTCCTTATCTTGACACAGACAATGATGGCGAACTTGATGCCTATTTCGAAAAGGCACCCGGTAAACACTGGGTTGATGAAGGAATCACATTCAACTGGATTATCAATCCTTCTGACAACGGTGTATATCAGGAAAAACTTGATGAGGCATTAATAAACCAGGCTTCTGCAGCAAACGACGAAAAGATTGATATGTTCCTTGCAGAAGCTGACTACATCACAAAGTACGCTGATTCCGAATACACAGCAGGTGTTGACGCACTTGGTACCATTGACCAGTCCAGGATTTATGACTACACAGCTCTTGCGGCAGCAGACGCTAACGGCGTAGTTAAAGGATGTTCATTCCAGTGCGCTCCTTCAGCTTTGATTTATCGTCGTTCACTTGCTAAGGAATTGCTTGGCACAGACAATCCTGCTGAAGTTCAGGCAAAGCTTGGCACATGGGAAGATTTCGAAAGGGTTGCAGAAGAAATCTCTGCAAAGGGATACCTTATGACACCTTCTTTCACAGAAGATTTCCGTGTATTTTCCAACAATTGTTCAACGGCATGGGTTGACGAAAAGAATAACCTTACAGTTCCGGCAGAAGTTCTTGACTGGATTGAGCAAACAAAGAAATTTGCTGATTTGGGCGCTACAAAGAACGCAGGCGTTTGGGATGCTGAAAAGAACAACGAAATGGCTGCAGACGGAAAGACTCTTTGCTTCTTTGGACCAGCTTGGTATTTCAACTTCAGTATGGGACCCGCTCACGATGAAGCTATGGGTGACTGGGCTATCACAAAGGGACCTCAGTCTCACTTCTGGGGCGGCACATGGATGCTTGCAGCAAACGGAACCGATAACGGCGACATCGTAGCTGACATCATGAATGCTTTCCTTTCAAACGAAGACGTTATCGATGACCTTGTGGCAATCGAAGGTCAGTATCCTAACAACGTAGATATCGCAGCTAAGTACGCTAACGATGCAACATACGGTTCAGAGTTTTTAGGCGGACAGAACGACATCGCTATATTCTCAACCATGACAGCTGACATCAAGTGGCAGCACCACACAATTTACGACCAGATTCTTTGTGAAAGCATCCAGGAATCCTTCAAGGATTACTTCTTTGGTGTAATAGATGAAGATACGGCATGGGCTAACTTCTATAAACGCATTAATGAGAAATATCCTGAAATCGTTACTCCTTAATTTGGGAGAAACGTAAATGAGAAAACAAGAGCGACACTTTTGCCGAGAGAACTCTTGTAAATTTTGTTTTGTGTTAATAGACAGAAAACACAAAAGATTCTATAATGTTTATAAGAAAATAAAGAGGAGGAGTACGCAATGCCTAATCCTGCCGATTTGATGAAACTGATGGGTATGAAAAATAAATTCACCAATGCGCATCCCAAGTTTGTGGCCTTTTTAAGCGACGTTGCCAGGCAGGGCGTCAGCGAAGGCGATGTTATTGAAGTGTCCTTAATTAAGAGCGACGGCACTAAAACCACGGCCAATCTTAAGGTTAATAAGGATGACGTGGAAATGGTAAATGATATTAAGAATATGCGATAGCACGGGAAACATCGGTTTTTTTGCCGATGTTTTTCTTTTTTGCTATAAAGTAACTTTGAAATATGCCGATAAAGGTAGTAGAGAATTAGAAAAAGCGTGCAAACGCGAAGGAGGAACATATGCGTATAGAAGCCTATACACAAGTTCAGCAACTCTATAATTCCGCCAAGGTACAGAAGGAACAGAACGTAGCAAAGAAGGGACCGTTGGACCAGGTCCACATCTCTTCCATGGGACTCGATATCCAGGCAGCCAAATCGGCTGTCAATGGTGCATCAGACATCCGTTACGATGTTTGCGAACCTTTAAAGAAGGCCATTTCTGATGGTACCTATAATGTGGATTCGGAGTCATTTGCTGAAAAACTGTTACAAAAGTACGAGGAAATGCGCTAAGGGAGGCTTAAGTGGCTAGTCTTATTGATACTCTGGCAGAAATTTTAAACAAGGAAGACGAAGAATATCAGAAGCTGCTTGACCTCTCTAAGGGCAAGACCGACGTCATTGTTAAGGGTGATTTGAATGCTCTTTCTGTGATTACGGATAAGGAACAGAAGGTTGTCACAAGAATCACGGCGCTTGAAGCACAGCGCTCCGAAGCCATGGCGGAAATTGCTAAAATTTTGCACACGGATGTTGCAGAACTTAAGCTGGACACACTGATTGATTTGCTAAAAAAGAAACCAAAGGAACAGAAGGAACTTGCACTGGTACATGATAAGCTCCACGTTACTCTTTACGAGATGAAACTTGTAAACGAGAGAAACGACCAGCTGTTAAAGAGTGCCATTGAAATGGTGGACTTTAACATGAATCTTATCCAGGCAGCCCGCAAGGCTCCCCAGACAGCCAACTACAACAGAGGCGCCTATAATACAGGTAGCCAGATCGGAGTAGGTACAGGCTCCTTTGATGCAAAACAGTAAACACACTCATCCGTCACTACGTGGCGGATGTATGTAACTTAAGGAGAAAACAGCATGCCGTTAATGGGTAGCATCTATGTAGGAACTTCAGGATTACAAACTTCTCAAAATGCTCTCAATACGACTGCGCATAACCTTTCGAACCTGGACACAAAGGGCTTTGTCCGCCAGCAGGTTTTACTGGGTGACAGACTTTATAACACTATAAAGAACGGAACAACAGTAACCTCAAGCCAGCAGGTAGGTCTTGGTGTAACGTACGAAAAGGTTAGACAGGTGAGAGACTATTTTTTGGACCAGTCGTACCGTAGAGAAAACGGTAGGGCTGCTTTCTATACCACTTCTTACGAAGCTATTAGAGAAGTTGAAGACCTTCTGGACGAATTAAATGATGACGCCAGCTTTAACCATGCCATGACCAATATGTGGTCCACCATCCAGGAACTTTCAAAAACTCCCGATGATACAACGGTACAAAGAATGCTTATTCAGAACTGCCAGAGCTTTCTTACCAACGCATCCCAGGTTTATCAGGGACTGGTGGATTACCAGAACGAAACCAACTATCACATAAAAGAAAAAGTGGATCAGATAAATGCGCTGGGACACAAAATATATGATTTAAATGAAGAAATAAGAAAAATCGAAGTGGGCGGAGTAGAAAGTGCCAACGATTTAAAGGATGCAAGAAACCTTGCTCTTGATGAACTTTCCGGTCTTGTTCACGTTTCATATAGAGAAGACATTTTCGGTACCTACATGGTAAAGGTGGAAGGACAGGATTTCATCTGCGCCGACCAGGTATTTGAAATGGGTGCCAAGATTGATACTACCACAGGCTTCTACACACCTTACTGGATTGTAAACTCCGTAGTGGAAACAAATGCAGACGGTGTTGAAGAAGTAAATATCGAAGGAGCTGAGGTTTTCAATACAAAAGCAATCATTTCCTCGGAAAGCTACACAGATATCGGACAGCTTCGCTCCATGCTTTATGTAAGAGGCGACAAGATAGCGGATTTTACTGACATTCCCGTGAAGCCCGAAATTCCCGATCTTAGGGATTACGGAAATGATCCCGCAGATCCCGGATACATTCAGGCAGTAGCTGATTACAGAGTTAATCTTGCGGTATATGAAGGCAAAACAAATTATTACGAGCACACAGTTGCCCAGTCGGTCTGCATGAATATCCAGGCTGAATTCGACCAGCTGGTACATAACGTAGTTAAAGCGGTTAACGGTGTTTTGTACGAGGCATGGGAAAAATCCGGCGGAACATACATGGCAGATGATGACGGATCACCCTTACAGATATTCCAGAAAAAGGAAAGCCCCGGCTACACTCTTGAGGGCGGCGTATGGAAAGAAGTTCCCGAGAATATCGAAGACGATTTCTATTCAGACACACTTTATTCAATACCGAATCTTGTCATAAACCCTACATTGTTAAGGGAAGCAGGAAAGTTAAAATTCATGCTTGACGACAGAACGGTTGACTACGAAACCGCCAAAGCACTTGTGGATGCGTTCGATGCAGATATTTATTCTTTGAACCCCAACGTGGTTACAAAGTGCTCACTTAATACATATTACACAAATCTGGTTTCGCAGGTTGCAAACTCCGGTAATGTTTACAAGAGCATTACTGAGGCCCAGGATGCTACGGTAAGCAGCCTTGAATATGCCAGAGAACAAATCATCGGAGTTTCCTCCGATGAGGAATTGAATCAGATGATTAAATTCCAGAATGCGTTTAACGCAGCCAGCAGATATATAAACGTTGTTGATGAAATGCTTGAACACATTATCAACCAGTTAGGATAGTAAAAGGAGAAAAGGATGCCTTCTCAGTTTTTCGGACTTAATATTTCATATACCGGACTTTTAGCAGCCAATGCGGCACTTAATACTACGGCTAATAATATTTCCAACGCTGAAACCGAAGGCTACAGCAGACAGCATACGGTTCAGGAAGCCAGCAATGCTCTTCGTACCTTCACTACATACGGTTGTGCGGGTGCCGGCGTTGATACCATAGCCATCGAAAGAATCCGTGACGAATTCTACGACAGCAAGTTCTGGGACAACGCATCCAAACTTGGCGGAGTGGAAGCAAAGCAGTATTATATGCGTTCTTTGGAAAACTTCTTCCAGGACACGGACAGTATTGACGGTTTCAGTTCTTCCTTTAACTTAATGTTTAATGCTCTTGAAGAGTTACAGAAGAATGCGGGAGATGTACCTACCAGATCACAGTTTATCATGTATGCACAGTCTCTTTGCGATTACTTTAACGGTGTATCAGGACAACTTCTGGAACTTCAGAAGGACGTTAATACCGAGATCAGGGATACTGTTGCGGATATCAATTCAATCGCAGAACAGATAGCAACATTAAATAAACAGATTAACGTTATCGAACTTACCGGAGCACAGGCCAACGAATTAAGAGATAAAAGAGCTCTTCTTATTGATAAACTTTCCACATACGTTAATGTTGAAACGGTTGAAACTCCTATTTACGACACAGCAAACGGAATGGATACCGGAGCCAGCAGATACATGGTAAGAATCGCAGGCAACCAGGTCCTTGTAGATACCAATTCTTTTAACGCTTTGGAATGCTACTCAAGAGAACTTAACGAAACCACTAACCAGTGCGATGCAGCAGGCCTTTATGAAATCCGCTGGTTAAACGGAACGGATTTTAACCTTTACAACACTTCCATGGGTGGAAAACTTCAGGGACTTATCGAAATGAGAGACGGTAACAACACCGAAAATTTCCGCGGCGTAGTTAAGGAAGTGGATATGCTTAATAACAGAGTTACTATCAAGGTTTCTGACGAATATCTTATGGACCTTGATAAATGCACTCTTTCTACCCATGGCGGAAGAATCGATCTGGGTGTAGAAGAATACTATTACACAGACTGGACTTATAACTGTGAATACAATCCTGACGGAACCGTTAAGGAATGCACATACCAGTTCCAGCTTGATAAAAACTACGGGGATTATACTCTTTCCAATTCAAGAAGCGGCCAGCTTGCAGAGGTGGGAAGGGCTGTTGATTACCAGGGAATACCTTATTATCAGGAACAGCTTAACGAGTTCGTGAGATTATTTGCAAGAACCGTTAACGATATACTTACATCCGAAGGCGCAGTGGACGGATACGGCAATTCAATCGTGGATGAAACCGTTACACCAACACATACCAAGAAAACAGAGTACTCTCTTTTCAGAGGAACAAGCGCTAACGGCGGGCAGCTTTCTTTTGACGATTACAATGCACAGATTCAGGCATTTGAAGAAGGACTGTCAAACACGATAACCATAAGCAATTCGTCGGATTCATATTTTAAGATGACAGCCGCAAACTTTGCCGTCAGCGACGTTATATCCGATGACCCCAGACTTCTTGTTACAAGAACAGTTTCCACAGACGGTGCATCAAAGGCTGATATTATTGACAAACTGCTTCTTGTTAAGAACGACAAAGAAACCCTTTCCTTCAGAGGAGGCTCTTCGAGCGAATTTTTGCAGAGCGTTCTTTCTGATGTGGCGTTAAATGCCGCAAGGGCAAATAACTCCGTTGATTATTACACCACAATGGATAACATTATTAACAATCAGAGAATATCCGTTTCGGGTGTGGATTCCGATGAAGAAGCGGTAAGTCTGGTTAAATATAAGAACGCGTATGACCTGGCTTCCAAAATGATTCAGACATTTACTGAAATTTATGACAGATTAATTCTTCAGACGGGTGTATAAATCCGTAAAAGCATCCGATATATATATTAGATATCCCATTTGAACAAGTGGGACTGACGAGGTGCTTTATGAGAATTACCAATAAAATTATTCAGAACAACTCACTTACAAACATTAATATAAACAAAAACCTTCAGGACGAATTGTCTACCATGTTATCCACGGAGAAGAAGATTGCAAGACCCTCCGACGATCCCATAGTGGCACTTCGTTCTTTGAGACTTAGGACAAGTGTAAACCAGACAGCCCAGTATGTTGAAAAAAACGTTGAGGATGCTAAAAGCTGGCTTACCGTTACGGAAGATTCCATAAAAACCCTTTCTGATGTTATTACAGACATGAGAAAGCAGTATGTTAAGGGAACAAGTGATACCCTTACTTCTTCAGACAGAACAATTATTACCGATAACCTGAATTCCCTTGCTGCGGAAATCTACAACACCGGAAATGCAGACTTTGCGGGAAGAAGCGTATTTACAGGATACAGGACAGATACAACACTTACTTTCCAAAAGCAGGAAGATACGCTTTATGAAATAACCGAAAATTATGAAACGCTTACGGTAGATACTACGACCTACATTCACACGGATGTAACCGAGAACGATGTATATACCGACAAGATTACCAGAATAAGGCTTTCACATAATGCGGTTGACGATGCGGTGCCTACAGTAACTATTAACGGAGCGGCAGTTACAGCAACCGTAGTTCACAAGAATAACACTTCCGATCCTTACGAGGTAGTGGCGCAGGACGATGACGCAGTGGTATATGTTCCTGAAACGGGAGAAATACTTGTGGGAAAGAACGTTGCGGCTTCACCGGATGATATTACGGATTGCAGTGTAGTATATCAGAAGACAAAATGGAACAAGGGCGATTTAAGACCGGAACACTATTTTGACTGCAAGGACCTTGCCAACAATAAGGAATATGTTTCCCACGGCGGAGAGATTCAGTATAACATCGGAGTAAACCAGTCCTTGAGAATCAATACCACGGCAGACGAATGCTTCAGCCATGATATAGTAAGAGACCTTCAGGATGTTATTACCGCTCTTAAAGAAGTGGACGATATAGAAAAGGAAATTGCAGACATTACAGCACAGATAAAGGGCTTCGATGGAACCCAGGTGGCACAGAAGGAAGCTGCGCAGGTTAAACTTGATGCAGCCAAGAAGGCGCAGACATTTATTAATGAAAAGCTTCACAGCCTTTTCTCCGGATGCATTACCAGGGCAGATCAGTATCTGGACAACAATAACGTGGCACTTACGAACTGCGGTACCCGTTCAAAACGTCTTGAACTTATCGAAAACAGACTGGATACACAGCTTGCTTCCCTTAAGGAATTAAAGAGTGAGAACGAAGACGTGGATCTTGCTGAAACAGCAATCAGAATGAGCAGTGCGGAATATGCTTATGATGCATCATTAATGTCTACAGCTAAAATATTACAGGAAACATTACTTAATTATATCTAGGAGGAATAAAGATGATTATTGAAACAAAGGCCTTTGGCGAAGTGGATATCGATCCTTCAAAGATTATTCATTTCGAAAACGGAATCGTAGGATTCCCCGAACTTCAGGATTTTGCTCTCGTATATGATATAGAGCGAGGCGACAATGCAGGTATTCGTTGGATGCAGTCTCTTCAGGAACCCGCATTTGCGATGCCTGTTATGGACCCGTTAATCGTAAGTCCTAAATACAACCCTAAGGTTGATGACGATATTTTAAAACCTATCGGAAAATTAAATCCCAATGAGATGCTTGTTCTTGTTACAGTAACAGTTCCCAAAGATCTTACAAAGATGTCAGTAAACTTGAGAGCACCTATGGTAATTAATGTGGAAGAAAGAAAGGCTGTCCAGCTGATTCTGGATAGTGATGAATATTTAGTTAAGTTTCCCGTGTATGATATAATTAAGGGAGCGAATAAGGAGGGCACATGTTAGCATTATCTCGTAAAAAGAATGAAGCCCTGATAATTAACAATAACGTAGAAATCACTATTCTTGAGATTAAGGGCGAACAGGTTAAAATCGGGATTTCAGCTCCTAAGGAAGTTCCGGTATATCGTAAAGAAGTTTATTTACAGATTCAGGAATCCAACAAGGCAGCTATGGACGCTGAGAACGCAGTTGAGAACCTGAGAAACTTATTTGGCTAGGGGTATAAAGTTTTCTGACAACTGTTCCGATATATCACATACCAGGAACCTTTAAAGGCGGAACGGATTCCGCGAAAGGAGAAGGAAATGGCACTAGAACCTATTAACAGCGTAATGACAGCACAGGCTGTTCAGCCTGTAAACACAAGCGCTAAGACTGCAATGGAGTACACGGATGTTTCTATAGCAGAATCTGCACCTAAGGTGGACGCTACTACAAAGGTAGTAGAGAACGTCGAAGGTAAATCTTCAGAATCCTACTCGGAACATGAACCCTCCAAAGAACAGCTTCATAAAGCAGTCGAAGACCTCAATAAGAAAATGGGAAACGCTGAGGCAGTTTTTGGCTTCCACGAAGCTACTAACCGCGTAACCATTAAGATTGTTGACAAGGACTCGAAAGAAGTCATCAGAGAAGTACCTGCAGAGAAGACTCTTGACATGATTGCAAAAGTTTGGGAAATTGCAGGCTTACTGGTAGACGAGAAGCGCTAACTACAAGGAGGATAATATATGCCTAACAGAATCACAGGAATGTACTCCGGCATGGATACAGAGACCCTTATTAAGGATCTTGTAAAGGCCAAGAGTAAAAAGGTTGAAACCTTAAATAAAGGAAAAACAAAACTTGAATGGAAACAGGAAAAGTGGAATGACCTTAATACTAAGATCAAGAATTTCTTTTCCAAATCCGTTGCCAATCTTCGCTGGGCTACTTCTTTCACAAAGAAGGCCACATCAGTAAGCGACACAAACGCAGTAAGCGTTATTACCGGCGACAAGGCCATGAATTCGGTTCAGAACCTTTCAATTAAGCAGCTTGCAAGTTCCGGTTACCTTACCGGTTCAAAGATTTCCGTTTCGGATGGAACAAAGGCTACAAGCGAGACACTTGTAAGTTCACTTTCCTTCGGAACACAGACCTTCGCAGCAGGTTCTTTTAACGTAACAACCGGCGGAAAGACCACACAGATAAATGTGGATGCATCCACTACTATCGATTCTGTGGTATCACAGCTTAATGCAGCAGGCGTTACAGCAAACTTTGATGAAAAGCAGCAGAGACTGTTTATCGGTGCAACCGACAGCGGCTCTGATTTTGACTTTACCATCACAGCAGGCAATGCAGGCGGAAATACAGCCATGAGCCTTTTAGGCATCAATGCAACTCCTTCGGAGGCGGTAACTAAGGAATACGAAAAGATGGCTTCCTACAGTTCCTACTTCACAGGAGCAACAGCAGCCGACTGGGTAGATGCAATCCAGGCTGATGTGGATTCAGATCTTTATAAGAGACTTAATACTCTTGCAGAAAAAAACTTTAACAAAGAAATAGAACAGAAGCAGGCCGCCATTGATGAATTGAAGGCAGCCGAAGAACCTGATGAGGATGCTATAAAGGCAGCCGAAGAAGAGCTGGAAGCATTTAAGGAAGCAGGAGTATCCACAACTGCTATGGAAGCAGCAGCAGCTTCTTTGAAGGAGCAGGTTGATTTCGCTGCATCAGCAGGTTCAATAGATCCTTCGAATTACAATACCGATGCAGTCAAGCTCGTAGGTAAAAATGCAATTATCGAGCTAAATGATGTAGCATTTGAATCCAACACAAATAATGTCGAAGTTAACGGTATTACATATACTTGTAAGGCTTTGGCAGAAAATATCACAGTTACCACCCAGGATGATACGGATGGCATCTATGATATGATTAAAGGCTTTATTAAGGAATTCAATTCTATTATTAATGAAATAGATTCCCTTTATAATGCGGATTCCACAAAGCTTGAGCCTCTTACTGACGAAGAGAGGGATGCGGTTTCCGATACGGAAGCTGATAAGCTCGAGAAGAAAGTTAAGGATGCTCTCCTTAGAAGAGATGACGATCTGGGAAGTCTCTTTAACGGATTGAGAGATGCCATGAATGGCTCAATCACTGTTGGAGACAAGGAACTTAACCTTTCCTATTTCGGAATCAATACGTTGAGTTATTTCACCGCAAAAGAAGGAGAAAGATACGCTTTTCACATTGACGGAGACAGCGACGACGGAAGTACCGGCGGAAATGCTGATAAATTAAAGGGACTTATAGCTACAGATTCACAGACAGTTGTAGATTTCTTCACACAACTCGGAAAGAATCTTTACACTAAGATGTCCGACATTTCGGCAGGAAGCGATTATCGTACCTACGGTTCTTTCTTTGACGACAAGTCAATGAAGACAGATATATCCGATTATGAAAAGAAAATCGCGGAAGCAGAGGCTAAGCTTCAGAGAGAAGAGGACAAGCTTTACGATAAGTTCTCGAGGATGGAAGTAGCCCTTTCCAAGATGAGTTCCAGCACTAATTACTTAAGCAGCTTATTTACTTCATAACAGGAAGGTAACTTATTATGACGATGCCCAATGCTTATTCACAGTATAATGCAAGCAAAATAATGACAGCTTCTCCCGGAGAGCTTACGCTTCTTCTTTACGAAGGCGCCATTAAGTTTGGTAATATTGCAATTGTAAAAATGGAGCAGAAGAATATTCAGGAAGCCCATTACAACATTGTACGTGTTGAGAAGATTATTGATTATCTTAGGGAAACCCTTGATATGAAATATTCCGTAGCAGAAGACTTCGAAAGAATATATACCTATATATCCAAACGAATACTTGATGCGCAGGTATCCAAGGATCCCAAGGATATGGAAGAAGTAGTTATGCATCTTCGCGCAGTCAGAGATAACTGGAAAGAAGTAATGAAGAAAGCAAAGGTATCATAAATTGGAAAATACCTATCTTACGGCTCTTAAGGAAAGCCTTGAAAAGAAAATAGAGATTCTTGAAAAGATTCATATTAAAGATGAGGAGCAATTGGAAATTGCAAAATCTCCGAATTTCAGGTATGATGAATTTGATAAGAATGCTGAAGAAAAGGGAGTTCTTATTTATAAACTCAATAAGCTTGATGAAGGCTTTGAGACGGTTTATGAAAAGGTGCGAGATGAGCTAAATGCTAACAAAGCTGCCTACGCTTCAGAGATTAAAACTATGCAGGCGCTTATCGGAAGGATAACCGATCTCAGTACCAAAATTCAGGCCGAAGAAGCCAGAAACAAGGCTGCTGTAGAAAGAGCAATCAAGGCAGAACGTGACAAAATCAAAGCGCAACGTTCGGGAATTAAGGCTATTCAGTCGTATACCAAGACTATGAAGAGTACAAAGTCTCCCTACGGTGATATTTGACCGGTCACAATTAGTTAGTACTTTAGTCACAAATTATTTACAATTTAGGTATTAATTTATCGGTAACCACTCCGATATATTATACAAGAGAAGAGAAATAACTCTCTTCCAAACAACACATTTGTCGCAAGGACGCGACATCTTATTTCAAGGAGGAAATAATATGGTAGTACAACACAACTTAACAGCGATGAACTCTAACAGAATGCTCGGTGTTACAACAAATTCTCAGGCTAAGGCTACTGAGAAGCTCGCATCCGGTTACAAGATTAACCGTGCAGCTGATGATGCAGCAGGTCTTGCAATCAGTGAAAAGATGCGTAGACAGATCAGAGGTTTAACACAGGCTTCCACAAACGCTCAGGACGGTATCTCTTGTGTACAGACAGCTGAAGGTGCTTTAGCAGAAGTACATGATATGTTACAGAGAATGAACGAGTTGGCAGTTCAGGCAGCTAACGGTACACAGACAGCTGCAGACCGTGGTTACATCGATCAGGAAATTCAGCAGTTGAAGACTGAAATCGTCCGTGTTGCTACAACAACAACCTTCAATGAACAGTCATTACTGGATGGAA
Organism: Lachnospiraceae bacterium; assembly: GCA_045617745.1. Classification (GTDB taxonomy): domain Bacteria; phylum Bacillota; class Clostridia; order Lachnospirales; family Lachnospiraceae; genus UBA1258. The sequence goes on along the minus strand of JAZLJG010000086.1, from coordinate 22,965 downwards.
CATTCTCAGGCAAGAACCTTCAGGTTGGTGCTGAAAATGATTCACAGCAGTTAATCACTATTAACATTGATGGTATCAAGGCTTCCAAGATTGGTATCGCTGACGTTACCGTAACAGGTACAGACGAAACTAAGGCTAAAGAAGCTATTACCAAGATTAAAGATGCTCTTGCAAGCGTAAGCTCACAGAGATCTACACTCGGTGCTGTTCAGAACAGACTTGAGCACACAATCAAGAATCTTGATAACGTTGTTGAAAACACCACATCAGCTGAATCATCAATCCGTGATACTGATATGGCTACACAGATGGTTACCTACTCCAACAATAACATCCTTGCTCAGGCAGGTACTGCTATGTTGGCACAGTCTAACCAGGCTAATCAGAACGTATTATCATTACTTAGCTAATTCGCAAGTTAAGCGAAAAAAAACCATAGGTAGCGGGAGAGGAGAAATCCTCTCCCGTTTACTTTGCTTCAAGAATGTCTTTTGTTCTATTCTTTTTTTAAGAAATCTTATGTTTTCTGCCTATTTTCCGATATATATTGTAAGAACTTATAGGATAGCCGTGCTATAAATCTCTATTCTTGTAATATATTCTGTTACTATTGAGAGGATGGTATAAAATGAGTAAGAAGCCTTTGGTTAGCGTGTTAATGCCCTGTTACAATCATGAGAAGTACGTCGCAGAAGCTATTGAAAGTGTTCTGAACCAGACATATGAAAATCTGGAGCTTATTGTCGCTGATAATGGTTCTTTGGATAATTCTTATGAAGTGATAAAAAAATATGAGGACAGAATAAGAATAATCCGCCTTGAAAAGAACAATCAGATGCGCTGTGGACAAATGCTTTTGGAGGAAGCTTCCGGAGAATATCTTGCTTTGATGACATCTGATGACTGGTGGTTCCCTGAAAAACTAGCTGTTCAAATGGAAAAAATGCTTAATGACAAATCCATAAAGGCATGCATTACTTACGGTGAAAAATGTGATGAAAACATGGAAACGATGAACGAAGAAGTGTTTCAAATGCTGGGCGATTGCGACTGCTTTACAATTTTCAGGTTACTGTTTGAAAATGGAAATTGTCTTGCTATGCCTACGGCAGTGTTTGAAATTGAAAAATACAGGGAACTGATGAGAGAACATTCCAGAGGATATAAGCAGCTTGCTGATTACGATTGGTGGCTGACTTTGTCCGCAGAAAATTGCCTTTGTATTATTCCGCAAATTCTTATGAAATTCAGATGGCATATTTCCAACGGAACGGTAAATGAAAGTGCTCCTACACTTGATAATATGATACGCGATAAAAACGAAAGAACGGAAATAGCTTATGAACGAATTGACAGATTAACTGATGGCTTTTTTGTGAAGGCTTTTTCGGATGTTCTGCAAAATAAAAATCCTCAAAGCCATGCTGAAGTTTTGTGCGAAAAATTCTTATATCTTTATTCTGCGGAAGACTCTTTGTTTATGTCGGAAGTGACAAGAAGGTTTTTCCATAGTCATTTTGCTGAGATGTGTGATGAACTGACGGACAAATACAATTTTCCGACAGCAAAGTACTACAAATATATAGCAGAAAACTCGCTGACGACCATGTACGTTTATAATCAGTTTGAAATTGCAAAACTTGAAGAGAAAGAAAAGGAAAGCGAAGAAATTATCAGAATGATGTATGGCGCCATAAAGGACTGCGAGGGAAAGCTTTCACTTGTTTCACCGGAAATCAGAGAAAAGATAGAAAACGTAGGAAAGATTGTAAAGAGACTTGCTGATATATGCGGTGAGATTGGAAATGATACCAAATACGAAACGTATCTTCAGATTGTTAATGAGATAAAATCGATTGCCAAATGTATAAATAACCTTGGAAAATATATGTTATTTGCTGATGTGGATGTGGAAAGTGAAGAGTGGAAAACTTTTATTGAATTGGTTGATATTGCAGGCAATCAAAGAGTGGATTTGACAGAGTGCATATCGGAGTTCCTTAGAATGATAGAAAAGCGGATAGAACAGGCGTGAGCGTAAAGGAGAAAATATGAAGGTTGTTATTTTGGCAGGCGGTTACGGAACCAGACTTACAGAAGAAACAAGAATTATTCCCAAGCCAATGGTGGAAATTGGCGAGATGCCTATTATCTGGCATATTATGAAGCATTATTCCTTTTACGGATTTAACGAATTTATTATTTGCTGTGGCTATAAACAGGACGTGATAAAGAAGTGGTTTGCGGATTATTATCTTACCCATTCCGATGTTACTTTTGATTTTGCCAATAATAACGATATTGCAATCCACCGTTCATGCGACGAGCCATGGAAAGTTACTGTGGTGGATACGGGACTTGAAACAATGACCGGCGGACGAATTAAAAGAGTGGCCAAGTATATAGGAAATGAGCCGTTTATGCTGACCTATGGTGATGCGGTCTGCGATGTTAATCTTTCCGAACTTTTGAAATTCCATGAGTCCCATGGAAAGAAAGCAACACTGACTGCGGTAATTCAAAAGCAGCAGAAGGGTGTTCTTGATATTTCCACAGTGGGTGCAGTAAGAAATTTCAGAGAAAAGCAGGTGGTGGATCAGACTCCTATCAATGCAGGATATATGGTACTTGCTCCTTCTGTACTGGATTTAATAGAGGGAGACGATGAAAGCTTTGAACAGGGGCCGCTTTCTAAACTTGCGGATGATGGTGAACTGATGAGTTACAGACACTATGGATTCTGGCAGTGTATGGATAACCTGAGAGAAAAGCTGATTCTGGACGAACTGTGGAAATCAGGAAAGACACCCTGGAAGATATGGGATTGATTTTATGAAAAAAATACTTATCACCGGTTCATCCGGCTTTGTGGGTTCAAATGTCAGTAGGTTCCTTCAGGGGAAAAACGGATATGATATATACACTCCGGGCAGAAAGGACATCAATCTTTTTGATGAAGACGAAGTAAAGAAGTTCTTAAAGAAGGAACGGTTTGATGTGGTTCTTCATTTCGCTTCTCCGTCTCCTCTGAAAAATCCGGCAGATTCCTTTGATACTCTTTTTGAAGACAGTCTGAGAATGTTTACAAACTTTTATAATAACCGTGATTTGTTCGGCAAAATGATTTATACGGGCTCAGGCGCAGAATTTTGCAAGGATAAGGACATTTCTTTGGCCAAAGAGGAAACAATCGCAGACAGGATTCCAAAAGACAGCTATGGATTGTCGAAGTGGATTCAGAATTCCATGTGCGGACAAACGGACAATATTTACAATTTTCGTATTTTCGGATGCTTTGGCCCCGGAGATTACAAGACAAAGTTTATTACGCATTCCATAAGGGCAGTTTTGTTGAACAGAAATATTACTATTCGAAAAGACTGCCTGTTTGATTATATTCATGTTGATGATTTCGCAAGATACATTGAGTGGGGAATCAATAACAATCCCGCTTTTAGTAATTATAATATATGTACAGGCAAACCGGTTCTTTTGTCTGAGATAGCTGAAAATGTTATCAGACTTATGGGGGCAGAAGTTAAAGCGGAGCTGCTGTCATCTGAAAAAGGGCTGGAATATACCGGATGTTCCGAAAGAATAGTGAATGAATCGGGGATGGTTCCGGCTTATTCGCTTTTGGAAGGAATAGAAAGGCAGATATCCTGGGAACGGGAGAATGCGAAGAATGGCATTGATTTTGACGGAGTCTGATGAGGGAGATATTACATGCAGAAACGTGTAGCGGACATTATAACAGAAACTCTTGTGGAAAGAGGAATAACAGACTGTTTTGCTGTGGTAGGCGGCGGGGCCATGCAGATAGATAATGCTTTGGCCATTAACAAATCAATTAACAAAGTGTTTTGCCATCATGAGCAGGCCTGCGCAATGGCTGCGGAAAGTTATGCAAAAGCTTTGGGAAGGCCCGCATTGGTTTCTGTGACAGCAGGCCCCGGTTCTTTGAATACCTTTAACGGAATTCAGGGTGCGTGGGTGGATAATGTTCCGGTTATTGTGATAGCGGGATATCCCAGATATGAGACAACGGTTGCACCTACAGGCCTTAAACTCAGGTGCAGGGGAGTGCAGGAATTTGATGCAGTATCGGCAGTGGCTGGCTTTACAAAGTACGCAAAGCTTGTTACGAATCCCTTAAGCATAAGGAAGGAAGTTAATAAGTGTGTGGATCTGGCTATGTCCGGAAGAAGAGGACCTGTATGGCTTAGCATTCCCCTTGATGTGCAAGGGGCTGTTATAGATGCGGATGAGCTGGAAGAAGACGAAAAAGAGGTCTGTGAGGATATAGCTCCGGACACTGAAGTGATAGATAAATTGAATAATATGATTGCGGATGCAAAACGTCCCTGCATTCTTACCGGATCGGGAATACGTGCTTCCGGTTCTACGGAAGAATTCAGAAAATGGGCAGCCCGTTTAAATATGCCTATTGTGGGTGGCGCGTTGGTTGCGGATGCCTGTTATGAAGGAATGGAAAACTATTATGGCATGTCCGGAAATGTAGGACCGAGGAAGGGCAATTTTATTCTTCAGAATGCGGATCTTATAATCATTCTTGGAAACAGCATGGCGGCCAAGCAGACAGGATTCAGCCTGCAACTCTTTGCACCGAATGCGAAACGGGTAATGGTGGACATAGAAAAAGGTGAAATGGAAAAGCCGGGACTGAATATAGATTTAAAAATCTGTTCGGAACTGAAGATGTTTTTCGAAATGTCTGCAACTGTGCTGAAACCGTGGGAGACAAAAAAAGAATGGCGAGATTATTGCGACGGAATTGACGAAATATTGGGAGACATCGACTGTGTGAAGGCTGAAGACGATGAACGAATCCCCTATTCTCTTTTGGCAGAAGCTGTTCTTAAAAAGGCAGAATCCGATGCAGTGTTTACACTTGGCAACAGCAATGGAATGCTGGGATTTTTGCAAAAGGGTGTAAGAACTCCGAAGCAGCGTACTATAGTAAACTACAACTGCGGTTCCATGGGAGACGATCTTCCGGAGGCAATAGGTGCATCTGTGGCTTTTAAGAACAAGCGGCCTGTTTACTGCATTACGGGAGACGGTTCTGTTATGATGAATCTGCAGGAACTTCAGACAATACAGCACTACGGTGTTCCTGTGAAGCTTATAATAATGTCAAATGATGGTTACGGCGCACTTAGGCAGACCTTTAAAAACTTTTTTAACGGAACAAACGTAGGTTGCGACAAAGAAAGCGGAGTGAGCTTCCCGGATTTTGTAAAGGTGGCGGAAGCTTTCAATATGAAGGCGTTTACTGCTGAAAACGTCGGGGAACTTGAAAAAGCGGTGGATAGCTTTGTCGGCACAAAAGGAAGTGCGCTTCTTTTGGTTAAGCAAAAGTATGATGATCCGGTTTCCCCGAAAGTAATGTCAAAGATGAAGGAAGACGGAACATTCAGCACTCCCGCACTTCATGAAATGTTTCCTTTCTTGGAAGAGGGGGAAATGGAAAAACTTATTCTTAAATAATTGCGGATGGATTTATGGATAAATTATACGTGGATGGAATAAAGGATTTTTACAAAGGGAAAAAGGTATTTGTTACCGGTGTAACAGGTTTTAAGGGAAGCTGGCTTGCCTATATTCTTACTGTGATGGGAGCGAAGGTGAGCGGTTATTCACTGACTTCTTCCACCGATCCTTCTTTGTATGAATGTATTGCTAAGAAGATGAAGGTGAAGACATATATTTCGGATATAAGGGACCGGGAGAGCCTTAGAAAGGCGATTGAAAATGAAGAGCCCGATCTGGTCTTTCATCTGGCAGCACAGCCTATTGTAAGGGAGTCTTACAAAAATCCGGTTGAGACCTTTGATACAAATGTGATGGGAACGGTTAACGTTCTTGAATGTCTGAGATCCTGCGATTCGGTTAAATCGATAGTAAATGTAACAACCGATAAGGTATATAAAAACGATGAGTTGGAAAAACCGTTTTCGGAAGAAGACAGCCTCGGAGGACACGATCCGTATTCCTCCAGCAAGGCCTGCTCCGAGATTGTGACTGAAAGTTATTTTAAGAGTTTCCTTAAAGAAAGAAATGTGGCAGTTTCTACGGCCAGGGCCGGAAATGTAATCGGCGGTGGAGATTTTTCCGTAGACAGAATTGTTCCTGATGCGTATCGGGCGGCAGAAGCCGGTGAACCTCTTAAAGTAAGGAATCCCTACTCCGTTAGACCTTACCAGCATGTTCTGGAAGCGCTGTTTGCTTACTTGATCATAGGAATGGAGCAGTACAGGGATATATCGAAAGCATCAAATTACAACATTGGTCCTGATGAGGACAGCTTCTCAACAACGGGTGGAATTTCGGACCTTTTCAAAAGTTTTTGGAACGAACTGGACAAAAGAGATAGCTTTTCATGGGCTAATATTTCCGATAAAGGCCCTCATGAAGCGGGATGCTTAAAACTTGATTCTGCAAAAATGAAGAAAACATTTGGCTGGCAGCCGGTATGGAACATCGAAACCGCTATGAAGAAAACTGTCGAATGGTACTATTCTTTTTACATGGGTGAAGATGTAACGATAATGATGGAAAAACAGATAACGGAGTATATGTCATGTTTGAAAAAATGAAGGAAGAAGAAGCCAGACAGCATATTCTGGAGGAAGTAAAGGAATATGCCCAAAGGTATAAAAATGCAGGAAAGGAATTCGCTCCCGGAGACAGAATTTCCTATGCTTCAAGAGTTTTTGATTATGAGGAAATGGTAAATCTTGTGGATTCATCCCTTGAATTCTGGCTTACCGGTGGAAAATATACAGATATTTTTGAAAAGAAATTTGCGGAATACCTGAGAGTCCGCTATGTGTCACTTGTTAACTCCGGATCCTCCGCAAATCTTTGCGCATTTATGGCGTTAACGGCAGATGAACTGGGAAACCGGAAAATAAACAGGGGAGATGAAGTAATAACTGTTGCAGCCTGTTTTCCTACGACGATTACTCCGATTATCCAGTATGGTGCGGTTCCTGTTTTCCTGGATATATCTTCGGAAACCTATAATATTGATACGACATTTTTGGAAGAGGCTTACAAAGAAGGAAAGACAAAGGCAGTTATACTGGCACATACCCTTGGCAATCCCTTTGATATAAAAACCGTTAAGGAATTCTGCGATAAGCATTCCCTTTGGCTTATAGAGGATAATTGCGATGCGCTTGGTTCGAAGTATGTCCTTGATGGCAAAGAACAGTTTACGGGAACTATCGGGGATATCGGAACCTCTTCTTTTTACCCGCCTCACCACATGACCATGGGAGAGGGAGGAGCGGTATATACCAACAATCCGCTGCTAAACAAACTGATAAGGTCCATGAGAGACTGGGGACGGGATTGCGTTTGCCCTTCGGGAATGGACAATATGTGTAAACACAGATTTGACGGTCAGTTTGGGGAACTACAAAAGGGATATGACCACAAATATGTGTATTCACATTTTGGATATAATCTTAAAGCTACAGATATGCAGGCCGCCATTGGAGTGGCGCAGCTTTCAAAGCTTCCGGCGTTTACCGTAGCAAGAAAGGAAAACCACAAATATCTTATGGAAAAGCTTTCGGGGCTTCAAGAAAAAGGACTTGTTTTGCTTCCCGTGAAAACAGAGAATTCAGACCCTTCATGGTTTGGTTTCATGATTACACTTTCAAAAAAGAGCAAAATATCCAGAAATGAATTGGTAAGAAAACTTGAAGAAAGCGGAATACAGACAAGAATGCTCTTTTCGGGAAACATTATCAAGCATCCCTGCTTCGATTCCATGAGAAAGAATGAAGAAGGCTTCCAGGTAGTGGGTAATCTTGATAATACGGATTATGTTATGAACAACTCTTTCTGGATAGGGGTTTATCCCGGAATGACACGTGAAAAGCTTGATTATATGGCAGAAAAAATAAAAGAATTTACCATATAAAATTATTTTATAAAAAGTGTTAAGTTTTGTGATTTCCTTCCGATATACATAGTGTAACGAAGAAAAGTTACATTACACGTGTGAAAAATTATTGATAATAAACAAACAACCCAAGGACAATTTACACTTCAGGGAGGAAAAACAAAATGGTAGTACAGCATAACCTTACCGCTATGAACTCCAACAGAATGTTGGGTATCACAACAGGTTCTCAGGCTAAATCAGCCGAAAAGTTATCTTCAGGTTACAAGATCAACCGTGCAGCAGATGATGCGGCAGGCCTTGCAATCAGTGAGAAGATGCGTAGACAGATCAGAGGCTTAACACAGGCTTCTACAAACGCTCAGGATGGTATCTCCTGTGTACAGACAGCTGAAGGTGCTTTGGCAGAAGTACACGACATGCTCCAGAGAATGAATGAATTGGCAGTTCAGGCAGCCAACGGCACACAGACAGCTGCAGACCGTGGATACATCGATCAGGAAATTCAGCAGTTAAAGACTGAAATCGATCGTGTTGCTACCACAACAACATTCAACGAACAGTGCTTACTTGATGGTACATTCTCAGGAAAGAATCTTCAGGTTGGTGCAGAAAACGATTCACACCAGGTAATTGAAATTTCAATTGCCGGCATTAAGGCAAGCTTAATCGGTATTGATAATATATCTGTGACCGGCGATACAGCAGACGGTGCTAAAGATGCTATCGACAAAATCAAGGTTGCTCTTGCAAGCGTAAGCTCACAGAGATCTACACTCGGTGCTGTTCAGAACAGACTTGAGCACACAATTAAGAACCTTGATAACGTCGTTGAAAATACCACATCAGCTGAATCTTCAATTCGTGATACTGATATGGCTACAGAAATGGTTAGATACTCCAATAACAATATCCTTGCTCAGGCAGGTACTGCAATGCTTACTCAGGCTAATCAGGCTAACCAGAACGTATTATCACTTCTTCAGTAATTCGTAAAATTAAGGGCCGACCAGTGAGGTCGGCTCTTTTTTTAATTAATTAGTGTCATAATATTAGTGTATGAAGATTTTATATTTTAATTACGGACAATATAACAGAAATCTGATAATGGCTAATCTTTCTCTTCTGGGGCATAAGGTTATTTCTTTTGCAGGACATCCTTCAAATTATGATATGGATGCGAAGCTGGTGGAAGAGATGCTTGTAGTGGCAAATAAAGAAAAAGTCGATTGCATTTTCTCCGGAAACTTTATTCCTTTCGTAGCGCTTGTGGCTGATACTTTAAAAGTTCCTTATGTATCATGGTCGGAAGACAGCCCTTCTTTGACCTCTTTAAGCCCTTCGGCAAAGCTTTCCTGCAACAGAATGTACGTTTTTGACAAAGAACAAAGCGAGAAACTTAAGGCTTCGAACGACGTAGCAAAAATATATCATATGCCACTTGCAACAGATCCAGTGTATTTTAGAAATGTGGTGAAGAACGCACCCATAGAAGGCATGTTTGATGTATCCTTTGTGGGAAACCTGTACAGAGGAATTGAGTATGACAGAATAGATTTCAACAAGGATAATGCTTTTTTGAACGGGTATCTGGAAGGAATGCTGGAAGCGCAACATAATGTTATGGGTTATAACTTTATGGGGCGTCTGATTGATGCGGATACGGCTTCCGTGCTTATGAAGATGTCGGGCACTAAAGTTCCGGATGATTTCTATGTGGATAACAAAGTTATAGCAACATATATGCTTGATAAGAAGCTGGCACAGATTGAAAGATACAGATATCTTAAAGCTATAGGGGATCATTTTGACCTTTCGATTTTTACGGCAAGTGAGAAGTTTGATGATGTTAACGCACATTGGAACGGCTTTGTGGATTACGAGAAAGAAATGCCACTTGTGTTTTCGAAAAGCCGCATAAACCTGAATTTCACCCCCAGAATGATTCACTCGGGAATATCATTAAGAGTGCTGGATGTAATGGCCTGCGGCGGTTTTCTTCTTTCGAATTATCAGCCTGAAATTGATGAGTATTTTGAGGACGGCGTTGATCTTGTCATGTTCGAAGATGAAGAAGACATGCTTGAAAAAATAGATTATTATCTTTCGCATGAAGACGAAAGACGGGAAATAGCCCAAAATGGCTTTTCTAAGGTGTTATATGGGCATACCTACAGACAGGCATTTGAAAAGATTTTCAATGAGAATATGTAAAAATATAAAGGCCTCAAGGGGCCTTTATATTTTTGAAAACATATTCTGAAGCGATTTTACGTAATTATATTTGTCTTTTACTTTCAGGTATCCGTTTATTCCTATCTTTTCCCGTAGGCCATCGTGGGAAAGATAAAAACGAGCCTTATCCAGATATTCCTCGGGAGAATGGAAAACCACGATTTCTTTGTCCAAGTCAAAAAGTTCGGGTATTTCTTCCTGGTAATTGCTCATTACCATTCCACCCACACTCATAATATCGAATATTCTTTGAGGTACACCTGTTTCTATTGTCCGAAGTGTCAGATTCAGGTTTATTTTTGATGAGTAATAAACCTTATAAGGAAGCTCGTGCCAGACGGGAGGGAATACATTTGCACCGGTATTTTGTAAGGCGTAATCCATGTCGTCTTCTTTGGTGTAAATAGAGGTGTTTCCGATTCCTGTTGAGAGCCTTAGCATAAGAGAACGCTCTCTTTGGGCAATGGAAGGGCCCAAAAGAAAGGTCTCCACAATGTACTTGGGATCAATGGTGAAATATTCCAGGTCGCTCTTGGGAACAAGAGGGACAAGTATATCCGAAAGCTCTTTGTCAAATGAATCGTAGATGTTCGTGCCCTTTTTCCAATCCCCGGTAAAACGGTCGGCGACATTGCCAATCTTGTCCATTACGTCCTGGGGGGCAGCTTCGGAAAATGTGGAGAAACTGTTTATCCGGTACATCTTGCCTATAAAGGAAATGTCGCACGAGTATTTGCTTATATCTTCGTTGGTAATGTCGATTGTGGAAGAAAAAGCTATGTTGGAGGCCAGAGGACGATAAAAAACATTGGGGAGACCAAGGTCTTTTAAACGCTTACATTGTGTTTTGTCGAAACAGAAAATGTAATTAGTGGTATATTTTGCATAATCTGTAAACAGTGCTACCTGGGGAGAATCATAAATCCAGGAGATGTAAATTACTCCTGCATTGTGGCAACCTTCTGCAACGTTAACATTAAAATTCTGGGTTATGGCGAAATCGTAGTTTTTCACTTCTTTGCTGATTAACCCGGCTTCCTCTTCATTAATGTGTACAAGGTCTGAGACGATGCCGGAACGTTCCACATCCACTCCAAGCTCAATAAGCCCCCAAAGAATGCTGTCGAGCTTGATTTCTGTGGAATCATAGTATATTGCTCTGGTTTTCACATAGTTCATGGCTTAACCTTCCTTAATTATGGATTCGATGGTTGTTAATCTGTTTATGTATGTGTGATTTTCCAAAAGTTTTCTGTGACCGTTTTGGGCAATTTCCTTTCTTTCTTTATCGTGGGAAAGATAGTATTCTGCCTTATTTAAAAGGTCTTCGCAGTTCTCGTAGAAGACATAGTCTTCGCCGGCAATAAAGTAATCGTCAAAATCTGCCTGGTAATTGGTAAGAAGAAAGCCGCCGCAGCCCATAATGTCAAAGCATCTTAGCGGAATACCGGTTACTATACTTCTTAAAGAAATGTTCAGATTGATTTTTGAAGTTTTGAAAATAAGGGGCATGTCTTTATAATAGTCGGCAAAGCCCTTATTGGTGACTTTGGGAAGCTCCTTAGAAGGCATGTAAGTGTAAAGGTCTACTTTGAATCTTTCACTTAACGCTTTTATGTATTCGAAACGTTCTCTTCTTGTGAGCTCTCTTGAAAGAAAATATTTCGAATATACCCAGGCCCTGCTTTGCAGTTCATCGGAAGGACAAAGAATGGGGGCGTCATGGGAAAGTTCCTCGATAATGGGGTCGGAAAGGCCCTGCTCCATAATATCTGCTCCGTATATCTGTTTCTGTGCAGAAAGCAGGGCATCAAGATACCCCTTTGTATAGGGCGAAATCCTGTCGAATTTGTCGAAGAGTCTGTGTTTTGGCTCGCTGTACATGGAGCCTACGTGGGATATATCCGAACCATATTTTTTTAAGTCCGAAGGAGTAGGCACAATGGAATCGTAAAAGGCTGTATCAGCTGCCAAGGGAAGGTAATACACAGTGTTGACTCCGAGAGTCAATAAGTTACCATATTCGGCTTTGTCAAAGACAAAAGCATAGTTTGTGGGAAAAAGAACAGTATCCGAGTATAAAAAAACATAGGGGCTGTCAAAGGTCCAGGAAACATATTTCACATTACATACCTTGCAGGCTATGGCTGCAATCGGAAAGTAATTAAATGAGAAACAGAAATCAAACTTCCGGGAAAGAAGCTTTTCCACAATAAGTGAAGTGCCATCTTCGCTTATTTTAGCGTCCTTATATTTTGAAAAATCGAAAATCTCAACGGAATAATCTTTTCTTTTAAAGGCGTTTAGTATGTGATTGTTTGCCAGACTTTTCCAGTCCAAATACAAGACATTCAAGACTATCCCTCCTGTCTGAGTATTTTTTCGAAGCTTTTTCCGGCATATTTTTCGTGCTTTTTCATAAACAGCCTTCTGGATTCGTTGTAGTGGAATAAAGAAAGGAGAAAGCCGTCATCATGTATGAACCAGGGAATCCGCTGTGTGGGCACTACTACGCGATGCCCTGACTTAAGCATATCTATAGAGTGTGAAGCGTCATAGAAATCCCAGGCATCAAAGTCTTCATCCCATGGAATGTCATACTGAGTAATCATACAAAGGCCATCAATGATAGCACAGTCATTGAGCTCTTCTTTGACGTTAAAGCAGTAACCGGAAAAATCCATTTTATTATATCTGCCATTACTTAGTCCGTACATTGGAACAGCTCCGTATCGCTTTTCGGTCCACATGACACCGCAGGGTGAAACGGTAGGATACCCTATAAGTCCTATCATCCCGATTTTTTCGTCTGAATTGAATATAGCCAGAATGTCCAAAAGAAAATTCCTGTTTACGATAAACACATCCTGGTGCATATAAATCTTGTATTTCGCATCACAACAGGCGATTGCTTCATTGTATCCTGATGCCATGGAGGCTGCTTCGGTAATGGTTACCATCTCAACTTCGTAACCCTCGGGAACAATCAGCCGGGAAAGGTATAACTTGCTTTCCTCAAGAAGCATTTCATTATTGGAACATTGGATAATGGCAAATTTTTTATCGTTCATTGATCAGCTCCTTAAGTGAGGAAATAAGCTCTTTTTCTTCAGCCCCCGGGTTATCCAGGGCTTCGAGATAACTGAGGGCGGACCTGTAATCGGAAAGTGAAAGAAGAATGTCCGCACAGGTGATTTTCCAGTAATTGTTCTTGTATTCATCAAGAAAAATGAGGGAATATTTCAGACATTCCAATAAACTCTTCGAATCCCGCATATTTTCTAAAAAGACTCTGGCGATAGCTTCCGGAGTGTCAAATAATTCTTTGGTCAAAACGGTTCTTACTATATTTGGTGTTAAAGGCATTGAAAAAAGTTCTGCAAGGGCTTCTTCATAAAAGCCTTCGTCCTTGCTTGTAAGTTCAAGCCGCCTCATAAGAAGTGTTATTCTCCGGTAAGCTTCGATAAGTGACAGATAATCACTGTATGAGTCCGCAAAGAAATGGTCGGACTCCATGATCATCTCTTCGGAAAGACATTTAACCATAAGAAACAGATAGCGGGTTTGCGAAGTGTTATGAAATCCTTCTTCTTTTGTATACCTTACTAACTTAGCAAGACCCAGGTGGTCTTTTTTTTCGAGACATCTGTTGCAGTCATCAAAAAGCGCGGAAAGAATAGCGCGGCTTTGGGGAAAATCTCTTTCAACCCGCTCAAGAAAAGCAACATCATCTTCTTTGGTAATTTTTGTGCTCATGCTAAACTCCTTTTACTAAAAGTATTATAACAAAAACACTACAAATTGTATATCTGTTATGACAATAACATCAAAATATGGTAGTATTAAGAAAACAGACCGGCAAAGGGGGAGAATTAGTGAAAATATTAATCATTGATTCCGGTGAAGAAAATTGTTTAAAAAATAAGGCGTCGGACTATTTAAAAAGTTTGGGAGAGGTAACATGCTTATTTGTGGGTAAATCAGAACCGATGCATGAGAGATATGCCCAAATAAAGGCCTTTTGTGCAGATTTGATTGTGACCTTCGATGATACCGCTTTAATGTTTCGTGGAGAACTTGGAGGCAGTTCACTTAACAGAATTCCGGTAAAGATGATTCATTTTGTTTCCCGAAAGGAAGCTTTGACAAAATTTGATAAGGATGAAGGCTTTAACCTTTCACATTATGTTATTGTTCCGGCTGAAGCGCTGGACTCTTTTTCCAAAGAACATGAGCTGATACCCAATGTTGCCGGATACGGGGAAGATAATATACCCGAGAGCATCGGTTTTGCGTTAAAGGAGCTTTGGTGCTTATGAAGATTCTGTTTTTTGACTGGGGTGCATATACATATAAGGATACAAGAGAGGCTTTTTGCAAGCTTGGAATAGAAGTTAAGACAGTGACCTACTGCTTCGATGATAAAAACAGGGATGAATTTTTCATCTACAGGTTTTCAAAGGAATTAAAGGACTGCACATATGACGCGGTCTTTAGCATAAACTATTTCCCTCTTGTGGCAGAGTGCTGCCACAGGCAGAATGTGAAGTATATAGCCTGGAGCTATGACAACCCTTTGAATGTGTATAACATTGAGGAAACTCTCGGATATTCCACAAACTATGTTTTCCTTTTTGACAGGGCGCAGGCAGCAGGCTTCATAAGCAAAGGCTATGATAATGTGTTCCATCTTCCCCTGGCGGTAAACTGTGAAAGACTTGATAAAATAGTGCCTTCAAAAGAAGATTTCGAACGATTTGGTTCGACTGTTTCCTTTGTGGGGAAATTGTATGATTCGCAGTATCCGCTTATCTGTTCTTTCTTTGACGATTATCAGAAAGGATATGTGGATGCGCTTATTAATTCACAAAAAGAACTGTACGGCTGCTATCTTTTGGATAATTCGATTGCTGATGAATTCATAGATGAAGTGAATGCCAATTCCCAAAAGAAACAGGGGCCGGTCGTTTCGAGGGAAGCTTTGAACTATGCCCTTTCTTCCGAGGTTACTAGGAGGGAAAGACTTTTGCTTCTCAGTCTTTTGGGAAAGCATTTTGATACAAAACTGTATTCAAGAGAACGCAATGAACTGTTAAAAGATGTAACTTTTATGGGCTCGGCGGGATATCTTCGGGAAATGCCTTTGGCTTTTAAAACCACAAAGATTAACCTTAACAATACCCTTAAATGCCTTCAGACGGGTATTCCCTTAAGGGCGCTTGATATTTTGGGAAGCGGAGGATTCCTTCTTACCAATTATCAGGAGGAAATTGCCGAGTACTTTGAAGACGGCAAAGACGTTGCCATGTACGAAAGTGCTATGGATGCCTTTGAGAAGGCTCTGTATTACAGCAAGAACGATGAAGTAAGAAAGAAGATTGCAGAAAGTGGCAAAGAAAAAGCCCGGCAATTGTTCAATTACCGGGACAGGGTTGTTTATATGCTGGAAAAATCAGGCTGCAGCCTTACATAATCATTTTGAACAGGGCCGGCATGCGGTTTGCGTAAGTGTGATATTTTTTTGTCTTTTCATAGCCGTTTAAAGCAATTTTAGCCCTGACGTCTTCATTTTTAAGATAGAAGTCACACTTTTCCACCAGGTCACCAAGATCTGTGTAGAAGTCGTAGTCTTCACCTGCCACAAGATAATCGCAGAGTTCTTCCTGAAAGTTGCTCATTAAAAATCCGCCGGCACCCATGATGTCCCAGACTCTTAATGAAGCACCCTTTTCAATGGAGTGTATGGTCATGTTAAGATTGATTTTGCTTAAGTGAAATACCTTTGGCATCTCTTCAAGAGTGCTGACTCCGCCTTTGAGATGAAGGGAGCTCCTTTTAGGCAATATGGATGTGTCACTTCGTGTAAAGAGATTTACATCAAAATGCTCGGAGAGAATGGAAAGGTTTTCTATTCTTTCAAGAGAAGAGCAGTGCGTGTCGAGAATTCCATGAGAAGCACAGTATGAATCCATATTCATGATACAGCTTTCCTCCCGTAAAAACATTCCGGGAAGATTTTCTTTCAGCTCCGAAATAATTTGCGGATTAAGGGACTTCTCTATAATATTTGCTCCCTGTATCTGCTTTTGGCAGTTAAATAAACCGTAAGCGAAGCCCTTTAGATATTCAGAGGGCTTTTTTATTTCCAGAAAAGGATCTTTTTCTGTGTAAAGACTTCCTACAAAGGAAATGTCGGAAGAAAACTTTTCACGGTCCCGGGCACTTATGTTAGCGGTAACCTTGTCCCAGCGGGCAACATTTGTGCCAAGGGGAAGGTGGAAAATGCAGGATGGATTATAGGGTGAAATGTCCTCATACTGTTTCCTGTCGAAAAGAAAGATTCTGTTACAGGGGTTCAGAATTGATTTTGAGAACAGCTCATATACGGGAGAATCCACTACCCATCCTACGTAAGGAATACCGAAGATATTGCAGGTGTCTGAAATGGTGGGGTAGAAGTTAATGCTGAAAACAAAAAGATATTTGTCGTTTTTCAACTTTTCGGATATAAGTTCCACTCTTTCGGAGGGGAGAATTTTCTTTGAAGTGATTTCTTTGTCGATGGTATCCACTTCAAGGCCCAGGGCTTTGAACTGTTCGATTGTGTCCGGCTCGCATATGCTTCCGTAGCGGTAGAATAAAATTTTCATCATTTTCCTCTTTAGATGTGGGATAAAAGCGACGGCATTATGACGTCGTAGGAGTGAAGCTTCGAAACCTTTTCGAAGCCGTTTTGGCGGATTCTTTCCATTTCGCCATCCTTCTCAAGATAAAAGAGTGCCTTTTCTATTGCTTCATCGATTGACATGTAGATAAGGCAATCCTCTCCGTCAGTGAATTCCTCGTAAAGCTCCTGCTGGAAGTTTGTAAGAAGTAAACCTTTGCTGCCGAGAATGTCAAGAGCCCTTAATGGAATTCCGGATGAGATACTTCTTAAGGTGGGGCAGAGGTTTATCTTTGACTGGGAAAATACGCAGGGCATTTCGTCCTTATAGGATACGGAGCCCTTCTGGCTCAAAATGGAGTCGAAGTTGTATTTGTCGTAGGAGTAAAGATTGAAGGTTACCTTGGAGGCCAGTTCCTCGATAATGGTAAGCCTTTCTATATGGGTCAGTTCCTTCTGCATGGCGAAAACCAGACCTGTTTTGGTGAGGTTTGCGCCTAAAGGGCTTATCTTTCTGAAATCGTTGTTTATGGATGCTATGATGTCGTTACTCAAAGAAGGAGTTATTGTGTCGTAACCGTAAAGCTCCATCTGGGAATAAAGAAGAGCCGTAACAAATCCTTTGTTATATTCGCTCATGGAATTCAGTAAATCGGGAAGAGGAGAAAAGTGAAGGTCTCCCACAAAAGAAACGTCGGAGGTATACTTAGCCTTCTCACCGTTTTTTATGGTGTCCATAAGCCTTGATGTGTTCACGGCAAGGGGTACATGATAAACGTTTTTATAACCGGCCTTGTTATATTTATTGACTTCGGCCCGGTCGAAAAGACATATGATGTTTCCGGGCATGTCAAAGAAGGGAACCAGAGACTCCGAAAGAGGTGAGTCGTAACTCCATGACAGATACGGAAGGGAATGTTCTTTTGCCGCAAGAGCCACAAGGGGGAAAAAGTTTATACTGAATAAAAGGTCATAGGAAGCTTCCTTTATTTTGGAATCGAGAAGCTCTGAGAAAACCGGATCGTTTATTTTGTCCTTTACAGGGTAAAAAACAGTTTCCACTGTGTGGCCGTTTCTTTCCAGATATTCTTTGGTGTCGGGGTATGTGAAGGCTCCGAAATTGTAAAACAGGATTTTCATAAAACTTCTCCGGATGATAAATAATAGGACAAATATATCCGATATATTTATCGGATAGTATGAGCAATTTTATTACAGAAACAACCACTGAAAACGGGGAACGGAACATGGAATATGATGTGATAATCGTAATAACTCCAAAAGACTATGTGAGGGTAAGAAATAACTTTGAAAGAATACTGAAGCTTTCAAAGGCCGGAAGGATTATTTTTGTGGGTAGCGCTGAGGTCGGCGAACTTATGGCAGAAGAAACCTGGAAGGACAGGGCATCTTTTGTGAATGAGGACGATATTCTTCCTTTTGAAAATGTGAGGGATGTCTTCAAAATTCTTCTGGATGTTGATGATGTTCCAAGAGGGCTTGTGGGCTGGTACTATCAGCAGTTTTTGAAAATGCAGTATGCATTTTGCTCGAAAAACCGTTATTACCTTACCTGGGATGGGGATACGGTTCCCACAAAAGAATTTTCAATGTTCAAAGAAGGAACGGAGACACCGTTTTTTGACATGAAATACGAAAACCATGAAGAGTATTTCGTTACCATGAAAAAACTTCTTGGTTACGGGAAGGTTGTGAAAAAATCCTTTATTTCCGAGCACATGATTTTTGACAGGGAAATCATGAAAGAGCTCATAGGAAAAATAGAAAAGGCGGATATTCCGGGAAGCTGCTTTTATGAGAAGATATTAAGGGCTGTAAGGCCTGAGGCGCTTCAGTCCAACAGCTTCAGCGAGTTTGAGACCTACGGTACATTTGTGTGCATGGAGCATCCTTCTTCGTATGTTATGAAGGACTGGCATTCCATCAGATACGGCTCCATTTATTTTCACCCGGAGGAAATGACGGATGAGGACTATGAGTGGATTTCAAAGGATTTTGACGCAGTTTCTTTTGAGAAAAACCAGGAGTACAATCCGGATATTGCTGTGTTCTTTAAGGACATGAATTATCGTGGAAAACTGAGTGCAAGACAGATTGTGGAGGCAATCCAGGATTCTTCCGATGAAGGTTTGAGAGAAGAGTGGGAGGATGGCGTAACGCCGGATTACGCCGGGGATGATATCGATGAGACTTTGGATGTTTCGGATGGCGATGAATTTCTGTTCTTTAATTATCTTGGGGACAACCTTGTTAGGGAAAATCCGGACCAGGCATTTCTCTGTTATGAAAATGCTGAGTTTTTATGCCCCGATCCCAATGTGAAGGCGGTTCTGAAGCAAAAGAAGGAACTGCTTTTCGAAAGCGGAAAGGTTCGCGTAAACAAGGCTTCCATAGTCATTGTTTCCTATAACGGGAAAGAATTCATGAAAAGCTGCATCTCAAGCATTAAAAGATATTGCGCCCCGGATGCATATTCCGTTGTGGTGGTGGACAATGCTTCTGATGACGGAGTGGCAGAGTGGCTTGAAAAAAGAGATGACATTACTCTGATTAGAAACAATGAAAATGCAGGGTTCCCTCAAGGCTGTAACATAGGAATAGCAGCTTCGGATGAAAATGATGATATTTTTCTTTTGAACAATGATACGAGAATGACACATAATGCGCTGTTCTTTTTACGTATGGGACTCTATTCCTCGGATGATGTGGGTGCCTGCGGCGGAGTTTCAAATTACTGCGGGAAAGACCAGAGAATTGATGTGAAACGCAATCTTCCCTGTGAATACGAGGAATATGCAAGACAAGGAAACTGCTTTATGCAGAAGCCTTATGAGGAAAAGAACAGGCTCAGCGGCTTCGCTATGCTGATGAAAAGGGAAGTGTTTGAAAAAACAGGCGGACTGGATGAGGCTTTCTCACCGGGGTTCTTTGAAGACGATGACATAAGCCTT
Source organism: Lachnospiraceae bacterium (assembly GCA_045617745.1). Lineage (GTDB taxonomy): Bacteria > Bacillota > Clostridia > Lachnospirales > Lachnospiraceae > UBA1258. The sequence continues at coordinate 3,155 of JAZLJG010000086.1, read as the reverse complement.
TCCATAAGGTCTTTCGGATACAGGCTTTTAATATGTCACAACAGCTTTATTTATCACGCAGGAAGCCAGGGCTTTAACAAAAGAGAGGACATAGACAGCATTTTTGAAAGAAACTGCAAGCTTCTGGCCGGAAAATGGGACTACGATACCGCAGGGTACGCTATGGTATCGGAAAAGGAACTGAAAACGCTTGATGAAATGCCCCGGGAGAAAAACAGGAAATTTACTGTCCTTGAAATCGGATCGGGAAGCGGAAACTTTTTGACCAAAATACAGTATGAATATCCGCTATGCAAAGTCTTCGGGGCGGAAAAAGATGAAAGGGCGGTAAGAAATGGTGTTAGCGGTGTAACCAATCTTTTGCTGGACTGGGAAAAGGATGCTGTTCCTTTTACGGAAGGCTTTTTTGACTACATCATTTTTAACGACAGATTTTCCGAAGGATATTCCGCTAAGGCGGTAGAAGAAAAGCTGTCGTCGTTGCTTAAAAAGAGCGGTAAAATAGTTTTCGCTGAATAATCCTTGATTTATCGGGGGGCCGGAAGCGGTAGTAAGGGTTTGTGGTACTTAGGTACCATTGAGCGGAATGTACGTCAGTGGTATACTAAATGGGCTCTTAAGAGCCCATTTTCTATTAATAAATAGGAGGAAGCTATGAAAAAACTTTCAGCACTTTTAATGTCAGCTGTGATGGTATTTGCAATTGCCGGATGCGCTGACAAAACAGCAACAACTGCTCCTGTAAGCACTTCAGAACCCGTTGCTTCTGTAGTTGAAAAGACCGCTCCCGTTGTGGAAGACACAGGTCTTGGCATTGATAAGGACATTGTTGTTTTGTACGTTAACGACGTACACTGCGGTATTGATGAAAACATGGGTTATGAAGACCTTGCTACCATCAAGAACGCTTACGAAGCACTCGGACACAAGGTTATCCTTGTGGATAACGGTGATGCTGTTCAGGGTGATACCGTTGGTACACTTTCAAAGGGTGAATACATTATCAATATCATGAACGAGGTTGGCTTTGATGTAGCTACACCCGGTAACCATGAATTTGACTATGGTATGGACCGTTTCTTTGAACTTACAAAGATGGCAAAGTTCCCTTACGTTTCCTGTAACTTCGTAGATAAGGACGACAAGGCTGTTCTTGCTCCTTACACTATCATTGATGCAGACGGCGTAAAGATTGCTTTTGTAGGTATTTCAACACCTAAGACACTTACTTCTTCAACACCTGCTTACTTTATGAATGATGCAGGCGAATATGTATACTTCTTCTGCCAGGATAATGACGGAACAAAGTTATACAACCAGGTTCAGGGCGCTGTTGACGCTGCAAGAGCAGAAGGCGCTCAGTTTGTATTTGCTATGGCTCACCTTGGAACCGAAGCAGACTGCACACCTTGGATGTCTTCAGAAGTAATTACCAATACAACCGGTATTGACGTAGTTCTTGACGGACATTCACACTCCGTATGGGCCGAAGAAAAGGTTCAGAACAAAGAAGGTAAGGACGTAATTCTTACTTCTACAGGTACAAAACTTGCTAACGTTGGTGTTTTAACAATTTCCAACGACGGAACACTTCATTCAGATCTTATTAACGACAATGCTGTAAGCGGAACTTCCACAAAGGCAGTTGTTGCTGATGTTCAGGCTCAGTTTGAAGAACTTGTTAACACAGTAGTTGCTCACACAGACGTTGACCTTGTAGTTTACGATCCTACAGCTAAGGATTCCGAAGGCAACGCCATCAGAATCGTAAGAAGTCAGGAAACAAACCTTGGCGATCTTTGCGCAGATGCTTACCGCGCAATGTCAGGTGCTGATGTTGCTATCGTTAACGGTGGCGGCGTTCGTGCTGACATTCCTGCAGGCGACATTACATATGGCCAGATTATTAAGGTTCATCCTTTCGGAAACTCCATGTGCGTAGTAGAAGCTACCGGCGAAGAAATCTACAATGCTCTTGAAATGAGTGCTCACAGCCTTCCTTCAGAGTTTGGCGGATTCTTACACGTTTCAGGTATGTCCTTTACAATCGACGTTAATGTTGAGTCTCCCGTTGTTATTGATGAGAACTCCATGTTTGTTAAATGTGAAGGCGAACCCAGAGTTAAAGACATCATGATTGGCGGCGAACCCATCGATCTTACCAAGACCTATACTCTTGCCAGCCACGACTACAAGCTCAAGAACATGGGTGACGGATATTCAATGTTTGCTGATAACGTATTCCTTCAGGAATCAGTTATGATTGATAACCAGGTTCTTATCAACTACATCATCGATGTACTTGGCGGAACAGTTGGTGAAGATTATGCAGATCCTTACGGACAGGGACGTATTACCATCATTGATTGATTAAGTTTTTAGGATAAATTGGCTCCCAGGCTTTGCCCGGGAGCTTTTTTGTGCTATTATGCAGTTTATGAGCAAATGTAGAAGAATGTTGCGGTTCGTCCCCATGATAGCCGTGATGATAATTATTTTCATATTTTCCATGATGCCTGCAGAACAATCGGACCAGGCAAGCGGAGCCTTTCTTGACATGTTCCTTTCCTTTATGAGGGGACTTAAAAACGGTGATATTTCTGCAGAACTGGCAGGCTCTGTTCACCATCTTATAAGAAAGAGCGCCCACTTTACCGAGTATGCCATTTTGGGTATTACGGTGATGATTGCCATATGGAAAGAATGGAAAGAGGAGAAATGGCCCCTTCTGCTTCCACTGATTATATCGTCTTTCTATGCCACAACAGATGAGATACATCAGTACTTCGTGCCGGGAAGATGGGGAACATGGACGGACGTTATTATCGATACGGCAGGAGCGTTTGCCGGTATATTTATTTATTATCTGATTGGTAAAAAGAAAACTTCCCGATAAGGGGAGTTTTTTGAATTTTGCAACTTTTGAGACAAAACTTGCAATGCGAATTTGCATATGGTAACATGAAAACAAAAAATGGGCAAATTTCGAGGTATAACTATACCTGTTTGCCGTGGCCTGAAAGCAGCACATGGAGAGTGCGGATACCTATCACGGAAGAAAGGAGGAGCTTATGGCTGACAACTCAGTTATTAATAGTGTTTATAACTATTATCTTACGACGTATGCGCCTAAAACGGATTCTAAATTCGACACG
>JAZLJG010000085.1:0-1803 GCA_045617745.1 Lachnospiraceae bacterium | reverse complement strand
TATGTGGTTTAATTCGAAGCAACGCGAAGAACCTTACCAGGGCTTGACATATGCAGGAATATTTTTGGAAACAGAAATAGCCCTTCGGAGTCTGCATACAGGTGGTGCATGGTTGTCGTCAGCTCGTGTCGTGAGATGTTGGGTTAAGTCCCGCAACGAGCGCAACCCCTGTGGTTAGTTACTAACAAGTAAAGTTGAGGACTCTAATCAAACTGCCGGTGATAAATCGGAGGAAGGTGGGGACGACGTCAAATCATCATGCCCTTTATGTCCTGGGCAACACACGTACTACAATGGTCGTAACAGAGAGAGACAAAACAGTGATGTGGAGTAAAACTCAAAAAGCGACCTCAGTTCGAATTGAAGGCTGAAATTCGCCTTCATGAAGTCGGAATTGCTAGTAATGGCAGGTCAGCATACTGCCGTGAATACGTTCCCGGGCCTTGTACACACCGCCCGTCACACCATGAGAGTTGGAGATACCCGAAGCCTGTGAGCTAACTAATAGAGGCAGCAGTCGAAGGTAGAGCCAATGATTGGGGTGAAGTCGTAACAAGGTAGCCGTATCGGAAGGTGCGGCTGGATCACCTCCTTTCTAAGGAGAAACCCAAAGCATTTAAAGAATTTATTGTTTATTTTTGAGTGTGCTTTTTTTGTACATTCAAAAAACCGAGCTAAATGGTAAGGACTTATAATTACATATGGGCTCATAGCTCAGATGGTTAGAGCGCACGCCTGATAAGCGTGAGGTCGATGGTTCGATTCCATTTGAGCCCACCAACTATAACTAATAAAAGTTATAGAAATAGCACATTGAAAAATATATAGATAGATGAAAATAGGTAAACTAGCGTATGAGAAGTGAGAAGTTAGAGGTAAGAGGTTAGAACCTTTTACAAGGAGCTTTAAACTCTAGTACGTATTAAACGATTAAACCGAAAGAATCAGAAAAAAAACTATTCAAAACGGAAGTTTTAAAAACAAAAATTTTTATCAAAAACGAGTAGTAGCTTATTATGCGAGTAAAATTTGACGAGATAGTACAGAAGTACATCGAGGAAAAATTTTAGGAGAATAATGAGCTAGGACGAAGTTTTTCATAGAAATTAGGTTAAGCTACAAAGAGCGTAGGGAGGATACCTAGGCACCAAGAGCCGAAGAAGGACGTGACAAGCTGCGAAAAGCTGTGGTAAGGAGCAAATATCCTATGACCCACAGATATCCGAATGAGGAAACTCTGCTAGGAAAAAGAACCTAGTAATCCATACACAAGTAAAGTAGTGTATAGGAGGGGAACGCAGGGAACTGAAACATCTTAGTACCTGCAGGAAAAGAAAGAAAACTCGATTCCTAAAGTAGTGGCGAGCGAAATAGGAAGAGCCCAAACCAATGTTGCTTGCAATATTGGGGTTAGGACTACATAATCCATCAACTAATTGAAAAAGAATTGTCTGGGAAGGCAAACCAAAGAAGGTGAGAGTCCTGTAATATAAAAGAAGTTGAGGAGGTAGTATCCAGAGTAGTGCGAGACACGTGAAATCTCGTATGAATAAGTGGGGACCACCCCATAAGGCTAAATACTACTTGGTGACCGATAGTGATAAGTACCGTGAGGGAAAGGTGAAAAGAACCCCGGGAGGGGAGTGAAATAGAACGTGAAACCCTATGCTTACAAGCAGACAAAGCACGTTAAGGTGTGATGTCGTACTTTTTGTAGAACGGTCCGGCGAGTTATTGTATATGGCAAGGTTAAGTATTAAGTAAGATACGGAGCCGAAGCGAAAGCGAGTCTGAAAAGGGCGA
>JAZLJG010000084.1:0-2264 GCA_045617745.1 Lachnospiraceae bacterium | reverse complement strand
ACTTCTGGCTATTCAAGAGGCATGTGCCAAAATTGGTAGCTGGAGACTCGAAGAAACAACCCTTTATGTAACTTTAGAGCCTTGCCCTATGTGTGCTGGAGCAATATTACAGTCACGTATCCCTCGAGTGGTATATGGTGCGAGAGACATGAAGGCAGGGTGTGTAGATTCTCTGTATTCGCTTTTAAATGACACTCGATTCAACCATGTCTGTGAGGTAACAGAAGGGGTTCTTGCGGAGACCTGTGGTAATTTACTAACGACTTTCTTTCGAGAGCTACGACTAAAGAAAAAGAACCAAAAACGCTTAGAACTCTAGGCGTGTTTGGTTCTTACTTTTATATCATTAAAAGTATCTATAACTGATCATTTGCCTGTCGGGGCAGAAATAGGCGGGTCCGCTTTTCTTTATGGCTAGCTCCACCGCCTTGCCCCTCGGGGTCAAATGGTTAAAACCTGTGGTGGCTGAGGTGCTGCCTCCTCGCTTTTCTCCATTTGCCTGTCGGGGCAAACATAGGCGGTTCCGCTTTTCTTTATGGCTAGCTCCAGCACCTTGCCCCTCGGGGTCAAATGGGGAAAAGTTGCGGTAGCTGAGGAACTGCCTCCTCACTTTTCCACATTTGCCTGTCGGGGCAGAAATAGGTGCTTGCGCTTTTCTTTATTGAATAATTGTTTTTCCGCCCATGTATGGTTGTAGGACCTCTGGGATTTTAACTGAACCGTCTGGTTGCTGATAATTTTCTAGAATGGCAGCAACTGTGCGTCCGATTGCTAGTCCACTACCGTTTAACGTGTGTACAAACTCAGGCTTAGCACCAGGTTCTCTTCTAAAACGGATTCCAGCACGACGAGCTTGGAAGTCCTCGAAGTTACTGCATGAAGAAATTTCTTTATATTCGCCATAGCTTGGTAACCATACTTCAATATCATACTTCTTAGCTGCAGTGAATCCAAGATCTGCTGTACACATACGTAGCACGCGATATGGAAGTCCTAAAAGCTGAAGAACTTTTTCTGCATGTCCTGTTAGAAGGTCCAATTGCTCGTATGAATCCTCTGGTTTAACAAAACGTACAAGCTCAACTTTATTAAATTGATGCTGACGGATTAGCCCGCGTGTATCTCTACCTGCAGAACCAGCCTCTGAACGGAAACAAGCACTAAAAGCAGTAAAGGCTTGTGGAAGATCTGCTCCATCTAAAATTTCATCACGATAGAAGTTAGTTACTGGCACTTCAGCCGTTGGGATTAAGAAATAATCCTCCTCGTTAACTAAGAAAGCATCCTCTTCAAACTTTGGAAGCTGTCCAGTACCTGTTAGGCTCATACGGTTTGCCATATATGGTGGTAGCATTTCTTCATAGCCATGCTCTTCTGAATGAAGGTCCATCATGAAATTCCATAGCGCGCGCTCTAATCTTGCCCCTAAACCACGGTAAAAAGCAAAACGGCTTCCAGTTACTTTTGCAGCTCGTTCAAAGTCCACAATTTTTAAATCTGTGGCGATATCCCAATGAGCCTTTGTATCAAAGTTAAACGCAGGGACCTCTCCCCATTTACGAATTTCAACATTATCATCCTCAGAATCGCCAATTGGAACGTCATCATGTGGAATATTTGGAATGCGCATCATCATATATTCAAATTTTTCTTCTACCTGACGTAGTTCTTCATCTAATGCTTTAATCTCATCGCCTACTTCACGCATGCGAGCGATTACATCATCAGCATTCTCTTTATTTCGTTTCATTTGTGAGATTTTTTGAGAAACCTCGTTTCTTTCTGCCTTTAGCACTTCTGTTTTTGCTATTAATTCTCTACGCTTTTGGTCTAAAGGAAGAAATTGATCGAACTCGGAGATATCTTCTCCACGCTTCGCAAGTTTAGCTTTCACTTCTTCATAATTATCACGTACAAATTTTACATCTAACATATGATTTCCTCCTCTTGATATTTTTGGCCTATTAACCAGATTTAAATTCATAAAAAACGACAAAAAAGCCCCCATCCCTTATAAAAGGGACGAGAGCTACCCGCGTTGCCACCCTGATTGATCTGACATATCAGATCCACTTGTCTAATAACGGCTTTTCAACCGGCCACAGCTTACCTATTTTTCAGCTGCGCAACTCAAAGGACGGATTCACAAGCGCTTTTATCAGCTCCCACCAGCCGCTGACTCTCTAAAAAAAACTTACTTGCTACTACTTCCTATCATCGTTTTTTAAATCATGAAATTAACCATACTTTACTATAGGTTGACC
>JAZLJG010000083.1:0-1186 GCA_045617745.1 Lachnospiraceae bacterium | reverse complement strand
CGCTTTGGAGAAGTACTCAAGAGGCCGAAGAGGCGCCCCTGCTAAGGGTGTAGGTCGGATTTAACCCGGCGCGAGAGTTCAAATCTCTCCTTCTCCGCCAACAAAAAACGACAAGTTTCGACAGAAACTTGTCGTTTTTTGAACGATGTGTTCCGCAAGCGGAACGTGATGTGCCTCACGGCGTGATGTTCGGCTTTGCCGAGTGATGTGCCTGCGGGCGTGGGTGGAACACATCACATCACTTTTGCGAAGCAAAAACATCACTGTGTGCACAGCGAACAACATCACTTGCCCGTCCGGGCAAACATCACTAAAATGCTATGTCGAAATAAACACCTGCTGAAAACAAAAAACAGACTGATATTTTGTTTTGATATAATCCCCATAGAGTAGACACTTGAAATAACAAAAAGTTTCAAGACTACACTATGGGGGTTATTTTATGTCAAAAAACAGATTAACGGCAGAAAGAAGGATAGAATTAGCAAAGGAATACTTGAGAGGAGAAACAAGTTATGAAAGGATAGCAAAGAAATACGGGATAGGGACAACACCGGCAAAAGAGATTGTCGCAATATATGAATCGCAAGGAGAGGAAGCATTTTTAAGAAAGAAGAATCAAAAATACAGTAAAGAATTAAAGTTGAAAGCAGTAGAAGAATATCGAACCGGGAACGGTAGTTTGAAAACAATTTGCCAAAAGTATAAAATAACCAGAACAAGTTCACTACGAAGCTGGATAAAGTGGTATAATGGTCATAAAGATTTTAAGGAGCGGAGTGCCGCCAAAGGAGAAATCTATATGACCAAAGGAAGAAAAACCACACAAGAAGAACGCACGGAGATCGTTGCATTCTGCATAGAACACGGAAAAGACTACGGACTGACAGTAGAAACATACAAGGTATCGTATCAGCAGATCTATGCGTGGGTACGAAAGTATGAGGAAAAAGGAGTAAAGGGATTAACAGACCGCCGAGGGAAAGCCAAGCCGGAAGACGAGCTTACAGAAGAAGACCGTCTTCGTCAGGAGAACAAGATATTACAGGCAAAAATCAAGGATCAGGAAATGGAGATTGCTTTGCTAAAAAAACTGAGGGAATTGAGAGGGGGCGGTCGCTGAGCGGAGTACATCAAGAAGATGAATATATTTCAGTTCAATACTTGAATAAAACAGAAAAATATC
>JAZLJG010000082.1:0-4745 GCA_045617745.1 Lachnospiraceae bacterium | reverse complement strand
ATAAAATATAGTGAGATTTTTGTTCCCTACGTGTGTCCTACTTGTTCCTTACGGTACAAAATTTTCTACTTTTCAGTACTTCTCACGACAATTCATATAAAAAGAAAAACCCCGGAAATACTGGATTTCCGAGGTTTGTAAACTCTTTGATATTCTCTTTTGATTATCTCTTTGAGAACTGAGGTGCGCGTCTTGCAGCTTTGAGACCGGGTTTCTTTCTTTCTTTCATACGAGGATCTCTTGTTAAGAAACCTTCTTTCTTAAGAACGGGTCTGAAGTCTGCATCTACTGTAAGTAATGCACGAGCCATACCATGTCTGATAGCACCTGCCTGGCCTGTGAATCCGCCACCCTTAACGGTGATAACTGCATCGTACTTATCAACTGTCTCAGTTGCTACGAGGGGCTGACGAACGATAACTTTTAAAGTTTCAAGACCAAAGTACTCATCAATGTCTCTCTTGTTGATTGTGATAGTTCCCTTACCGGGTACTAAATATACTCTAGCTACGGAAGATTTTCTTCTACCTGTTCCGTAGTACTTAGCTGCTTTTGCTGCTTTCTTAGCCATTGTAGTAATCTCCTTTCAGTTTCCTCTTAGAATGTTAATACTTCAGGTTTCTGAGCTTCGTGCTTGTGTTCAGGTCCTGCGTATACAAAAAGCTTCTTAGCCATCTGGCGTCCAAGAGGTCCCTTGGGAAGCATACCCTTTACTGCTTTTTCAATAACTTCTTCGGGCTTTGTAGCAAGCTTTTCTGATAAAGGCATTGTACGTACGCCGCCTACATAATCTGAATGACGGAAATACATCTTATCTGTCATCTTCTTACCTGTAACTGCAACCTTCTCTGCATTAACAACGATTACGTAATCGCCTGTATCAACATGAGGAGTAAAAATAGCTTTGTTCTTACCTCTTAAAACCTTAGCAATTTCAGATGCTAAACGTCCAAGAGTCTTATCTGTAGCGTCAACTACATACCATTTTCTTTCGATGGTAGCAGGACTTGCCATAAATGTTTTCATTGTTCTTCCTCCATATAAATATCAAGTACTTCGCGTATATATGTTAATATGCTCTTCCGGGGCTTTGGCTGGGCATACTAATTCCATTCGCACACTAAGACAGTATAACCTCAAGAATTTCCCATGTCAAGGGAATTTTCAAGGAATTTGAACTCTTTTAGCCACAACCCGTGAGCCGGTGCCGTCGGGCCGCTCACTTCCCTGTTACAGGCCTCCAGCATGTCTTTTACTTCAGATGGCTTCCTTATTCCAAGGCCCACCCACATAAGTGTTCCGGCGATGATTCTCACCTGGTTGTATAAAAAGCCGTTTCCGGTAACACTGATTATTACCTCGGCTCCTTCTTTACGGACCGAAACATCCGTAATAGTTCTCACTGTTGTTTCCGCAGTACTGTTGACACTGCAGAAGCTCTTAAAGTCATGCTCTCCTATAAGATACTTTCCTGCCTCATCCATAAGCTTAACGTCCAAAGAACGCTTCTCATGCAAAGCATACAGTCTCTTTAAAGGGGGCATAAACTCTTCATTATATATATGGTATTCGTAGGTCTTTTCCGTAAGACAGTGTCTGGGATGGAAGTCCGTAGGAACCTCTCCGGACCACACTACCCTTATATCTTCAGGAAGACGGGTATTTAACGCAGGAGCAAACTTGTCTCCCGGCATTCTCACATCCGTATCAAACACGCACATGGACGAAAGGCTGTGAACCCCTGCATCTGTGCGGCTTGCGCCTATCACTTCTATTTGTTGACCGGTTAAGTCAGTGATTGCTTTATTCAATTCTCCTTCGATTGTCGGTGCGTTTTCCTGTACCTGCCAGCCGCTGTAGCCGGTTCCGTCATAGGAAACACACAAAAGAATTCTTCGCATAACTATCCCTTCAAAAGGACTCTCAAAAGAATTACCAGTCCAAGATAACCAAATATCACAACATATCCCCAGGCATCACTTACCTTGTATTTTAAGGGTTTCATTTTGGTTCTGCCGTCTCCGCCTCTGTAACAGCGGGCCTCCATTGCCATTGCAAGATCGTTGGCCCTTCTGAATGCGGAAACAAACAAAGGCACCAAAAGAGGAACCAGACTTTTAACGCGTTTAAAAAGATTTCCGCTTTCAAAATCCGCACCTCTGGCCATCTGGGCCTTCATGATCTTATCCGTCTCATCCATAAGAATAGGTATAAACCTGAGTGCTATGGACATCATCATTGCTATTTCGTGTACGGGAACTTTAATCACTTTTAAGAAGGATAACCCCTTCTCCATTCCGTCAGTAAGGTTATTTGGCGTTGTGGTCAATGTCATAACCGAAGAGCCTATAATCAGGAAAGAAAGCCTTATAGCCATAAATCCTGCGGTTGATATGCCCTGCTTTGTAATCGAAAGCTTCCAAAAGGACCAGACCACGTCTCCCTGTGTAAGAAACAGGTTTAAAATCACAGAGAAAAGCAAAAGAACAACAATTGTCTTCATGCCCTTTACCATATATGAAAAGGGAACCTTTGAAAGTTTTATTACAACCGCCAGAAACAATGCTGCAAGAATGTACCCTATGAAATTTTTGGTAATAAAGAGCGATGCCAGAAACACCAGTGTTCCCATAAGCTTCACTCTCGGGTCCAGCTTGTGAATCGGTGATTCAACCGGATAATACTGGCCCAGGGTTATATCACGTAGCATTTATTATCTCCTTAACCGCTTCCGAAACGGTTATACAATCTGTCGAAACCTTAAAACCGGCTTCTTTTAAAGCGTACATGGTTTCCGTAATGCCCGGAACTCCAAGTCCCATTTCTTTTAGCTCATCACGATGCTTAAATACTTCTGAAGGTGTATCGTCAAAAGCCACTTTACCCTTGTGCATTACCACAATTCTGTCGGCATACTTTGCCACATCTTCCATACTGTGGGACACAAGAACAATCGTACAGCCGGATTCTTCCCTTATTTTTTGGAGTTTATCAAGAAGTTCGTCTCTTCCTTTGGGATCGAGACCCGCTGTGGGCTCGTCAAGAATCAGGACCTCAGGCTTCATGGCCAGAACACCCGCAATAGCCACTCTGCGCTTCTGTCCGCCCGACAAATCAAAGGGGGACTGGTAAAAGAACTCATCGGCTATTCCTACCTGTTTAAGAGCCTCGTAGGCCCTTAATTCGGCCTCCTTCTTGGTAAGGCCTATGTTCTTGGGGCCAAAGCATACATCCGTAAACACATCAGACTCAAAAAGCTGGTGCTCGGGATACTGAAATACAAGTCCCACACGGCTTCTTAGCTTCTTTAAATCGTAGTCATCGTCACTTATGTCTTCTCCGTCCACGTATACGCCGCCTTCGGTAGGCTTAAGTATACCGTTTAACTGCTGCACAAGCGTAGACTTTCCGGAGCCTGTGTGACCGATAAGCCCTATAAATTCTCCATCATTTATTTGTAAATTCACGTCGTCCAAAGCGGTCTGCTCCATGGCAGTACCCGGATTGTAACGATATGTAAGATGATTTACTATTATCGACATTTCTTTAAAGCTTCTGCAAGCTCCTCGTTGGTTAATATTCCGTCAGGGATATTTAGTCCCTTTTTCTTTAGTTCATAGGCGCACATGGTAACCTGGGGAACGTCAAGACTGAGCGCCTTGAGTTCTTCTACCCTGGAAAAGATTTCCCGAGGGGTTCCGACCATTGCCACAGAACCTTTATCCATTACTATTACCTTGTCTGCATGGATGATCTCGTCCATGTAGTGGGTAATAAGTATAACCGTTATTTTCTCCACATCATTCAAAGCCCTGACGGCTCTGATGACTTCCTTTCGGCCTATGGGATCTAACATCGCTGTAGGCTCATCAAGGACTATGCATTTGGGATGCATTGCAAGTACCCCGGCTATAGAAACACGCTGTTTCTGGCCCCCGGAGAGCCTGTTAGGGGACTTCTTACGGTACTCATACATACCCACGGCCCTTAGGCTTTCTTCTACACGCTCCCAGATTTCCTTTGTAGGTACTCCGAGGTTCTCAGGGCCAAAGCCCACATCCTCTTCCACCACCTGGCCGATTATCTGGTTATCAGGGTTCTGGAACACCATTCCTACGGTTTCCCTTACATCCCAAAGGTTCTTTTCCTCATGGGTATCCTTTCCGTCCACGAAAACCGTTCCTTCCGTGGGGTAAAGGATTGCGTTAAGGTGTTTTGCCAGAGTAGACTTTCCCGAGCCGTTATGGCCCAAAACGGCCACAAATTCGCCCTTCTTTACCGAGAAAGAAACGTCGTTAACGGCTGTGGTGATTCCTTCAACATTTCCTTCCTCATCCCGTCTTATATATTCAAATGTCAGATGTTGTGTTTTTACTATTTCCACTTTTTTCTAACCTTTAAATGTAGTATGATTATTACAATCTAATTGATTATACAAGGAAAACCAATGAAACTCAAGTTAAAAGAAGCATTCCGAAAGCTTAGGGACACCATAAAGCCCTACGAGAAAAATCTTATAATACCCCTATTAAAAATCATACTGATTATAGTTATCTGCATGCTTATCGTCCGTTTTTTAGGCGGTCATGAAACCCTTGCGGAATTTGCAGCGAAAAAAAATCCCACGCCCTAAGACCAATGTCATTAAGTTAAGTGTGACTACAAAAAGACTCTTATACCAGAAATGGTATAGGGGTCTTTTTTTCTGAAAAAATAGTTGACAGCAGGACTGAAAAGTGCGGCCG
>JAZLJG010000081.1:0-8709 GCA_045617745.1 Lachnospiraceae bacterium | reverse complement strand
TAACGAATCTTTTTGTACTTACCGCAGTGACACTCCCAGTCCTTACTGGGTCCGAAAATTCTTTCGCAGAACAAGCCATCCTTCTCGGGCTTTAATGTTCTGTAGTTAATGGTCTCGGGCTTTGTGACATTACCAAAGTCCGGATCATCGCCCCTTCTGGACCATTGTCTGATCTTTTCGGGGCTTGCTAAGCCGATCTGAATCTTGTCAAAAGTCATCGGCTGATATGTATCATTCTTTATATCCGGCATTTTTATGGCGCTCCTTTACGTTTTTTGTGTCGCTACCTACTGATTGTCTCCAACATAATCATCTTCGGGGAATTCTTCAGGTTCTTCTGCAAATTCATCTTCGGCTTCTACAAGCTCGCCGTCCTCGGAAAATTCCTGAGTCTGGTAACCCATGCTCGAGAAGTTTTCACGCTGATAGTTGCCGCGCTTGTCGTCTTCGTCGAAGTCGATGCGGAAATCGGTATCGCCATAATCAACTGATTCTGAAATTTCAACCTCAGTGTCGTCCTCGCGTAATACCTTGATGTCAAGACCGAGTGACTGTAATTCCTTGAGTAATACCTTAAAGGACTCGGGAATACCGGGCTTGGGAATGTTCTCGCCCTTAATAATTGCCTCGTATGTCTTAACACGACCGATAACATCGTCGGACTTAACTGTAAGGATTTCCTGTAAGGTGTAAGCTGCACCGTAAGCTTCCAGTGCCCAAACTTCCATTTCACCGAAACGCTGTCCACCGAACTGAGCTTTACCACCCAGAGGCTGCTGAGTAACTAAGGAGTAAGGACCTGTAGAACGTGCATGGATCTTATCATCTACCAGGTGGTGGAGCTTTAAGTAGTGCATGTGACCGATTGTGGTAGGACCATCAAAGAGTTCACCTGTACGTCCGTCACGAAGCTGTACTTTACCGTCACTTGAAATCGGAACACCTTTCCAAAGAGCTCTGTGTGCTCTGTTCTCTGAAAGGTACTCATAAACTTCGGGAAGAAGTTCATCCTGATGGAGACTAGAGAATGTGGGAGCTGACTTGTCGTAAGCTTCTCCCTTCTTCTCTGCTTCCTTCTTTGCTTCTTCAGCATCGAAAGGAAGATTTACATAGTCGTTTGCAAGTTCAAGTGAATCCTGAATATCTTTTTCGTTTGCACCGTCGAATACGGGTGTGGCAATGTTAAATCCAAGTGCTTTGGAAGCAAGTGAAAGATGGATTTCCAAAACCTGACCGATATTCATACGGGAAGGTACGCCCAGAGGATTAAGTACGATATCAAGGGGACGTCCGTTAGGAAGGTAAGGCATATCTTCTACGGGAAGTACTCGTGAAACTACACCCTTGTTACCATGACGGCCGGCCATCTTATCACCGACACTGATTTTACGCTTCTGAGCAATATATACACGAACTGATTCGTTAACACCGGGTGATAACTCATCGCCGTTTTCTCTTGTAAATACCTTGGCATCTACTACGATACCGTATTCACCGTGGGGAACCTTAAGAGAAGTATCTCTTACTTCACGTGCCTTTTCACCGAAGATGGCTCTCAAAAGTCTTTCTTCAGCGGTAAGTTCTGTTTCACCCTTAGGAGTAACCTTACCAACAAGGATGTCACCGGCTCTTACCTCAGCACCGATACGGATAATTCCGCGATCGTCAAGATCCTTAAGTGCATCATCACCGACACCGGGAACGTCTCTTGTGATTTCTTCCGGTCCTAACTTGGTGTCACGTGCTTCTGCTTCGTATTCTTCAATATGGATGGATGTGTAAACACCATCCTGAACAAGTCTTTCTGACAAAAGAACAGCATCCTCGTAGTTGTAACCTTCCCAGGTCATGAAACCGATAAGAGGGTTCTTACCAAGAGCAAGTTCGCCTTCTGATGTGGAAGGACCGTCAGCAATAACTTCACCCTTTTCAACACGGTCACCCTTAACAACGATGGGCTTCTGGTTGTAACAGTTGGACTGGTTACTACGCTGGAACTTTGTAAGCTTGTAATCTACTGTCTCACCATTGTCCTGAGCAATACGAACAAGGTTAGAGGATACGTATTCAACAACACCGCCTTCTTTGGCCACTACGCAGACACCTGAGTCAACTGCTGCCTTGGGTTCCATACCGGTACCTACAACAGGAGCTTCAGTCATCATAAGCGGAACTGCCTGACGCTGCATGTTTGATCCCATCAGAGCACGGTTAGCATCGTCGTTCTGAAGGAAAGGAATTAATGCTGTAGCTACGGAGAATACCATCTTAGGAGATACATCCATGAAATCAAACATGGTGCTGGGGTATTCCTGTGTCTCTTCACGGAAACGACCGGAAACTGACTTCTTTACGAAGGTTCCGTCGGGGTTAAGAGCTACGTTAGCCTGAGCTACATGGTAGTTATCTTCTTCATCTGCTGTCATGTAGATAACTTCGTCTGTTACACGAGGATTCTCGGGATCGGACTTATCTACTTTTCTGTAAGGAGCTTCGATGAAGCCGTATACGTTAATTCTTGCATAGGATGCAAGAGAGTTAATCAAACCGATGTTAGGACCTTCAGGAGTCTCGATAGGACACATACGTCCGTAGTGAGAATAGTGAACGTCTCGAACTTCGAATGATGCTCTTTCTCTTGAAAGACCACCGGGACCAAGTGCTGATAAACGTCTCTTATGAGTCAACTCACCAAGAGGGTTGTTCTGGTCCATGAACTGTGACAACTGGGAAGATCCGAAGAACTCCTTAACAGCAGCCTGTACGGGCTTGATGTTAATAAGTGCCTGGGGAGTAATTTCCTCTGTGTCGTGTGTCTGCATTCTTTCACGTACAACTCTTTCAAGTCTTGAAAGACCGATACGGTACTGGTTCTGAAGAAGTTCACCAACCGCACGGATACGTCTGTTTCCAAGGTGGTCGATATCGTCATCGTTACCGATACCGTACTCAAGGTGCATGTTGTAGTTAACGGATGCAAAAATATCATCAACGGTAATGTGCTTGGGAACAAGCTCATGCACATTTCTCTTCAATGCATCGAATAATTCGTCGTTATTGTCTGCATACTCGTCAAGAATAGCCTTCAATGTAGGATAGTAAACAGCCTCGGTAATACCAAGCTCTGCGGGATCGCAGTCAACATACTTGGTAATATCAACCATTAAGTTGCTGAGTACTCTTTCAACACGCTCTTCTGTTTCGATCATTACGAAAGGAATAGCGCTGTTCTGAAGTTCTTCAGCGATATCAACGGTAACCTTGGTGCCTTTTTCAGCTACTACTTCTCCTGTTACGGGAGATACGGCATCCTCAGCAAGAATCATATTGCGGATACGATTCTTGTATGCAAGCTTCTTATTGAATTTATATCTACCAACGCGGGCTAAATCATAACGCTTGGGGTCAAAGAACATTCCCTCGATAAGGCTCTTTGCGTTATCTACGGAAAGAGGCTCGCCGGGACGAATCTTCTTATATAATTCCAGTAAGCCTTCCTGGTAGTTTGTGGAAGTATCCTTTGTAAAGGAAGCTTCAATCTTGGGCTCGTCACCGAATATCTCACGGATTTCTTCGTTGGTACCAAGTCCAAGGGCACGCAAAAGAACGGTAATCGGAACCTTACGGGTTCTGTCTACACGTACGTAAAAAACATCATTAGAGTCTGTTTCGTACTCTAACCATGCACCACGATTAGGGATAACCGTTGAGAAGAACAAACGCTTACCGATCTTATCGTGTTCAATATTATAATAAATGCCGGGAGAACGAACCATCTGGCTTACGATAACACGTTCAGCACCATTGATTACAAAGGTACCTGTTTCTGTCATCAAAGGGAGATCTCCCATAAAGATATCATGCTCGATGATAGCTCCGTTCTCCTTATTGCAAAGACGCACTTTGACCTTCAAAGGAGCGGCATAAGTAGCATCGCGCTCTTTACACTTCTCGATTGTATATTTAGCATCATCCTTGCAAAGTTCAGAACTTACAAATTCCAAACTGAGACGTCCGCCAAAGTCCTCAATCGGAGAAATGTCGTCAAATACCTCTTTAAGTCCGTCCTTAAGGAACCACTCATAGGAATCCTTCTGAACTTCAATAAGGTTGGGCATTTCCAAAACTTCTTTTTGTCGAGAATAACTCATACGCGTGTTTTTGCCTGCGGCAATCTGACGTATTCTGTTTTTTTCCATTGACACTCACCCCGTTCTTATGATTTGACCGCTTTTTTATATGTAAAAAAGGGCATAAAAAACCACAGCACTCCACAATAGAGCAACCTACATTATAAGTATTAATTTTCAACAAGTCAAGTGATTTTTAAAAAATTTCCTTCCCCCGTTTTCGGGGGAAGGAAATAAGAAATTAATGTATGAATTTAGAAACAGTACTGTAAAGAATTTTAGGCTCGATAGGTTTTGAAAGATGTTCGTTTATACCTGCGTCCAAAGAAGCCTGAACGTCTTTGCTGAAGGCATTTGCGGTCATGGCAATAATCGGAATCTCCGAAGCGTCGTCTCTCTCCATGGCTCTTATACGCTTTGTGGCGGTAAGTCCGCTCATTACAGGCATTCGTATATCCATAAGAATCAGATCGTAATAATGGGGAGCATGTCCCGAGAACAATTCTACCGCTTCAAGACCATTAACGGCCGTTTCCACATTTACACCCTTCTTCTGAAGAATTGCAACGGCAATTTCGCGATTAATATCATTGTCCTCCACCACAAGAATTCTCTTTCCGTTAAGGTCAACCTCTTCGTTAACAACCTTTGCGCGTCCCACATCTGCACAACGTTTGAAGGGAAGATGGACTCTAAACTCCGTTCCCATATTGGGCGCACTTTCCACTTCAATGGTTCCGCCCATGGCCAAAAGAATCCCCTTGACAATTGCAAGGCCGAGACCTGTTCCGTTAAGATCCGAATTGACGTCCTTGGATTCCTGGGCAAAGGGTTCGAAAAGATGCTTCTGGAATTCTTCACTCATTCCTATACCATCATCCTTAACCCTGAAGAATGCTCTGATATTGTCGTCGCCTCCCTCCTCTTCTTTACATTCGAAAAGAATGTGACCTTCCTTGGGTGTATATTTAACCGCATTGGAAAGAAGGTTAACAAATATCTGGGTTATACGTAAAGGATCCGTGTAAACATAGTTGTTTTCGGGGATGCTGGACTTCCATTCAAAATCCACTCCCTTTCTAAGACACATGGGGCCTATAAGCATGTCTATTGACTCCCAGAACTCGCCGAAGGAGTAGGGTACTTCGTTAACCTGGAACTTTTCCTGCTCCATCTTGGACATATCAAGAACGTCGTTAATAAGCTGAAGAAGGAACTTTCCTGAGTACTGTATTTTCGAAAGGTAATTCTGAAGTGAATCGGGATTGTAAATTTCGTCTTTCATAAGGGAAGTGAGGCCTAAGATTGCGTTCATGGGAGTTCGCATTTCGTGGCTCATACGGGTCATGAATTCGCTTCGGGCATTCATGGCTGCTTCTTTTTCCCTTAACGCCTGGGCAAGTCGTGCCTTGGCTTCATCCTCTTTAAGAATGACTTCGGTAACATCCTGCTTTATGACGCAAAGGAAGTTTTTGGAAGGATCCATATAAGAATACTGGAAAAGCTTCTTTCTGATGTTTCCGAATTTGTCCACCTCATCTATCAAAAATTCATGAATATTGCTCTTACGGATTTCCTCCTCCACAAGGTCAAGATTCATAAGCTTAAAAGAACGCTCCACATCATGCTCCGCAACGGATTCGCGGATATAGGAAGCAACCTCTATATCATATACCTCGCCATAAGCTCCCCTGATTTCTTCACCGGGTTTGACGCTGAAGGTAATGGTACGGTTTTTGTCCCTTTCAACACACATAACGTAATCGTAGTTCTGTTCCACGATACGGTTAAGAACAGCCATCAGTATTCTTTCTTCCGAAATGTCTTCTACCACCATGGTTGCAAGAAGCTCACCCGAAACGGGATGAGTTTTCAGAATACACTCTATATCAACCCAGATTTTTTCGGTTTCCTCCACACATATGCCGGCAATTACGGAAAACCTTCTTTTGCCTGCCTTGAAGGACTGAACAATGGTATCAAGATCTAAAAATCTCGACATACGCATTCTTGAAAGGGGGTCTATGGTCGCACCGATTATCTGGTCCCTGACCTTATCCCACTTCATGCCCTCCTTAAGGTTAAAGATATTAACCTCTCGGATATGGCTTAAGTAGCCCTTTGAAATATTGAATATAAAAGTGAAAACACGTCTCTTTGCCGTAAGCTCACCGCTTAAGATTCCGTATTTATTTCGTCCGCTCCATGCTCTGTCCGAGGACTCTGCTACAAAATCATCATCTTCGGTTCCCGCAAACATTGCCACTTCACTTTCAAACACCAGGTCCTCAATACGGATATAGGTGCTCACCATTCCTGTAAGGATGGCAAGAAGGCAGACAATAATAATCTTGGACATGTCAAAGCTTGAGATGTTTCCTCCCTGGGTCATGTATACGGAAATGCCCACTGTCAAAGCTCCGGCAACCTGTCCCACTATCAAAAGAAAAGGCTCGATAAGTATAAGAACCGAAAGAGAAATAGCCACAAGGGCATACTCAAGAGTAGCAAGGCCATCGGGATAGAAAAGCTGCACATTAAACACCACCATAAATCCCAGAACATACCAAAGAATTTCCATAAAGGAAACACCCTTGGGTCTTTTTCTGAGAACAAAGTGGAATAATGCCAGACAGGCTGCTGCGCTGGCCAGATAAAACGCAAAGAAATAATTTATGCTTGCGGGATTTACGAAGAGCTTAACAATATAATCAACAAGAACCACAGCGAAGAAAAGAAATCCTCCGATGTATATTCCCCTGGTGTTATGCTCTTCTATTTTTTCCCTGTACTTGGTGAACAGATTAATGTTTAAAACCATCAGTTTCACAATTAATACCTATTCCTTGACTATGCGAATGTTTTTTACCACCATACCGTCCTGGTTAAATGCAAGGCCCACATACTCGTTTATGCTAAGCATTGTTTCCAGGTTAAATGTTTCTTCTTTAAACTCCTTTTCAGCACCGTTTCTGGTAATGACCCTTTTGGGGATTCCGTTGATGCTGAATACCATCGGAATCTGGGCAAGATCGCTTCCGTCTGCCGCAATATCCATTTTCATAACATAATTGCCTTTATCCTTAAGGCATACAAAGATGCGGTTCATGGCGCCCTTGGATGTGTCAATAAGTGACTCGTCTATGACCGTTCCGTCACCGGCAACAACTTTAAACTCTATAAGCTTGTCAAACTTGCAGCCGTCAGGCTCGTTTGAAACTTCCCACTCATCGGTTTCCCCGCAAACTCTCTCAAAGGCTGCGGTTTTCATAGTGGCGCTTAAGATGTTTCTTACGTTTCTTTGAAGTTCTGCTCTGGTGAATACACCCTTTTTGAGGCCTTCGGCGGAATCATCATGGTTGTCGTTACGCTCGGCATTGGATGTAACCATGTATAATTCATTACCGCCTCTTATCATGAAGGAAGTGTTGCTTCTTGTGGCTTCACCGCCCTCTTCGTTAACAACGGACCACCAGTCGGTTTCAAGAAGACCGTCGAATTTCCAGTCGTGACGAACTACCATAACGTTCTGCTCGAAACTTGCGGATGTATGAACACCGTTGAGGCTTCCGTAAGTGGTCATAATATTATAGGCACCGCCTTCCTTAACAGCCATTTCATAGCCCTTAAGATATATCTCACGAAGAGCTCTCTTGGATACTATGCTGTCTATGGAATGACGACCATACTCCTGGTTGTTACAGGAGAAATGCTTTATGGTTCCGGTAACCTTGTTTTTATGAAGTCCCTTTAGCTGTGCAACAGCCATGGAACCCGTAAGATAAGGATCTTCACTGAAATATTCGAAGTTTCTGCCGTTTAACGGGCTTCTGTGAATATTCATTCCCGGACCCAGTAATGAATCAATTTTATTATACCTTAATTCTCTTCCAAGGTATTCATAAAGTTCTTCCACAAGTTCTTTGTTAAAAGAACAGGCAAGACAAACACCGTTGGGACCCTGCATGGCGATGGTTCCCACATCCATTCTGATGCCACTGGGGCCGTCAGAGCAGCACACAGCGGGAATACCGTAGTTTTCCAGAGTATCCGTTACACCGGCAAATGCTGCTGCCGTGCCGGGGCATACTCTTGCAGAGCACATACCCTCTCCGCGGGTCATCTGTATCATTTCCTCGTCGGAAAGGCCGCCGATAAATGTATCGAGTGAAATCTTCCCGTCCTTAACATCCTTAAGCTTATATTTCTGGCTGCCAAGGTAAGGAATCTCCTTGAGGTTCTTTCGTTCCTCCTCTATAAACACTGCCGTAGGAGTCTCCCTTAAAGGAACATCCTGCCAGCCGATTTTTCCGTTGTTGTTAATCATTCTCTTAAAAGGCTTGGAAGGAGAAAGCGCGTCCTCGGTCTTTTCCACCAAAACCGTGTTTTCAAGCCTTACATCACCCACAAGCTTTGCAAGGCGTACATCTTCACCTTCGTATATCTCGTAAGAGCCCTTTTCAAGAACAAATGCATTTTTAAAACCGGTATAGCCACCGTCATCGTAAGAAGCCATCTTCGAAAGGTCAAAAGAAACCGTAACCTCTTCACTGGAACCTGCGAACAAGGTCTGAGTCTT
>JAZLJG010000080.1:0-39529 GCA_045617745.1 Lachnospiraceae bacterium | reverse complement strand
ATACCAGTCAAAGCTGTAATTTTATAGGTACAGATCCACAGTGCCTTTTCAAAATATATCAGAGATGGATTTAGATACCCAGTGATAATTGGGAGAAAGGAATAAATCCAATCACCATCTAAGATGATTGGATTATACGTGATTTATGAAAAGATTTTTAGGGGTTATGTTTTGCATTTCTTTGGTTATTACGGTGGGATGCGGTAATAACGATGAAGGCAGATATCTGAAAAAAGACGGATACAATATAGACTATGTTACGCTGGAAGCCGGGATCGAGAAGCCTGTGAGGCTTGTGGTGGTGAACGACCTTCATCTTCAGATAAACAATGAAGAGATATCTGAAGAAAACAGGGAATTCATGACTGCGAGGGTGAATGAATTTGCTACAGGCGGAGTGACTACCGAAAAGCGCTGGGAAAGACTTCCGAAGCTGATAAACAAAACCGAAGCAGATTATGTGGCATTTATCGGGGATATAGCGGATTTCAATTCAATAGCTACCACAGAGGCGCTTAAAAAGGGCTTTTCTGAGTTAAATAAGCCCTATATGTATCTTCGTGCAGATCATGATATTGAAGCGTATTGGCAAAATTCTGCAGATTACACCACCCTTTTAACCAGACAGGCCGAAATATGTGATTTCAAAGAAGTTTTTGTGGAAGAGCTTGATGAAATTGTTCTTGTAGGCATTAACATGTCACAGAACAATATTTCGGAGGACACATATCTTGTCGTTAAAGAGGCAATGGAAATAGGAAAACCTGTCATTATTCTGACCCATGTACCGGTAGCCCAGATGGAGGGTGGAGAACTGCAGTCCTTTTCCGAACAGGTCAGAGACGGAAGGCGCTTATATTGGGGCCACGGTGCCATGGAGCCTTCACCTGCTACGGAATGTCTGCTAAATGACATATATGCAGAGGATTCCCCGGTGGTGGCGGTTTTAGCAGCGCATATTCACGGCTCAATAGAAGTTTTTGTGAATGAAAATGTGGTTGAGCATGTATTTGCTCCCTGTTATTTGGAAAATATAGGAATCGTAACGATAGAGTAGATTTAGGAGAATTTAAAGTGCAGATAGTTTTGTTGTCCGGCGGATCCGGAAAAAGACTTTGGCCGTTAAGCAATGATATAAGGTCAAAACAGTTTATTAAAATCTTTAATGATGGCAAAGGCAACAAGGAGTCTATGGTACAGCGCATGTACCGTGAAATAAGAAGCGTGCTTCCTGAGGCAAAGGTTACCATAGCTACCGGTAAAAGTCAGGTTTCAGCCATTCAGAACCAATTGGGTGAATATGTGAATATATGCGTAGAACCAGCCAGAAGAGATACATTTCCGGCCATTGCACTTGCATGTATGTACCTTAAGGATGTGTGCGAAGTCAGTTTGAATGAAGCAGTAGTGGTCTGCCCTGTGGATCCCTTTGTTAACAGTGATTATTTTGAAACGGTTAAAAAGATTGGGGAAGAAGTGGAGAAGTGCTCCGCAAATATTACCCTTATGGGGATAAAGCCTACATACCCCAGTGAAAAGTACGGATATATTGTTCCCGAAGGCGACGGAAACGTAAAGGAGTTTAAAGAGAAACCGGACCTTGAAGGAGCCAAGAAACTTCTGGAGCAGGGAGCCCTCTGGAACGGTGGAATGTTCGGATTCAAACTTGGATATATGGTTGATAAGGCCCATGAACTTTTAGATTTTGCAGATTATCAGGATCTAAAGAATTCGTATGAGACTGCTACTAAAATCAGTATAGACTATGCTGTAGTGGAAAAAGAAAAATCCATAAAGGTTATTTCTTTTGACGGCGAATGGATGGATGTGGGAACGTGGAAAACCCTTACAATGGTTATGGAGGATTCTAGTATCGGCGAAGTAGTTTTTGATGATACTTGTGAGAATACCCACATTCTTAATGAGATGAATGTACCGATTTTGGCAATGGGACTTAAAAATGTGGTTATTGCTGCCAGCCCGGACGGTATTCTTGTGGCAGATAAAGACCAGTCAAGCTATATGAAGCCTTATGTGGACAAAATTCAGGGGCCTGTAATGTTTGCTGAAAAGTCCTGGGGAAGTTACAGGGTTATGGATATTGAGGAGTCATCCCTGACCGTTAAAGTTACTCTTCTTCCCGGACATGAGATGAATTATCACAGCCATTCAAGACGTGATGAAATTTGGACGGTTATTGAAGGCGAAGGAGTTGCTATTCTGGACGGAAAGGCCAGAG
Organism: Lachnospiraceae bacterium; assembly: GCA_045617745.1. Lineage (GTDB taxonomy): Bacteria > Bacillota > Clostridia > Lachnospirales > Lachnospiraceae > UBA1258. Next base: position 37,290 of record JAZLJG010000080.1, on the reverse strand, counting down.
AAGTGGACGCCGGTGATACTATAGTGATTCCCAGAGGATTAAAGCATACCATTAAGGCAAAGACTCTTTTGAAGGTAATGGAAGTACAGGTTGGAAAAGATATAGACGTGGAAGATAAAGAAAAATTCGAACTGTAGGAGCAATATGGAGACTGTTGTAAAGAAACGAAATGCAAATATGGAACTTTTAAGAATGATTTCCATGCTGATGGTAGTCATGCTTCATGCGCTTGGAAAGAGTGAGTGTTTGGTGAATGTGACGGCCAGTCCTTCAGTTAATGGCGTGATTGCGTGGGTTCTTGAAATGCTTTCCCTGGCGGCAGTTAACATTTTTGTGCTGATTTCAGGCTATTTTCTGGTAGATGCAAAATTTAAATTAAGAAGGCTTATCGAGCTTGTTCTTGAGGCTGTTTTTTATGGCGCGTTGGGATTCTTAATCTGCGTTCTGTTCAACATTGAAATCGGAATGGACGTTGGCGTTTATTTCCTTTTGCAGACCTTTTTGCCTGTTCACATGGATGTTTTCTGGTTTGTAACGGCATATATAGTCCTATATATGTTACAGCCGGTGATTTCCGCAGGTGTGAAGGCTTTATCGCAGAAACAGTTGGGAACAGTAGTTATTCTTTTGATTATTTACGGAAGTCTGTTTAAAAGTATCCTTCCTGTCAGACTGGAAACCGATGAACTGGGATATGATTTGGTATGGTTCCTGACAGTCTTTTTGGTGGGAGCTTATTTTAAGCTGTATGGGTTTAAGCATCTGACTTCACAGAGAAAAGGCATGTTTGCCTACCTGGCAGCAGTATTTATAATTTTCCTGGAAAAGATGGTTCTGTTTGCTTTCTATACGAAATTTAGCCTTTTTGATACGATAATTGACAGCTTTGTGCATTACAACAATATTTTTGTTTTGCTGGAGGCTGTTGGACTATTTGCATTTTTTGTAAACAGAAAACCTATGGGCGAAAAAGCCGGAAAAGTTATATGTTTTATGTCTCCCATGGCCCTTGGTGTTTATCTTTTTCACGAGAATATATGCTTTAGATATCAATGGCCGAAGTGGCTTGGAATATACGGAAGCTTGTCAGATCCTTCGTGGCTCTTTGTTTTGAGGATTATTGCCGTTGTTCTTTTGGTATATGTTTGCGGTTCGGTTATAGATTATTTGAGAATATTATTGTTTAAGGCAGTAGGCCGGTTGTTTGAGAAAAAGAATGAAGCTTGAAGTACTTATTTCCGCAGTTAACTGTGAACCTGAAAAGTTAATAGAGAAGATGGGGATAGAAGGAAACGCTGTGCTCATTAATCAGTGCGGTAAGGATGCTGAAGAAATCATTCCCGGGAAAAACGGCGAAATCAGGGTATTTTCCTTTGCAGAAAAGGGAGTGGGCCGAAGCAGAAACAGAGCGCTGGAAAGAGCTTCGGGCGATATTATTCTGTTTTCGGATGACGATATCGAATACATTCCCGGATATGAAAAGCTTGTGTGTGACGAGTTTGCAGCACATCCGGAAGCTGATGCCCTGTTTTTTAACGTAAATGTGTGCGAGGCACGCAGGACCTATTTTAATCAGGATTATAAGAGGGTTCATATATGGAACGGCGGAAGATATCCTGCCTACAGTATAGCCGTAAGAAAGAAAGCACTGGACAGAGCGGGTGTGAAATACTCTGTCTTGTTCGGCGGAGGTGCAAAGTATTCCTGTGGAGAGGACAGCCTCTTTATACGTGACTGCCTGAAAGCAGGTCTTAAAATGTACAGAACGACAGTCCTTATAGGACGGGAAGCAGAAAGAGAAGGCGGAGAGTCCACCTGGTTTAAGGGATATGATGAAAAGTTTTTCTTTGACCGTGGAGTTCTGTACTATTTTTTGTATAAAGGACTTGCTTCCCTTATGGGATTCAGATTTATTTATACCAAGAAAAACGTAATGTGCCGTGACATTTCCTGGAAGAAGGCATATTCTTTATTAAAGAGTGGTATCAGGGAGGGTAAAAATGAGTACCGTAACATTAGGTAAAACCGGAATAACAACAAACAAGAACGGATTCGGAGCACTTCCCGTTCAGAGAGTTTCTTTGGAAGACGCTGTTAAAATTCTTAGAAAAGCTTACGAGGGCGGAATAACTTTTTTTGATACGGCAAGATATTATTCCGACAGTGAAAAGAAGCTGGGTGCCGCATTTGAAGGCATGCGGGACAAAATTATCATCGCCACCAAAACAGGTGCCACCACAGCAGAAGGCTTTTGGAAGGATCTTGAGACTTCACTTTCCTTGTTAAAAACAGATTACGTAGATATATATCAGTTCCACAATCCTTCTTTCTACCCCAAACCCGGAGACGGAACAGGGCTCTATGAGGCCATGCTCGAGGCTAAGGCGCAGGGAAAGATTAAGCATATAGGAATTACTAATCACAGGCTTTCTGTGGCCCGTGAAGCCATTGAATCAGGGCTTTATGAAACACTTCAGTTTCCTTTTTGCTATCTTGCAACAGAAAAGGATATAGAGCTTGTTGATATGTGTAAAAAGGCCGGAATGGGTTTCATAGCCATGAAATCTCTTTCGGGTGGACTTATTACCAATTCGAAGGCAGCGTATGCCTTCGCCGATCTTTATGACAATGTTCTTCCTATATGGGGCGTTCAGAGAATGAGCGAACTGGAGGAATTTCTGGAGTATGTAAAGAATCCTCCGGTATATGATGATTCCGTTAAAGCTGTTATTGAAAAGGACAGAAAAGAATTAAGCGGAGAATTTTGCAGAGGCTGTGGCTATTGTATGCCCTGCCCTATGGGAATTGAGATAAATAATATGGCCAGAATGTCACTTATGATAAGGAGAGCCCCCAGCGATGCCCAGCTTACAGAAGAGATGCAGGCCAAAATGATGAAAATAGAAGATTGTATACACTGTAATCAGTGTGCATCAAAATGTCCTTACGGACTTGATACTCCTTCGCTTCTTATTAAGAATCTTGCTGATTATAAGGATATTTTGGCAGGAAAAGTAAACGTTAAGTAAATTTATCAAAAGTTATCTTGTTTCGTTAATTGTTTGATGTTATAGTATAGGCGTATGAAAAGCGCAAGGCACTGTCATATGGAGGCAAATTAATGGTAAGTCAGAAAGTTACAATTATTAACCCCACAGGGCTACACCTAAGACCCGCAGGTATCCTATGTAAGGAAGCTATGCAGTTCAAATCGTTAATTACATTCTCGTATGGGGAAAATACAGCAAACGCCAAGAGTGTGTTAAGTGTTCTTGGGGCTTGCGTAAAATGCGGTGATGAAATTGAATTTGTATGCGAAGGCGAGGACGAGGAAGAAGCTTTGGACAAGCTTGTGGAAGTCGTGGAAAGTGGTCTTGGCGAATAAATTTTAAAATTTTGTACCCCATTCCGTACGGGATGGGGTATATTTATATCATGCGACTTTAATAAATTAAAGCGTAAAATCAAGGAGGAAACAAAATGCTTAACTACAAACGTTATCGCAGAAACCCGGTTCTCAAATATCCTGAGAGACAGTGGGTTAACAAGGAGATTCAGAAGGCTCCCATATGGTGCAGCGTGGATCTACGTGACGGTAACCAGGCGCTAATCGATCCTATGGTAGTAAGCGAGAAAATAGAACTTTTTGAGTATATGGTAAAGATGGGATTTAAGGAGATAGAGGTAGGATTTCCTGCAGCCAGCCAGATAGAGTTCGATTTTCTCAGAGAACTTATTGAAAGAAAGCTTATTCCCGACGATGTTAAGCCCCAGGTACTCACACAGTGTCGTGAAGAACTTATAGACAGGACCTTTGAGTCCATAAAGGGCTGTAAGTCAGCAATTGTGCATATATACAATTCCACATCTGTACTTCAAAGAGATGTGGTTTTCCATATGGACAAAGAACAGATTAAAAAGATAGCAATTGACGGAACAAGAATGGTCAAGGAACGTGCTGCCAAATTCGACGGTCAGATCATTCTTGAGTATTCTCCCGAATCCTTTACGGGAACAGAACCTGAGTACGCTATGGAAGTCTGCGAGGCTGTTTTGAAGGAATGGGGCGCTTCTAAGGACAACAAGGTAATAATCAACCTTCCTTCAACCGTTGAAATGACTACACCGAATGTTTATGCAGACATTATCGAATGGTGTAATACACATTTTTCAAACCGTGAAGCTGTTATTTTAAGCGTACATCCTCATAACGACAGAGGTACCGGCGTAGCTGCTACGGAGCTTGCTCTTCTTGCCGGAGCAGACAGAGTGGAAGGTACTTTGTTCGGAAACGGTGAAAGAACAGGAAACGTAGATATATTGAATGTTGCATATAACATGTTTTCCCAGGGTATTAATCCAGAGCTTGAGATTTCACATGTTAACGAAATAATAGAGATATACGAAAGACTCGTTAAGATGCCGGTTCATCCCAGACATCCCTATGCCGGAAAACTTGTATTCACTGCATTTTCCGGTTCCCATCAGGACGCTATCAACAAGGGTGTTCAGGCAATGAGAGAAAGAAATACTCCTTTCTGGGAGGTTCCTTATCTTCCCATAGATCCTGCGGATATCGGAAGAGAGTATGAACCTATTGTTCGTATCAACTCTCAGTCCGGAAAGGGCGGCGTAGCCTTTATTATGGATACATATTTCGGATTCAAGCTTCCCAAAGGAATGCACAAGGAATTTGCAAATATTATCCAGGCAATCTCGGAAAAGCAGGGCGAGGTTTCGCCCGAGCAGATTATGGATGCCTTTGATGCTGCATATCTTGCTTCCAAGGAACCTTATCACTTCGAAAAGATTAAAGTGGAAGATTACGAAGGAGAAAGAAGAGAAGAATTCGATACTGTTGTTACGCTTGACTTTACAGATCATGGTGAACACAAATCCTTTACCGCAGCCGGAAACGGACCTATCGATGCTGTTAAACGTGGTATTATCCAGAACCTTAATATCGACATTAAGATTCTTGATTACGAAGAACATGCATTGCAGGCAGGTTCTAACTCCAAGGCTGCAGCATATATTCACCTTCTTGATGTTAACACGGGAAGCGTTACCTATGGTGTAGGCGTAAGCTCCAATATCACAAGAGCTTCCGTATATGCTATATTCTCAGCCATGAACAGATTATTCAAATAATTACAAAGCAAGGGCCCTGTACATAAAGTGCAGGGCCCTTGCAGGGTATAGGGAAGGGATATGGTTAAAAATTGCTGCTTTGAATTTCAAAGTAGCTACGGGGATGCTCACACGTAGGACAGGATTCGGGAGCTTCTTTGCCGATGGTTACGTAGCCGCAGTTTCTGCACTCCCATACTTTTTCCTCGTCCTTTACAAAAACACTGTCTTCTCTTAAATTCCTTAAGAGTTTCCTGTATATTTCCTCGTGGTGCATTTCTATAAATGCAACACGTCTGAATTTATCTGCCAGATCTCTGAAGCCTTCTGCCTCGGCTTCCTTCGCAAATGTAACGTATACGGAAGACCATTCGTGGTTTTCTGCTTCTGCTGCAAATGCGAGATTTTCAGAGGTACAGGTGTCTCCATAGAGTTCCTTGAACCAGATTTTTGAATGTTCCAGTTCGTTGGAAGCGGTTCTGGTAAACAGCTCACTTATCTGTTCGTAGCCGTCCTTTTTTGCTTTAGAAGCAAAGATGGTGTATCTTGCTCTGGCCTCTGCCTCCATGGCGAAGGCTCTTTTTAAATTTTCATAGGTTTTACTCCCTGCATAAAGAGCAGTCATAGTCTCTGTCCTCCGTTTCCGATTTCCAAAGCTTGTGAATGTTGCAATACTCATATACTGCGATAACTTCCTCACCCTTACAGATTCTGAAGCAGGCTGAAGGAGTGTCTTCCGGTTTTAAATTGCAGATATGATATCCGTTTGTGGTATGAAGTACAATGCACTGGATGTAGTGATCCGCTGTCATGGGATGCGGGTCTTCGCCGATAAAGACGAAGACCTTACATCCATCTATTTTCCAAACCGGAACATGCTTTTCTTTGGAAGCATCCACGGTCCCGGGTTCAAGAACATTCATGTCTCTTCCGCAGCAGACAGGTGTAAGTCCGCTGTCCACCAGCTTAATCATCAGGTTCCCGCAAACGTTGCAGGAATAAAATTCCAGGTTCTTTGTAAAATTAGTACTTTTCATAACGTCCTCCTTTTTGGTACAGTGATTATATCTAGGTTATAGTTTTTTCGAAAGGAACAGAAAAGGTGATACAAAACGAACTTTTAAAAAAATTATCTAAAAAAATGGTGGCGCAACCTGACGACTATATGGCAAGCTTCAGAAAAAATCTGATGACTTATGTGGATGAAAAAGACATTTCGATTCAGAATATTGCAGAAGCCGCCAATATGAGTCCCGAAACACTGAAAACGCTGATCTATGGAAAGTCCGCCGATTGCAAACTTTCTACCGCTGTTTCTTTGGCAAAAGCATTAAATATAAGTGTGGATGAACTGGTGGGATGCGGAACAATCAGTCCTACAATGTGTGAGTCCATTCAGATAATCAGAAATTTGCCCGAAAACTTTGTATACTTTGTTCGTTGGGCCATAAGGTATCAGGAAAGATGTCTGAAAGAAAAGAAGGCGTCTAAAAAAGCTATAAACGTGATGTACGCAGAGTGTTCCAGAAACGGTAACCTTTCCATGAACAACAACTATGAAGTTATGGATATAAGTAACGTGGAAGACTTTATAAGATATAAGGTGTTTATGGGGATAAGGGTTCCATGCGAGCACTATATGCCTGTTCTTTCCGAGGGAGATGTGCTTCTTCTGGCCAATGACCGAAATCCTTTACAGAACGAGATGGTTACCGTGGTTTCAAAGGGATATATAAGAATAGTCCGCAGAAAAGAAGAAAAGGACGAGGAAGGCGTAAAAAGAGCCGCTTACTTTTCCATCAGAAACGGTCAGTTCCTGGCCTACGAGGACGATGTGGAAGAAGTAATCGGCTATGTGGCAAAGATTGTGCATCCTTCTTAATTGGAAATTTAAAGAAGCCATCCGAAGGCGGTAATTGTTCGCCAAATGGAAATGGCTTCTTTTTGCATCTAAGAAGAGATGAAGCTATTTTTCTTTAATAAAGAAGGTAAGGTATTCTGTGTCAATCTGCCTGTTATAATTGAAATGGTTTTGAATGTACAGATTTATCCAGTCCCATTCCCAGGTCGAGAAAGTGGATTTGTTAATAATAATACAGTCAGGATAGTATTCGGGAAATCTTAACCAGTACGTTTCCAAAGAAGGGCTGTAGGTGGGAGTGGAGTTCACCGAATAATGACTGATATTTACACCATTAGTCATGTAAAGAGAGGAAAGGTTGGTATTGAACCAGTAATTTGTTACCAGCAAAACATTATCTCCGGACGATGTATTTTGAAGAAATGCTTCAAAAGATTTGTCATAAACATCTGCTGCAAAAGAGTTTACAAGACATCCTTTTGCAGGACCTTCGGTTATTTTGCAGGTGTAAGAAAAAACAGTATTCCCAAGGGGACTGCTTAAAGTCGTAAAGAAGGATCCTGCAACCGATACAGACAAAAATACTGTGCAAAGAATAAGTGAAATATTTTCTTTTTCGAGAATACTTATTGCAAACATTCCGAATAATGCGGAAACAAACAGAAAAGAAAGATTGTTTGTTAGAGGAACGTTGCTGATAAGAATAACGTTCAGGAAACAGGCAACTCCTGCAAATAAACCGAAAAAAGGAGTGATAACCAGACGGCTTTTCTGCCTGTTTTTAATAAGCTTGATTATTGATACAAGGAAAATAGCCGGAATGAAAAGCTTCAGCCCGTCGTAGCCTTCTTTTTTGATGAACCAGAAGTAAAGAGTAAATAAAAAGGAAATGTTAAGAAAAACAGCAGAAAAAGCATTACGTTTTTTTAGTAAAACAGTTATTAAATAACTTAATATAGCATCAACAGCTAAAAGGCAAAGGATTAAAAGACTGTTTTTGACAAATGACTTTAGAACAGAATCGCCGGTAATGGTGGCTCCTGATCCGTGGGATGAGTCACCGGAAAGAATGCAGGATATAGTAGTAGCAATATTAGAAAATCCCGATTGGGAAATAATAACAAAACAATACAATAATCCTACAAACAGACATGTCAGCCAAAAAACAAGATTCCTTCTGAACCTGTTTTGTTTCGAACAGATTATTGTAAAAACCAAAACTACCGGAATCATGAAAAAGCACGCGGTGGAAAGAATGCAACCGCAAAGACATAAAGCTGAAAGGATCAGACAGAGGATTTCCATGAAAGTCTTTTTGCTTTCGCTATAAAAAAGGCCGGAATCAAAAAAACAAATCATTAAAACGGTGAAGTCAAGCTGTAAAGAAGAAAAATCGGGTGATGCAATCATCTTTGGAAAGGTTACAAAGAAAATGAGGCTCAGCAAAGCGGCGATTTCATTTTTTACATAGCGCTTGGCAGTCTTGTAGAAAACAACAGAGACAAGTCCTTTTATCAAAAGTCCCATGGCACGCAAATATATCACTACACCTGTTGTGCTTCCGGTAAGAAAAATGAAAAATTTAATCAGTATTGCATCAAGAAAACCGGAGGACTGAATGGTGTCATATACGTCATAGAACAATTTTCCACCATTGGCCAGTCTGAAAGACATAACAATCTGATATTCTTCATCAGGAGTAAAAGACACAAAAAGCATCTTTGAAACAAGAAGAACAAGAAGAGGAGTAACTATAAAAAACAGTGTTTTTTTCAGATTTTTCATGGTAAAAAAAGTGTCATTTTTCATGCTCTAATCTTAAAATATAAGCGGAAGTTGGTCAAGTTTTTAGTTGTTGTGATATACTTAAGTTTACATCAATTGATAACTGATTAAGATGTTGATAAAATAGCAAGTGACAGATGGTTAATGGATGATGATAATAATCTTTGGTTTACTGATTATTTTTACACCTCTCGTTTTCGGAGTGGTTATAGTGGGTTTGTTCAGGGAAAAGAATGCGGGTGTATTTGAAAAATATGCTTATGGCTTCCTTTCTCTTCTTTTGCTGTCTTTTGCTGTTTCCCTGGTTGCTGTTAAGTTCAGTATAAGCTTTGAAAAATATTCCTTGCTTATTCTTCTTGTTTGGGGATTTGCTCTCTTGACCGGAATGATTTCATGCCTTTCACGTATGAAATCGAAAAAGAGATTGAAGAGTTTAGATAAATATGAGCTATGGTACCTTATCCCGGCCGTTTTGCTTTTTGCATATTCTTATTTGTACCTGGCTCCTTCTTTTGCCAATGATGATACTTGGGAAGTGGTTGCAACTACTGTTAATACAGGTACAATATTTGAGTATTCGGCCATGACCGGGGAAAAGATAGTGAATGGCTTTCCGATATTTAACAAAATGTATTTCCTTCCCTTGCTGTATTCGGTGTTTGTAGATACTTTTAAAATCCCTATGAATCTTCTCGGCGGAGTTTTGCTACCGTTTATGGTATTTGTTACAAACCTGGGACTTATAAAAAGAATAGGGGAAAAAGTAGGAATAAGTAATGTCCCGGCTTATATGCTGCTCTATATGCTGGCACTTATCGGAGGCACGTACCTTCCTTCTAACGGGATTACTGCTACATTTGGGTACGGAATCTTAAGAGAGGCGTATAGCGGTTATGGTATCTTTTACGGAGTGGTTGTCCCCTTTATGACTCTTCTGATACTGGAAAAGAAGTGGTTGAAGGCAGTATATGCTGTTTTGGTTTCCGCGGGGCTTTTGAGGCTGGATAGAATATTCTTTGCTTTAAAAACGCCTGTTTCGACATGGAATGTAATTAATTCTGAGGGAAAGATGGTTATCTTTACTCTGATTTCTGTGGCTGCTGCTTTTTTTGTTCAGGCAGTATCAAAGACATCAATCGAGTGGAAACTTGTTTTGTGCCCGCCTGCGTTCTTTTCTTATATGACGGGGAAAGTTCAAGGTAGGATTTCCAATGAAAAATATCAGCGGATTTTTCTTTGCTGCGTAGGCATTTTTGTTATAACAGCTTGTAATTTTGAACCTTTTAAGGATTCTCAAACATTCATTTCTTACCTGAGATATGAAAAAGAAGTGGCTAAAAAACTTTCAGAGCTGGAAAGCGAGGATTGCTGCATATTGGCTCCGGTTGAATTTATGGCTGCGACCAGACGTCTTGGAAGTAATGTAAGAACATTGTTCGGGAGAGACGATGTATCAACTTACATGGCAGGACTTGACTATGAAGATACTTCTGAATATGTGACATATTATTATCGATATACGTTGAATCATTATCTTTTGTGGAAACCATACTATATTCCTTATACTGAGGATGAATTGCTTGGTTATGCAAAAGAGGAAGGAATGGATTATCTGATTTTTCCATAGAGGCTGTATATGATTAGTGTTATTGTTCCGGTTTACAATGCTGAAAAATACATATGTGAAACAATAGATTCTGTTTTGGCACAGACATATACTGACTTTGAACTTCTTTTGGTGGATGACTGCTCGAAGGATAATTCAGTGAAACTGATACAAGGTTATACGGATTCAAGAGTAAAGCTTTTTAAGCAATCTTCGAATATGGGTGCTTGGGCAGCAAGAAACAGAGGCCTTTTGGAAGCAAAGGGACGTTATATTGCTTTTTTGGACGCCGATGATATCTGGGTAGAAGATAAGCTTTCTTTAGAAATGGATTTTATGAAGGATAATGATGCGGGGTTTGTTTTCGCCGGATATGAATTTGCCGATTGTAATGGAATGGGAACCGGGAAAGTGGTTCATGTTCCGAAAACATTCACATACGTACAGGCATTGAAAAATACTACTATTTTTACTTCTACGGTTTTGATTGATTTGGAGAAAATACCAAGGAAGCTTGTTGAGATGCCTCACGTTCCAAGCGAAGATACTGCGACATGGTGGGCCATTCTGAAAAGAGGCTATGTAGCATACGGACTGGACAAAAATGTTGTGAAGTACAGAAGAAGTGCCAATACGCTTTCTTCCAATAAGGTTGAGGCTATCAAACGAATTTGGAATTTGTATCGCAGAGTTGAAGAGCTTCCCTTCTGTTATTCTGTGCTTTGCTTTTTTTGCTGGGCAGTTACAGCGGTAAAAAGAAGATTATAAGGGTGGCCTTGAGGTTGGCCGGAAAAACCATTGTGTGATATAATATAAGATTAGTTATGATGTTGAAAGGCGTTTATATGAAGAATAATTCTTCTTTGAAAAGATTGATTCAATTGTTTATGTGTATTGTCGGATTGGCTTTACAAATTGCCCTCTTTTCGTATTACTATTACATGTATTACGCTGCGGCAATAAAGCTTGACTTCTGGCGACGTGGACATATACTTATTATCCTGATTTATTTCTTTTTGCTATATCTATTTACTTCTATGTACGGAGGAATGAAAATCGGCCAGCTTCGGAATGTGGATTTGGCGATTGGTCAGGTAGTAAGCATAGTAATAGTAAATGTGTTGGAGTATTTCGAAATTTCACTCTTGTGTTATGGACTGATGTATCCATGGAATTATGTAAGAATGAGCCTTGAACAGATTGCCATAGCTGTGGCATGGGTAATCATTTCCAACTGGTTATGTAAGAACATTTTCCCGCCAAGACAGCTGCTTCTTATCCATGGAGACAGACCTATAGAGGACATAGTAAGCAAATTTGAAAGCAGAAACGACAAGTTTATTATTAGCAAGACCATCAATATACGTGATGGTGTTGAAAAGGCCTGCCTTGAGGCGCTTGAGCGTTATGATGCGGTTGTTATCTGGGATATACCCACAGCCAAGAGAAATCAGGTTCTGAAGTTTTGTTACGGTAAGGACATAAGAGTTTATATTATGCCCAAAATCAGTGATGTAATTCTTTCCGGAGCCGAGCAGTTGCATATTTTTGATACACCTATTTTACTTACAAGAGAATATTCCATTAATCTGGAGCAAAGATTTATTAAGAGGCTGATAGATATACTCTGCTCATTAATACTGATAGTGATTACTTCTCCGTTTATGCTTCTTACGGCAATAGCGGTTAAATTATGCGACAGAGGTCCCATTCTCTATAAGCAGGTACGATGTACCATTAACTGCAAAGAGTTTAAAATTCTCAAATTCAGAAGCATGCGTGTGGATGCGGAAAAGGACGGGGTAGCCCGTCTTGCACAGGAAAATGACGATAGAATAACTCCCGTCGGAAGATTTATCAGAAAAGTAAGGCTGGATGAACTTCCTCAGCTGTTCAATATTTTAAAGGGTGACATGTCGTTTATTGGTCCCAGACCTGAAAGACCTGAAATTATTGACCAATATATGGATGCTATGCCCGAGTTTGCATATCGTATGAAAGTTAAAGCAGGACTGGCAGGATACGCGCAGGTATACGGAAAGTACAATACTACTCCTTATGACAAGCTGAAACTGGACCTTTGCTATATAGAGCAGTACAGTATATGGCTTGATATTAAGCTTATGTTCTTAACATTGAAGGTTTTGTTTACTCCGGATGCTACTCAGGGTGTTTTGGAGAACCAGATAACCGCAATGAAAGAAGAATCCAAAGAAGAGCACAGTAACTAGGTGATTTATGAAGTTCTCGATTATTACCGTATGTTTGAATTCAGGAGATAAACTCCTTAAAACAATAGAGAATATCCTAAAGCAGACCTACAAGGACTTTGAAGTGGTTGTTAAGGACGGTGGTTCAACGGATGACTCTCTTCTTCCTGTAAAAAGTCTTTGTGACGATAGGGTTAAGGTGTTTTGTGAACCGGACAAGGGTATTTATGATGCCATGAACAGAGCAGTGGAACTGGCATCAGGCGACTATGTCCTTTTTCTGAATGCCGGGGACTGCTTTTACTCGGGGGATGTGCTGGAACAGATTTCAAAGAGGGAGTTTCCGTTAACAAATACCATAGCTTACGGAGACACTTTTTTTTCAAAGACCGGTGCACTTTCGAAGGCGGCGCCTGTAATAACCGGGTCTGTGTGTTACAGAAATATTCCGTGCCATCAGGCAATTTTATATTCAAGAGATACTCTTTTGGAAAGAGGTTTTGATACTTCCTACCGCATAAGGGCGGATTTTGAACATTTTGCTTATTCGTTTTTTAAAGCTTCCAGAAATTTTGTTTACCTCAATATTCCCATATGCATTTATGAAGGCGGCGGGTTCTCGGAAACAAAAGAAAACAGGAGACTCGATAAAGAAGAATACAACAGGGCTGTCAAAACAAACATCCCTTTGAAGAACAGATTTTTATACAGGGCAACGTTAATACTTACCCTTCATAAATTCAGAAAACTACTGGCGGACAATCCAAAAACCGCCGGTTTTTATCAAAAGATAAAAGGCAGATTTTATCAATGAGAATACTCTGGCTTTGTAACATTATTCTTCCGTCTGTAGCCGGAATGCTTAACCTGAAACCATCTAACAAGGAAGGATGGCTTTCGGGTATTTGTGATGCGGTAAAACAGAAGAAAGACTTTGAACTTGGAGTGTGTTTCCCTGTTCCGAGGGAGTTTGACGGCTTCTTTGAAACGATTGACGGGATTTCGTATTATGGCTTTTGGGAAGATACCGCTCATCCGGAAAACTATGATGAAGGTATTGAAAAGAGTCTTTTGGATATCGTGGAGAATTTCAAACCGGATGTGGTTCACATTTTCGGAACCGAATATCCTCATACACTTGCTATGTGCAGAATAATGAAAGAACACCGCAACCGTGTTCTTGTGGGAATACAGGGCATTTTGGAAATCTATAAGGATCATTATTTTGACGGCCTTCCTCAACGGGTTATTGACAGAGTAACCTTTAGGGATTTCCTGAAAAAAGACAGTCTTAAAAAACAGCAGGAAAAATATGCACTAAGAGCGATAAATGAAGTCGAAGCGGTGAAGCTTGCCGGAAACTTTACGGGAAGAACCCCTTTTGACAAAAACTTTGTAAGAAAAACAAATCCCGAAGCAAAGTATTTCTTTATGAATGAAACACTGCGAAGGGAGTTTTATGAGGGTTGTTGGAGCAAGGACAGAGTGCAAAAACATTCCATCTTTCTAAGTCAGGGAAATTACCCCATAAAGGGACTTCATACAATGCTTGAGGCCGTTAATCTTCTAAAAAAGAAGTATGACGACATACAGGTCTATGTTGCCGGTGATGTTATTACGGCTCATAGGACGCTGAAGGAAAAAATAAAAATCAGTTCATACGGGAAATACATTCTCGAACTGATTAGAAAATACAGCCTTGAATCAAATGTAGTCTTTACAGGCAGCCTGGATGCTAAGGGAATAAAAGAGAAACTGCTTTCATGCAGCGTTTTTGTCTGCCCTTCGTCTATCGAAAATTCTCCCAATTCACTGGGTGAAGCTATGATTCTGGGAACTCCATGTGTCTGCTCAAATGTGGGAGGAGTACCGGGAATCTTTAATTCGGATAAAGATGGGCTGATGTTTGAAAACACTGATTTTAAGGGACTTAGCGACTGTATTGATAAGCTTTGGAGTAATGACGGAGCGGCAGATGAATATTCCGGGAATGCTTCGGAACATGCCCGAATTACCCATAACCCCGAAACAAACTATCAAAGATTACTGGAGATTTACGGAGAAATAGCGGAATGCAAATAACGTTTGTATCCAATTACATAAACCATCATCAGATTCCCGTGTCCGAAGAATTATTCAGGCTTTCAGGGGGGAACTATACATTTATTCAGACTGAACCCATGGAAGAAGAACGCGTAAAGATGGGGTGGGATGCAGATTCTTTGAACCGCCCTTATGTAAAGCTTTACTATAAAGACAAAGAATTTTGTGATGAACTCATTATGAATAGTGACTGTGTGATATTCGGAGGATGTGAGGATGAGGCTGTTATTATGCCAAGACTCGAAGCGGGCCTTTTTACCATAAGGTATTCCGAAAGATTGTACAGAGGCGGAAGATGGAAATTTATCTCGCCCAGAGGCCTTATTAAGAAATATCACAATCATATCAGATTTAGAAAAAATGATGTGTATCTTCTTTGCTCGGGGGCATATGTTAAAGGAGACTTTTCGCTGATTCATGCTTATCCGGGGAAAATGCTTAAATACGGCTATTTTCCGGAAATGAATGAATATGATGATGTCCACGAACTTCGAAGAAATAACGAAAAGATTGAAATTCTCTGGGCTGCAAGGTTTTTGGTTTGGAAGCATCCTGAAGTTATGATAGAACTCGCCCGGGAGTTGAAGCGTGTGGGAGTGGATTTCCACATTTCAATGATAGGAAACGGAGAATATCTGGAAAAAACAAAGGATTTCGCGTCTGATGTTTCCGACGTTTGTGGTTTTTATGGTGCAAAGACACCAAAAGAAGTCAGGGAAGCCATGCGAAGAGCAGATATCTTTGTGTCGACTTCCGACAGAAACGAAGGCTGGGGAGCAGTAGTGAATGAATCCATGAATTCGGGGTGTGTTTGTATAGCACCCCATGATATAGGAGCAGCACCCTACCTTATTGAGGATGGAGTAAACGGATTTTTATATAAAGCCTGTGATGTAGACAGACTTGCCGCTATTATAAAAGGGCTATCCGGGGACAAAGAAAAGCAACGTGAGATTGGACTTAATGCGTACAAAACAATAAAAGATATCTGGAATCCCCAAATCGCAGCATCCAGACTGTTTGAGTTTATTAGTGATGCGGACAGAAATTGTGACAGATACAAGAAAGGGCCTCTCAGCAGAGCATGAGTACTTTTGTTACCATAGTGGTTCCGGTATACAATATCGAAGCCAAATACCTAAAAAGGTGCATTAATTCAATATTGAATCAGACCTATAGGCATTTTGAACTTATCTTAGTGGATGACGGATCCACTGACGGAAGTGCAGAAATAGTGGACGGATATGCATCCAAGGACCCGCGGGTTCGGGTTTTCCATAAGGAAAACGGTGGCTCATCAAGTGCGAGAAACATGGCAATTAATGCAGCAGAAGGCGAATACCTTTCGTTTGTGGACAGCGATGACTACGTTGAGCCGGATTTTCTTGAAAAGCTTGTGGCACCTATAGAGACGGCAAAAGAAGCCGGTGAGGCAGCTCCGAAGATTGTCCAGATAGGTAGAAACGAGATAGATGCGCAAGGAAATGCGCTTCCTGATATTTGTGTTCCTCCGTCTGAGGAAATATGCATAAGTAATAAGGACTTCTTTAAATCACTTATTTTGCACAAAGGAGATTGCTCTTTTTGTACAAAGGTTACGGCAAAAGAACTGTTTGAAGGGAAAAGCTTTCCTGTGGGGAAATTGAATGAAGATTTTCATCTTCTGGTTCAGATGCTTTTGGAATGTGACAGGGTAGTCAGTCTTCCGGGTTATGGATACCACGTGTTTTACAGGCTGGGAAGTAACTCGAGAAAAAAGGATAAGAAGGATTTCTCCAGGGTTTTCGCGGATAATATTGAAAATGCCGATATGGTTGAAGGACTTGTGGCAAAAACATGGCCTGATTTATCTGCGATAGCGTTGCGATTCGGTCTTTTTCAAAGACTGGATTATCTTCTGCATATTCCGATAGCTTTTATGAGAAACGATTATGAAGGTTATCCTCAATGTGTCGGGTATCTTCGTAAGCATTTTTTCAAAATGCTTGGAAACGGATATTTGACTATAAAGAATAAGGCCTATTTGACGCTTTTTTGTATCGCCCCCAAGTTTGTCAGGGTGGTTCACGCAAAGATTAAGCATCTGTAGGACTGCGGATTATTAATGGTTTGTGGGGAACAATGTTGTTTATGGAAACATCAAGAACAAATAAGGTTAATTTTATTTTGTTAGGCATCCTTTTTGTTTTGGCCCTTGTTGTAGGTGGATTGTTTTTGATCAAAGAGGGAAAGAATCGGAAAAATAATGAAGAAATTCTTTCTGCAACCATCAGACAGGAAAATGAAAGAATCAAAGACAATCATTTATTTTTCGATTTTGCGCAAGAAGTACGGAAAGCAAAGGAACAACGGGAAATCATAAAGAAGGATGATATTGCCGGTTTGCAAGAAGGAAAGTATGATTGCGTTCAGCTTTCGATGTGGAATGATGACGTTTGTACCAACGAATGGTATGAGCATTTTTTTGCACAAAGACTGATGAATTCGGAGGGACTTATTGAGACACCGAAGGAATTAAAGGAATATCTTGAGGCCAGCATGAGTTCTGATAATAAGGTCGAAAAGGTTTTTCTTTGCCTGGATCCCGATGAACTGGAGAAGAATTATTACGATGACACTTATTACGATTCTGAACCGATTTCATATGAGGAATATATAAGTCATAATATCATCCCTTTTATGGGAGCTTTCGAAGAAGTGGAGTTTTGCTTTCTTCTTCCCAATTATTCAGTCAGTTATCTGGCTTCTTTGAGCAAGGAGGAGCTTTCTTCAAAGTTTGACAACTGGTATAAGTTCATGATGTATCTCCATTGGTGCAGTAATGCATCGGTTTCATATTTGGGAGCGGAAGAATGGCTGGTTGCAAAGGACAGCAATTACTTCACGAATGTCAATCTTGAAGAAGAGGTCGAGAAACGGATTTATCTGTATGAATATGCATATGTGGAGTACAGAGTAAACGGTCCCGAATTTCTTGAAAAAAGGAAATTACTGGAAAAGTATATTGATGATTACAACAACGGGGCATATGACTGGGATGGTTTGCAGGGAGAAAAGGTTGTGTTTTTGGGGGACAGTATATTTGACTATGCCGAACAGAGAAAACTGTGTATTCCCAGCTATTTCGAATGCTTTACCGGCGCAACAGTTTACAATCTTTCGAAGTGCGGTACTTTAGCCACCTCAAACGGAGCCTGTAATTTCTGTGAGATTTCGCAAAAAATATACAAAAAAGAGTATATCAATGAAGACGGAAAGAATTTCCAGGATTACAAAAGATTTCTTGATGAATGTGATTCTGAGGATAAGCTTCTTTTTGTAATTAATTATGGCTTTAACGATTATTTTAAAGGAGTGAAAATATATGATGAAGAAAATCCCGATGAAGTAATGACATACAGGGGTGCTCTTCATAAAAGCATTAATACTTTGAGACTTGCTTATCCAAATAGCGAATTTGTGGTTTTGTCTCCATATCTTACGAATGTGGGTGAGTTTGGAACTGTGCGTTTTTCTGATTACGGTGGCGCATTGAACGATTATATCGAAGCAGCGCAGGTGCAGGCAGAGATTGAAGATGCGAAGTTTATTAACATGAATGATGCGTTCAATGTTACAAAAGAAAACATTGACGTACTTCTTGCGGACGGAGTTCATCCGGCCCTTACAGAAAGCATTGATTTCGCCCGTTTGATTTATGAGGAAATTTGCAAGTAAGTGTTTTTGAAAAATTACAGATGGATGAAACGCAATTTTTGTTTAAGTTAATATGAAGTTTGTCCCCTTTTTGTTGAAAAAAAGGGTAGTATGCGTTAAAATCAGCATAGCGATTTGCTTATTGAAAGGAAATAATATGTTAAACAATAAAGTCATTTTAGTTACAGGTGGAACAGGTTCTTTTGGAAATGCCTTCACAAGATACGTCCTTGATAATTACGATCCCAAGAAGATTATTATTTATTCCCGTGATGAGTTTAAGCAGTTTATTATGCAGAATAACTTAAGAAAGGAATATCCGGATGAGAAATTCAGTAAACTCCGTTTCTTTATCGGTGATGTAAGAGACAGGGAAAGACTGGAAAGAGCGCTGGACGGTGTTGATTATATTATTCATGCGGCAGCACTTAAACAGGTTCCCGCTTGTGAATATAATCCGGCAGAGGCTATAAAGACAAATGTTCACGGAGCTATGAATGTTATTGATGCCGCTTTAAATACAGGTGTTAAGAAGGTTGTTGCTTTATCAACCGATAAGGCCGTAAATCCTATTAATCTTTACGGCGGAACAAAACTTGTATCGGATAAGCTGTTTATAGCAGCCAATGCTTATGCAGGTTTAAAAGATATTAATTTTTCAATTGTACGTTACGGAAATGTTGCCGGAAGCCGTGGCTCGGTTATTCCCTTCTTCTATGACAAGATTAAGAAGGGTGAAACGGCACTTCCCATTACAGATTACAGAATGACACGCTTCTGGATAAGTCTCCAGCAAGGCGTTGAACTTGTTATAAAAGCTTTGCAGGATGCAAAGGGCGGAGAAACCTTTATTTCCAAGATTCCTTCGTTTAAGATTACCGATCTTGCAGAGGCAATGCTCCCGGGCTGCGAAAAGCCTGAGGTAGGTATTCGCGAAGGCGAAAAGCTTCACGAGATTATGGTTACTGTAGAAGATTCCATGAACACATATGAGTACGACAAGCACTTTATCGTTTATCCTCAGATGAATTTCAGAAGCAGTGCTTCAGTTCTTCCCGGAGGAAAGAAAGTTGCTGATGGCTTTTCATACAGTTCCGGAAATAATACGGAATGGCTTTCCGTAGAAGACATAAGACGACTCCTTAAGACGATTGACTTGGAAAAATAAGGATTGTAACTCAGACAGAGATTCAATGTGATACCGGAAGAGCAATGCTTTTTCTGTTGAGAAAGCATTGCTCATATTAGTTTATAAGAGATTGTTTATCAGTTTCTTTGCCGGTTGTGGGAACAGTCGGAATTATCATGAAAAAGAGAGTGTAAACATGCTGTTTAATTCGTACATTTTTATTTTGCTTTTTCTCCCGCTATGCATATTGGGCTATTTCGGACTTAACAGGATAAAGAAAACAGGGCTTGCACAGGTGTTTTTGCTGGGCATGTCTTTGTGGTTTTACGGTTTCTTTAATCCATGGTATGTGTTAATCATTATAGCCAGTGTCCTTATAAACTATCTGGTGTACAAGTTTATTCAGAAGTACCGTAGTAAGGCAAAACTTTTTATGGTTCCGGGTGTAGTGGTCAATGTTGGAATATTGGGTTATTTTAAGTATATGGATTTCTTTATTGAGAACGTTAATGCTGTATTCAAATCCAATATTTCTCTTCTTGGAATAGCTTTGCCTTTAGGAATCAGCTTCTTTACATTCCAACAGATTTCCTTTGTAGTGGATGCTTACAAGGGAGAGGTCCCCGATTACGGTTTCCTTGATTATGCATGCTTTGTAACATTCTTTCCCCAGCTAATAGCGGGTCCCATAGTGACTCATGATGAACTGGTTCCCCAGTTTATGGATTCATCTAAAAAGAAGATTGACTGGGACAATTTTGGGAAAGGTCTTTTTATTTTTACACTGGGCCTTGCCAAGAAAGTTCTTTTGGCAGATACACTTGGTATAGCGGTAGAATACGGATACACGATTCCGGGTTCCATAAACAGCACAGAGGCAATAATCGTTATGCTTTCCTATACGCTTCAGATATACTTTGATTTCAGTGGGTATTGCGATATGGCTATAGGTATAGGAAAAATGCTGAATATTGACCTTCCCGTGAATTTCAAATCCCCTTATAAGGCTGTAACCATTACGGAATTTTGGGATAGGTGGCATATGACACTTACCAGATTTCTGACAAAATACATATATATTCCTCTTGGCGGAAACAGGAAGGGAAAGGTTAGAACCTGCATTAATGTAGGATTGGTTTTTCTTATAAGCGGATTGTGGCATGGAGCTGACTGGACATTTGTTTTTTGGGGAGCAATTCATGGACTGTTTATGATTATTGCCAGAATAACAAAGAAGGTTTATGAGAAGATACCAAAGATTATCAATTGGGTTATTACATTTTTGTTTGTAAACGTTGCCTGGGTGTTTTTTAGGGCTGACAGCTTTGCTGAAGCAAAGCTGCTCTTTTCAAGCATGTTTGCGGGAAACTTCGGGAGAGTAAATCCAAATTTCTTGGAAAGCTTCAGACGCATAGAATTCAAAAAGATTCTTTCTATGGTGAACCTTGAAGACAGATTCCCGGAAATTACCATGTGGGGCATGCTGGTGGTAGCTTTGATTATTGCTCTTTTGGGTAAAAACTCAAAGAATATGATGGATAAGTTTAAGCCTTCTGCGCTTAACTGGATACTTGTTGTGTTCCTTTTTGTGTGGAGCGTTTTTTCACTTACGGGAATGAGCACATTTTTGTATTTTAATTTTTAACCGGAGTGGGTATGAAGAGTAAAAAGTGGGCTGTTTCATTAATTGTTTTCATAGTGGTCATATTAGGTCTGCTGGGCGGTTTCGTGGCTTTTGTTGATCCGTATTTTCATTTTCACGGACCTGTTCCTTCGATTTCTTACATTATGGACAATGAAAGATATCAAAATGACGGGATAGTGAAAAATTTTGATTACAATGCCATCATCTGCGGAAGTTCCATGACCGAAAACTTTAAGACTTCTGAAATGGATGCCATTTTTGGAGTTAAATCCGTAAAAGTTCCGTTTGCCGGCGGAAGTTACAAAGAGGTTAACGATCTTTTGGAGGTTGCTTTTGATCATAATGATAATATTTCTACTGTTGTAAGATGCCTGGATTATAATCGACTTTTTAACAGCAGCGATATGGTGGATTATGATGAGTACCCGGAATATCTTTACGATGATAATATTTGGAATGATACTAAATACATTTTCAATATGAACGCCCTGTTTATGGCAGTGCAGAATGTTCTTGGGTTTGATGCAAACGGCAAGATTGATATGTCTTTTGATAAATATGCCAATTGGATGCCCTATTATACCTGCAGCAAAGAGGCGGTAAATGCATATTACGGAAGAGATACCCTTACTTATGCGGGAAAACAATCGGAAATTACTGAGGAAGAATACGGGATAATAAGTGAAAATATTCAGAAGAATGTTATCAATCTTGTGGCGGAAAATCCTGAGACCGAGTTTTACTATTACTTTTCACCCTATAATATTTATTACTTTGATTATAATTATCAGAACGGAGATACTTTAAAATATCTTCAGGCTGAAAAATTCATTATAGAAATGCTGCTTCCGTATGAAAATCTTCATTTGTATTCCTTCTTTACGGATTATGAAACCATATGGAATATTGATGAGTATAGAGATGTGGCTCATCACAGCGAGAGCGTAAATTCACAGATTTTGGAGTGGCTTCATGACGGAAAAGGTCTTCTTACAAAGGACAATTACAAAGCCTATTGCGAAGAAGAGTATGATTATTATATGAATCTTGATTACGATGCAATGTATGCAGAGTTATCAGGACGTGATGACGTAATATTGAATCATTGATGACATATACTAAGGGGGTTAAGTCGAAATGAGTAAAGGGAAAAAAGCAGCGGTTGGTATAGTGTCCTGCGTGATAGTTTTGTTGTTCATGGCAGGGGTCTGGTATTTGAACAATTGCATTGAGTGTGAGGATATCAGTGTGCTCAAATTCTTTTCAATAAGCGGTACCGTTATTTCTGTGGTTAATGCACTTTTGTTTTTTGCTGCAGCCTTAGTTACAGAGAGTATCAGTAATCTTGTGACGGGATTCAAAGAAGGCTTTTCGGAAAGAATGGCATATACGGCAGTGGTATTGTTTCTGTTCACCGGTTTTCTGCGTTATCCGGTAAAGGGCATTATTTCGTTAAGTGCTTTCTGGACTCTTTTTACATTAGTGACATTTCTGCTTATGGTGTTCACCTATATGAGAGAAATCCCTTATGATTGTTTTGGAAGTAAGGAGCCTTTGTTTGCAGTTGGATTGTGGATTGTTCTTCTGGGCCTTTTGACAGGTTTCTTTTCCAAAAATCTTGGAATTGCCATTTTGGTATTTGCAATACTTGCCACGGTTTATGTGAAAAAGGTGGGACATGTGGTTCAGCCTTGGATGATTGCCGGAATGGTGGCTTCGGGCATCGGATTGGTACTTGGTACTTTGTGGCCGGTTTATGAGGCGAAGGATTGGAACGCGGTTTTGAAAGTCTATGCTGATTCACAAAGATACTTGGATTTCGGTGTATATGCTTTACAGGGTGTTTTGGAGGACCTGATTTGTCCGGTTTTGGTTCTTGTTCTGCTTTGCACTGTTCTTAAGGAAGCTTACGGTTCCTTTGTGGGAAGAGAAGTGATGTATATTTTGATTACCGCTTCTGTCGCATTTGCAGCAATTGCTTTTGAAACTGAATTCGGAGGGGAAAAGACCTTTGGTGCGATTGCTCTTTTGACCATGACTATACTGGTGATCGCGAAGAGATTGTTTGAAAAGAAGGATTCCTTAAAGAGAGGTTTTGCTCCCGTGTCAATCTTTCTGGGACTTATGGGAATTTACAGAATTATTTCCCTAATTTGGCTTTGATATATTAAAATATAATGATGGACATAAATAAAAATTAAGAATTGGAAGTACAGGATATTAAGATAGGAGATTTATCCTTATCGGATAAACAAATGTATTAAAGAAAGCTGGAACAAATGGAAAAATTGGCTATTTTCGGGGGAAAACCCGTCAGAGAAAAGGATGACAGGATATTTTACGGTCATCAGTGCATAGAAAAAGATGATGCGGAAGCAGTGGTTGAAACTTTACTGTATCATGATATTACATGCGGACCGAAGATTACGGAACTTGAGAATAAGTTGTGTGAGATTACGACTGCAAAATACGCTGTTGCATGCAGCAACGGAACGGCGGCTCTTCATATAGCGTGCATGGCATTGGGAATAAAGCCGGGAGACGAAGTTATAGTATCTTCCATTACCTTTGCCGCAAGTTCAAACTGTGTGCTTTATTGCGGTGCGACCCCGGTTTTTGCTGATATAAGGCCCGATACGTATAATATTGACGTAGAAGATGTTAAAAGAAAAATCACTAAAAGGACAAAAGCCATTGTGGCGGTTGATTTTACGGGACAGGCAGTACAGCTTGATGAACTTCGAAAAATATGTGATGAAAACAACCTTTTCCTCATAGAAGATGCTGCCCATTCGATAGGTACCAGATACAAGGGAAGGCCTGTAGGGTCCATAGCTGATATTACTACTTTCAGTTTTCATCCGGTAAAGACTGTTACAGCCGGTGAAGGCGGAGCATGTATGACAAATGATGCTTCTTTGTACAAAAAGCTTGCTCTTGCCCGTTCTCACGGTATTACCAAGAATCCTTCGGACTACGCCCATGAGAATGAGGGGCCCTGGTATCATGAACAAATTGACCTTGGTTACAATTACCGTATGACGGATTTTCAGGCGGCTTTGCTCATAAGCCAGCTGAATAAGCTTGATCGTTTCAGTAAGCGAAGAAAAGAAATAAAGAAAATATATGATGAGGAATTCGGGAAAATGCCCGAACTCTTTGTACAGAAAGAAATTGAAGAGTCCGATTCCACAAGACATCTCTATGTTATCAGACTTAATCCCGAAAAACTTAATTGCAGCAGAAGAGAGTTTTTCGAAGCCCTGACTGCAGAGGGAACCTGTCCTCAGGTGCATTATATTCCGGTGTACAGACATCCTTATTATGAATCTTTGGGCTATAAGAAAGGGTTGTGTCCCGTGGCTGAGGAAACATACGAAAATATAATGAGTATTCCTTTTTACGCAGGTATGAGCGACAGGGATGTGCAAGACACCGTTAAGGCGGTAAAGAAGGTTGTGGATTATTACAGGAAATAGAAGTATTGTAAATGATTTCGAAATCGCGGGAGATTAATATGAGTTTAGTTTCTTTTGTTATTCCATGTTATAGGTCTGAACTGACGCTTTCAAAGGTTATCGATGAAATAAAGGCTACAATGGAAGGCCTGAAAAAATATGAATATGAAGTGATTCTTGTTAACGACTGCTCGCCTGACGGCACATGGGAAACCATAAAAAAGCTTGTTACGGAGAATGCAAATATTACGGGTATCAATTTTGCAAAAAATTTCGGACAGCACAGTGGCCTTATGGCAGGAATGCGTGAGGCAAAGGGCAATTATGTGGTTTGCCTTGACGACGACGGTCAGACACCGGCGGATGAAGTCAATAAGCTTTTGGATAAACTGGATGAAGGATTTGATGCCGTATATGCCAGCTATGCCCACAAAAAGCACTCGGCATTTAGAAATTTCGGAACATTCATGAATGAAAAAATGGCTGAAAAGCTTCTTGGAAAGCCTAAGGAATTGTTTGTTTCCAGTTACTTTGCTGTGAAGAGATTTGTGGTTGATGACATGATTAAGTATGAGAATTCATACCCTTATGTTATCGGCCTTGTATTAAGGGCAACCAGGAACATTACAAATGTTGAAGTTAACCACAGAAGCAGGGAAGTAGGAACTTCAGGGTATACTTTTTCGAAGCTTATGGGGCTTTGGATTAACGGATTTACCGCTTTTTCCGTTAAGCCTTTACGTGTTGCTACAGGAATCGGCGCCATATGTTCGGCACTGGGATTTTTGTATGGTATATATACGATTATTAAGAAGTTTGTTGTTCCGGATGTTCCCTTGGGATATTCGGCATTAATGACTGCGGTTATGTTTATAGGCGGTATGATGATGCTTATGTTAGGGCTTATTGGAGAGTATATTGGCCGTATTTACATATGTATGAACAATTCGCCCCAATATGTTATTAAAGAAAAGATAAAGCATGAGTAAACAAAAAATACAGGGCATTATAATGGCAATAATTATGGTTGCAGGTATTGCTGCTGTTTCTTTTGCCATCGCCCGGCCTTCGGCAAAAATTGAAAAGTATGACATAGTGTTTTTTGGAGACAGCCTAATAGAGGGGACAGACTGGGGTGATACAATTCCTCAAATTCTGGGGGATTTGCTTGGAATGAAGACACTCAATGCCGGCTTCGGAGGGTTGTCGATGGCAGAGAGCGCAAAGGAAGGTTATCCGGGAGATTATTCATACTTCTATTCGATGATTACTCTTTCCGAACTCTGGAAAAACAACGTTCTTGATTCACTTTTGCTGGCGACTTCATCCAAAGACTACATTATGCCCCGTGGATGGCGGGATAGAATAGATGCTCTTTCGAAGCTTGATACTTCAGATGTCAGACTGGTTTTAATTGAATACGGGGTCAATGATTATCTTGGTGGAAATCAGGTGGATAATCCTGAGGATGCCTATGATGTCAGAACTTTTTGCGGAGCGCTGAGAAAATCCATTGAAAACATTCGGGAAGCTACGCCTCAGGCTCAGATTGTTCTTATCACACCCACTTATATGAGATCGGTTTTCGGGGAATGTACGGAGTATGACTTTGGTGGCGGTACTCTTGATAAATATGTGGATAAAGAAATTGAAATAGCAGGTGAATATGGTATTCCTGTTGTGGATAATTTCCATGACGCTATAGTAAACAAAGAGAATCTCGAGACAGTAACCTATGATAATCTTCATACTAATGAAGAGGGAAACAGGTTAATTGCAGACAATATTTTGAAAAGGTTGAAGGAAATTGAAGGACTCACCAAATAAGTTTTTTGAAAAACTGAATTATTTTTTGGGAACAGAAGGAAGGACCGCATTTTTCAGCACTCTGATAGTGGGGCTTGTTTCCCATTTTAGTATTATGGTCTCCGATATCCCCAATCATGACGGGCTTGCAAGTCTTTATTTTGACCAAAATATGTTGACATCCGGAAGATGGGCCCTCGGCACATTTTGCGGCATTTCTTCGTACTATTCGATACCATGGCTTATAGGAGTTCTTTCCCTATTGTATCTTTCGGTGGCTTCGGTCTTTTTGGTTAAGCTTCTTAAGATGAAGAATCCTCTCCTGATAGTTTTGGCATGTGCGATGTTTGCTGCTTTTCCTTCACTTGCATCGAATTTTGCATATGTGTTTACGATGGACGGATATATGATGGGTGTTCTTTTGAGCATTCTTGCGGTGTATCTTGTTGAATGCGGAAGGTTTGGCTTCCTTTTTGGAGGATTGGCTTTGTGCCTGAGCCTGGGAATATATCAGGCTTATGTGCCCATAGCAATTCTTGTGTGTATTTACAAGCTTCTTTCCTGCTTTATGGCAGAGAAGAACTTTAAAAAGAAGATTATCGTTACCGGGAAATATGCAGCTATGGGAGTAATCGGTGCAGCTTTATATTACCTGGTTTTGAAGCTTTTGTTATTGATAAATCACACGTCCCTTAATTCCTATCAGGGAATGAGCGAGGTGGCATCAGCTGATAAAAAGCCATTTTTTGATATTTTGAAAGAAATGTACATCGACTTTGTTACATTCTCTTTGAAAGGACGAATCCTGTTTGCAAACGGGTTTGCTTTGGCAGCGGTTCTGGTTCTTGCTTTTGCGTTTGCGATGGCACTTATTATCAGACTGGCCAAAGAAGGGTTGTTTAAATCTTTGTGGACATATGTCATTGCTGTAATAACGGTTTTGCTTATTCCACTGGCTGCAAATTCGGTTTTGCTTGTCTCTTCCGACGTTACCTATCATCTCCTTATGAGATATCAGTGGGCAATGTTCGGAATAATGGCGTTGGCATTTATTGATGAGACTGTTTCAATGTATAAGGCAGGATGGGCAAACGCAGTTTTGTGGGGAGCGTTTCTTGCTTCCTTTGTGGTGACTTTTTCTTATGTCATCACAGACAATATTGCTTATTCGAATCTGGAGAAGAAATATGAAAAGACTTACGCATACTGTGTAAGGCTTGCTGACAGAATAGAGCAGACGGAAGGGTACTATCAGGGGATACCGATTTATATGATTGGTGTTGTGGGCGATGACAATTTCCCTGTTACGGATATTACAGGAAATGTTACGGACCATATGCTGGGCATTGGCGGAGATTACCTTCTTTATACTCCTGAAAATTATGAACTTTTTTATAAAAACTATATGGGTATCAGCTTCAATTTTTTGAGGCCTTCGGAAGCAAATTATTACGATTCGGCGGAATATGTTGCAATGCCCTCATTTCCGGGGGTCGGATCCACAAAGGTTGTTGACGGCGTTTTGTATGTAAAAACGGAGAACATGCATTAAGGAGAAAATATGGCATTGATATCACTTGTCATCCCTTCTTTTAATGAAGAGGAGAATATCAAAAATACCGTAAAGACGTTGAATGAAGTTTTGGAGAACCAGGATTTTGACTATGAAATGATTTTTATAAATGATGGTTCCTCAGATGCAACTTATGAAAAGATTGTTGAAGTGAGCAAAGAGGACCATAGGGTCAAGGGGGTTTCCTTCAGCAGGAATTTTGGCAAAGAGGCAGCTATTTTCGCAGGCCTTGAAGTATCCGCAGGTGATGCTTGCGTGGTCCTTGACTGTGATCTTCAGCATCCGCCAAAACTGATTCCGGATATGGTTAATCTTTGGAAACAGGGCTTTGAAGTGGTGGAAGGAGTAAAATCCTCCAGAGGAAAAGAAAGCCTTTTCCACAAGATTTGTGCGGGTTCTTTTTACCGTTTGATGAGCAGACTTATCAAGATAGACATGCGTTCCACTTCCGATTACAAGCTTTTGGATAAAAAGGTTGTGAGCGCACTTTTGAATCTTAAAGAACGAAATACATTTTTTAGAGCCCTTACTTTCTGGGTAGGCTTTAATTCCACAAAGATTGAGTATAACGTGGAAGACCGGCAGTACGGAACCACAAAGTGGTCGTACAGGAGCCTTGTAAAGTATGCTGTTAACAATGTTACAAGCTTTTCTACACTGCCTCTTCAGATTATTTCCTGGCTGGGAGTGATATCGGTTTTGATGGGAATCGGGCTGGGAATACAGACTTTGGTAAAATATTTCATGCATACTGCTGCAGAGGGCTTCCCTACGGTAATCCTTCTTGAACTTTTAATCGGTGGATTTATTATGCTCAGTCTCGGTATTATAGGACATTATCTGGGTCGCATATACGAAGAAGTGAAGGGAAGACCCAGATATATTATCAGGGATTATACGGAGAATATTAAGGGACATATTTGATGGAACAGAAGATTAAAGAAAAGGCGGACTTGGTCAGAAACAATAAAATATATAAATGCGTAACCGGTATTCTTTTTCCTATTATTATTTTGGCTTTTTGCTTTATTAAGGTCAATCAGGGAATGGATATTACCGATTCCACTTACAGCCTTACTAACTTTTCAGACAAAATAGAGTTGGATGGCATGTGGCTTTTCTCAACTTTTTACGCAAATGTTCTGGGAAGACTGATGTTTAAACTGGGACTTGGAAAAAGCCTTCTTCTTATGAACATCGCCACATCCTGTGTCAAGGCTGCATTAGCTCTTTTAAGTTACTTTTTCTTTTCTTATGCGGTTAAGTCAGCAAGAGAGCTGAATTTTCTGGGAACGATTATTGCTGTTGGCCTTTGCTGGTGCCCTACCACGATTTTGTATAACTATCTGACATATCTTTTCTTTGGCCTTGGAGCAATTTTTCTTTATCTTGGCCTTGTAAGGGAGAAGAAAAGATTTCTGGTTATTGCAGGATTCTTTTTGGGAAGCAATCTTTTTGTAAGGCTTCCTAACGTGTGTGAAGCTGCGTTGATAGTAGCCGTATGGTTTTACTCGGTAATCAGAAAGGAAAAATTCAGGGAATGCCTCACAAAAACTTTATTTTGTATAGGCGGATATGTGGCGGCTTTTATCCCTGCTTTCATACTTATTTGTTTTTATGGCGGAATAGGGAAGTATGTAGACGGAATTAAAGAACTGTTCGTTATGGGAAGCCAGACCTCCGGCTATTCGGTGGCAGATCAGCTCAGGCAGACGGCAGAGGCATATGCTTTTGGCTGGGATTGTACTGAAATAGCCATATTGATGGTTCTTATGGCTCTTTTGATTTTCCTGGTTCTGCCGACAAAGCTTACCTGGTTAAGGTATGCTGCGTCTACAGTTTCCACAGCTGTTTTCGTTATTATTTTATACACTAAGAGGGGAATGTTTGATTTCAATTATTTCGCTTACGGTGCTGTTTACAGGTATGGAATTGTTGTTCTTTCTTTTGCTTTGATATGGATGGTGGCATCGGTTTTCTTCAAAAGTGTTACAAATGAGGAAAAGCTGCTTGCTGTTATTTCGGTTGTCATTATTCTTATTACTCCTTTGGGAAGTAATAATAACGTATATTCAAGCCTTAACAATATGTTTTTCGTGCTGCCTTCGTTCCTGTTTATTTTGGTACGATTTACCGGTAACAATGAACATTTCAGAGGAATAAGGTATTCGGTTTGTTTGCTTATGTGCGGATTCCTTTTCCAAAGTGTTTTGTTCGGAGCCAATTTTGTATTCAGGGACGGAACCGACCAGATTCCCAGAGATACGGAAGTATACAATGCGGATGTGGTAAAAGGAATGAAAACCGGTTATGTCAGGGCAGGACATATGCAGGGGATGTTTGACTTCTGGAAAGAGGAAGACCTTGCGGGAACACCGCTTTTGTTGTATGGTGATGTTTCGGGACTGGGTTTTTATCTTGAAAGTCCGGTCGCTATTTCCACGGCTTGGCCGAGCCTTCCTTCTTTTTCCGTAGATAAATTTTCTGTGGAGATGAAAGAACTTGAAGGAAGAATTGAAGAAAAGGGTGCTGAAATTCCGATAGTGATTCTTGGAACAAAAGAAATAGACGGGGTATTGGTAAATCCGACAGATGAAAAGCAAGAAATTCTTAATAAGTTTTTAGCGGATTTTGATTATTCGCTGGGTTATGCTAACGAAGAATTCTCGATATATATTTCTAACAGGTAGAAAGGTATTTATTATGGCAGAGTATAAGATCAGATTTAATGTTCCTCCTTATACGGGAAAAGAAATGGAGTACATTAAAAAGGCTGTGGAAAACATGAAAATCTGCGGCGATGGTGAATTTACAAAAAAGGATAATGAATGGCTTGAGAAGAAAACGGGGACTTCCAAGGCGCTTCTGACAACTTCCTGTACACATGCACTGGAGCTGGCTGCTCTTTTGTGTGATATCAAGGAAGGCGATGAGGTTATTATGCCTTCATTCACTTTCGTTTCTACAGCGGATGCATTTGTATTGAGAGGTGCAAAGGTTGTATTTGTGGATATACGTCCCGATACCATGAATATTGACGAAAACAAGATAGAGGATGCCATTACCGAAAGAACGAAGGCTATTGCACCTGTTCATTATGCGGGTGTTTCCTGCGAGATGGACAAAATTATGGATATTGCAAAGCGCCATAATCTTTATGTGGTGGAGGACGCAGCGCAGGGCATTATGTCTGAGTACAAAGGAAAAGCACTTGGAACCTTTGGCGATTTCGGAGCTCTTTCTTTTCATGAAACAAAGAACTACTCCATGGGTGAAGGCGGAGCTTTATTGATCCGTGACCCCAAAATGGCTGAAGAAGCCGAAATTATCCGTGAAAAAGGTACTGACAGAAGCAGATATTTCAGAGGACAGGTTGACAAGTATACCTGGCAGAATTACGGATCCTCTTATCTTCCTTCGGATATGAATGCGGCATATCTTTATGCACAGCTTGAAATGGCGGATGAAATAAACAACCAGAGATTGTCAAGATGGAACCAGTATTGGGAAGGACTTACTCCTCTTAAAGATAGAGGACTTATTGAACTTCCCACTATTCCTGAAGGGTGTAAACACAATGCCCATATGTTTTACATTAAGACAAAGGATATTACGGAAAGAACAGAACTTATTGAAGCTCTCCTTAAGGAAGGCATTTATTCCGCATTCCATTATATACCGCTTCATACTGCTCCCGCAGGAATGAAGTTCGGCCGCTTCCATGGTGATGATGAATATACCACAAAGGAAAGTGAGAGACTTACGAGACTTCCGCTGTATTATGGACTCAAAGAATCTGAGGCAGCGCTGGTAATAGAGAATATTAAAAAGTTTTATCATGTTTAAGGTTTTTCAAACGACTTTAAAAAGTGCCGTAAAATATCTGGTATGCTTTGCTATCGCATTGCAGTCTGTTCCGGCTATAGTGTGGATTGTAAAGAACATAGCAGTCTTTAATGGAGATTTTATGGCGCGTAATTACATAGCGGCGGCAGATACTCTTGTGGTGGATGAATACATGGGTATTTTGTATGCAGTGGTCATAAGACTGCTGGGGCATGGCTGGATTTTATATTTGGTCCAGTTTGCGCTTGTGGCCTTTTTTGCGTGGTTTATGGGAGGGGTATGGTGTCTTGGCCTTGTTGTTACAAATCCTTTTGTACTCCAAAGCTGTTTTTCCTGCCTCCCGGAGGCTTTGATTCTTGCGTGCTTTTTTGCAATAGTGGGAATAATCAGAAAAGGCAGAAAATGGTCGGACTCTGTTTGGGTAGTGATTCCTCAAGTGTTTATGGGGCTTTTGAATCCGGATTACGTGTGGCTTTGTGCGTTGATTATGGTCGGAGTTGTAATTTATAAGCTCCTGGGACGCCAAAGAAGCGGTCTTGCACTTCTTGCGGTTACTGTTTTTTCTATTACGGTTTCTTTGGGAGTAAATGATATAGTTTCTGTTCCCGGGTCATACGGCCGGGCTCATAAATCAGTGCAGTTTTTGCTGATGCAAAGACTTAACTGGCCTGATATTCAAAACGAATATATCGATCTTGAACAGTATTACGGGTTGGATTTTAGTAGTGAAGGAATTGATGCATCAAGAACTGCTGAAAAACTCAGCACGGTATGGGGCTATAATATTGTAAAGAGTATGGGAGAAGAAGCTGCTGACGATTATTACGCTTATATGTCAGAAAGAGCGCTTAAACATGGTTTCAGAGCGGTGGCTGCTCCAATAATAAAAGATGAAATTGGATACTTTTTTGCACCGGTAAATTGTTTATTCCTGGAAACAATCGGAGATTCGTCACCTGCATTTGTAAAGAACAGATTCCTGCTTGTCAGAGAGGATTATGGCCTGTTTTCCTTGTGGGTCATCTTTTCGCTGTTGATTTCTTCTGCTTTTGGCATAACGGGTGTCTTCAGAGCTTTAAAATGGTGTAAAAAGGAACTGGCTGTTTTTTTGTGGATAGCGTTTTGCGTTTCTATATATGCAACGTTGATTTGTGTTCGAGGTTTTGATTATAGAAATGTATTGTTTATAATGGCCGGATGGCCGCTTTTGATTCTCTCCGGAGAAAAGATTAGTGAGGAATAATGGGCTTTATTTCGTTTGTTATACTATTTTTAATTTTGATACTTGTACCGTTTCTTATGGGCTGCTTATTCAAAGGTGAAGGAAAAGGCTGTGCTGTTTTTCTTGTTTATGGATTTGGAGTGGAGTGGGCGACATTCTTTGTGCTGGCTGTTCCTGCTATTATTCTTAAGAGAAGCCTTAGCGAATTGATATATCCTGTTTTGGGACTTTGGTTAATGGCTGCTTTGGCAGGGGCGATTTCTTTTTTTAAGATGAAGAAGAGAAGAATTGAGTGGAGTCCCTTAACAAAGTCGGAAATAATTTATCTTGGCATTTTCCTTGCTCTTGTTGCTTTTCAGCTTTACAAGGCTGTTTTTTATGCATATGCGGATGGAGACGATGCCTTCTATGTTGCGACTTCCCAGATTGCAAATGCTTCCGACAAAATGTATCTTACGGATGCGTACAAGGGAGGTGGTACTACTATGGAATACAGATATGCACTTGCCCCTTTCCCGATTTGGATAGCTATGGTGTCCAGATTGTCCGGGGTGAATGTTGCCACCGTATCTCATGTGATGATTCCTGTGGTTTTCATCATCCTGACATATATTATTTATAACGAGATTGCAGGTATTCTTTTCGCAGAGGACAAAGAAAAGAAGTATATGTTTTTAAGTCTTGTGGCTGTGTTTGAAATGTTTTCCAACGTTTCCACTTCAACAAGCGGAACATTTATGCTTACCAGAGCAAGGCAGGGAAAGGAAGCCCTGGCATGCATTATCATTCCGCTTATGTTCTTTTTGATACTCGGAATGATTAAATCTGATTATGAATTGTCGCTAAAACGGTGGTTCCTTTTGCTATTGATTTCGGTAGGGGCATCATTAACAAGCGTCTTTGCTAATATTCTGGTGCCTTTTATGGTCCTGTTTCTGGTGATATGTGAAATAGCACAAAAGTGTTCCTTGAAAAAAATAGTGGCAAGCAGTTGTATCGTGTTGCCGAATTTGTGTGTGGCTCTTTTGTATATTGTTCTTGATTAGGAGGGGCTATGAATTATTCGATGTTTTTTGAAACCATCAAACAATATTCCGGTAGTGGCCTCCTGTTTGTGTTATTTTTGCTTTCTATCCTGTTTTTGGGGTTGAAAACCGCCAAGACGCCTGAAAAGAAAATTACTGTATGGTATCCGGTATTTGTGCTGCTCATTTTCTTTTGCCCGGTATGGATGATTTATGATAGAATCCGGGATGACAGCGCGATTCTTTATAGAATTTTATGGCTGATTCCTATGAGCGTTGTCGTTTGCTATGGTTTGGTTCAAGCGGTGTTTATGCTTCCGAAAAGATTTCGAACCGTGGGATTTGGAATGGCTGTTCTTTTGATTATGCTTTCAGGAAAATATGTGTATTCAAATCCTTTCTTTTCGAAAGCGGAAAATGAATACCATGTGCCTGAAACCGTGGTAAAAATTTGCGATGAGCTGAGATTGGAAGGAAGAGAAGTTGCGGTATGCATGCCTCTTGAATTCATCCAGTATACAAGACAGTATTCGCCATATATAGTTCTGACATACGGAAGAAATGTACTTTTGTACGATGGAGGGGCGGAAGCCGGTGGTGTAAATGCCCTTTTGGGTGAGGATATTTATAATGCTTGTGAAATAGCAACTGAACTTAGAAAATCAAGTACCCCCTATTTTGTAGTTAAGAAGGATATTCCCTTTACCGAAAGTATGGGAAATTATGGCTTTTATTACTATGATACGATAGATGATTATGATATCTACCTGGATTGCGAGGCCTATCTTGGTTTGTGGGATGAAGATTAAGCGGTAGAAGAGAGGCAGTTTGGATGGTAAAGATTTGGAAAAAACTGATGATTCTTTTGGATAAAAGACAGAAACGTCAAATGATACTTATGGTTCCTTTGATGCTTTTGAGTGCTGCCCTGGAAATGGCCAGTCTTCTTTTGGTTATGGCAGTTATTACGGTTATCGCCACTCCCGAAGGAATCGAAAGTAACAAGATTGCTTCCGCGTTATACAATGGTTTGAATTTTACCAGTATTAAGTCGTTTTCGATTGCAGTTATGGTTTCTCTCATAGTGGCATATATATTGAAAAACGTTTACCTGTTCTTTCAGTGGAAGATTCAGTATGCATTTGTGTACAGAAATCAGTTTAAGACATCGGAGAAAATGCTTCGAAGCTATCTGAACAGGGATTATGAGTATTTTCTTTTTGCGGACACTGCTGTAGTGCAAAGAAGTATCACGTCTGATGTTAATAATATGTATGGGCTCATTTTGTCCATACTTACCATTGTTTCCGAACTTTTTGTCTCTCTGACTCTGGTTATTTACCTTTTTGTGGTAGATCCGGCTATGTGCCTTATTATAGGTGCATTACTTTTGATTACCATGTTTGCGATTACGAAAATACTTAAGCCTGTTATGAAAAAGTCGGGACAGGAAAATCAGGATTTTTATGCGGGGCTTTTCAAATGGATTTCTCAAATCGTTCAGGGAATAAAAGAACTTAAAGTATCCCGCAAAGAAAGGTATTTCGTTAATGAATATAAAAAGTGCGGAACGGGATACGTTAATGCGGTTGAGAGGTATTCTCTTTACAATAACACTCCGAAGCTTTTGATAGAAACGGTTTGCGTAACCGGAATGATTGGCTTCTTCATTTATGCCATTTTAAGTGGTCAGGATGTTTCTTCGAAGCTTTCGGTAATAGGCGGATTTGCTTATGCTGCGATAAAGCTGATGCCTTCAGCAAACAAAATAAACAACCAGCTTAATGCCATATCCTATTTTGAACCATTTCTTATGAACGTTTCCGATAAGCTTCAGGATTATATCAGTGACAGTAAGACGGATATAACATATCTTTCCGAAGATGTCGAAAGGCTGGATATTAAAAAGGGAATTTATCTTAAAAATATAAAATACAGATATCCGCAGACTGAAAGATACATTTTGGATAATGCCAGCATGGATGTTCCGATTGGCTACTCAGTAGGTATTGTTGGTACCTCGGGAGCTGGAAAAACAACAGTGGTGGACATTCTGCTGGGACTTCTTAAACCTGAAGCCGGAGGTGTATATGCTGACGAAACAAATACAAACGATGAATACCGTTCTTGGCTCAAAAACGTCGGCTATATTCCCCAAATGATTTATATGATTGACGGCTCCATAAGGCAGAATGTTGCGTTTGGTGTCTCGGATGAGGATATAGACGAAAAGAGAGTCTGGGAATGCCTTGAGGAAGCACAGTTGGCTGATTATATAAAGAGTCTTCCGGAGGGCTTGGATACCCAGATAGGCGAACGTGGAGTTCGTATTTCAGGTGGACAAAGGCAAAGAATAGGTATTGCAAGAGCACTGTATAACAATCCCGAAGTGCTTATTCTTGATGAGGCAACGTCTGCTCTTGATAATGATACCGAAGCGGCTATTATGGAATCTGTTAATGCTTTGCATGGTAAGAAAACTTTGATTATCATAGCTCACAGGCTCCAGACCATAGAAAAATGTGATATGGTATATAGAATTGAAAACGGAAAAATAACGAGGGAAAGATAGAGGATATTTTTATGAAAAAGGCACTTATTACCGGTGTTACCGGTCAGGATGGATCATATCTGTCTGAGTTCTTGCTGGAAAAAGGGTATGAAGTTTACGGAATGATCAGAAGGTCTTCTGTGGATTTCAGAGAAAGAATTGCTCACCTGGAAGGTACGGAGCATTTTCATCTGGTATATGGCGATCTGGCAGATGCGGTTTCGCTTATAAAGGTTATGACGGAAGTGAAGCCCGATGAAGTTTATAATCTTGCTGCGCAGTCTCATGTACAGGTTTCTTTTGATGTTCCTGAATACACTGCGGATGTGGTGGCAACAGGCGTGCTACGTGTCCTGGAAGCGGTCAGAATTGCCGGAATAGCAGACAAGTGTCGTATATATCAGGCATCTACTTCGGAACTTTACGGAAAAGTTGAGGAAGTTCCCCAGAAGGAGACAACACCGTTCCATCCTTACAGTCCTTACGCAGTTGCAAAGCAGTATGGATTCTGGATTGTTAAAGAATACAGAGAGGCTTACAATATGTTCTGCTGTTCGGGTATTCTTTTTAACCATGAATCAGAAAGAAGAGGCGAAACTTTCGTAACAAGAAAGATTACCCTTGCCGCTTCGCGTATAGTTCAG
>JAZLJG010000079.1:0-1851 GCA_045617745.1 Lachnospiraceae bacterium | reverse complement strand
GGATTCTGGATTGTTAAAGAATACAGAGAGGCTTACAATATGTTCTGCTGTTCGGGTATTCTTTTTAACCATGAATCAGAAAGAAGAGGCGAAACTTTCGTAACAAGAAAGATTACCCTTGCCGCTTCGCGTATAGTTCAGGGAAAACAGGACAAATTATATCTTGGAAATCTTGATTCACTTCGTGACTGGGGATATGCCAAGGATTATGTGGAATGTATGTGGCTTATTCTCCAGAATGATAAGCCTGAAGACTTTGTTATTGCTACCGGTGTTCAGCATTCGGTTCGTGAATTTACAACCCTCGCTTTCCACCATGCAGGTATGGAACTTGAATGGAAAGGCAAGGGAATGGATGAAAAGGGTATCGACAAGAAAACAGGAAGGGTTGTTGTAGAGGTCTCACCTGATTTTTACCGTCCTACCGATGTAGTCAACCTTTGGGGAGATCCTACAAAGGCAAAAACGGAGCTTGGCTGGAATCCCACAAAGACAAGTTTTGAGGAACTTGTTGAGCTTATGGTTAAGCACGATATGGAGAAGGTTGCAGTAGAGAGAGCGGAAGAACATATAAGAACGAACCTTGCTGAATACCTTGAAAAGGGAGTAATCAAGTAGGAGATTTTTGCCATGATGGAAAAGAACGCTAAAATATATGTTGCAGGCCACAGAGGAATGGTGGGCTCCGCAATAGTAAGGGAACTTCAAAGGCAGGGTTATACCAATATAATTACCAGAACCCATAAAGAACTGGACCTTTGCAGACAGGAAGATGTTGAAAGGTTTTTTGCAGAGGAAAAACCGGAATATGTGTTTCTGGCAGCCGCTAAGGTGGGCGGAATAGTTGCGAACAGCGAAGCCTTGGCTGATTTTATGTATTTCAATATGACGCTTGAAATGAATGTTATCCATTCTGCATGGCAGAACGGATGCAAAAAGCTCGAGTTTCTGGGCTCTTCCTGTATATATCCCCGTATGGCTCCGCAGCCTATGCCTGAAAGCTGTCTTCTGACTTCTGAGCTTGAAAAAACAAATGAAGCATACGCACTTGCTAAAATATCCGGTCTGAAGTATTGTGAGTTTTTGAATAAGCAGTATGGAACGGACTACATTTCCGTAATGCCTACAAACCTTTACGGACCAAATGATAATTATCATCCTACCCACAGCCATGTTCTTCCTGCACTTATAAGAAGGTTTCATGAAGCCAAAGAAGCCGGACTTTCAGAGGTAACATGCTGGGGAGACGGTTCACCTTTAAGAGAATTCCTGTACGTGGACGATCTTGCAAACCTGTGCGTTTTCCTTATGAACAATTACAGTGGAGACGAAACTGTTAATGCGGGAACAGGTAAGGAAGTGACTATTAAAGAACTTACAGAGATGGTTGCCAAGGTGGTAGGTTACGAAGGAAAGATTTTGTGGGATACTTCAAAACCCAACGGCACTCCCAGAAAACTCCTGGATGTAAGCAAGGCGGATAAGCTTGGCTGGCATTATATGACTGAACTTGAAGATGGTATCAGACTTGCGTATGAAGATTTTAAGAATAATCCTATGAGAGCTGAAAGATAATACAAAGATTGAATTAAGAAAAGATCCGGCATTTGCCGGATCCCAGACTGAAGACAAAGTCCAAGGTTTTGAAGCCTTGGGCTTTCTTTTTGCCTCTTGCGGTTTACATAACTATGCTTTTGTGCTATAATAATAGTACGAGGTTATGGCTTATGATGACACAGGAAAACGAAAAAGTTAGAAAACAGATGCAGATTGTCTGCATAGATGATCTTGTTCCGCAGGACCATCTGTTAAGAATTATTGACAAAGCGATTGACTGGAAGTTTATATATG
>JAZLJG010000078.1:0-2871 GCA_045617745.1 Lachnospiraceae bacterium | reverse complement strand
GGTGTATTACCCGAAGTTTAAAATCGTTAGGACAGTTGTATTATACGGCAGCAACAATCAGTATGTAGGTGAAATTGAAGTCGGCTTCCTTCTTAACGAGAAAGGCAAACTTGTATTGGGTGTTCGCGCCCCAAAATTGTTCACCAAGGCTATAAAGAATCTATTGAGTTATTGGAGTTAGTGTTACTTTAAATATGGAATCTAAAAAGATTTTCATAGACATAAATGCTGTTACCTCCGAGCTTAAAAGGCTCGGCGTAACTAATGCTGAAGAAGAGGCCTTGAACATCAATTTCAAGGTCAAGACGATTTTATCTGGTTACAAAGAGAAGAAATCCATAGCGAAGGAGCAGTACAAGTCGGCAACACCTTTCTTTGAAGTCTATGAATCAGAAGCAGAATTGAATCTTCCTCAGTGGGTGAATGAGCGTCTTCATGAGGCAAGAGTATTTGGACCGTCCGCTCAACTAATCATCTTCCCTGATGGGAAAAAATACCAGATTAATAATCCGCTAAATGACTTGTCGGCTTCTGAATGGCTTAATTTCACGCCGTCGGTTTTCTCAACATTTTATACCACCTCGGGTGATGGTTCCTTTGCTCACCATATTCGTAAGATTCACCCATCGCCAAAACCGCCGCAACTTATGAGGGATATCATAAGTTTCTTCACGAAGGAGGGCGAAATAGTTTTGGATTACTTCATGGGTGTT
Source organism: Lachnospiraceae bacterium (assembly GCA_045617745.1). Classification (GTDB taxonomy): domain Bacteria; phylum Bacillota; class Clostridia; order Lachnospirales; family Lachnospiraceae; genus UBA1258. The sequence goes on along the minus strand of JAZLJG010000078.1, from coordinate 2,158 downwards.
GGGGGAAGTCTTCTTGGTGCAGGTTTGTGTGGCCGTAAAGCGATAGGAATTGATCTTAGTCAGACATACATTGATGCTTATAAAAAGGCTGCTGATGAACTAGGTCTCCCTGTTTTCCCTACTATCCAGGGCGATTGTCTTGACCTCTTGAAGAATCAAACCGAGATTAATAGATTGACAGGAGGCGAGAAAATCGGACTTGTTCTTATTGACCCACCCTATGGAGATATGATGAGCAGAGAAAAAACAGGGGGCGACGTACATGTTTATGGAAATGTCGCAACGCCATTCACCAATGATCCAAGGGATTTTGGTAACATGAATGTCCCAGATTGTCTTGAGTTATTGAAATTGTCTGTAGAACGGGCTTTGGCATTTTTAAAAGTGAAAGGTTATATTGTTGTCTTCATTAAGGATTTTCAGCCCAAAAAGAAAAAAGTAAATCTTTTGCATGCTGAAATAGTACATAAAATTAATGATATTGATAATATACAATATAAAGGCCTGAGAATTTGGGCAGATAAATCTGCGAAACTATTCCCTTATGGTTATCCATTATCATTTGTAGCCAATCAAATACATCAATATATTCTTGTTTTTAGAAAAGAAAAATAAACGTGGAATATGAAATAAATGATATATATGAGAGATTTTATTCTAAAAAATGGCGATTGCATGGATGAGATTCCTTCAATAGAAGGACAGGTTGATATGGTTTTTGCGGACCCTCCGTATTTCTTATCAACAGGTAAAAAAAGAGTATGGATAAAGGATACCTATACAAGTTTTGATAAAGGTGATTGGGATAGGGTACGAGATACAGAAGAAAAAAACGCATTTAACAAAAATTGGTTAACTGAAGTATATAGAGTACTTAAAGATGAAGGAACAATTTGGGTTTGTGGTTCTTATCACAACATTTTTTCAGTCGCAGATTGTCTTGACGAATTAGGTTTCAAAATTCTTAATATAGTGGTTTGGAATAAGACAGATCCACCAAACACTTATGCAGACGATCGTTTGAGTTATTCTGCTGAATATATTATCTGGGCAAGAAAGAATCCTAAAAAGCATCATTTCTACAATTATCATTTAATGAAACAGTTAAATGGAGGTAGCCCTTTAACAGACGTTTGGAGAATTCCTGCCACATCCTTATGGGAAAAACGCCTTGGCAAGCACCCCACACAAAAACCTTTACGCCTTTTGTATCGGATTATTCTTGCAAGTACTCAACAGGGTGACACCATTCTTGACCCATTTGCTGGTAGTTGCACCACAGGAATTGCAGCCAACCTACTTGGAAGAAATTTTATAGGCATAGACCAATGTCAAGAGTATTTAGATTATGGTATTCGGCGTCGAAAAGAAATAGAAGACCCTGTAATGGCACAAAAGATTTTCCGTAAAATGTCGGAAAATCCCGATGAAGTTATGGTCATTGTCAACCATACCCGTAAGGATTTGCAACAACTTATGATTGAGAAAGGCATTTGTTATCTTCGTGCTGGAGATTCCAAAGGCTCGTTGCTTGTATCGCCAGGATTTGAACGTATGCAATATGTGCTTTTGCATACAGGTGGCGAAGATTGCCATTTGTTTCGCTTGAAAACCAAAGGTCATTTCCAAATCTGGACAAAAGAAACGCTTGAGCAATACGGCTTTCACCCGGAACATGCACCATATTATGTGGTATTGCATTTTGATAACTCAAAAGAAATAGAGATACCCAAGCAGCCAAATCTTAAACAGCGGATCAATACCTACAGAGCCAAGATTCGCCCTTTGAGTGATATAATTGGAATAAATTAGGACGCGCTGTGTGCACCATAACCATGTACGGGTGCGACCAATTCAAGTGGCAAGAATATGATAACGAAGCTAATTGCTTATATAAATAAACTTCTTTACATTCCGTTACGGCTGCTGTTTAAAAAAGTGTGATTTCAATAATTACAAAAAAATAGTTTTTCTTCGCTGATTTCAAAAAATGCGTATATCTTTGCAAATAGAAGATTTATTGGTAGTGTTTCAAACAGTGTGTCCGAAGTCTGTTGACTTCAGGGATGCGATGCAAAATTAGACAATAGTTTTCATATTTGTAGCAGTTGGTGGAAAAAATCGTAGTTTTGCCATGCGGCCGGACGAGGAAACGGGC
>JAZLJG010000077.1:0-1014 GCA_045617745.1 Lachnospiraceae bacterium | reverse complement strand
TTATTAACTGCAACTATTGCATCATCTTCTGCTGTAAAGCTGGTTGATAAGGTCATATTGCTGACTCCACCTGCTCCTGCACCACAGGATGTCAGTGAAGCTACGATTACAAGAACGACCATAAGTACAAGTCCCGCTATGATAGCTCCATATGGATGCTCCGTCACAAACTTAGTAAGGAACTCTGTTACAGCTTCAGCCATTTTTCCAACCATATCTTCTGCCTTATCTACAAATCGCTTTGTTGCACTTCCTGCACCATTGGCAGCTTCCTTGGATCTTTGCTTCAAGGCATTCCGCTGGATTTCCTTCTTCATCCTGTTTTTCTGAAGTTCTTTTGAAGTCGCATTAGAAGCTTCCTTCACCTTACCTTCAGCCTTAACCTCTTCCATATGCTTTTTCTTATGGAGCTTTTTACCATAACCATCAGACTTCTTATCAAGTGTTTTGACCTTTGCAGAATACAGTACATTTTCTACTGCTTGTGTTCCTGCATTGAGTGCATCACCACCTGCATTATCATCCTGATTTGCTTCTGCAAACTGGCTGTGAGCCTTGGCTGATACTGCAGCATCCATAGGCTTAGGTGCACCCTTTTTCTTTGTCTGGGCGCGAAGCTTTTCCTTATGCTTCTTTTCCTTTAATGTTTCAGCTGCTGTATCTGCCTTACCGGTACGAAGCTTCTTTCTCATAGCTTCCCCACGGCTTGTGTCATTTTTAAGCTTACTTCCGTATGTTTTTTCTTTTGTCTGAGCCTCAGGCTCCACCCTTCTATGGGAGGAGCGCGTCTGCCTAGTGAATTTTTCTTCATCCATTTTTAGAACTCCCTTCGACTACTTTGACTTCTTTTCATCCTTGGCTTCCTGCACCTCTGAAAGGCGGGTAGTCATGATCTTATAAAGCTCAATGTCTGTAGGGAATCTGTCCACAAATGGCAGGATAACATTGCCATAAAAAATAAGCCCTTCACCAGCTCCTGAGTGTGTTACATAGGATAACTGATGTGGACTTATA
>JAZLJG010000076.1:0-4515 GCA_045617745.1 Lachnospiraceae bacterium | reverse complement strand
AGAAGGTTGTTATTCCAGGAATGCAATCGGAACTTTCTGTATTCAGTTTTAAGGTTCATAAAACTATTCCTCGATAGCTCAGCGGCAGAGCATCCGGCTGTTAACCGGAGGGTCGTAGGTTCAAACCCTACTCGGGGAGCTTTTTTTAAATGAGTGGTTTTATTCCGCTTAGTAAGATAAATTTGGCTCCGTGGTCAAGCGGTTAAGACATCGCCCTTTCACGGCGGTAACACGAGTTCGATTCTCGTCGGAGTCACTCATATGTATGGTGCGATAGCCAAGTGGTAAGGCCCCGGTCTGCAACACCGTTATCCGCCGGTTCAAATCCGGCTCGCACCTCTATACTGTTTTACTGAAAAGCCTGAGAATTCGCCGTTCTCGGGCTTTTTTGTTGTGGAAAAATAATGATGTTTTGGGTGTGACCTGGGGTGTGACCATCATTTTCATTTGTCTTTGTATGTGTTCTTTCAGCATTTCTCTTTTCGATTGCTTCTCTGGTCTGCTTTACATAGTCCCTTTCGGCGTGACAATAGAAGTTACGATTGGTATCTGCACGGTTTCCGATAGCTTTTCCTTTGCTTGCATCTGACATTCCGCTTTGTTCAAGAGAATTGTTGATGTCATGCCTGAAGATGTAACTGCCTTTAGATTTGATACCTAAAGAATCACATACTGATTTTAAATTCTTCTGATAGTCTTTTGTAGTTTTCCATTTTCCGGATTGGTCACAGAAGATGAATTCAGATTCTATGTCCTTTTCTTTCTGCAATTCTTTCAATTCTTCCAAAAGAGAATTCAGGTTGTGTGTGATTGGAAAATCCCTTCCACCTTTCGATTTTCCCTTTTCGTTTTTTGTGAAGGGAAGATACTCGTAAGTACCATCTCGATTATCTCTTTGAGAAGCATGGATATGAAAGTATTTGTTTCCGCTAATCGGGTCCGTACGGATATCAGTCCATTTAAGAGCAACAAGCTCGCCGGGTCTGCATCCGATTTCATAGTGGGCCTTAATCATAAAAGAGTAGATGTAATAACCATGAAACTGAGTCATTTTACCCCTGCGGTCAGATTCGTTAATTATTGCTCTCAGTTCATCGGCCGTGTCCATAATGTCTGAGGTCTGGCGTTCGGCATGAGTGTCCTTGCAGAGGGGATAGATAATGGTGTTATCCATAAATTTTACCGGATTATATGTGATATCAGGATATGATGTGTGCATTTTCATGGCATAATCAAAAACCATATTAATGACACCTTTTAGTGCATTGTAAGCGGTATATATCAGTTCATGATTGGTTGCATAATCAATGCAGTAGTCCTCTAAAAAATCTGCCGTAATATCCCTGATATCTGTCTGTGCCATTTCCGGGGTTATGAAACGTTTATAATCTGCTTTATGGCAATCATTTGTCTTTTTCTGAGTAGGGTGTTTACGGCAATAGTTTTCGTGGGCTGCATTCCATACTAGCTCGAAGATATATGGATTACCCTCTTGAATATATCCCAGTTTCTGACAGTAGTAGTTATAAAGTTTTTCATAAAGTGATTCTTCCGTAGTGGCGGTAATATCAATCCCTTTGACCGTATCTACTCTTGTCTTGTATATCATTTCTCCTTTCCTGTTTGGAACATATTTTATGGTTCGTGGTTGGCCTGTCGAAGTGACATGGCATCTTTTTACAAAAGCAAGTTTGGCTTTACTGATTGTTTTTTCTTTTTCCATTCTTTCTTTTTCCACGATGTCGGATGTGTTAAATATATCGTGGATACTTTTACTTTGCAAATCCTTTTCTGCCGAAACAATCATTTGATAAAAAGAAAAAGTGTCTTCTATCTTAATTTCCGGCTGTTCATAATATTGTATTTCGTTCATAAATCCTCCTTGAAAATAAAAAAGCAGGCTGTAAAAACAGCGCTGCTTCATAAAAAAATCCCCTGCCGGTATGGCAAGGGATGGGTTAGTTTGCTAAGATAGTTCTTTCTATTTCTTCGAAATCATAATCTTGGTGTTGAAAATCATTGAATTGATTATTGTAGCTTGGTTTTTTTACCTGAAAATCTTTCTCCCTTTCTTTCCAGAGATCTAAAGCTCTGTGCCAATCGATGTATGATCCATGTGAATTTACCCATTCTTTAGCGTTGTAATAGGCTAAGAATTTTGCAGGATTAAAGTTTGAATATCCAATCTGTTTGGCATAATCGGTTAGTTCAGATATTGAAGGAACAGTAAAAGAGGGAGGGCCTTCGCGGCTCTCCCCTATACTATCCTTATCTATACTAATCTTTTCTTTACTTATCTGTGGTTCCATAATGGAACCACTATGGATACAATCTGTTTCCGTCTTGAGATAATAGACTTTGTCTATCTGTATGACCTGCTCCAATTCATTTATGTGCATTGTTGGAGTATAACGGTCTTTCTTTATCTGGTTGTGTATGTTCCAGTGCCTGATAAGAAGAATTCCACTTTCAAAACGTATGAGGAAACCGGTTTTAATCAGTTCTTCTATATGCTCGGGACTGCCACACACAGCCCTTATGGTTCTTGTTGCTGAGTTTATGAATCCATCATCGTCAGCAGTCATTGCCAGGTGGAAATACAATGCCTGAGATGCAAGACTCATTTCAATAAATGTATCCGAATTTATTATGTCGGAAGAAAACATTCTTCTTTTGCTCATTAATCAAAACTCCTTTCCTGTTTCTTTTTCTTTTCGGGAACCGGTTCACCAAGTATTTTTCTGTAATCGGATTCAATGGCTTTCTTAACCGTGTAGACGTTCTTGGCATCTTCTTTTAACTTTTTGTAGCTTGAGAACAGAGAAGAGTGCTCAATTTCTAAGCCAGCAAGCCTAGACCTGAGTTCCTTTTCATTCGGGTAGCTTTCCTGAAACTGTTCGTCCAATTTTCTTCTTGCCATGTAAAAGAGACTGAGTTCCGTGTGATGTTCTTCCTTGAATTTGTCCGATACTTTTTTCTTCTTTATGGTGCAAAGCTTGTCATAAACGGGTTTGTTCGTTTTGAACTTTGTAAGAAGATCAAGAGTTGTTTTGATCTGGGAGATTTCGTTTTCGCAATCCTTAACCTTGCTGCAGGCATCGGAAACTTCCCTGTACAGGGATGATACCCTTTCACTAAACTCTTCAAAGCAGCTGACATTGTTGGTGCGTAAAAAATCAACAACAGAAAGATACTGTTTTAGGTTTTTCACTTTTGCCTTATTAGAATAAGCACCGGAATTTCTCTGGTCGAAGTAATCACTGACCAGGGAATACAGAGTCCGGTGTTTGAGCTGGTTTATCCGGTTATTTTCCTTTTCTTCATTCATTTCTTTCCTGAGTTCGGAAATCCATTCGACAAGTTCCTTAACATGACTCTTGAGAGCAGAAAGAAGGGTGTTTGTCTTTCTGATTAGACGGTTCCAGTCACCTTTGTCGGTGCGTATGCCTTTCTTTTCCATAGCTCTCACAGTAGGACCTTCATGGATTGATGGAATAAGGTCGACGCCCTGTTTCTCATATGAACGGTGGTCAATTTTGCTGTCGATTCCCTTTTCTGTAAACTTGCGATTAACAAGGTCAGCCCAGTTCTCTCTCCAGGCAAGAAGTGTTTCGGCAGTTCCCCAGTCGGTTGTGGCAACGGCATTGAACTTGAATCGTCCGTTTTTGTCACGGACGCGTTTACCGTTTTCATCGAGAAGATATTCCCGGTGCTGTTTCTCGCCCCAGGTTCCGTCGGAATTTATCGGACGAATGGGACACAGAACATGGAAGTGGGGATTCTGTATTCCGTCACTTCCCTTGTCGGGATCATGAACCGCAAGGTCAGCTATCATTCCCTTTGCCACAAAATTTTCAAGGACAAACTGCCTGGCAAGCTCAAGATTTTCTTCATAGGTCAGTTCGTTCTGTAAGGCAAGATTGAATGAGTAGGCTAGCTGAGCCTGCGGATGTTTTTCAACAGACTCAACTTCATTCCAAAGGCTTTCTCTGTCGGAAAGCCTTTTAGGAACATGCTCAGGTAAAAGAATTTCAGTGTAGAGCACACCTCCCTTTTTTCTGTAATCAGGATCTTCATCATAGTAGGAATCGTGAAGTTTTTCTCCGGAACGGTAAGCTGCACTGGCTACTGCTGTCTGCCCTTTGCCCCTTGAAACCTGAGTAACGTTAAAGTGAAAGAGGGACATTATTCATCACCTCCTTCCTCTGTAACATAACCGGCGGACTTCATTTTGTTATAGAGTTCCATCACACCGGGAATGGTTACAAGCTTTCTCATGAAAGCCCAGAAGGTGTTCTGAGGCATATCTTCGATGCCTTCAAATACGTACTCAAGCTCTGCACCTTCAACTATGAGCCTGTGGGTTCTTGCAGAATTCTGTTTCTTTAAAGCGTTGCGAAGTCGGTTCTCGTTTCGGTTTATCTGATGGTCAAGAACCTCCTTTTCGCGAATTGCCTTTTCAAGATCCTGTCTTGCTTTTTCCAAATCTGTCATTTGTTTTTCCTCCTTTATTCT
>JAZLJG010000075.1:0-2977 GCA_045617745.1 Lachnospiraceae bacterium | reverse complement strand
GACAAAGGAGATGCCAAAGAACAGATTGTCTGCGACTACGTAGGCGCCATGACAGACAGATATGCAATTTCAGTGTATGAACAGATTTTTATTCCTAAAACCTGGCACTGGTAATAAACGGAGGGGAAATGAGGTATTCTGACGAACTGGTGGAAGAAATCAGACTTCGAAACGATATAGTGGATGTAATCGGAAGCTATGTGAAGATCCAGAAAAAGGGTTCTTCATATTTCGGACTGTGCCCGTTTCACAGTGAAAAATCCCCTTCTTTTTCAGTATCCCCCTCAAAACAGATGTATTACTGCTTCGGCTGCGGCGCAGGCGGAAATGTTATTACCTTTGTTAAGAACTACGAAAACTTTACTTTTCAGGAAGCACTTAAATATCTTGCCGACAAAGCGGGAGTCAAGCTTCCTGAGATAGAATATTCCAAGGAAGCCAGGGAAAAAGAAGAACGCCGCACAAGACTTTTGGAGGCTAACAGAGATGCTGCGGCCTACTTTTATTACCAGCTAAGGCATAAGCCCGGAGAAGCCGGAATGGCTTATCTTAAGGGACGAGGCCTTACGGACGAAACCATCAATAAATTCGGCCTCGGGTTTTCCTGCGTAACCAGTAACGACCTTGTTAAGTACCTTGAGTCCAAGGGTTACCCTGATGACCTTATTAAGGAAGCAGCCCTTGCAACCTTTAATGAAAAGTATGGAATGTCGGACCTTTTCTGGAACCGTGTAATGTATCCTATTCAGGATATTAACCACAGGGTAATAGGCTTCGGCGGACGTGTAATGTCCGACGCAAAGCCCAAGTACTTAAACTCTCCGGAATCTCCGGTTTTCGATAAGAGCCGTAACCTTTACGGGCTAAACTTCGCCAGAACATCAAGAAAGAATCATTTTATTCTTTGCGAAGGATATATGGATGTTATCGCCATGCACCAGGCAGGCTTTACGGAAGCGGTTGCTTCCCTGGGAACAGCCTTTACCTCCGGACAGGCCAATATACTGAGACGATATACCGATTCGGTATATCTTGCCTACGACTCCGACGGAGCAGGCACAACGGCAGCCTTAAGAGCCATAGGAATCTTAAGGGATGTGGGACTTACGGGAAAGGTCATAAACCTTAAGCCCTATAAGGACCCGGATGAATTTATTAAAAACCTTGGAAAAGAAGAGTTCCAGAAGAGAATAGACGAGGCGGAAAACAGCTTTTTCTTTGAAATAAGAATGCTGGAGTCGGGATATAACATTAAAGACCCGGATGACCGTACAAAGTTTATTAAGGAAATCGGTAACAAACTGATGCAGTTCCCGGACGAAATAGAAAGGGACAACTACATGGCAGCCATTGCAGAGAAGTACTTTATAGACCTTTCGAGCCTTAAAAAACTGGTGGCATCCAACGCTGCGAAAAACGGCGGTGAATATAAGCCTGTTGAGCGGCCCAAATCCGGTATTCATAAGCCTGAACCGGATGCCAACATCAAAAAGGTTCAAAGGCTGTTGCTTACCTGGATAAGCGATGAACCAAAGGTTTTTGATATTATAAAAAAGCACATAACCCCTTCGGATTTTACCGATGAGTTATATAAAAAAGTTGCTGCCAAGCTTTTTTCCGATTTGGAAGACGGTGTAATGAATCCTGCGGCTATAGTGAACATGTTCGACGACGAGGAAGAACAGGCACAGGTTGCGGCCATATTCAACACCACACTTACTGAAGTGACAGAGAAAAAGGAAAGAGAAAAGGCTTTGCACGATCTTGTTTTCAATGTTAAGAAAAACAGTTGTGAGGTTCAGGCTTCAAAGCCCGACCAGACCATGGAAGACATGATGAAAGACATTGAGAACAAAAAAGCACTTGAAACATTGAAGAAAACAGAGTTCCATCTGGATGAATAGAAAGGGAGAGAGATATGGACGAGGCATTACTTCAAAAATTTGAGGAACGAATAAAAGAGTTCCTTGCTTTCTGCAGAAAAAAGAAAAACATGATTGAATATCATGAAATTACCGACTTTTTCGCAGATCTTAATCTTGAGGAGGAGCAGTATGACAAAATCATGGATGTTCTTGAATCCTCAGGTGTAGATGTTATGCAGCTTCCCGAGGAGGAAGAAATCGATGATGAGTTTTTACCCGATGACGACTTGGAGGATGTGGATGTTGAGAATATCGACCTTTCCGTTCCCGAAGGCGTAAGCATCGAGGACCCGGTAAGAATGTACCTTAAGGAAATCGGTAAGGTACCGCTTCTTAGCGCAGAGGAAGAAATCGAACTTGCAAAGAGAATGGAAACAGGGGATGAGGATGCGAAAAAGCGTCTTGCCGAAGCAAACCTTCGTCTTGTAGTATCGATAGCAAAAAGATATGTGGGCCGTGGAATGTTATTTCTGGACCTTATTCAGGAAGGTAACCTGGGCCTTATAAAGGCAGTAGAGAAGTTTGATTACAGAAAAGGTTATAAGTTCTCCACATATGCCACATGGTGGATTCGTCAGGCTATTACCCGTGCCATTGCAGACCAGGCACGTACCATAAGAATCCCTGTACACATGGTTGAAACCATCAACAAACTTATCAGGGTTTCAAGACAGTTACTTCAGGAATTAGGACGTGAACCTACCCCCGAAGAAATCGCTGAGGAGATGAACATGCCCGTTGAGCGTGTAAGAGAAATCCTTAAGATTTCCCAGGAGCCTGTTTCTTTGGAAACACCTATCGGTGAAGAGGAAGATTCACATCTCGGCGATTTTATTCAGGACGATCAGGTTCCCGTACCTGCAGACGCAGCTGCATTTACCCTTCTTAAGGAGCAGCTTGTGGAAGTTCTGGGAACACTTACCGACAGAGAGCAGAAGGTTCTGCGTTTACGTTTTGGCCTTGATGACGGACGTGCACGTACACTTGAGGAAGTAGGTAAGGAATTTAACGTAACACGTGAACGTATCAGACAGATTGAAGCCAAGGCATTA
>JAZLJG010000074.1:0-23081 GCA_045617745.1 Lachnospiraceae bacterium | reverse complement strand
TGTCAAGATTAACGTTAGCTAATCTATCCCGTTTTACTGTTATTTTGGGTCGTATTTTTTTATAGTCTGTTCGCTTTCAGACTTCCGAAAAATCTCAAAGATTTTCAGGGTTGCATTGTTGTTTGATTGTCAAGGTTCTGTAAAACCGGTACTTGGAATGTACCAAACGGAGAAGGAGGGATTTGAACCCTCGCGCCGCTATTAACGACCTGCACCCTTTCCAGGGGTGTCTCTTCAACCTCTTGAGTACTTCTCCAAAAGCTTGAATCTAAATAAGCTGTTTAATTAGTACCGCGCGGAGAGGATGGGATTCGAACCCATGCGCCCTTGCGGACAAACGGTTTTCAAGACCGCCTCGTTATGACCACTTCGATACCTCTCCATAGTCAGTTTCAATAAGAAACCTCGCAACTGACGTTTAATCAGCGCAAGGTTTATATTATCAAAACCACCCTATTGTGTCAACTGATTTTTTCATTTTTTTGAAAGAAAATTTTCTGCCGTAAAAAAGTCTTCCGAAGTTGTTATTTTTATGTTTTTATAGTCACCTTTTGTAATATGAACAGGGAGGGTTCCAAAGGCCTCCATAACCGAAGAATCGTCCGTCACAAAACAGTCGGGTGTTCTTTTGAAAGCGTTATAAGCCTCCAGAATATCTGAGCAGACAAAGCACTGGGGAGTCTGAATATTCCACACCAGTTTCCTTACGGGTGTAGTCATTACAAACCCGTCCTCGGCAACAAGCTTCACCGTGTCTTTGGACTCAACTCCGACAACTGCCGTTCCGAATGCTTCCACATCTTCCCTGCAGGCTTCCAGAAGTTCCAAAGAAAGCATGGGTCTTGCCCCATCCTGGATATAAACATAGCTGTTATCCGGTTCTGTAACTGCTTTAAGGCCTTCATAAACGGAATCGCTTCGTTCTCTTCCACCGGGAACAATTTTCGTAACCTTGTCACAAGAATACTTTTCGACTATTTCCTTCTTAACGTATTCTTCATCGCCTTCCCCCACAACAATAATAATCTCATCAATAAAGCTTTGCTGCATGGCAAACAGACTGTAGTACAAAACAGGTTTTCCGCACAGATCCATATACTGTTTTGGAATGTCTCCGCCGACCCTGAGGCCCTTTCCCGCAGACATTACGATACCAACATGCTTCATTATCTTTCTCCGAGACGAAGATTGGGAATTGCATTAAGTGTGTAGTCGCTAATGTTTCCCTTCATAAATTCATAGTAGCCCGCTGCACCGATCATGGCAGCATTATCTGTACAAAGAATAGGTGAAGGACGATAGAACTCCACGCCCTCAGCCTTACATGCATCTTCAAGTGCCTTTCTTAAGTGGGAATTGGAAGCAACTCCGCCGGCAATTGCAAACTTCTTAACATTGAATTCTCTGATAGCAGTCATGGAATGTTCCACCAAAACATCCACTACAGCCTTCTGGAAAGAAGCAGCCACGTCTGCCTGTACAATAGTCTCACCCTTCATCTCACACTGATTAAGGTAATTGAGCACTGCGGATTTAAGTCCGCTGAAGGAAAAATCGTAAACAGAGCCTTCAACCTTTGCACGGGGGAACTTGATGGCGTCAGGGTTGCCCTCGTAGGAAACCTTGTCGACCTTGGGCCCTCCGGGATAGCCAAGGCCGATAGCACGGGCAACCTTGTCAAAGGCTTCCCCCGCAGCATCGTCTCTCGTGCGACCCAGAATTTCGTATTCGCCATAGTCAAGAACCTTAACAAGATGTGAATGTCCGCCGGATACCACAAGGCATACAAAGGGCGGTTCAAGTTCTTTGTTCTCAATGTAGTTTGCGCTTATGTGTCCCTCAATGTGGTGAACTCCCACAAGGGGAATCTTGGTGGCAAAGCTTATGGCCTTGGCCGCCGACACTCCCACTAAAAGAGCCCCAACAAGTCCGGGGCCGTAGGTTACTGCTATTGCGTCTATATCTTTAAGTGTAACATTTGCCGTTTTTAATGCTTCTTCGATAACCTGGTTGATCTGTTCCGTATGCTTTCTTGATGCTATCTCCGGAACCACTCCTCCGTAGAGGGTATGAAGATCAATCTGTGATGATATTATATTGGAAAGAACTTCTCTTCCGTTTTTCACCACTGCTGCCGCTGTTTCATCGCAGGAGCTTTCGATGGCAAGAATCAATTTATCAGCCATTATCTTCTTTCCAGCCATAAATCTTCCAATGGCTGTTCTCATCCTTTCTCAAAACAAAAACTTCATTTATGGTTTTCCTGTACTGGCCCGACTTTATGGTAAAAGCGCAATACAGCCTTGCCCAGTCAAACCCGTCCTCCCGGAAATAGAACACATCCGTGCTGGCACTGGGGGCATAACTGGATATGGTGTACCCGTTTTCTTTGTAAAAATTAATATCCGACTGAAGATCAAAAAGATAATCCATATGAGTCTTGTAAGCTACAAGTTCATCATCATACAGCTTTAACATCTGATCCGCAACCTCTTCCAGCTTTCCGTCTTCTGAAAGATCTTCATTGTAGTAGCACTTGGTTATTTCCGCAAAATACTTCACAACTTCCTTAGGGGAATTGGGATAATTGGTCACAAGATTACGCTGCAGTACTTCGTCTACTGCAGTAATCTTTGCCACTTTCTCTTCTTCGGAACCGGGTGTCTTCTTATTATTCATGCGAAAGAATATTCCCAGAACACACAGTCCGCCAAAGAAAAGAATAATAATTCCTTTCATTCCCTTAAATTTCATGCTCTACCCCTCGAATAGATTAGTCTTCAAATAATAAATCCACCGTTTCTCCATCACGGCTTATTACTGTATTTTCAAAAATAGCCCTTACTTCTTTTTTATAATCGGCCGGTCTTGTAAGCGAAGGTGAATAGTGGGTAAGCCACAACTCCTTTACCTTAGCATCCTTAGCCATTTCTGCCGCCTCATAAAAAGTCATGTGCTTGTGTTCTTTGGCCTTCTCGAGCTTGTCAGGTTCACCGTACATACCCTCGCAGATAAACAAATCCGCATCCTTAGCGTTCTGAACGATAAAGTCAGTAGGTCTGGAATCGGTACAGTAGGTAACCTTGAGTCCCTTTCTGTCTCCCCCAAGAACCATGTTCGGAGTATACTTCACTCCATCCTCCTCGCAGGCATTTCCCTTCTGAAGAGGGTTCCAGAACTTAAGCGGAATATTAAGGGCTTTTGCCCTCTCCGGATCGAATTTGGGCGCCCTTTCCACAACTATATTATAACCATAGCAAAGAACATTATGATTAACACGAAATGCCTCTATTCTGTATCCGTCAAATTCAAAAGACTGGAAATTGTCCTGAATCTCTATAAGAGATATTTCAAAGGGAAGCTCCGGTGCAATCATCCTAAGTGCGGGAACAACCTTCAAAAGTCCCTTGGGACCTATCATTACAAGAGGCTCCGTTCTCTCTGCGTTACCCATTGTAAGAAGCATGCCCGGAAGGCCGCTTATATGGTCTGCGTGATAATGTGTAAAACACATAACATCAATGGGTTTCGGACTCCAGCCGGTCTTTTTCAAAGCCACCTGAGTGCCTTCTCCGCAGTCTATTAAAATATTGCTTCCGTTATATCTTGCCATCATGGAGGTAAGATAACGGTTAGGAAGAGGCATCATGCCTCCCGTACCCAGCAAAGCTATCTCTAACATTTTTACCTCAGCCACATTACAAACGCATCCTCAACCGGGCGCTCGTAAAAATTCTTTCTAACTCCCTCGGAAACAAACCCGAGGCTTTCATATAACTTCACGGCAGGAGTGTTGGAAACTCTCACTTCAAGAGTGTACTCGTTAATACCATCTTTCCTACCATGATTCAAAAGACTTTCCATAAGGACCTTCGAATAACCCTTTCCCCGAAAGTCTTCATCAATCACTACATTATTTATATATCCTTCGAAGCCGTTGAAGGTATACCCTGCAGCTCCGATAATGTATCCGTCCAGAAGAATCACCATGTAAACGGATTCGTCGTGCTCCAAAAGGTCTTTGAAATCTTCCCTCTTCCATGGCATGGAAAAAGAACGCTCCTCCATTTCACATATCCTGTCCAGATCATCTTCACAAAGCTGTCTTGTTTCAATTGCCATTTTCAGCCTCTTGTTTTTCCCTTTCCGCCTGGGAAAGTCTCAAATAATCCGGAACGTGTTCGCTTGCCTTTACAACCTTGCCTTCCTTAAAGTACTTCATACCCAAAGAAGCAATGGCGCCTGCACTCTGAAGACATTTATTTGCGGGAGCAAAGGTTACGGGAACCTTTATCAGCCCGAGAATCTTTTCCTTAAAGACTGCTACTCCGTCGCCCAGGAAAATAACAGGCCCGCCCATTTCGTTAATACGGGCAACCGTATCCTCAACAGGTTCTGCTGTTGCGGGAAGCAAAACCTTCAACTCATCATTTTCAAATTTGTAGAGACCTGTGTAAACCTGCTCACGTCTTGCATCCATAATGGGGCAGATAAGTCTGTCTGTTCCGAAGAAATTGTACGCAAGTCCGTCAGTGGTAGGTATCTCCACAATAGGAATATCCAGCGCAAGTCCCAGTCCCTTTGCTGTTGCGGAACCGATTCTGAGGCCGGTAAAAGAACCCGGACCCTTCGCAATTGCTATCGCATCCACAGTTGAAAGGTCAAGCTCCGTCATCTTCGATATTTCATCAAGCATGGGAACCAGTGTCTGGGAATGGGTTTTTTTGTAGTTAACGGAGTACTCCGCCACAAGACGGTCATCCTCCACAATGGCAACAGAGGCCGTAAGGCCTGAGCTGTCCATACCGATTATTTTCATATTTATTCAAGCTCCGTAATAATAATCTCTCTATAGTCAAAGCCCTTTGAAAGGTCCTTTTTGATTTCGATTCTGGTGTGTTTTTTAGGAATAATTCCTTTAATAAGGTCTGCCCACTCTATAAAGCACACTCCGTCGGAATAGAAATATTCCTCATAACCGATTTCATCCATTTCGGATTCATCGCCGATTCTGTACACATCAAAGTGGTAGAAAGGAAGGCGTCCTTCATCATAAACTTGAAGGATGGTAAAGGTGGGACTGTTGACGGGCTCCTCTATACCTAATCCGGCCGCTACGCCCTGGGTAAACACTGTTTTTCCCACGCCAAGATCCCCGATAAGGGTATACACACTTCCGGGGGTAGCCTTTGTTCCTATTTCTTTTCCTAATTCAAAAGTTTCTTTTTCACTAAAAGTTTCAATTCTCATAGTTAATTTGATTGTATATATTTTTTTATTCCAGTGCAAGCGTTAATCTGTCCATAACATTAAGAGAATATAATAGCATCGGTGAAATAATAATTTCAAGGGGAACACTATGTCGGCAAAAATCTTTTTCATTTATTTAATTCCCACGATAGTATCGTTGGGACTCATGTGGTTTCTTGTTATTTCCAATGCAGGAAGAAAAATAACATACTACGCTATGCTTTTCCTTTCTGCCTTCATAGCGGATATCGGCTATCTGTGTCTCGCGCTTTCCAAGAGTGCGGATGACGCACTTTTAGCCACTAAGCTAACATACTTCAGCGGAACATATGTCACCTTGTTTTTCATACTCTGCATGCTGGATATCGTTAACTTCAGGTTTAAGAAAGCGCTGATAGGTTTTCTTATTGCCCTAAATACCGAAGTCCTCGTTTCCGCGTTTACTGCAGGTTTCATCGACTGGCATTATATATCGGTGGAATTCCATCGTGGAGACGGCTTTTCTTATCTTACAAAGGAATACGGCCCCCATCACACGTTCTACCTTATCGTCATCATCATAAACATGCTTGTTCCCACAGCCCTTTTAATCTACCGCATCATGCAAAAGAACAAGGTCTCTTGGAAATATACCATGTATTTCGGAATTAGCCAGATAATGATTATTATCGTTTACTTTAGTGAAAAGGCCCTGGGGCTTAAAGTCGACCTTATGCCTCTTTGCTTTATGTTTGTGGAAGGAATGATTACTTACATGGTATATCGTTCCGGAAAATACGACGTAACCGAAAATGTTTCCATATCCGCAAGGGACTACAAAAGCGTGGGACATATTATTTTGAGCCCCCACCTTGATTATATGGGCTGCGACGGAATTGTTTCCGATGTTTTCCCCGAGCTTGCCTCTCAGAACCTTGACGCAAAAATATCCATTCCGTTCTTTTCTCAGGAAATAAACGAATGGATACTAAGCTCAGCAAAAGAAAAAGCAGAACCAAGATATGCGCAGATAAACGATATCGATATAAAACTGCAGCCCCAGGCCATCCGGACAGAAGCCTCCGACAAGGTAAAAGGATACGTAGTCCGAATAATAGATGACACACTTAACCAGACATACATAAGAAAGCTTAAAGAAAGTACAGAGACAGCCAACAAAATGGCAGCTGAAGCTGATGCAGCCAACCGTTCCAAATCAGCATTTCTGGCTCAGATGTCCCACGAAATACGTTCGCCTCTTAACGCGATACTGGGCTTCAATGAAATCATCGCCCGTGAAAGTTCTGAAGATTCCATAGTAAACTATTCAAAGCAGATAAGCAGCTCCGGAATAACTCTTCAAAGGCTTTTAAACGACCTTCTCGATCTTTCCAAGATTGAGGCGGGAAAGATGGAATTAATAAATACCGAATACAGTTTCTTCACTGTTCTCGCAAGAGTAACGACCATGGCAACTCCCATGGCCATGAACAAGGGACTCAAAATCATTACCAAGGTGGACCCCACCCTTCCCAAAACGCTTATAGGTGACGAATCCAGAATGATGGAGATTCTGACCAATATAGTAGTAAATGCCGTAAAATACACCCATGAAGGTACCATTACCATAACCGTTTCCCACAAGGATGTTTCCGATACCAGAATTGTTCTTGTAGTATCCGTAAAAGATACCGGTATAGGAATGAAGCCTGAAACCATTGAACATCTCTTCACTCCTTATGAACGAATCGACCAGATGAAGAACCGGTTTATAGAAGGAACAGGACTTGGAATGTCCATAACCCAGAAGCTTCTTCAGTTAATGGGCACAAGCCTTGAGGTGGAAAGTATTTACGGCGTAGGCTCCGACTTCCACTTTTCCGTTCTCTCGGATGTGGCAGACAGAACAGAATCCGGTGAATTTAACGCATTGCCATCAGAAAACAATAAAAAGCCCGAGAAATACAAAGCAACCGTTGTGGCTCCCAATGCTCACATTCTGGCCGTTGATGACACAGAAGTTAACTTATTGGTTTTCAAAGGCCTCTTGAAAGAAACGAAGGTAAATATTGATACTGCTAAAAATGGTGAAGAAGCCATTGAACTTTGTAAAAAGAACAAGTACGACCTGATATTCATTGACCACATGATGCCCAATATGGATGGTATCGAAACCTTCCACGCCATAAATGATATACCCGACGGTTTGAATATCAATACTCCAAAAATAGCACTTACCGCAAACGCTTCCTACACAGCAGAGACAGAATACAAAAGCTACGGCTTCACGGATTACCTGTCAAAGCCCATTACCCCTCCCGTATTGGAAATGCAGCTAAAAAAATATCTACCCAAAGACAAAGTACAGTAATAAAAGAACCGGGAAATGCTACATTTCCCGGTTTTTTACTGCATATCGAAGTTTAGTGGATTTTGCTCTGGGATTTCTTACGCATTCCTCCATGGAGGGCCTTATGGCGTCCTCTGTAATGCTTTCGTAAACCCCTTCTTTGTAGAAATTCTTGAAAGATTTCTTTACAAGTCTGTCCTCTCCCGAATGGAAAGTAAGAATTGCCACTCTTCCGCCGGGATTCAGAACCTCCGGCAATTTATCAAGAAGCTCATAAAGAACTTCAAACTCCTGATTCACATCTATTCTCAACGCCTGGAAAACCCTTGCGCAGGACTTTTTCACCGCTTCGGCCCGTTCTTCCTTCGGAACCCTTACAAGAGCGCTTTCAATAACTTCCCTCAAATCCGTAGTTCTTTCTATGGGCTTATCGGATTTGTTTTTTCGTATGATCTTTTCTGCGATTTCCTCCGCATAAGGTTCATCGGAATTTTCCACAAACATTCCCACCAGCTCATCAAAATCCAGTTCCTTAAGACGCTCTGCCGCGCTGATTCCGGAAGTGGGATCCAGTCTTAAATCCAAAGGGCCGTCGATTTTATAAGAAAAACCTCTTTTGGGGTCATCAATCTGCATGGAAGAAACCCCAAGGTCCGCAAGGATAAAATCAAACTTTCCAAACTCTTCTGCCACCTTGTCAATATTCGCAAAGTTAATAAGTTTCATGTAAAAAATATCTTCCGAAAAGCCTGCGTTCCGCAGTCTTTCAACTGTCTTTACCGACTCAATGGGATCCACATCCAGTCCCACAATGTGTCCTTTTCCCTGAAGCTTTTCCAGCATGGCTTTTGTATGTCCGCCGTATCCCAGTGTACAGTCCAGACCGTTCTCTCCGGGCTTTATATCCAAAGCCTCCAGAATTTCATTAACCATTATGGATATATGCATTCCCGCAGGAGTACTGCCCTTTTTAATGACATGCTCCACGGTATCTTTGTACTTTTCGGGATTTTGTTCTTTGTACTTTTCTTCAAACTTTTTAGGGTACTTTCCGCTGTAGTGAACCCTTCTTTTGTGCTCGTCCATCTATTTTGTAAGTTCTCCGATTTCTTTTATTATTCTCACGGGAAGATTGTCTGTATTTTCTTCCTCTTTTACGTTGAGCCATACAGTCCGAAGGCCCGCATTTACTCCGCCTTTCGCATCATACTTATATGAATTACCCACAAATGTTATCTGACTTTTCTCATATCCCGGGTTATCCTTAAGTATTTCATCAACCGCCATATCGAAAAACTCTCTTCTGGGCTTTCGAAGGCCGAAATCCGCGCTGGACCAGACCTTTTTAAAAAACGAAAGAGCATCGTACTTTCTAAGACAGTTTTCCAAGGCCTTTTCTCTGAAAATGCTGTTTGAAAGAATATACATCGGATTTCCCGCCTCTTTCAATTCTTCAAGAAGCTTCCTTGTCTCAGGCAAAAAACGCTCTTCATTTACAGCCTGCTGTATGGCACACTCTTCCTCTTGCCCCAATTCGAACAGTTCGACCCCGAATTTTTCGCAAAAAAGAGGTATTTCCTTTTGTGCAAACCCGAACTCTTCTCCGCACTTTTGAACGGTTCTTAAAACATCAAAAAGTTCTTCCCCGTACCGGGCCATTTCCTCAAAAGAACAGTTTTTCGAAAAATGATTATCGTAAAGAATTCTTAACCCCGAATTGAAATCCACTTCCAGGTCACTTAATATCGTGTCAAAAAGATCAAAAAGATATATCTGTTTTTTCATACTTTAAGTATAACATGAAAAGGAGTTCCCCAACAATCACAGCAAATATTTCTCAATATTCATCCTTATGGTGTTTATATTCAACGGCGTTTTTGATGTTTCAAACGTATATATTATGTTGTCGCAAATTACCATTCCATTTTGTTCATATAGAGCCATCTTTTCTACACTGTCAATCGCATAGTCCGTTCTTTCCATTAATCCGAAATGCTCCCACCATATTTCTTTTCGCAGCCTTACATTCAAACATATAAAATCAGGCCTCTTCTCCTGTCCATTCTTTAGCCGCAAAGGGCATTCATATCTGTATGGAACATTATAATCTGTCAAAAGATCTGCAATTATGACCTCACTTTTAGAATGCACCTTCTCACCCTTCTTTGTGTAAAAGAGCGGATAATTCGGAGGATAATACCCCTCCGGGTACTCCACAGAAAGCCACTTTGAGATGTATTCCTCATCCTTTCCCTGTAAAGGATTGACAAATGCTTTCTTCCCTTCGCTAAGGCATTCATAGGTATTTCTGATGTAATTCTTTCCTATCTTCCCCACATATAGATTTAAAGCAGCTAACTCCTTTTCCATTTCGGTAAGCAGTTTTTTATCATAATACTTTTGTGAAAGCTCCATTGCCAGTTTCTGCCTGCTTTTCGATATATATTTCCCATTAGTCTCTTCTTTTCCTGTCCTTAAGAAATATTGATAACCTCCATGATACTTTGCATCCCTTACAGTTCCTTCCGGGAACCCGTTTATCTCGTTTATCAGACAGTCAATCTTTTGTTCTAACGCTATTCTTCTTTTTTCCACCTCTTTAAAGAAATCTTTTCTCAATTCACCATCAAAATCATGTGATTCCTTTTTCCTCATAATCTTCCTTTCTCCTTTCCTACCATCCAAAACTATAAATAGACAATCCCCATCTGTTTTTATAGTATGATTTCTTCACTTAAAAGGACCTCAAACTATAAAAAAGTAAAAAGAACGCCCTATTTTAGTCATTTAACACCACTCATCAATGCATTTGACTATAATTCTACTTATTGACTAGGGAATTGTTAGTTTCCATTCTCCGAATACGGAGAAAAACACATATAAAACAATAGAATATAGAGTTTTTTATAGTCTCCCCGCTATGTAACCGAGAAAAATGACTATAAAAACTTACTGCGGACCTTTATTTATAGTCCGATGCCCTTACGGCCTTGTTTTGCAGTAATATATTACCACGTTATGTTTTTCTTTGCAAGAAAAACCCGGCGGAGAAAATCTCCGCCGGGTAAATATCCTTAATCCTATAAGAATGAAAGCAGGCTCGATGCACCGCCCAGATTACTCATGAAATCCTTGGGAAGATATACAGTACAAACCTTTGACATCAAAAAAGAAATGACTATAAAGAAAACAAGCATTCCGATAAGTGTGGCGTATGCAATCTGGTCATCTCTTCCTTCGTATTTCTTCGAAAGAATACATCCGATTATTATCGCTACAAACAATCCGCAGCCGTAGAATACTACAGCACCCACTGAAGGTACAAAAATGCTTAAAACCACTGCCAAAATGTTTGACGCACATAAAAACGAGGATCTGATTCCCGCAAGATCGAGAGCAATATAAGGATTGGTTTCAATCTTTATAATCTTTCCCACAAGGAAGAAGATTGCCGCAAAGAAAATGGAAACAATCAGTGAAAACAGCACCGTCATAAAAAATGCCTTAACGCTGCTAACCTTTAAGCCTGATAAATCAAGCCAGCCGCCTCCCAGATCTTTAACTATCGAATTGTATTTCAAAGAAAGAACAAGAGCAAACAAACCTGAAAGAATGGCCTGACATACTATCATGGCCACCGAGGTAATAGTATTGGTTCCATCCATGTAAGCTACGCCTTCGGTTACGGGAGCTTTTACAATCTTAAGCAAAGCCACCTTTGCTTTTCCGACCGCTTCGGTTCCTGCTGCCGCAGCATTTGTCAGATTCTCGGAAAAATCCGTCTTCTGTTCAGCTGCCTTTTTTGCCCCTTCACAATCGCAGGTTGCACCCTCTTCAAGTTCTTTACCGCAATACACACAAAAACCCATAAAAAGCCTCCTTAGCGTTTTTCTTTATTATATCAATTATGAATAAACTTTCTCAACTTCTTATATACGAAAATAGTAATAAGGGAACAGAAAGCACCCTTTAAAAATGTAAACGGAGCAACTGCCAAAGCCACGAAAGAGAACACATCTGTAATGTCCTCATTAATCTTGGTACCCATAGCAATAATATTCTCTAAAGGCATTCCGTACATATCCGCGTAAACAGGAAGCAGATAATATGCGTTCATAAATGCAGCAAATATCGTCATAATTACTGTACCAAGAACGCAACTCCATATAGCTGCTTTTTTGTTTTTCTTAATAATATAGATTAAAGAAGCGGTCAGAATAAATGTTGAACCTATTAAAAAATTGGCAAGTTCACCTACAAATGCAGTTGAAGTTCCTTTAATCATAAGTTTAACAAGTATCTTTAAAAATTCTATTAACACACCGCTTAAAGGTCCGAACGCAAAACACCCGATTAAAGCAGGAAGTTCTGAAAAGTCCATCTTATAAAATACCGGTGCAAAGAAAAGCGGAAAGTCGAAAATCATAAGTACTCCGGCAATTGCAGACAGCATTGCGATAAGTGCCATTTTACGGGCCGTAAAGTACTTACCGGTCTCTCCGTTTTTCTTTCTGATTATTTTTTCTGCAATGTAGGCTATCAAAAAGATTCCCACTGCAATTCCCAGAAATTCCAGAACAAACAAAACATTTTGTGTAAGTGCTTCAATAAAGCTTTTCATGAAATATACCTTTCCGATGCGGGAGCATCAAGAAAAAAGAAAACCCCGCGCAATAAAGCACGGGGTTACGTACGTTTCAAAACTGTACCTGTCTTCTTTCATCCGGACTTTACCGTCGGTTTCGGAATTTCACCGAATCAGCCGGGATAACCCGGGTCGCGGACTTTACCGCCGGTAGGGAATCTCACCCAACCCCGAAGATTTATTTTTCATTTAAGATATACTACTTGGGCTGTTTCTCGTCAAGTCTCATTGTAAGGCTTATACGTTTTTTATTAATATCCACCTCAAGAACCTTCACATCCACAATGTCTCCTACACTTACAGCCTCGAGAGGATGCTTGATGTAGCGGTCTGTGATTCTTGAAATGTGAACAAGACCGTCCTGATGAACACCGATATCCACAAATACGCCAAAGTCTATAACATTTCGAACGGTTCCCTTTAAAATCATGCCGGGCTTCAGGTCTTTCATATCAAGAACATCACTTCTTAAAATAGGAGCGGGCATATCTTCACGAGGGTCTCTTGCAGGCTTTTCAAGTTCCTTAAGAATATCGGTAAGTGTGATTTCACCGATGCCAAGTTCTTCGGCTGTCTTTTTGGTATCCTTAACCTTTGAAAGAAGACCTGTAACCTGTTTTTCTTCCTTTTTAGCCTTGGGTTCCTCTACGGTTGCGGTGTAAGAACCGCCAAGAGCTGCTGCCAGTGCAGCGCCCATTGCCGTGTTGGTATTCTTAATAACTATCTTCTGTTCTCTGGGCTTGTCGGGTTTCTTAACGGGAGCCTTTGATGCTTCTTTGGAAGCCTTCGCATTCTTTTTCCAGTTTTCCTTAATGTCTTCCATTGTAAGGCCAAGCTTTGAAAGAAGCTTCATGGCAGCTTCATAGGACTCAGGATGAACCGAAGTGGCATCAAGAGGATTGTCTCCGTCAATAATTCTCATAAAGCCTGCGCACTGTTCAAAAGCTTTGGGACCAAGCTTAGGTACAGAAAGAAGCTGCTGACGGTTTGTAAATTTTCCGTTCTTTTCCCTGAACTCAACAATGTTTTTGGCAATAACCTTTGTAACACCTGAAATATACTCTAAAAGAGGTGCTGAAGCGGTGTTTATATCCACACCGACCTTATTAACGCAGTCTTCCACCACTCCTGTCAAAGCTTCGGAAAGTTTTTTCTGGTCCATGTCGTGCTGGTACTGTCCTACACCGATGGACTTGGGATCGATTTTTACAAGCTCGGCAAGAGGGTCCTGAAGACGTCTTGCCATGGAAGCCGAGCTTCTCTCTCCCACGTTAAGGTTAGGAAACTCTTCCGTAGCAAGTTTGGAAGCGGAATAAACGCTGGCGCCTGCCTCATTAACGATAATGTACTGCACGGGAACATCCAGTTCCTTAATGATTTCCACAATAACCTGCTCGGATTCTCTGGAAGCAGTTCCGTTTCCAAGGGAAATAAGTGATACGCCGTACTTTTTAATAATCTTTTTGATAACATCCTTTGTCTCGGCAATCTTGTTCTGGGGTTCGGTAGGATAAACAACTGTTGTGGTAAGAACCTTACCTGTAGGGTCTACTACACAAATCTTACAACCTGTTCTGAAAGCAGGGTCCCATCCGAGAACGGTCTTTCCTGCAATAGGAGGAGCCATTAGAAGCTGTACAAGGTTTTTACCGAATACATCGATTGCCCCGTCCTCAGCCTTCTCTGTAAGTTCGTTTCTGATCTCACGTTCAATAGCGGGCTGGATAAGTCTTGAATATGCATCAGCCACAACCTCCTTAAGAACCGGAGTAGTGAATTCATTGTC
Source organism: Lachnospiraceae bacterium (assembly GCA_045617745.1). Lineage (GTDB taxonomy): Bacteria > Bacillota > Clostridia > Lachnospirales > Lachnospiraceae > UBA1258. The sequence continues at coordinate 9,071 of JAZLJG010000074.1, read as the reverse complement.
CTTTTTGATTACCTGGCTTTCAAGGTAGCGTAAAATGCGTTCTTCAGGAGCGTTGACTTTAACGGTCAAGAACTTTTCCGCCTCACCACGGTTCAAAGCAAGTACTCTGTGACCCGCTACTTTCTTAACAGGCTCCTCGTATGCATAGTACATTTCATATACTGACTGGGCCTTTTCGTCTTTAGCCGCTGATGTGATAACGCCTTCTTCAAATGTGGCATTACGGATATATGTACGATAATCTGCTTCGTCGGAAATGCTTTCTGCAATAATATCCATTGCACCCTGCATTGCCTCCATAACAGTATTTACTTCCTTTTCGGGATTAACAAACTTTGTTGCTTCATTAACAACAGGTTCTGTGGCGCTCATCTCTAAAATATAGTTTGCCAAAGGCTCCAGACCTTTTTCTTTGGCCACCGAAGCACGGGTTTTACGCTTAGGTCTGTAAGGACGATACAAATCCTCCACCAAAACCATTGTCTCTGCAGCAACTATCTTTTCACGAAGTTCATCAGTAAGCATGCCCTGGCTTTCGATGCTGGCAAGAACGGTTTCCTTCTTCTCTTCAAGGTTTCTTAAATATGTAAGTCTTTCGGAAAGGTCTCTTAACTGTTCATCATCAAGAGAACCGTGTTTCTCCTTTCTGTATCTGGCAATAAAGGGAATGGTATTTCCTTCGTCTATCAAAGCCACAACAGCTTCAACCTGCCATTTCTGAATTTTTAATTCCTCAGCAATTTTCAAACTGATATCCATAAATTTCCTCACTGTAATAACAAAATCTTGTGCTTTCGCACTCATTTATTATACAAAATAAAGTGCTTAGATTCAAGAAAACCATTTATAAATACTTTATTTGTAATATATATGTTCTGATGTTAATATATAAAGGATAAATTCACTATGGAGACTTTTTATGGACAAGTATTTGTACGAAGAAATAAGGCTATCCATGATAAGAAGGACAAAGTTTTTGGGAATTGCTTCTATTGCCTGTGCGATAGTATTTGCTTCTATCCCTTTTATTTCTATGGGCCTCGGCTTTTTTGCAATTCTCTTTGCCATTCTTTCTAAGGGTTACAAGCCGAAGATGGAAAAAGATTCAAAGTTCGGGCTCAGCCTTGGAATCATAGGCATTGTCATTAGCTTAAGTATAACCGGCTCAGTAGTTTACAAACTCTATTCCGACAAAGAATACCGTAACTCCATTTATACCGTTATGGATCAGTTTTACGGTGATACCTACGAAGAAGAGTTTGGCGTAACTCCTTCCGAAATGATGGAAAAACTTTTTACGGGAGGAAGCGCAAATGACTGATTATAATTCAAAATCCCTTAAGGAACTTCGCAGTAACGTAAGGGGCCAGTTAATCGGCAAATACAGCATCTGTATCTTTGTCACCATCACTCTTGCTATCATAAGTTTACTTGTTACTTCCCTAACCGACAAAGTATATTCAGGTACAGTCGGAAACTATTTAATGTACCTGATTATCACAATAATTGTTGACCTTTTGTCGGGAGTTTTGTTCTTTGGGCAAAGCAGATTCTTCTTAAGCCTGGCAAGGGGTGTTCAGCCTCTTTCACCCGGCGAAATGTTTTACGGATTCAAAAACAGCACAGACAAGGCAATACTCATACAGGCTGTTTTCACGCTTGTATCACTTTTTGGAAGTATTCCTGCACTACTGGTTAACTTCGGCGTACTGGTTATTACTCCGGAATTCAGTAAAACCTTTTTGATTGTCCTCCCCATTGCGGATCTTCTTCTGGCATTTGTGACAAAGATTTTTGTGGGCCAGAGCTTTTATATATTAAATGACCATCCGGAGTATTCCGTAAAGGAAGTGCTTTCGGAAAGCATTAGGCTTATGAAGCACCGCAAGGGAAAATTTGTTTTAATCTACATTACTTCACTTCCTTTGCTTCTTGTCAGTATTCTGGCATTCGGATTCGGAGCTTTATGGTTCGGTGCATACTTCCAGACACTTCTGGCAAACTTCTATCTGGACCTTACCGGCGAAGAGCCCGGAAGCCCTATAAAGGAGCCGGAGCCTTCCGATTCCAATGTTTCACCTGATTTCTTTAGATAAAAAAAGCTGCCCGGACCGTTTTCGGAAAGGGCAGCTTTCTTTTTATCTGTACTCGATATTCATTTTTCCACCGTAACCGTCAAATTCCATATATATTATTACTTTTTCTCCATGAGCCGGAACAGTAATGTTCTCATTCAAAGAACCCATAGGGCTCTCATAAAGAACAGTTCCCTCAGCAGTAGTAACAGTGACACTTATCTCTCCCGATGTGGTAGTAAAAGACATTTCCAAATCTTCTGCATCGTTTTTGGGTGAAACGGCTCTGGCCATTTTCCCGGTTCCCTTTGTGATACTCATTTCAAAATGACCTTTGAAGGCATTTGTATGGCGCCCCAGGTAAAAACCGCTACTATAACTTACGGGAGGTTTTACCACACCGTTTGCTCCCAGATAGAAGCATCCTGCCACGGCTATTAACGCAACCACCAAAAATATTTTGAACCCCGTCGACTCTCCTGTCGGTCCACCCGCATCTGTTCCGTCGGCTTCTTTGCGAATTTGCATAATCCGAACATGTGCCCTTACTCCCGGCACGCTTAACAATATTCCAACAGCCAGAAGCTTAATGCTCATTAAAAGAGCACCGACAGCCAGAAACGCTGCACCCAGATACAGCCAGGGATTTCTTATGCGTTTTAAATAAGCCATTTCGTCAGCCGGAGTGGTATGAAGTTCAAAAGGCTTTCCGTCGTTTTCTTTCTCGATAATAAGTAATTCTTTGTTATAGGTTGATCCCGACGTGGAAATTCTGCCACCCTTCTCTGCAAAAGGACGCCAAGTAACCTTTCCCGCCGAATAATCCAGATTCATATTCTTGTAAAAAGCCCTATAACCAAGGCTTTCCAGGAATGCTTTATAGTCTTCCTCGTGTTCAAAGGATTTATCTCCCATATATTCTATTTCATAAACATACTGACCGGGCTTACATTCTTCAAACTCATATTCAAGTTTTCCGACTCTTATAAGTCTGTATCCCTTTTGTGCCATTTCATTCAGCCATTTTTTCTGTGCTCCCATAAACATGGCAAAATATTTTCTCTTAACTATACTCATCCCAATCCTTTCTCAGACGCCCATAATGTCTGCTGCAATTTTCGTAAGTTCCAGAAGACGGTTGTATTCTTTTTCCGTAACCTCCCGACCCTGCTTTGTAATCACATATTCTTTCGTACGATTATTCTGCTCTCCATATGGTTCAATAAGCCCCTTTTCCAAAAGTGTATTGATAGCACCGTAAAGGGTTCCTGCCCCCAGCACAAGCCTTCCTGCGGTTTTTTCCTCTACAAACTGCATGATGGCATATCCATGCTTCGGGCTGTACAAAGAAAGCAAAACGTAAAAAGTCACTTCAGTAAGCGCTCCACCTTTTATATTGTCCTTCAAACCACACCTCCTTTATTACGTTTACTGTAATATATCGTTTACTGTAATATATCGTTAAACGTAATAGTTGTCAATACGTTTTTAATAAAAAAGAGCCCGAAATACCCGAGCTCTCCTGTTGACTCTTTTAGTCAAAGTCATTTATTCTTCAGTTTTTTCGCCGTTTTTCCACTTTAAGAAGGCGTTTATGAACAAATCCAGATCTCCGTCCAAAACTGCTGACGCATTGGCGTTTTCAGCATTTGTACGATGGTCCTTTACCATGGTATAAGGCTGTAATACGTAGGAACGAATCTGGGACCCCCAGCCGATTTCCTTAACCTCACCTCTTATATCAGAAAGCTTTTCCGCATTTGCTTCTTTCTTTAAAAGGAACAGCTTTGCCTTCAACATCTGCATTGCCTTGTCCTTATTCTGATACTGGCTTCGCTCGTTCTGACACTGAACCACAATTCCGGTGGGAAGATGGGTAATACGGATGGCAGATGAGGTTTTGTTTACCTTCTGACCACCGGCTCCGCTTGAACGGAACACATCAATACGCATATCCTCTTCGGGAATATCAATGTCCAGGTCCTCCTCAATATCAGGCATTACATCCATGGATACAAAGGATGTCTGTCTCTTGCCCTGTGCGTTGAAGGGTGAAATACGTACAAGTCTGTGTACACCCTTTTCAGACTTCATATAACCGTATGCGTTGAGACCGTTTATCTGGAACGTTACGTTCTTGATACCTGCTTCATCCCCCTCAAGAAAATCCAGAACTTCAATGGAAAAGCCCTTTCTCTCGGCCCAACGGGTATACATTCTGTAAAGCATTCCGGCCCAGTCGCAGGACTCCGTTCCGCCTGCGCCGGCGTTAAGTCTTAAGATAGCATTGGATTTATCGTATTCTTCGTTAAGAAGATTTGATATTCTAAGGTCTTCGAATTTTTCAATAAAGCTGTCCAGTTCAGCCCTTACTTCATCGGGATAGGATTCGTCTGTTTCATCCTCACCCATTTCAATAAGTGTAAGAATGTCTTCAAACTGTCCCTTCAGGCCCTTGACGGTATCACGGATGCCTTCCAGAGTTTTCATCTCAATAGTGAGCTTATTGGCTCTTTCAGGGTTATCCCAGAAACCGGGAGCCTGCATTTCCATGTTAAGCTCTTCTATTCTTTTTTCGTTGTCTTCAAGGTGCAAAGCCTTTGAAAGCTCCTCTAATGGTTCTTCGTAGGTCATGGCCTCGATTTTCATGTTGTCCAATAATAACATTTTGTTTCTCCCAATAGTGTTTATGCAAGCAAACAGCCCTTGCGCTACTGCTCAGGGGCTGTATATATTACATTGGTCTTCAGGCTTTTCCACAGCACTGTTTGTATTTCTTCCCGCTTCCGCAAGGGCAGGGATCGTTAGGATAAATCTTTCCTTCCATCTTACGTACGGGAGCCTTAACTGAGGAATCGTCTCTATTTGTTCCTGTAATCTTCATGGTCTGCTCACGCTCCATGGAGTTACCTACGTGAATACGAAGAAGTCTTGTTACAGTGTGTTCCTTAATATTCTGGGTCATATCTTCAAACATTGCATAGGCTTCGCCCTTGTATTCCTGTACGGGATCCTTCTGTGCATAAGCCACAAGACCGATACCGTCACGAAGCTGAACCATATCGTCAATATGAACCATCCACTTGGAATCAATAGCACCTAAAAGTACGATACGTTCGATTTCTCTGATTATTTCGGGCTGAGGGAACTCTGCTTCTTTGGACTCATAAAGCTTTACGGCTTCTTCCTTAAGCTGCTGTTCCAGTTCATTCTTTCTGTTACCCTTTACACGTTCGGGAGTGATGGTTTCAAGAGGAATGATAGGCAAAAGAATCTGATCGAGACTTGCAAAATCCCACTCATCCTTCTTCTGATCTTCTCCGATTACTGTATCTACGCAAGCTTCCACAATATCCGTAATCATTTTGTAGATTACGTCTCTCATGCTTTCGCCCTTAAGAACCTTCAAACGCTCAGCGTAAATGATTTCACGCTGCTCATTCATTACCTGGTCGTACTCCAAAAGTCTCTTACGGGTTTCAAAGTTACGTTCCTCAATACGCTTCTGGGCCTTTTCAATGGCTTTGGAAACCATTTTGTGTCTGATTTCCTGTCCGTACTCAAGACCGAGAGACTGGAACATTGCTTTTGTACGCTCTGATCCGAAGAGTCTCATAAGGTCATCTTCAAGGGAAATGTAGAACTTGGATTCACCGGGGTCTCCCTGACGTCCGGAACGTCCGCGTAACTGGTTATCTATACGTCTGGATTCATGACGCTCTGTACCTATTACTTTAAGACCGCCTGCATCCTTTGCATCCTTATCAAGCTTAATATCGGTACCACGGCCTGCCATGTTGGTAGCAATGGTAACTGAACCGAAACGTCCTGCGTCAGCGACGATTTCAGCTTCCATTTCGTGGAACTTGGCATTCAGAACCGTATGCTGGATGCCTCTCTTCTTAAGTATTCTGGAAAGTTCCTCTGATGCTTCGATGGATACTGTACCTACCAGAATAGGCTGTCCTTTTTCATGAGTCTGTACAATATCGTTAACGATGGCATCAAGCTTTTCCTGTCTTGTTATGTAAACCGAGTCCTCGTGGTCTATTCTTGCCACAGGAAGGTTTGTAGGAATTTCAACCACGTCCATTCCGTAGATATCTTTAAATTCCTGTTCCTCGGTCATGGCGGTACCGGTCATACCTGCCTTCTTCTCGTATTTATTGAAGAAGTTCTGGAAGGTGATGGTAGCCATTGTCTTGGATTCACGTTTAATCTTAACATTTTCTTTGGCTTCTATTGCCTGGTGTAGACCGTCGGAATAACGACGTCCGGGCATTATACGTCCGGTAAACTCATCGATAATAACGATTTCGCCGTCTTTTACAATATAGTCCTTGTCCTTAAACATAAGGTTGTTAGCTTTAAGAGCGGTAATAATACAATGCTGGATTTCCACATTGTCTGAATCTGCAAGGTTATCGATGTGAAAGAAACGCTCCGCTTCCTTAACACCGTTCTCTGTAAGAGTAATGACTTTATCCTTTTCATTTACGATAAAGTCTCCGGTTTCCTCCTGAACATTACCTAAAATCATGTCCAGTTTGCCCACTTCTTCAATATCCTTACCACGATGAAGCTGTTTTGCCAGCATATCTGCCATGGAATAGATACTGGTGGACTTTGTGCCCTGACCTGAAATAATAAGTGGTGTTCTGGCTTCATCTATAAGGATAGAGTCAACCTCATCGATGATGGCATAGTTAAGGCCTCTTAAAACCAGGTCCTTTTCATACGTTGCCATATTATCTCTAAGGTAATCGAATCCCAATTCGTTATTGGTTACATATGTAATATCACATGCATAAGCTTCACGCTTCTGCTCTGATGTCATACTGTTAAGTGAAACGCCTACGGAAAGTCCCAAAAATCTGTGTACAGCGCCCATCCACTCAGCGTCACGGGTTGCCAGGTATTCGTTAACAGTTACTACGTGAACACCATTCCCCGCAATTGCATTAAGATAAACAGGAAGAATATCTGTCTGTGTTTTACCTTCACCTGTTTTCATTTCGGCGATTCTGTTCTGATGAAGAATAATACCACCGATAATCTGAACCTCGAAGTGCTCTGTATGAATTACACGTCTTGTAGCTTCTCTGGCTACCGCAAAAGCCTCCACCAAAAGATCGTCCAGTGTCTCACCCTTTGCGTAACGTGCTTTAAATTCCTTTGTTTTTGCCGCAAGATCCGCATCAGACAATTCCATCATCTGAGGTCTTAAATCTTCTATAGCCTTTACGAGAGGCATTATCTTTCTAATCTGCCTCTCGCTGTAGGTACCAAAAATCTTGTCAACTATCTTCATGTATATATATCCTTTCAACGACCATTCTCCAAGCCGTAAACATCATTGTTTATTTTAACAGATAACCCTTGTATCTTCAATAAAAAGTAACTTTTACGTTTGTAAAAAAACTATGAACAAAGAAAAACTCTCCGTTGTTCCCGTATGGGTCCGCCCGCCCTATTATCATGAGGTTATGTAAACCGGCACGATTCCTTTCGATGCGTTATGTCAACCAATCTCGTCGCTTTTTGTGAGTTATGTAAACCTTCGAGATTCCTTTTGGGTCAAATCACCCTTTCACTCTTTCTAAGGCCCAAGAAAACAGTCATTTTTCCCCTCTTTCCCATTATTTTTAACCGTTTTGGGTCTATAGATAATAATACGTTCAAAAGACCCACAATTATTGAGAATTTCTGGGTCATTTTCATCTCAAATAACAAATTGACCCAAATCCATCCTTTAGCCTGAAAAAGATCCTTTTTTTCTCCATTTTCTTGGGTCATTTTTCGGATTTCTTCCTCTAAGACCCAAAAAAGAATTCGCATAACCTTATCCCGCCAAAATATCACCGGAAAATCCACAAAAAAACTCCCGCGCCTCAGCGCGGGAGCACAAATCCATATAATTAATATTCGCAAGCCTTTTCTTCGCCACTTACGACTCTCAAGCCGCCCTGGCAAAGAGCCAGAAGCTCGTCTTCACCGGGATAGATGGTGAAAGGAGCAATCCATCCTGCTCTCTTCCGGATGGCCTCGCATGTGGTCTTACCATAAGCGATACCACCGGTAAGGATAATCTGGTCAACCTTTCCCTCAAGAACGGTTGCCATAGCACCTATGTCCTTGGATACCTGATAGTGGAATGCCTCGAAGACAGCAGCTGCTGTAGGGTCTCCCTCTTTAGCTTTTGCTTCCACGATTCTGGCATCGTTGGTGTTAAGGTAAGCGTTAAAACCGCCGTTACCTACAAGCTTCTTGTAAACTTCTTTCTCGGTATACTTACCGGAGAAGCACATCTTTACAAGATCACCTGCGGGAACTGCACCTGAACGTTCGGGTGAGAATGCACCTTCGCCGTCAAGAGCGTTGTTAACATCTACAATACGTCCGCCCTTATGAGCACCTACCGAAACACCGCCGCCCATATGAACTACGATAAGGTTAAGGTCTTCATACTTCTTGCCCACTTCCTTAGCATATCTTTTAGCAACCGCTTTCTGGTTAAGTGCGTGGAAGATAGACTTTCTGGGAAGCTCAGGAACACCTGAAAATCTTGCAACAGGCTCAAGCTCGTCAACAACTACGGGATCAACAATGTATGAAGGTACACCGATAGAATCACCGATCTCTCTTGCAAGAATACCACCGAGGTTTGAAGCATGCTGTCCCTGCTTACCGATCTTAAGGTCGTGAAGAAGCTCATCTGATACAGCATATGTACCACCACTGATAGGCTTAAGCATACCACCACGTCCTACGATAACGTTAAAGCTCTTAACATCGACGTTCTTCTCAGCAAGAATGTCGAGAATAAGCTGCTTTCTGAAATCAACCTGATCAACGATCATGTTGTAGCCTGCAAGTTCCTCTGTTGTATGGCGGATTGTCTCCTCCATTACTAATGTTTCATCCTCGAAAACTCCGATTTTTGTTGATGTAGAACCGGGGTTGATAATTAATAACTTTGTCATACCTCTCTCCTTT
>JAZLJG010000073.1:0-11337 GCA_045617745.1 Lachnospiraceae bacterium | reverse complement strand
AAGGTTGCTGATAAGCTTAACGTTATTGATAACCTTCTTGAGAAGGCTGATACCCTTATCATCGGTGGTGGTATGGCATTCACATTCTTAAAGGCTCAGGGTTATGAAATCGGTAAGTCACTTGTTGATATGGAAAAGATTGACTACTGTAAGGATATGATGGCTAAGGCTGAAAAGCTTGGTAAGAAGCTTCTTCTTCCTGTAGACACTACAATTGCAGCAGGTTTCCCCGATCCTATCGACAATCCTGATATCGCTGTTTCTGTAGTAGATTCAAACGCAATCCCTGCAGACAAAGAAGGTCTTGACATCGGACCTAAGACAGCAGCATTATTCGCAGATGCTGTTAAGAGCGCTAAGACCGTTGTTTGGAACGGACCTATGGGCGTTTTCGAAAACCCTGTTCTTGCAAAGGGTACATTATCTGTTGCACAGGCACTTGCTGAAGCAGATGCTACCACAATTATCGGTGGTGGTGACTCCGCAGCAGCTGTTAACCAGATGGGTCTTGCAGACAAGATGAGCCACATCTCAACAGGTGGCGGCGCTTCTCTTGAATTCCTTGAAGGTAAGGAATTACCCGGCGTTTACGCAGCAGATGATAAATAAGTTTAAGGAGAAATAATTATGGCAAGAAGACGTATTATTGCCGGCAACTGGAAGATGAACATGACTCCCAGCCAGGCAGTTGAACTTTGCGCAACACTTAAAGATTTAGTTAAAAACGATGCAGTTGACGTAGTTTACTGCGTACCTGCTATCGATATCATCCCTGTAGTAGAAGCTGTTAAGGGTACTAACGTAAAAGTTGGTGCTGAAAACTTCTACATTGAAGACAAGGGCGCTTTCACAGGCGAAATTTCTGCTCCCATGCTTAAGGATGCAGGCGTTGAATATGTTATTATGGGTCACTCTGAAAGAAGAGATATCTTCGGCGAGAATGACATCCTTATTAACGCAAAAGTTAAGAAGGCATTTGCTGCAGGCTTAAAGCCTATCCTTTGCTGTGGTGAGTCTTTAGCAGTAAGAAAAGCCGGCACATATGCTGAGTGGGTTAAGCGCCAGATTATGTGGGACCTTACAGGTGTTACCGCTGATCAGGTAAAAGAACTCGTTATCGCTTACGAACCCATCTGGGCTATCGGAACAGGCGAAACAGCTACAGCTGACCAGGCTGAAGAAGTTTGTAAGATGATTCGTGAGACCATCGCTGAAATGTACGATGCTCCTACAGCAGAAGCTGTTCGTATCCAGTACGGCGGTTCCATGAACGCCGGAAACGCAGCTGAACTTCTTTCAAAGCCCGACATCGATGGCGGCCTTATCGGCGGCGCTTCATTGAAGCCTGACTTTGGTCAGATAGTAAATGCTTAATTCTTGATTAAGTACCGAGAACTCCCTGTGGAAACCACAGGGAGTTTTTTTGTGCACCCGTGCACCAGGCGTGCACCAGGGACGTTCCTTTTGCCACAAGGATGTGTACTCTGCCACAAGGATGTGCACTTTGCCATAAGGATGTGTACCTGGCTCGCATACAATTGCGAGCCAAAGTACACATCCTTGTGGCAAAAGGAACGTCCCTGGTGTATAAGCCAGAGATAAAGTGATGATAGCTCCTTTTTGCTTTTTTTGGACGTAATGTTTATAATAGTGACTGTTTGGAGGTGCGATAATGTTTGACAGAATAAGTAAGTTCGCCGGAATAAATCAGGAAAAGATTATACGCAACAAATTTACAATTATTTCTTTTTTGTGTAGTATTTTTGTTATTTATATACATGCTTTTAACCTTGAAGTTTATAAGATTAATGATAATTCAGTAGGTATTGACCGAATTACATATATTATAGAGAATTATTTTTCTTTACTTCTTGAAATTGCTGTTCCTAGCTTCTTCCTTATTTCTGGTGTATTGTTTTTTAGAACATTTGAAATTAAAAAATTACTAAAGAAATGGAAATCACGTATATTTACAATATTAATACCCTATTTAATTTGGTGTACCCTGTATTATCTTTTCTTTGTTGTGCTCACAAATGTTCCAATGATTAAATCAAAAATGAATTCAGAAATAATTCAATTTTCTTTTTCGAATTGGATTAATTCACTTTGGGTTGATGAATTTTATTTATTATGGTTTTTAAAAAATCTTATTGTATTTATTCTACTTACACCTATAATATGGGTGGTACTTAAAAACCATAATAAAAAAATACCTACAGGCTTTATAGCATTAATTGTTCTGCTTAGTTTGTTTGTGCTTGGAGTAATTGATTTTTCATATTCAGAGGGACTAGAATTTTATTTGGTAGGTAGTTATATTGGAATTAACTGTAGAGAATTAATAAAATATAAAAACAAAATTATATCTATTGTTTCATTAATATTTATCGTTTTTGTGATGGGATCTCTTTTTACTTACTGGAATTCTATAGTAAAAATATTTTTTATTTTGGCAATATGGTACGCGTTAGATTTGACAAATTTGAGTGATATTGAATTGCCTTGGTGGACTAAAATTACTTTCTTTACTTATGTGGCTCATGAAATTCCACTTGAAATTTTTGAAAAGATTATACTGGTTTTAGGAGGAAATAGGCCTATTATTGCTTTACTTGATTATTTATTTATTCCTATTGTAGTAGAAATTTTCTTAATTATATCAGCATATATTTTCAGAAAGTGTACGCCTAATATGTGGAATATTATTACAGGAGATAGAGAAAATAGAATAAATGACAAATAAAAAAGAGGAGTCCTCTTTTTATTGCTTAAAAAGTAAGCACAAGGGAAGTACCCTTTGGCATAAGGATGTGTACCAGGCTCGCGTACAATTGCGAGCCAAAGTACACATCCTTATGGCAAAAGGAACGTCCCTGGTGTATACTATCTATATTATTGGGTAAATGAGGATTGTGAATTGAAAAAGGATGATAGCAGAATAAGGATTTATCTTTCTAAAGAAGGGATATTTTGGAGAGAACACCGGTTAAAAAAAGAAGGGAAAACGATAAAATATATCGCAAGTTCTGATAGAAAAAACAAGGTAATTACAATAGTTTCTTCAAACTATGCAAATGTGGCACACTTGGAATTCCATATGAAGACTATTCTGGGATGTTTTGTTGATCCCGTGAAGGTTGTTATTCATGTTTTTGAACCGGACTTTTCTTTTGAAATAAATCTGTCGGAAATGGGGATTTTATATAATGTTGAAGATTTTTCTGTTATTTGCCCCAGACCCAATCATATAAATGTTGTTGACGGTGATGTGCAGGCAATAGATATCGGACCCTGCGCAGGCTCGGTTGAAGGTTATTGCGCAGATGAGAAATATGAATTTCTGGCTGTGGCTTTAATGATTGCTTTACAGACATACAGAAACAGAAGCTTTTAATATTTTGTATTCTTTTAACTTATGATATGATAGTTCTTAAATAGTTGGGAATTAAGGGTGTAGGTATGAGCGTTTTTGATGATTTTACAAAAGAAGCGGAGGCTGCAATTGACAGCGCAAGAACCGCGATAATAGACATTGCGGACAGCATTACCACAGGAATCGGTTCCGAAAAGCCCAAGTACAGGCTTACGATGATGAAAAATCACATGGACTGGAAAGAACAGTTTCTAATAACTGACGGCGGAAGGAACATTTTGTACGTGGGCCTTCCTGAAAAAAGAACCAGATCCGTAAGGGTAAATTCCCGGACCAATAAGGCTGCGGCAGATGTTCTTTTTTCAAAGAAAAGAATATTTAAGGACGGATTATCCGTTAATATTCATGTATTCCAGCCGGATTTCACTTTTGAGATTGATTTTGACAATAAAGGAATTCTCTTCGGAATTGAGGATTTTTCTATTATAAGTCTGAAGAACAATCACTTTTTTGTTAAAGACGGGGATTTAGATGCTGTGAATGTATATAAGCGATTTGGTTCTTTTGAAGCAACCTATGCAGATCCTAAGTATGAATACCTTGCTGCTGCATTGCTGGTAGCTTTGTATGTAAATAAAAGATGGTAAAAAATCGGCCGGCGGAGCGTTCCGCCGGCTTTTTTATTTGCATTAGTCATAAGAGCCCTCTCGGGCCAAAGTACACATCCTTGTGGCAAAGTACACATCCTTGTGGCAAAGTACACATCCTTATGGCAAAAGGAACGTCCCTTAGGCGGGCTATACTGCCTGGGCAGTGGAGAGGGAGTAGTAGATGCCACGGCGGGCCATAAGTTCTTCGTGGCTGCCTTCTTCCACAATGTGGCCGTCGTCTACTACAAAGATACGATCGGCCTTTCGTATGGTGGAAAGTCGGTGGGCAATTACGAAGGATGTACGGTTTTTAAGGATGGCAGCTATGCCTGCCTGAACCATTAATTCGTTCTTGGTATCAATGGAAGAGGTTGCCTCGTCAAGAATAAGGATTTTCGGATCGCTTAAAATTGTACGGGCAAAGGCTATAAGCTGGCGCTGGCCTACGGAAAGGCCGCTGCCGCGCTCTGCAAGCTCTGTATCGTAGCCCTTTTCAAGCTTCATAATAAAGTCGTGGGCATTTACGATTTTTGCTGCGTTCATTATTTCCTCATCGCTGGCATCAAGCTTTCCGTAGCGGATGTTGTCTTTGATGGTACCGGAGAAGAGGAAATTGTCCTGGGTCATGATACCCATCTGGTGTCTTAAGCTTTCTATGGTAACGTTCTTTACATCGTAACCGTCGATGGAAACCGTACCGGACTGTGCATCGTAGAATCTGGAAATCAGATTTACGATGGTGGTTTTGCCGGCTCCTGTAGGCCCTACAAGGGCTATCATTTCGCCGGGTTTAATATCAAAGGACACGTCTTTTAGTACCTTCACACCATCTTCATAGGCAAAGGTTACATTGTCAAATTTTACCGAACCCTTAATATCAGGCATTTCTTCAGCATTTTCCACATTCATGATTTCGGGATCTGTATCAATAACATCAAATACACGCTCTGCAGCCGCAACGTTTGTAATCAACTGGTTGTAGAAGCTTCCAAGATTACCGATGGGCTGCCAGAAAAGACCAATGTAGGAACCAAATGCCAAAAGAGTACCGATGGAGATGTTCTCAATACCGATAACCTTGATGCCTACAAAATACATTGCAAACTGACTGAGAGCCCAGCCGATTTCTATGAAGGGATTATAAAGGTCGTTTATCTTAACTGCCTTTATAAAGCTTTTCTTGTGCTCCGAAAGAAGCCCGTCAAAAGCTTCCAGCGTTTCGTCTTCCGCGGAATAGGATTTTACGATTCTGATTCCGGCCACTTCTTCGTGAATATATGCAGCCACGTTGGAGGACTTCTTTCTTACAAGCTTCCAGTTCTTATGGCAAAGGTTCTCAAGTGTAAACAATGAAATAAGTAAAAGGGGAAAACCTGCCATGGCGGGAAGTGCAAGCCGCCAGTCCTTAATAAGCATTATTATTACGATTGCTATAAGTAAGAGCCCGTCCGGTAAGAGGGTTAACACCAGGTTCTCTAGAACCTGCTTAAGAGAGTTAACATCACTCATTACTCGGGAGAGAATCTTTCCTGTGGGCCTTGAGTCAAAGAACTTAAAGTCCAAAGTCTGAAGGTGTTCGTAGAGCTCTTCACGTATAGTCTTTATGGCGTTATTGCTGACTTTTGCCATAATATGCATTCTTAATTTAACAAGAACAATCCATACTACATTAATGGCCAGTGCAATAGCAATAAGCTTTGCAAGACCTTTAAAATCTCCGGGCGTTATAAAGTCGTCTACGGCAGACTCTATAAACAAAGGGTTTATAAGGCTTACGCCTACGCAGTATGCCATGATAAACAGTACTAAAACAATCTGTTTTTTGTAGGCCAGAAGGTAGCTTAACATTCTTTTTATTGTGACGGACTTTTTCACGTCACTGACCCATTCGTCGTCTTTAACGGAGTTAACAGCCATAGATTACGCCTCCTTTCTAAAGTCGGGCTCCCCGTACTGGGAAACGTAGGTTTCGTAGTAGAGGCCTCCCTTCTGAAGTAACTCATCGTGGGTGCCGCGTTCTTTAATCGCACCGTCTTCAAGTATTATTATTTCATCTGCGTTTTTAACCGCACTTATACGATGAGCAATGATAATTTTTGTTGTGTTTTTAAAGTTTTCAAGTGTTTTCTGGATTTCACGTTCTGTTTCCATGTCAAGGGCAGAAGTGGAGTCGTCCATAATAAGAATAGGATGTTCTTTGGCAAAGGCTCTGGCGATACTGATTCTTTGTTTCTGACCGCCCGAGAGTCCGACGCCTCTTTCACCGATGACGGTTTCATATTCGTCATCCATTTTTTCGATAAATTCATCTGCACAGGCTTTCTTGCCGGCAACCCTTATCTGGTCCTCAGTAATTCTGGCTTTGTCACCCATTTTAATGTTTTCGGAAATGGTATCTGAGAAAAGAAACACGTCCTGCATAATAAGTGACATGGAATTACGAAGTGTTGAAAGCTTCATATCCTTAATATTTACCCCGTCAAGGTAAATGTTACCGTCCGTGGAATCGTAAAGCCTTGTAAGTAAGGAAACGATGGAGGTTTTTCCTGCACCTGTGGCACCCATGATTCCGAGGGTTTTGCCTTCTTTGACCTCAAAAGAAATGTCCTTTAATATTTCATGCATATCCTCTTTGTGGAAAGAAACATTCTCAAACTTAACGGAACCTTTAATATCCGTAAGCTCCACGGGATTTTCCGGGTCTTTAATGGTGGCGGCTTCATCGTAAATCTTTTTGATTTTCTTATAGGAAGCAATGGCACTTGCAAAACTGTTTGTGAGCCATCCAAGCATTTCCATGGGCCAGACTACGTTTTGTGAGTATGCCACAAATGCGGACACCTCTCCAAGGGTCATCTTGCCCTGTATAAAGAAGAGACCTCCTCCCAACAATATAAGGAAGGGGATAATCCTTGATATAAACTGGAAATAAGGATAGTACTTAACGAAGGTTTCGGTTTCCTTAACATTAAGGTCACAGTATTTTTTGTTGTGTTCTTTGAACTTTTTGATTTCAAACTTTTCTCTTGCAAAGGCCTTTACGGTACGCACACCTCCGATGTTTTCCTCGGCTGTTGTGTTTAAGACTGCATTCTCTTCGGAAATGTCTTCGTAAACCTTATCAAGCTTCTTTTCAAGAACAATTGCCAGAACAGCACATATACTCATGGCTGCTACAGGAACAAGCGCAAGAATCCAGTTTAGCTTAACCATGCAGAAAATAATGATGGCAGTGTGAACGGTAACCTCTATTAAAAGCATTCCCACATAGGAAAGGGCATCCCATATACGGTCCACGTCATCCTTGATACGTGCCATGATTTCACCTGTGTTGTTTTTGTCGAAATATGCAGTATCAAGATGCTCCACATGTACGAATAAATCGCGTCTTAAAAGACAGGCTATATTAACCGAACAGTAGTCAAACGTGTATTCTTTGGCATACTGGAAGATAAATCTTCCTACGCCGATAAGCATTAAGCCTGCCAGAAGAAAATTCAGATGAGTCATATCCCCGCCCAGAATAACATCATCCACAAGATGAAGCATGATCTGGGGAGAGAGCATGTCAAGCGAAACGGACAGTACTAAAGCAAGCACAGCGCATAAATAATGAAATTTGTACTTTTTCAAGTATTCTTTAAGTTTAAACTTTGATGTATTGATAAAAATCCCTCCTTGGTATTCTCCCGGACACAAATGCATAAAAAAATCCGGTAGAAACATAGTTCCTACCGGATGTAAGTATACATAGATTCAAATAACGTACTGCGAAAACACGTCAATTCAAAACCTGCCCGGAGGATGCACAAAATAAACCGCCTTTTAACCAAAGCGCTTTTCTTAAATTTGATACTGTCGCTGTAATCATTGTCATTGTCGTTCCTCCTTCTTTAATATTTGTCCGCCGACTACGGACTACACATACCATATACTCTTCCCTAAAGGTTGTCAAGCACAAAATTTTGTATTAAATTAAATCTTTATAGGGGGGTGAGTTTAATAATGTTAAATATACTCATAAGACTTTTTATCAAAAACTCAGAAGATACCAAAAATCCGGCGGTAAGAGAGAAGTACGGAGTACTGTGCGGAGGTTACGGTATTTTCCTGAATCTGTGCCTCTTTGCCGGCAAATATTTTGCCGGAATCTTAAGCGCATCCATAGCAATGACGGCAGATGCATTCAATAACCTTTCCGATGCAGGCTCTTCATTAATATCTGTAATAGGCTTTAAACTGGCAGGGCAGAAGCCCGATCCCGAGCATCCCTTCGGCCACGGAAGAGTTGAATACCTTACCGGCCTCGGAGTTTCGGCTATCATTATCGTAATGGGTTACGAACTCATAAAGGATTCTTTCTATAAAATCTTACATCCGGAAGAACTGGCATTTTCCTGGATTTCTGTTGCCATTTTGTTAGCATCCATTATGGTAAAATGCTACATGGCATTCTATTCTAAGAGAATAGGAAAAAGAATAGAATCCGAAACAATTCTAGCCACATCAACGGATTCTCTTTCCGATTGTGTGTCTACAGCAGTGGTACTGGTGGCCACATTGGTGCACTTTTTCTTCGACATACATTTGGACGGAATCTGTGGTTTGTTAGTGGGCATACTTATTATTATTGCAGGTGTTAAGGCTGCAAAGGCCACCATCAATCCTTTGTTGGGAGCAGCTCCTTCAGAAGAGTTTGTGGAGCAGGTGGAGAACATAGTAAGGGCTTATCCCCAGATTGTGGGTATTCATGACCTTATAGTTCATGACTACGGCCCCGGCCGTGTAATGATTACGCTTCACGCAGAGGTTCCTAACACAGGTGACATTAACGACCTTCATGATATTATTGATAATGCGGAGACGGATTTGAAGAAAAAACTTAACTGCCACGCAGTTATCCACATGGATCCTGTGGCGGTGGGAGACCCGGAGACGGATTCTTTGAAGGCAATGGTTATTGAAATAGTAAAAGGGATTGATGAAAGCCTTTCAATCCATGATTTCAGAATTGTAAAGGGTCCTTCCCATACAAATCTGATTTTTGATACGGTTGTTCCTTATAAGGTAGACATAACTGACGAAAATATTAAATCGACAATACGTAAAAAAGTGTTTGAGAAAAGTAAGAATTTGTTCTGCGTAATCACTGTAGACCGCGATTATACGGGGAAAATGGCTGGTAAACATAAGTAAACTTGTTGACATAACGGTAAATTATGGTAAACTGAAGTAGTAAACATAATATTTGGGAGATTTAATAGATTATGGTTGCATTAGAAGAGATTTTAAAAATTGCAAAGGTTGCCGGAGCAAGTGATGTGCATCTTACAGTAGGTATTCCACCCAAGATGCGTGTAAACGGAGATCTTTTAAATATGGATTTTCCCAAAATGCTTCCTCCCGATACAGAAGCTGTAGCTGACGAAATTATGAACGAACGTCAGAAGGAAATCTTTACTGAACGCGGTGAATTTGATATGTCATTTTCCATTCCCAATCTGGGAAGATACCGTGTTAATGCATACCATCAGCGAGGCTCCATTGCTTTGGCATTCAGACTTGTGGACACACAGGTTCCTTCTCCCGAATCCCTGGGTATTCCCGAAAGCGTTGTGGAGCTTTCCCAGAGAAAGCGTGGGCTGGTTCTTGTTACAGGACCTACGGGTTCAGGTAAATCCACCACACTTGCGGCAATCATTGACCAGATTAATAAGACTCGTGATGCTCACGTAATTACACTTGAAGATCCTATCGAGTATCTTCACCAGCATCAGATGTCTATGGTTAACCAAAGAGAAATCGGTATTGATTCAGGCTCCTATGCGAATGCTTTAAGAGCAGCACTTCGTGAAGACCCTGATGTAATACTTGTAGGAGAAATGAGAGACTTCGAAACCATCAGCGTTGCCATTACAGCAGCTGAAACCGGACATCTTGTTCTTTCTACATTACATACAATCGGAGCAGCCAGCACGGTTGACCGTGTTATTGACGTGTTCCCGCCTCATCAACAGCAGCAGATACGTATTCAGCTTGCCAACGTTCTTGAGGCAGTAATTTCACAGCAGCTTGTTCCCACATCGGATAACAAGGGACGAGTTGCAGCATTTGAAGTAATGCATGCTAATCACGCTGTAAGAAACCTTATTCGTGAAGGCAAGTCCCACCAGCTTATGAGCGTTATCCAGACAAACCGTAAGCTTGGCATGATTACAATGGACGAAGCTTTGACACAGCTTTATTACAGCGGAAAGATTTCAAAAGAAAGCGCTATAGAATTTGCCCAGGATGTAGAGGGCATGGAAATTAAATTGGGTTAAAAAGGTTAGTATTTTTATACCGGCTGGGGAGCCGGTTCGGAATGGTCCTATAGGGTGTTAAACGGTACTGGAGAGTTGGTAGATTGAAGAGGGTATAGTTTAACGAAAAATAGGGGAAAGTTTTATGGCATATTATGGTCAGCGTAAATTAAG
Organism: Lachnospiraceae bacterium; assembly: GCA_045617745.1. Taxonomy (GTDB): domain Bacteria; phylum Bacillota; class Clostridia; order Lachnospirales; family Lachnospiraceae; genus UBA1258. Next base: position 835 of record JAZLJG010000073.1, on the reverse strand, counting down.
GCTCGGTGAGCTTTTAGTAGACGGTGGGGCTATAACCAGAGAACAATTAGAGAAAGCCTTAACTCAACAAAAAACAACCAAACGTAAGCTTGGTGAAATTCTTGTGGACACAAATATAGTAACAGAGGAAAAGATTGCGGAGACTCTGGCAAATCAGCTGGGGTATTCACTTGTGGATCTTACCAATGTTACTGTTTCGTCCGAAATTTTAGCTTTGGTATCTATTCAGGTACTTCGAAAAAACAAAGCATTCCCAATTGAGTACGCCTCAAATAACGTGAATATTCTGCGCGTAGCGATGGCAGATCCCCTTGATTTGGACGCTATTGATGATATTTCCATCATCACAGGCTGTCAGGTGGAGCCCTTGGTATGCACTCCCAGAGCGGTAATGATAGCACTGGACCGTTTTTACGGTTCCGGCGATATGGATACGGCTCTTGAAGAATATACAAAAGAAAAGCTTGCAAAATACGAAGACGATGATGAAACATCCGAGGATGTGAACAATTCGCCTATTGTAATGCTTGTTAAGGACTTAATCGAGAAAGCAGCAAGAAAGCGTGCTTCCGATATTCATATTGAAGCACTTGAAAATTCTGTACGAGTACGTTTCCGTATAGACGGTGCCCTTTACGAACACAAGAAATATCCCATACAGCTTCTTCCGGCTATTGTTGCCCGTATAAAAATTATAGGCGGAATGGATATTTCCGAAAAGAGAAAACCTCAGGACGGTCGTATTACACAGGTAGTGGACCGTACTGAATATGATATCCGTGTATCCGTTCTTCCCAGTGTATACGGTGAAAAGATTGTTATGCGTCTTGCAGTT
>JAZLJG010000072.1:0-11671 GCA_045617745.1 Lachnospiraceae bacterium | reverse complement strand
CATATTTCAGACAAAATATGAACAACTCCCGTCTGGTCCATAAAAAAAAGGATGGCAAAAAATGCCATCCTTTTTTGTATGGAGCAGACGGGAGTCGAACCCGGGTCCGAAGACCCATCCCCTTCCCTTCTACGAGCGTATCGTACCGATTAACATTCCCTCTGCCGTACGGAGGTGCGCGCCCTTACGACTTTGGTAGCTTCATAATACGCCCACAGACTCAAAGCTTTGCCTGTGTCGTTTCTCACATAGTCGAAGCCGGGATTCTAAGGTGTGAGTGCCCTAGAGCCGACTGCTGCAATTAGGCAGCGTATGCTAAATTTTCGTTAGCGTTTAATTTTATTTTGGCCATTTAACGCATTACCATGCGGCTCGCTTCTCCAGCTTCAAAATCCCCGTCGAAACCTTGACTGCCCCGGGTTAAAGATTCTTGACCTTGAAATCTCTTTCGAGCTCACGTCTCAAATCCTTTTTAGCTGTGTCTTCACGCTTATCGTAGAGCTTTTTACCTTTTGCAAGGCCTATCTCTATTTTAGCGCGCCCGTTACTAAAGTAAACCTCCAAAGGAACAAGTGTATATCCTTTTTCGGTAATCTTGCCAAGAAGCTTAAGTATCTCTGCTTTGTGCATAAGAAGCTTCTTGGGCCTTAACGGGTCTTTATTGAAAATGTTGCCCATCTCGTAGGGAGTGATGTGCATTCCGTAGGCATAGACCTCTCCCTTGTCGATTCTTATAAATGCTTCCTTTATGGAGCATTTACCGAGACGAAGTGACTTTACTTCCGTACCGAAAAGCTCGATACCTGCCTCGTATTTTTCTTCTATGAAATAGTCGTGATAGGCTTTCTTGTTATTACAAACAAGTTTTTTCGGCTCTTTGTCTGCCACTCGTCTCACCTCTTTTCAACGTATATATATTAGTGTATCAAAAGAAAAAAGTAAATGAACCTTTGGTTAAATTTTTTATCTTCTTCCTTTTTTGTAGAAATCATGAACAGCATCGTGAAGTTCAAAATCCGCAATAATAAAATCCACTGTCCTAAGAGTCATATCCACATCGTGAACCATAACCTTCACGGTTTCACCCAGACGGTATGTAATGCCTGTATCTTCTCCTACAAGCTCGTATTTTGCTTCGTCGTAGCGGTAGTAGCCCTTAAGGGTTGATACATGCACAAGGCCCTCGACGGTGTTCTCCAGTTCCACGTAGATGCCCCAGTTGGTAACGCCGCTTATGACGCCCTCGTATATTTCCCCTATGCGGGATGCCATGTACTGTGCTTTCTTCAGCTTCACGGTTTCACGTTCAGCTTCGTCTGCACGACGTTCGTCCTTACTGGTGGAAACAGCCACAGCAGGAAGAATTTCATTGTAGTGCTCAAGTTTTCTTTCATTCAAACGTCCACGAAGATCGTCCTTTATAATCCTGTGAATCTGCAGGTCGGGGTAACGACGTATAGGCGAAGTAAAGTGTGTATAGTACTCACAAGCCAGCCCGAAGTGGCCTTCGCATTCCACGGAATACTTTGCCTGCTGCATGGAACGAAGGGTGAGTCTGCTGATAAGCGGCTCCTCCTTTGTTCCTTCCACTTTTTCGATAAGCTTCTGGAATTCCTTAGGGTGAATCTCATCACCGGTGGATTTAATAAAGTATCCGAAGTTTTTAATGAAGGTACGAAGCTTCTTTATCTTTTCCTCGTCAGGGTTTTCATGAATACGGTAAAGAAAAGGAAGCTCTTTCCAGTAATAGTGCTCCGCTACTGTTTCATTGGCCGCAAGCATAAAACTTTCAATAAGCTTTGTGGCCTCGTTTCTTTCGTAGGGCTTAATTTCCAAAGGCTCGCCGTTTTTATCAAGCACAAGCTTCGTCTCCGGAAAATCAAAATCTATAGCTCCACGTTTGTGACGCTTGTCTCTGAGAATTAATGAAAGCTCCTGCATCTTTTCAAGCATATCGGAAACATCACTGTATTTTCCGATCATTTCAGGGTCATGATCTTCGATAATCTTTTTGACCTCTGTATAAGACATTCTGTGATTAATATTAACTACAGATTCGCAAATGTTATAATCCACAACCCTGCCCGTATTATCAATCTTCATAATACAGGACATGGCAAGTCTGTCCTCTCCCTGGTTCAAAGAACATATTCCGTTTGATAACGCATGGGGAAGCATGGGAATTACCCTGTCCGCAAGATATGCGCTGGTTCCCCTTTTAACAGCTTCTCTGTCCAGAGCGGAGTTTTCCTGCACATAGTTTGAAACATCCGCTATATGGACGCCTAAAACGTAATTGTCTCCATCCATGGAAAGACTTACCGCATCATCCAGGTCCTTTGCATCCTCACCGTCTATGGTAACCATCACAGTATTCCTAAGATCGGTTCTACCTTCCATATCAGCCTGTGATACGGGTTTATTTAAGGACTCGGCCTGATTAAGAACCTTTTCCGGAAAATCAGTGGGAAGACCGAATGCAAGGGCTATGGAAAGAATGTCCACACCCGGATCGTTCTGATGACCGATAATCTCCACGATTTTTCCCTCCGGATTGTGACGGGAATCTCCGTAGTTTGTGATTTCCACTATTACCTTGTGTCCGTCAACAGCACCCTTTGAGTGCTCCTTCGGAATAAATATATCATTTGAAAACTTTGCGTTGTCAGCTATAACAAAGCCATAGTTTTTGGAAGCTTCATAAGTGCCTACAATAACGTCTGTGCTACGCTCCAGGACCTTCACAACCCTTGCTTCCGCTCTGGCGCCCTGCTTTTTGCCGCCATGTAAAAGAGCTATTTCAACGGTATCGTTGTGGCAGGCAGTATTCTCCATTCCTTCCGGAATAAAGAAGTCCTCTTCCATACCTTCCACTTCCACAAAGCCAAAGCCTTTGGCGTTTCCGATGTATCTTCCCGTGAATCCGGGCGCCTGCTTTTCGTCGCCGGTTCCTTTGGCCCCCGGGCCTTTGGAACCCGGCACGCCTGCGGCGCCCGCAAGCACCAGCTTTCCACGCTTCGTCTGCTCAATAGAACCTTCCGCAAGCATTTCATCAATCAAAGAGTCAAACTCAGGACGGATTTCATCACTTACCTGCATAAACATAGCAAGCTCTTTTCTTTTCATAGGTGAATACAAATCATCCTTAAATAACTCCAATATTAACTTTTTCCTTTTATCTTTCTTTTCTTCGCTCATACTCTCCCAATCGCCCGAAGGCTTTACAAAAAAAAGCCACCCGAAAACTTCGAGTGGCTCCTTCAATACTACTGATTAGAATCTGCTGATATTAAGTACAGCTGCAAGTACCATAAAAAGAACTGCCAAAATCTTAGTAACCTTACCAAGCATTCCTTCCATGCTCTTGCCTTTTGCCTTGCCCCAGTATGTCTCAGCTGCGCCCTGAATTGCGCCTAAACCTGCGGACTTGCCTTCCTGCATTAATACAACTATCAAAAGTGCTAATGAAACCACAATAAATACTATTGTTAAAACTATTCTTAAAGCTGCCATGAATTTAACCTCCTAATGCCAAGCATTAGTTATGTTATCATACCTTTAACCGTTTTTCAAGCACTAATTTAGTCTTTTCAAAGCTTCCTTCCGCTACCGCTTCTTCCGCATAACACAATACTCGAAAAACACTTATCTGTCCGCCGTTTATTTCGCCAAACCATAAAAATACTCAAGTAAACACACCACAAACCTTGAGGATAATTGTCTTTTTTGTTGTTTCACTCCCAAATGCTTTTTTGGTTTACATAACTCCTACAACATCTATATATTAGCATCCCATCACTAATATTATGTCCCCAAAAACAACTTTATTAGTACTTATTCTCCTCTTTCATTTTACACTGCTAATATTTTAGCTAATTTCGCACATCTATTAGTAAAAAATTACCTTTTTCCCGCCCTTATACTAATCTTCTTCAATCATCGCTCATTTTATTAGTACCAACCCTTATTTTGTTCCTCCCAAACACTAATAAATCAAACCAATTCTCCCATTGATTAGTCAAAGCTCTATAAAAAGGCGTTTTTGTACTAAAAAACAGAGGGTATATAGCCATTTTATTAGTTATAACCCCCTGCAGCCAAAAACCGGGAAGCCCTCAGGCTTCCCGGCCAAAAAATCACTATTTAAAGTTAATATAAAAGATTCCTCTTCCCGTGCTTTCATCATAGAAATTGTAATCTGCCGAAGTGCCGGGATAAGCATTTCCGGGAGCGTTATACGCGGTTCCCTGAACCGAAACACCACGGATTTTGATTCTGAAACGCTTTGAGTCCTTGTTGACGTTAACCTTTCCCGAATAATTGGTTTCAAAGGAGATTGTCTTTCCGTTGGAATCCAGTTTGAAGCAGAAAGGATTTTCGCCGTTACGGTATCTCATTACTTCATGCCAGGAGCCACCAACATACTGCTCCAGAACATACTGAATATTATTCTTTACAAGAGTGGTTTTAATTCCTTCCGCACTGCTGTATGAAAGACTGTACTCAGTACCTTTGTTCAATTCATAACCCGAAATATTGCTTCCAAGAGCACTCACATTACTCTGAAGGCTGGTACCGCTCTTCTTTAAGTTAAATGATAACGTAACCGGCTTCATAATATCACTTATGGTATATGAAGAAGGATCTCCCGCAGCAGCAATAACATGAGTTGCAATACTCTGTACAGACTCGCCTCCATGAGTCTGGTAATCACCCGGCCAGTATACATGTCCTGTGCTGTCATTCCAGAAGGTAAGCATCATCTCTATTTCATATGCCCCGTCACAGACAAACTGCTTTGTGGCATCAGGTCTTAAATTAATGGCCAAGCTGTCGTCTCCGTCACCGGGATTCTGGCGCCAGTCAGTCCAGTTTCCTGCCCATGTCACCATATTGCCGCTTAAAGTAACCGGTCTGCAGCGATAATACATTTTGCTTCTGTAGTTTCCGTTTCCATGTGCGGCTATCAGCTGGTTTTTCAAGGTATCATGTGCGGTAAAAGAAAGCTGGGGATCATCGGAACCTCTGTACAGCTTGCTTCCGTCATATGAGAAAGGAAGTCCCACAAGGGTAAATGTACCGCTCATGGAAGAGCCTGTATATTTGGAGCCTGATTTATTGGACTTTGTGGGTTCTCCCGGCCATACTCCTTCCGGATGAACCACAAGACCCTTAATCTCTATCTTGTCACCCATATTAATATCTTTCTTAAGCTTTAAGACAAGATATCCCGGGGAGCTTTCGGTAGCATCGTGCTTTTCTATAATCTGATATGCACTTGAAGGGCCGCCTCCTCCTGTATATGAGTCTGTCCACTTTATTCTGTAGGGAGAAACATAATCAGATTCCTTTGTAAGGTTCTTCTGAAGATTGACTCCCGTCATATTCATTTCAACCCTGTATGTGGCACCGTTTCTCAACGGATTTCCCGAAACAAGCGAATGTGTAAAAGTATATCCCGTAACCTTTCTCACATCCACGCTTATGGACTTGGTTCCCGCAGGAGTTACCATGTCCTTTTTAAGTGCCTGGGTGCTTCCGTATACGGTAAATGAATCTACATCAATGTTTTTATCCACCATTATGGTGTTTCCCATCACTACTGCCTTGGGAGTTGATGTGGTCCAGACAATGTTCTGGTTTGAAACTCCCATTACCGAGCAGGGAATAACATATGACTGACAGGGCTCCATAATCAGACTGTCGGGAGCTATAATTGTGGCTGTAATATCTCCCGCCACATTACCTGTTACATCACCGTTTCTTGCTGTATTTGTGTTTCTTGACTCAAAGGTTCTTGAATCCTTACCTGTCTTTACCGTAACTTCCACATATTTATTAGTGGAGAAATCGCTTAAGTCAAAAGAAAAATCATCGACCTTATCCGCCAGAAGCTGTCCGTTAAATGTAAGCTTATCGTTTGCATTATCGTAAGAAACCCTGTATTCGGAACCGTCTTCCATCTTAATAACAAGGTCCCCGGCGTCATCTTTAACTTCCGAAGCATCCTTAACATAGCTTCCTATAAGGTTTGCAGCAAACTGTGCTTCCTGCTGTGCGTCCACGTCAATTACGCCTCTTGAATAAGCGTTCGAAGAAATAACCATTATTCCGGCTATGGAAATTCCGATAATAGACAAAATGGCCATGGCGCTTATTAGCTCAACAAGCGAAACACCCCTGTTATTCAGTTTCTTAAAAAGTCCTGAAAAACTTTTCATCCGTTTACTCCAATGCTACTTTTCCTGTAAGGGAATAAAAAACAAGTTTACGTACTCTTGAAGAATGATTCTTTGTTATTTCTATATACTCTATCTCTTTTCCCGTCGTGAAGATGAATTCTCCTGTGGAACGGTTAAAGGATATCTCATCGGTTTCATCACCCGGTGTCATAGAAAAATCCGAACCCGACGTATAGTGGATTCTCACATTAACGCCTTTATCACACATCTTTGTTTTGGAAGTGTTTCCGTCCAGATTTTCCACCACCCAGACACTTCCGTCCGTTTCCATCTTAATGACCAAAGAAGATGTTTTCTTACCCACTGCCGTAAGTCTGTTGTTGGTAAGCGCCATTTTAAGTGAAGAAGCACATTTGTCCACGGGTTTCCCCGAAACCATGCTTATTCCAACAACCGACGCACCCACCAGAATAGACATAAGGGCCACCACTATAATAATTTCTACTAAAGAAAGTCCTCTGTTATCCTTCATTACTCTCTTTCCCAGTTCGTATACTGCACAAGCTCAGCAGTATTTTTATCGTTTGATACCACTGCTTCATCAACCGCAGTGTACTGATCCACGCTCAAATTAATAAGGGGAATCTCTATCAAAAAGTCCGTTGTAATCTTGGAATAATAGCCGTCTGTGTTTTCATATTCCACAGTCACGCCCCTTACATATACGGCTCTCTTACCGCTCGCGGTTGCGTCCGCCGTATCCAAAGTACCTGAAGAAATAACATGCACAAGCGGATTTGCCGTCTCCAACCCCTGATAAAAGTTTGGTGAAAGTGCCATGTCAGCATTCCACTGATTGCTAAAGGAATTGATAAACCCATTAAAAAAGGTTTGTGTTCTTGTATTGGTATCTACGGAAGCATATTGAGAAAGTGTTGCTCCGAATGCCTCTTCATAGGCCATCGAAGCCATAATCTCAAGGTGTGCCTTTATGGTTTCAACGGTTGCTTCCGTTTCATAAAAGCTTTCCTTATTCTTACGGTCTGTCTGCTTCATGATGTAGTTTCTGCTTGCAAGATAAAGAATGGTAGTGGCAAGAATGCTTATGAATAATGCCACTATCAAAACGGTTACCAGGGCAGAGCCTTCATTATTCAGTTTGAATCTGTTGTTCTTTTCTGCCATGTCACCTCAAAAATCAATCAGAATTCATGGTTCCCTTTAAATCTATTAAGGGAGTTCCCGTATAACCTGCTTCATATGCCCCGTCCGCAAATACCTGCACTGAAAGGTCATACATCAAAATAACGGTTTCCTTCTTTACAAGAACCGAATCTCCCTGTGAAAAGGAAGGATACGGGTCTGTCACACTTGTTCCCGAAAGGTTTGTGTGAAGATTGTGATGGAAGGAAATATTGCTTCCGATGCTTACGATAGGTCTGTAGCCTGCCTCCAAGGTCAGAAGATTCATGGAGTACATTGTGTTCTTCTGCTTTAAAAGATAAAAATCAAGAGGCAGCCCCGTGCTGTTTGTTATATTTATGGTATCCTTGTTCATCTTCGCTTCAGAGGCACCATACCCCGGTGAATAGCAAAGGTAAACTGATTTAAGTTCCGTATAGTCCTTAACAGGCTCACTTATCACTATGTCAGGATAAGTGAAAGCGGGAATCGATACATGATATCCCGTCTCCGCACTGGTAAAGGAATAGTTATAGGAGCTGAATTTGTAGGTATAAGTCACTGCGACATGCTGGTTTGACGCGTCGCCGGTTACATTCACCGAAATAACACGTTCAACATTAATCTTGTCTTTAGCCGCAGAATTCAGTTCCGAGAAAGTTCTGGAGTAATCCTTCTCCTCATCCCACTTGTTAAACACCGTACCAAGAATATTGCTGTACACGGAAATATCCTGGAAAAAGTCCTGGTTATATACAAAGTCCTCTGACGGCAGCATATCCAGATCTTTTGCAATGTCTGAGGAGGCTACACCGGTAGGAGTCGCTGTAACCCTCACATCGTATCTTGCTTCCTCCGAATCCACATCCCTTAACTTAAAGGTGTAAATTCCGCCTAAATTCGATACTTCAAAGTAGGGGTCCGAAGCCATCTCATCTATGGAACGTCCTTTAAACTTCTCCATAACACTTTCGGCCACGGTATTAACCTGCTGTGATGTTCTTGCCCTTTTATTAAATTTGGCGCTCATCACAAAGGCCATAAGTATGGGGCCTGTAATAAGCGCTAAAATAATTACGGCCACCAATACTTCCACAAGACTGAAGCCTGAATTATTCAGTTTTTCACTCTTCCTAATTCTCTTCATAAGTTAAATATCGGTATCCGCCATTTCTTCAATTGAAATCTTAAACAAATCCGAAAGTCCGGCTTCGTAATCCGCAATATCAGGTGCCACATAGCCCTTGCCTGTTCCGATTGCAAAGAAGGACTGGACTTCGATGGTTCCTTCAAGGTATCCGTCGTCGTTTTTTGTGTAGGAAAGAGTATTGATTACTCTTCTGTTTTCAATACTGTTAATGATATCCACCACTTTCTTGAGATCATAATAATTGTTTATAGTGGTGTACTGGGTCACTCTTGAACCCATGGAAATCGCCTGATCGTACCCTTCCAAAGCCGCATCAGTAACAACAGCCTCATCTATATCATAGATACTTTCTCTTTTAGACACGGTTATGCCTGTATATCCCACATTTGCCTTCCTCATGGTGTCCAAAGCAAGCACAAGAACATCTTCTTCCTTCACATCTGCAGGGAAAGAATCGAGTTTTTCATCAATCTCTGCCTTCATGGCTTTTGTGGATTCTGTGTACATTTCAACGTTGTCGTAATATTCCTTAAGCTCTGCCACGCGGGTAGTTAAGGCCTGATTGTCGCTCTTAAGCTTTGTGGTCATATCTGTGTATTTTTGATAAACCCAGATGTAAACTCCCAGAATAAGAAGCGCTTCAAACAAAAGTGTATAGGTCAGTATTTTCTTGGTATCAAGTTTTCCGTTTGTTTTGTTTTTCATTACCGACCTCCCTCCTTTGATGCTCCGTTGGGATAGTATTTACAAATAAGGTTAAATACAAAGTATGTATCCATATTTACAAGGCTTTCTATATCGCCTTCTTTTACGGCATCCAGAATTTCCTCGTTGGCTTCCTCCACCGCTTCCTCTTCTTCCTGGTTGACCGGTCCGATTTCCACATCCTGAACGCTTTCAAAAGCACGGACTGTCTGGATAATCTTCGCTGCTTCTTCCATGCTGGCGGCTCTTATGGTTAAACTTGCCTGATTGTTATCGGATGTAAACTCTCTTACAACCGCATCAGCGGGAAGCTTTGTTTCCAGTTCGGCAAGAAATGCAAGAAGGTTATCGTTGTTACTGTCCGAAAGACCGTAGCCTTCCTTAACCTTCTCATAGAATGCCTGGGTCTTCTCGTACTGTTCCTTCACCGTAACTGCCGGAAGATACATGGTTTCCATGTTTTTCAAATTGACATTCCTTTTATTCTCGTCGTTATAGGGCATAATACTGAACACGCAAAGTGCCGCAATAACCACTATCGTAAGCACTGCACAAAGTGCGGTCAGATTCTTATAATTAACTGACTTTAAGTCATTTTTCTTCTTTTCTTCGTTAACAAATCCTATGGGTAAATAGGTAGCACCCATTGCGGTTACATATTCACCGCTGTTTCCGCTGCCCATTGTCTGAACCCAGTTAATGGATTTAACCGTTTCAACGGATACGGTTTTAACTCCCAGTTCTCTTGAAAACAGCTTAGATAAACCACTTATTTCCGAACCAAGACCTATAAGTGAAACCTTAGTAATAGGACTTTCTGAATTTTTGGAGTTATATAAATCAAGAACACGGCCCACATTTCCGATTAAGGGTCCCAAAGCTTCCGTCATATCGGACATGGCCTTTTTGGTCTTTTCGGAAAGGTTTTCCTGATCCTTTTCGAAAGCATCTTCCGCATCGGAAAGAGAAAGCTTAATGCATGTAACTCTCTGAAGCTCCTTAAGGCAGTCTGTATAAGTATTCTGCTCAAATGCGCTGGAGCCCATCATGGTCTGAACCAGGTTATCTATACCGTAACCCAGATTACGCTGCATCATAAGGTTCTGCCCCTTGATGATGGTAGCAACCGTGGCCTGCTCTTCTACCTTAATTATCATCTCGGTTTCTTCGGTAAGTTCCTTCTTCATAATCTGGAACACACTGTTACCGGCGTAATCAATGCTTATAAGGTGAAGACCCGCATCCTCACAAAGCTTGTCGTAACCTGCAATCAGTTCCTTTTCACATGCAAGAACCATTACCTTAAGCTTGGGAAGATTGTTCTCATCCTTAACGGTATCCAGAATAAGGTGACCGATTTCATACTGTGACAAATCAACAGGGAAATATTCCGAAGCATTGGCCTTTACGGTAGATTCCACCTGACTTGTCTTCATGGCAGGAAGTAAAACCTCACGGTTAGCAATCTTGGAGCATGTAATACTGCAGATTGCCTGCTTGGTCTTTATTTTGTTGTCCATAAGAGCTTTCTTAATAACAAGAGAAAACTCTGCACTGTCGCTGATATAGCCGTCGTCAAAAACAGCATCCGGTGTGGGAAGCGATAAATACTTGTACACCTTGGGTGCCTTTGACTTATAGTCCATTTCTACAATTTTGGTAAGTGAATTACCTACTTCAATACTTAGTATCTTAGACATAATTCTCCTTAAAAAACCTTTTATATAGTTACAAAGAGTGAAACATACCACTCAATGATTTCTTTTCCAAATAAACCTGCAAATGCTATCCCAAAGGACAAATAAGGTCCCATCGCCAAAACATGCTCTGCCTTTGAGATTTTCATACGTAAAACATGAATTACTGCGCCCAAAACGCAGCCAATAATAAATGCAAAAATAATTTCTTTCCACCCCAGGAACAATCCTGCGGCCGCCATAAGCTTTATATCTCCTCCGCCAATGGCTCTGCCCTTTGAGGCCACATATAAAATGTATAAAAACAAAGAAACACAGACCGCTCCTATCAGATGATTGAGCCAGTCCTCATAATTAAGAAGGACCTTTACAAGTCCCAGCAGTGCGATAAAAATGTTAAAGCCCACCGGAATCTCAAAAGTTCTCCAGTCAATAATGCTTAGTGCCAGTAGTGCTGAAAAGAGCAGGCAGTAGAGTAGGGATTCTACATTTGCCCCTTTTAATAGTATTATTAACACCCATAGGAAGCCGTTTACGGCTTCAATGACAGGGTACTGCAGGGAGATTTTCTCCCCGCAGTTCCTGCATTTACCTTTCAAAAAAATGTAAGAAAACACCGGAATCAGGTCGTACCAACGTAATTGGTAGCCGCAACTCATACAGTGACTTCTTTCTTTGACGATATCCTCCTTTTTAGGGATTCTATAGATACACACGTTCAAAAAAGAACCAACCGTGATGCCGTATAAAAATGT
>JAZLJG010000071.1:0-12678 GCA_045617745.1 Lachnospiraceae bacterium | reverse complement strand
TTTAAAGCATACTTATAGTAGGATGCTCCGGAACATGTGGTCCATGTTGCCTTTAAATCTGTACCATATGCTACTGTTCCGTTTGCGCTCGGTGTTGTTATGCTGAATGTTCCCATACTTGAAGCAGATACATTAAACTTTACTTCTTTTCTAACAACATCACTTGTTCCGGTTTTATATGCAGTTACATACAGAACATATGAATGGCCACTTGTAAATAAGGACTTTGAAAGAGTTACACTTGTTCCACTCACCTTGGTTGAATCTTTTACTACTGTTCCAAGAGTTGAATCTTTTAAAGCATACTTATAGTAGGATGCTCCAGAACTTGTGGTCCATGTTGCCTTTAAATCTGTACCAAATGTAACTGTTCCGTTTGCTGAAGGTGCTGTGATACTGAATGTTCCAAGGCTTGAAGCGGATATGCTAAACTTGGCTTCTTTCCTTACCACTTCACTTGTTCCGTTCTGATATGCCGTTACATACAAAACATATGAATGTCCTGATGTAAATAATGACTGGGACAACGTTACACTGGTTCCGGTTACCTTTGTGGAATCCTTTACTACTGTTCCACTTGTCGTATCCTTTAAAGCATATTTATAGTAGGACGCTCCACTACATGTGGTCCAAGATGCCTTAACATCTGTGTAAGCAGCTATTGTACTGTTCGCAGAGGGGGAAGAAATGCTAAATGTTCCAAAGCCATTTGGAAGAATTGTAAAATCAACAGACCTTCTCACTACAGTAGATTCATTTTCATCTGCATCATACGCTGCCACATAAAACCTATATTTACGGCCTGCCTGCAATTTTGAACCGCTTATCGTGTAACTGCAGGAACCAGTCTTTGTAGATTCAATAATGTATACATAATTATTCGGTACTGAAATATCACTCAAAGCATATTTATAATGGTCAACATTACTCGAAGCAGACCATGAAACTTTAACTGAAGTACCGGCTCCAAATTCCGATCCTGCGGCCGGACTGGTAAAGTTGAACTCTCCGGGTTTTATATTCCCCTTTACACTAAAATCTACTGTTCTTCTTACAACCGTAGCTTCACTTTCGTTTGAATCATAAGCTGCAACAAAGAATCTGTATTTATGGCCTGCCTGCAGTTTTGAACTGCTTATCTTAAAGCTATTCGCAGTCGTTTTTGTAGAATCTATCACAACTACATAATTATTTGGTACAGAGATATCACTTAGTGCATATCTGTAATGGTCCACATTGCTGGACGACGACCATACAACGTTAACAGAATTTCCACTGTCTACTACGGCATTTGCTTCTGGAGCGGTAATATTAAAGTTTCCCGGTGTATTATCTTTTACACTAAAATCAATATACTTTCTTACTACTGTGGATTCGTTTTCATCAGCATCATACGCCGCTACATAAAACCTGTATTTTCGACCTGCCTGCAATTTTGAACTGCTAATCGTATAACTGCAGGATGCAGTCTTTGTAGATTCAATAATATACTCATAACTATTCGGTACAGAAATATCACTGAGAGCATATCTGTAATGATCCGCATTACTTGATGATGACCATGCCACCTTAACGGAGGAACCTTTAACAAACTCCTCCCCTGAGGCCGGACTGGTAAAATTGAAATCTCCGAGCACTACATTGTTTACGCTAAAATCAACCGATCTTCTTACAACTGTAGACTCATTCTCATTTGAATCATACGCAGCAACAAAAAATCTGTATTTATGTCCTGCCTGCAACTTTGAACTGCTTATAGTAAAGCTACGTGAAGTAGTTTTTGTAGAATCTACTATAACCTTATAATTATTGGGCACAGATATATCACTAAGGGAGTATCTGTAATGATCTGCATTGCTCGAAGATGACCAGGCAGCCTTTACAGACTCACCGCTGTTATAAACGGCATTCGCTGAAGGCGAAGTAATACTGAAACTTCCTGGTGCATTACTGATTACGCTAAAATCAACGCTATTTCTTACTACAGTCGATTCACTTTCATCAGCATCATAAGCAGCAACATAAAATCTGTATTTATGCCCTGCCTGCAACTTTGAACTGCTTATAGTAAAGCTTCTGGAAGTTGTTTCCGTTGAATTAATAACATATACATAATTGTTCGGAACAGAAATATCGCTAAGTGAATATTTATAATGATCAACATTAGTAGACGCAGACCATGTAGCTTTTACAGATGTTCCTTCAGAGAACACCTCACCTGCTTCAGGACTGGTTATGGAGAAGCTCCCAGGCTTTTTGTTACTGATATAAAAATCTACCTGTCGACGTACTGCAGTAGAATTATTTTCATCTTTATCATATGCAGCAACATAAAATCTGTAAGTATGGCCTGCCTTAAGATATGAACTTTTTATAGAAAAACTTCTAGAAGTTGTCTTAGTTGATTCAATAACTGAAGTGTAATTATACTTTACACTTATATCTTCAAGTGCATAACGATAATGATCTACATTCTTTGAAGCAGACCAATATACATTAACCGATGAACCAACAGTAAATTCCTCACCATCATCAGGCTCAGTTATTTCAAAAGATCCCGGGGCACTATATTTACTTACACTAAAATAATGATCGCCCGCATACGTGGCTTCACCGGAACTACTATACGACACAACACCAATTCGGTAAGTATGTCCTGCGGTCAACTCATCAGCATCAATATCGTAATATTGTCTGTACAGAGTCTTCATTTTAACTACATAACTCTCATATGAGACTGAAGTATCTCTAACAGAGATAACATAATAAGATGCTCCCGAAGAAGCGGACCATTTTATTCTCAAATCCTCCCCGCAAGCAATCTCTTCGTAAGCTTCAGGATACGTTACAGAAAAGCTTCCCGCCTTGCTTCCTGCAAATCCTTGTATTTTGCTCAAACCTATGATGCTTAATGAAACAAAAAGCCCCATAAGGAACAAAATAAATTTGGTTTTTTTCATAAAACCCTCTCTCCTTTATAATTTATTAAAAAAGAGAACGGGAAATAAACACCCATAACCATCCATTTATTGTACCCTATTCCCCTTTTCCCAACATTAGAAGATGCTTTAAAAATCACTTATATCTTTCAAACTCTGAATCCCCGCAGAGTAAAGAAAGAACATCAATTCCACAAAGATTACCACTTGCAAAACTATTCGCATACATCGCAATAGTTCTGCCATCATTTTTATTTTTCCAGGGAACCTTAATAACACACTCTGAATCAATATTCATTTCTTTCGGCACAAAAATATATTTACGCTCTCGCTTAATTTTGCAGAAATCTTTTGCACAATCCTCATCATCAGTAAAGGAAAGAAATAAGAGATTACCCCAATTAATTCTCTTTATTCTCTTTTCCCAAGCTTCCTTTCCTTCTTCAAATGAATCATAATGATTCATAAAAAGATTAATATCACCTACCGAAGCAATAGGGAACAACCTTTCCCCTGCAAAATGATCCACTCCTGTACCTGTTTGTATCAGTTCTTTCTTCAAATAGTCTTCCAAATTGTTTGCAAACCGATTAAATTCATTTCTCTCAATCCACAAATTAATTGTAGGAGATGTGAATTCCAGGCCCAAATAATGATAGCAAATACCTCCCCAGCAATTAGCTGATATTATGCTAACAGGATTTTTCTTCAACTTGTCATACCTGGCGAAATTAAAATAAGGTACTTTCAAAACATCTATTGGAATTATTTTGTTACGAGGCATGTACTTTGTTGCTTCAGCGATATTTGCTTCGCCTTGTGCAAACAAACAATAATCAAATTCCATGTCACTTAATTCAGAAGCCCGAATAATTTTATACCCATCAATAAACCCGTTACTGATTTCAGGAGTAATAACGCCACATACTTTTATTTCCCCTGTCATCTCAAACAATCTTATTGTGTTCAGATTTTCATTATACTTTTTCCCCGTACCACAAATTATTATTTTCAGCAAAGAAACACCTCCTTTTTGCCCCCAATTATTACTTCTTTCTAAACAGTTCTCTTACTTTTCTGGGAACCCAAGTCAAAAATAAGCCCAGCTTATAAGAGAAAGAATTTCTTATTTCTTTTATTGAATACTCCAAATCATCAGCACGTTTTTTTTCAACATCTACAGATTTACGAATCTGCATCTCCAAATCGTTAAATTTCTTGTTGAACTCTTCCGGGGTAATCCAGTTCTTTCTACCATCCTTGTTAATCAATTTGTTCCAAATTTTGTTTTCACCATCAATAGTCGTAACAAATTGAATCTCCCTTGATCCTTTTCCACCAGTACGCCTTAAAGTAGTATAATTTAAACTATCTTCTTTACCGATAAGGAATCTTAACTGATTATTTTGAAGTACCTCATCAGATAATGCTGATATTTTCTTTAGTTTGTCGTTCTCTCTCTTCAGTTTTAAGTACTTTTGTAAATAGAAATACTCTCTTTCAGCATCAATGTCGGTAGTCTCCTCTTTCATTGAATTTGAAAGAATGCTCTGTAAAGTACTTAAGTACATTTTTGTATTGTTTTTCATCTGCTCAGGGTACTTTTTCAAGAGCATATATCTGGCAGTAATAGCCTTTCTGGGATTAACCGAGATAGAATCTCCCTGAACAAACATTGTAACCAGCGGTTTTGAAACATACCAAAATGCAAAAATTTCAGCCAGCCTTATTACTAAATCGTAATCCTGAAGTCTTGGCATATTTTCATCAAACATTTCCGCATCAAAGCATTCTTTTCTCGCAAATATAGTCTGGGTACTAACCAGGCTATAAGCTTGCAGCTGATCCTTTGTAACCATACCGCCTGCAATATCCATATGCAAAAGTGATGCTGTAGATTCATTTACATCGACCTTATTCGCATTACAAAATACTACATCGATATCACCTTTATTACGCAGAATCTCCAACTGATTTTCGATTTTATCTACATTCCATTCATCGTCACTATCCTGAAAAGCGATATATTCACCATGGCTGTTGTTAATACCATTGTTTCTTGCCGCACACGCGCCTGCATTTTCCTGGCAAATAACCGTCAATCTTGGATCGTTTACACTCTTCAACAGTTCCACTGATTCATCTGTAGAGCCATCATCAACAACAATCAATTCCAAATTGGAATATGTCTGTCTGAGTACACTGTTAACCGATCTCAAAAGCGTATCTGCTCTGTTATAAGTGGGAATAATAACAGAAACTAATCCGTTATAGTTCAAGCGTGCTGTAGGCTGTTTAACTCTTTGAATGAAGTTCTCGACAGAATACCGGTTATCATATTGGTAATCGACGTTTATGTCCTCTGCAATCCAAGAATAATCTATATCTTCCACATTTTCAAAATACTGAATGTATCTGGGATCGTAGAAATCATAATTCAAGACCTCCGGATTATTGGTAAGCAGCTTTTTATTGTAAATTACAGCTTCGTAGTATCTTAAAGAAGAGCCCTTCTGTCCATCAGCCAGAATTTCAAGGATACATTTTGTCTTTGCAACTTCCTTAATAACTTCATCATATCCTATGCAACGCTTAAGTGTTCTAATCTTACTGTTATCACCTAAAAAATCATATACCCTGAAATCTACAGCTAATCCATTGTCAGCTGCCGAATCAGCTATAGTGCTAATAACTTCATCTCTCCCCTTTGCAGCTCCTATAAAGAAAATATCTGAGCAAAAATTGTCACAGGGTTCAACTGCTCTAACAGTATAAGGTGTAGGGAAGAAAAGCAAATTGTGTTGTTCAGAGTCATGCTTATCAAATGATGCAACATAATCAAAATGCTCGAAGCATTCTTTTGCTTTGCCCCATCCCATGTAATCAGTAGTAACCTCCAAAGAATCCAACAAAATCATGTATGTGATTACCTGATTACCCCATCTTTGCTTAAGCCACTTAAGAAGAATAGGGTCAAACAGTCTCTCAATATCTCTGCCCCAAACAAAGAATATATGCAAAAGGTCCCCTTCCTCAATTTCAAGATTAAGTAAAGAAGAATACTTTCTCCATTTTGCATTTTCATAAAGAGATAATTCCGGTCTTTCCTGACCAAAATAGAAATTCAGATAATCTTTTTCAATTTTCTTATTCGGAAATGTATATGGATTAATGAATTCCGCATCCTGTATTTTCCCATCGATTACATCAAGAAATAAGTCCTTTAAAATCCAATTTTCCAGCCCGTTTCCTACAAACAAATACTTTTCCATAACACTTTTTATTTCCCTTCCTACAAATACTTACCTACTGCCTAGACATTCTCTGATATTCGCCACAAACCACATTCGGCTCTCCCACCATTCTGAGTTTACCCTTTTCAATCCATACACATTTAGTGCAATGTTCTTTAATAGTATCCATTGAATGGCTAACAATCAAAACCGTACTTCCACTGTGTATCAGCTCCTTGATTCTTGCAAGACTCTTCTTTCTGAAGAACTCATCACCAACTGCCAATACTTCGTCCAGAATCAGGATATCAGCAGCATCTGCCACGGTGGCAATTGCGAAACCAAGTCTTGAAACCATACCTGAAGAAAAGTTTTTAACCTTTTCATCCATAAAGCCTTCAAGCTCGGCAAATTTTACTATTTCATCATAGTGTTTATCTATAAATTCACGGGTATATCCTATGATCGAGCCGTTCAGGTATACGTTTTCTCTTGCGGAAAGTTCCATATCAAAACCGGTTCCCAAAGTAAGAATCTGTATCTTTCTTCGGTCAACCTTTACCTTTCCGCTTGTAGGAGACATCGCACCTGAAATTATCTTCAAAAGAGTACTCTTACCGGAGCCGTTTGTACCGATAATACCTACTACTTCACCTTTTAAAACACTGAAGCTTATATTATCAAGAGCAGTAAATTCTCTTGTTTTTGCCTGTCTTTTTACCTTCTGGATTAAATATTCCTTAATGCCGGAGGCGTTACCGGTTGTAATGTTAAACTTCATGGTAACATTCTCTACAGAAATAACCGCAGGAACTCTTACCTCCGCCTGAGGAAGTTCTTTCGGATTTTCTGATTCATCAACATTCGGATAATCGTAATCATCGGAAGAATCCTCTGTTGAGGATAATTCTTTCGCAGTTTTCCCAAAACCATTTTCAAATACTGCTTCAAAATCCTCACCAAGCTCTGCGATATCAGGGGAAACAAATTTGGCTTTTGCTATAGCCCTCTTCTTTCTCTTGGAGTCCATGATAACCAGTACCAGGCCGCTGACTGCAAGAATGAGGCCGGTAACAAAGAGTGCCAAAACTATAAAAAGTGTGATTCCCGTCAACCCGAATAATGAAAAAGTATCATCTTCCAATACTCCGCCGGGTTGTTCGCCTTCCTCTATTTCGAGAACCTGACTTTCAGGAAGTTCCGGCTGTACTGATGAAAGGTCGGGTTTTACAGCAATAACTGCCTCTGTGGTTTCATTGTCTGTAAAAGGTTCTTCTTCAGCAGGCTCCTCTTCAACAGGTAATACGTCTACTTCATTATCTTCAGCCTGTTGCTCATCCTCAGACAAGATATCCGGCAAATCCTCCGGATCTTCAATCGGTGCGGGATTTACGGTTATGGGTGCTACGCCTTCGCTTGTAATGGTTACAGGCTCAGGTTCGGCCGTTACTTCTTCGCCATCAACCGCTTCACCTTCAACCGGGTCAGCAAGAGCAAAAATCGAGCTGTTTCTTACTTCAAAAGCAGCATCTCCGGTTGCTGCAGCCGTAAAGGTAAGCCAGAATCTGAATTCTGGTTCTGCGGCGTTTCCTTCAAAAACAAGTATTCCGTTTTCCGTATCGACTGCATTTGCACCGCTTACATATGTAAGCTTACTGCTGTCATAATAAAGCTCCACATGATAGCTTGTAACAGGCTTTTCACATGTTACATATACACCTACGTTAAAGTCTTTTCCTTCTTCAACCGAATAACTATCCGAGCCAAAGGTCACGTTTCCGTTTGCCGCATATAAAAACTCTGTTTTAGCATACAGGAATGCGCTCACAATAAGTGCAATCGAGGCTAAAAACAAAAAGAACTTCTTCATCTTCTACCTCCTTACACTTTCGCCATAACTTTGTTCTGGTTCTTCCTAAATACCAGGTAACCAAGTGAGAATATTGCCAGCGCTTCCACTGATAAAATGATCCAGGCGGACAATTCGGGCATGCGTCCATATACAACGCACTCTCTGGCGATATAAATAGACAGATAAACAGGGTTCATTCTAATAACTGCCTGAAGGTTTTCCGAAAGACTCTCCAACGGATAAAATACCGCAGACAAATACATCAGAAGCGTAGTAAATATGTTATACAAATAGTGTATATCCGCAAAAAACACATATACTATTGACAAAATGTAACCTATGCCCATGGAAAGAGCCATCATCAAGGCAACGTCCGGAATAAACAGAAGAGACTTAAACGATATCTGTGCTCTGAAAACTATCAGCATCAAAGCATAAGCTATACACGTATATCCGAAATTCACCAAAGCCGTATACATTCTCGACAGTACAAATGTCTGCTTTGGAAGCTTTGCCTTTATCAAAAGCATCTTGTTGTCCACCAACGCAGTCATAGCAGAATTGGTCGCCGTAGTAAACAAGCTGTAAAAAATATTACCGGTAAGGTAATAGAGCGGGAATTTATCTATTGATCTTGAAAACATCTTTGAGAAAATCAAAGACATTACCGCCATATACATAAGCGGACTCAAAACACTCCACAAAATGCCCAGATAGCTTCGCGCATATCTTCTTTTGATTTCTCTGGAAGTAAGTTCCCTTATAACAAACGCATACTGTTTCCTGCGTTCAAATTTTTCTTTGCGTAATTGAATCTTTAATTCTTTTTTCGTACTCACAATACACCTTTATCGGTTACCCATATGCAGAAAAAACTTTCTTAGGTAACTTATCCATTTATACAAGCGCAAATAAAGAAGACGTAAGGCCACATTTTTACCGTTTTTGACGATACTCCCTTCCGTCCAGCCGCTTTTTACGTTTACAATATGTCTTATCTCTTTATCTGTCAGAAAAGCCGCAATCTCAAGGACTGTGTTTTCCAAAACATCATCACAAAACTTTAAGTTTCCGAAAGCGTTTACTTCTTCCACGGAAGGCTTCTCCATCAACCTTGCCATACGCTTCAGAACCTTAGCGGTGTTATTTTCATCTTTACCACCGGCTACTGCATCGGTAACATATTCTTTTACCCATGCTTCATACGTAAGAATCCTGCCTTTGTTAAGGCCTTCTTCTGTTTCAAAAACCGGTCTGTACCCTTCAGCGGTCTTTTCGTAACCTAGCGTCATACCTGTGGGAGCAGACATAACCGTCTCAAAAAGGCAGTTTGAAAAACGGACCTTCTTACGGATATCCTTGTAGGGGCTGAAGTAAAAAGAATGGTAATCAGCTGAATTCACTCCCTTGGGAAGTTCATACAAACCGAAGTAATAACCCGGAACCTTTACATCCTTTTCAGCCGATAAAATATTGGCCAAAGAAAGCTGCATTCCGCCGACCCATCCGCTGTCCACCACAGCAAACTTAATATCATCAAAAAGGCCTGCGCCCTCAAGATATCCCAAAACCTTCGGAAGGTTCCCGGATGATTTTTTATTAACTGTCTCAAGAAATTCAGGACAGGAACGAAGTAATTCCTTAACTTCCTGAATGTCGGATTTATTTAAAACTTCATCAAATGCTTTCCTGTATCCGGTAAGCTTATGAAATGCCCTTCCCTCTTCATCAGAAAGACCTGCTCTTTGCATAATCTTATGAAAAGTAACGTCTATGCCTCCGATACAGACAGTATCTATACAATCCTTTTTATCAAGTGCAAACTCAGCCGTTCTTAAAGAATACCTGGAAACGTATAAATACCTGATATCTATGTTCAGGTTACGGTTCTTTACTATTTCTTTTGCTGCAAGATAGGGAAAGTACGCATCTCTTGCAAGAAAGTACAATCTTTCGATTCCTGCCTCAGAGGCTTCATTAACGGCCCATTTGGCAAATTCAAAAACAACGGGAGCAAAAACGCTTTTAAACTTTTGTTCTTCCGGGGACAGATTACTGTCTTGCGGGAACTTTAAAGAATTCCGGGAACAACTGGCTGAAACCTTCATCCCTTTTTGCTTCCTTTCTCTTTAACAAACGAACCAGTTTAAGGGGTACTGCAAGGGCTGCAATAGGCCTGAAAGCATAAATCCAACCCTTAGGGAACAAAATACCCATGCGTTTAAAGTTTTTGAAACGGATTTCCGTTTCGCGTAACCTTCTTTTAATGCTTCTTCTTTCGAAGGATTTATTGTTTTCCCTGTATAAAAACAGTTCTTTCTGGATATTGGCTCCGTAAAAGCCCATGGCTTTAAGACGCATAAAGATTTCGTAATCTTCACACATCAAAGTAGCTTTCTGTTCTGAATAACCGTCACAAAAATCCAGGACAGACTTTCTGTACATAACGGTTGGATGAATATAAGGTGAATATTTAAGATAATCAGTGTAGGAAGGTCTTTCGGGCATTCTTCTCTGACCGAAAATGCCTTCTTCATCAAAAAGAAACGCATTACAACCACACCAGGATACGTCCGTGTGCTTATTAAGGAAATTAACCTGTTCCTCAAATCTGCCCGGAAGTGAAATGTCGTCCGCATCCATTCTGGCTATATATTTGCCTCTTGCTATTGAAAGGCACTGATTAAGTGAAAAGGCAAGACCGTGATTTTCTTCCTTGCCACAGATAATAATACGCTCGTCAAGAGCACTTAACTCAGTAATATATTCAGCAGCCTTAGGTTCAGAGCCATCATCATAGATGATAAACTCAAAATCCGTAAACGACTGATCCAACACTGACTTAACCGCTCTTCTTAACTGTTCTCTGTCAAATTGATTGTAAACCCCCATTATTACCGACACCGTAGGCTCCCCAACCCTCGCTGTCATTTCTTTTCCAAAAACCATCCCTTTATTCCTTTACTTTCATGTCCGCACGTCTGAAAATCAGACGCATCATTCTGTCATTTTCCTCCAGACTAAACGCTTTGGCCGTTTCCCTCGCATTACCCGAAAGCCTTTCGCGTTTTTCGTTATTTGTCATCAATGTCTCAATGGCTTTTTTAAAGTCGCTCACTGAGTGTGCATCACAAAGAAGACCGTTATAATCTTCTTTGATGTATTCTCTGGTGCCTCTGTTGTCAGATGCCACAAGCGGAACCGAGCAGGCAAGAGCTTCTATGGCTGCTATGCCAAGGCCTTCACGAATGGAAGGAAAGGCAAAGCAATCTGCCGTCTGTAGAATCTCATGCATGTCGTAACGGTAACCTAAAAGCCTTACTCTGTCCTCCAGATTCTTCTCCTCAATCAGAGCCTGAAGGTTCTCCGCATTGGGTCCCTTACCGCACAAAGAATAGTAAACATCGTCTCTGTCCATTAACGAAATGGCTTCTATTACAACCGACTGGTTCTTGTTTTCATTAAGTTCAGCGGCTGTAACTATATGAAATGCATTGTGGGGGACCTCAATCTCCTCTCTCTTTGCAACTTCAATCCCTTTATTAGGTGCAAACTTTTTGAAGTTAACGCCTACACCGTGAATCTGCTCAGCAAATCCACCTTTTTTATATTTAAACTTCTTGGCCCTGTCATAATCTTCTTTGTTAATGGTTACAAGAATATCCGTAAAACGGGCAAAGAACCTCTCAATGGTATAGAACACAACCCAGTTCTTTAAAGGTGCCCCCTTGTAGAAGTGGAAACCATGCGCTGTATACATTACTATCGGTTTGTTCTTCGCCATGGATGCGGCAATTCTTCCTACAACCGCTCCAACCGGATTATGAACATGTACAAGCTGTATCTTTTCTTTCTCAATAAGCCTTTTTAGCTTCATTATTGCGCCGAAGTTTTTAAAAATCTTGGTAGGACTTTTCTCAATAGGAACCGGGAAAAGCTTGATACCCATTTTCTTTAGTTCTTCTTCGTCGCAACGGTACACAGGTCTGTTGAAATTCGATGCATAGTATACTTCGTAGCCCATGGACTGAAGAATCTTTACATCGTTTAGTCCGAACTGCGGAAGGAAGCCGCTTATTGTGGTTACAATCAGTGCTTTTTTCATTCTTCCTCCGTATTAATAGCCCTAAACGCTCTTGAACAGGTTGTGTGCAGCAGCCACATCGTCATCATTAGGTGTCATTACATATCCCACCTTTGTAGGACCTGAATATGTGGTGGAGGAAGCTCCGTATCCGCCTGAAATGAAAGAACCGGTATTCCATGCGGTACCTGTTGTGATCTGATGTGAAATAAGTGAATACATAACATCTGAAGGCATGTTGGTCTGGAAACTGTCTGATACACAGCCAAGTATTTCATTGTATCTGACGATGATTTCCGGAGAGCTCAGTTTGTTAACCAAAGCTCTTATAACCTTCATCTGATTTTGTCCTCTTTGAATATCCCCGCTTGAGAAAGAATATCTTTCTCGCGCAAACGCAAGGGATTCTATTCCGTTCAAATGATTCTCACCTACAGTATATGTCTTTACCGGAACAACAGTAAACTCATAATCGGAATAAACATCAATACCGCCGATAGTGTCTATTATCTTAACAAAACCGGTGAAATTCATTCTGAGATAATAGTCTACTTTAATACCGTAGAGTCT
>JAZLJG010000070.1:0-11899 GCA_045617745.1 Lachnospiraceae bacterium | reverse complement strand
GGTGATTTAATAGGAATTTATAACGACTATGTTGCCTCAAAAGACCCGGATTCCAAGAAGTTTTTACTTCTTCATAACTTTGAGGATTTAAAGGGAATGCTGATGATTCTTCCTGTGCTTGCTTATCCGGATTTATTCCAGAAACATATAACCGTAACCAAGGTATCAGCAAGCTATTATACGGATGAATCCGGTGCTACTCATTCAGAAATAATGATGGTCATGGATCTTCCTAACCAGTTACTGACACCCGTATCATTCCTGTATGACAGATGTTACTTCTCCGGAGCAGGAAATCAGGGTATGCTGAGAGTTCCTCTCTACGACGAAGAAATGAAATATTTCTACGCTAACTACAGAGATTACTACTATCTTCCCGACGAAGATGTAGCTTTACACAAATCAGTTGCCGGTTTTGTAGACAAGAACCACAGAGAACCCGCTAAAGCCGCTACCTGCTATACCAAAAAACTTTCAAAATTTTTACCTGAATGGGATGCCCTCGTTACTCCTTTCTTCAAAAGGTCATATGAGGAAAAAGAATTGTTCTTTGAACTTACCGATGAAAGAAAAGTTGACAGGGAAATGTTCAGCGACTACGCAACTCACGTTCTTAACCACATGGTAATATAAAAAATAAGGGCTTGGCCATCCGGCCAAGCCCCTTTAAATTCTTTAAGGTTTTTCGTAGTAGAAAGAATTCTTTCTAAGATAACCGATTTCTTTGTAATTTACAATCTGCTCGGTACTTCCGATAAACAAAATACCTTTACTCTTAAGAACATCACAGTATTTTTTGAACACTTCATCTTTTGCTTCTTCTGTAAAGTATATCAAAACATTTCTGCAAACAATCATATCCACGTTAGTGGGATAAGAATCCTTCAAAAGGTTATGCTGCTTAAACTCAACCCTTGATTTGATTTCATCGGAAATCTTATATGATCCGCCGATTTCAGTGAAATACTTTTTCTTGAAATCATCGGGAACATTCTCAATACTCTTGGCATTGTAAAGACCGAGTTTTGCTTTTTCAAGAATCTGTTTATCAATATCCGTAGCAAAAATCTTTATCTGGTTTAAAGGAATGTGTCTTGAGAGAGCCATAACAAGTGAATAGGGCTCATCTCCTGTTGAACAGGCTGCACTCCAGATTTTAAGATTCTTGCCAAATTTACTTATAAGCTCAGGAATAATTTCCTTGTCCATAAGTTCCCACTGCTCGGGGTTTCTGTAAAATTCGGAAACATTGATGGTAAGGTAACTTACGAATTCTTCAAAAGCTTCTTTATCGGACTTAAGAAGAGCTACATACTTATCATATCCTTCGACTTTATGTTTTTCTATAAGAGTATCAATACGGCGCTTCATCTGCTTCTCTTTGTAAGCATTCAAATCAATTGTTGTTAACTCGTAAACTGCCTTTTTTAAATACTCATAATCGTATGCCATATATGGTTTCTCCTGTATTTTTGTAAAAATAATAGGTAGTCATTATTGACTACCTATTAAGTATACATAAATATATATAACCGTTAATTAATAATTTTAGGCTTCTTCTGATTCGCTTGCGATAACAGCATCAATATCAACACTTGCTACATCAGCATTGTCTTCAGCCTTAACTTCTTCAGGAGCGATTAAAGCTTTAATGGAAATGCTTACTCTCTTGTCTTCAAGATTGAAATCAACAACTTTAGCCTTAACTTCGTCGCCAACCTTTAATACATCTGAAGGTTTCTCGATGTGTTCAACAGAAATCTGTGAAACATGAAGTAAAGCATCAATACCGGATTCAAGCTCTACAAATGCACCAAAGTCAGCCATTCTCATTACCTTACCGGTAACTTCTGTACCAACTGCGTACTTCTTCTCTGCATCAATCCAGGGATTTGTATCATTAAACTTTAATGATAATGCAATCTTATTCTCGGAAATTGTCTTAATAAGAACATTAAGCTTATCGCCGACTTTATAATTCTTCTTGGGATTTTCAACTCTGCCCCAGCTCATTTCTGAGATGTGGAGTAATCCGTCGATTCCGCCTAAATCAATGAATACACCGAAGTCTGTAACGTTCTTAACGATACCTTCTACTACATCGCCTTCTTTAACTGTAGAAAGCAGCTTCTCCTGAGCAGCTGCTTTTCTGGAAGAAAGAATAACCTTTCTGTCACCGATGAAGCGACGCTTCTTAGGATTGTATTCACGGATAACAAATTCGATTTCCTGACCTTCGTACTTGGAAAGGTCCTTTTCAAATGTGTCGGAAACAAGGCTTGCGGGAATAAATACTCTAACCTCTTCCACTACAACACAGATACCGCCTTCAAGCACCTGAGAAACTTTAGCTTTGAGAATTTCCTGTGTCTCAAATGCTTCTTCAAGTTTCTTAGAACCTCTGTCGGCAGCAAGTCTCTTGTAAGAAAGAAGAACCTGTCCTTCACCATCGTTGACTCTAACGACTTTAACTTCTAAAGTATCACCGACTTTAACAACCTCGGTAAGGTCCACACTGGAGTCATTGGTATATTCGTTCTTTGAAAGAATACCGTCGGACTTATATCCGATGTTAAGGATTATCTCGTTAGGCTTTACATCGATTACAGTACCTTCTACAACCTCTCCCGTATGTATTGTCTTAAATGATGCATCAAGCATCTGTTCAAACGTCATTTCTGACATAACTTTGAACCTCCTCAATAATATATTTTGGGGTAGAAGCCCCGGCTGTAATACCTACAAGACCCGATACCTTCGGAAGACGACCAACGATATCACCAAGTTCCTGTATAAAGTATGTCTTAGCACAATTCGCACTACAGATTTCAAATAGTTTTTTGCTGTTAGAACTTTGTCTATCCCCTATAACTATCATTACATCAGCACGTTTGGACAATTTTTCCGCTTCGCTCTGACGAACGCTCGTAGCGTCACAAATTGTGTTCATAACACTGATATTGTAACAATTATCTGTCAATATTTCAACTAATTCTTCAAATTTATTGCGATTAAAGGTGGTTTGCGACACAATACATATCTTATCTTCTTTATCACACTTAAAAGCTTTTGCATCTTCTGTGTTTTCAATGACAAAAGAAGGGGTTTCGGACCAGCCCACAATACCCTTAACTTCCGGATGATTGGGATTTCCGATAACTACGATAACCTTTCCTTCTGCGCTTTCTTTGGCCACAATTCTGTGAATTCTTTTAACAAAAGGACAAGTTGCGTCAAATATATCAAATCCCGTATTTTCAAGGGCTTCGAAAACATCCTTTGATACACCGTGAGACCTGATGATAATTTTTCCCTTCGGAAGGTTTTTAAAATCCTCCACATTGTTAACAACCTTTACACCCTGTTTTTCAAAATTCTCGACTATAAAAGAATTGTTTAAAATCGGGCCAAAGGTATAAAGGGGAACATTTTCTTTTAACGCTTCTTCAACAGCGTTATAACCTCTGTTTGCTCCAAAGCAAAAGCCAGCATTTTCACAAAGAACAACTTCTTTAGCCATTCTGCTTCTTTCCGGCCTCAGAAATAACCTCTTTCACTACTTCGTCAATTGTCATATATGAAGAATCAATGTATGTAGCCTCGGGAACCCTTATAAGAGGGGAATTATCCCTGTGCATATCTCTGTAATCACGTTCTTTTACTTCTTCTATAATAGTAGCAAGATCAGCTTCTTTGCCCTTTTCTATAAACTCGTCATAGCGGCGTTTTGCACGGACTTCAACACTTGCATCAAGATAGATTTTTACCTGAGCGTTGGGAAGAACTGTAGAGGCAATATCTCTTCCGTCCATAACCACATCTGTGGTACGTGTAAGATCCTGTTGAAGAGCGACAAGTTTCGCTCTTACTCTTTTATAAACAGACACCTTGGACGCGGCGTCTCCCACTTCCTGGGTACGGATAAAACCGTTAACATTTTCATCGTTAAGAATAACAGCCTGTTCACCGTCAATATAGGCTATTGTAACATTTGTTTTGTCAGCATAATCACTGACAGCATCTTCATTATCAAGATCAACGCCAGCTCTTAAACATGCAAGACCAATTGCTCTGTACATTGCACCGGTATCTACATAAACAAAAGAAAGCTCTTTTGCAACAGCCTTTGCTATAGTACTTTTTCCTGCTCCTGCAGGTCCGTCAATTGCGATTTGAAAACTCATAAATACTCTCCCGTTTATTCACATCCTCCTGCAAGGTATCCCGTAGACCACGCTATCTGAAGGTTAAACCCTCCGGTCATGGCATCTACATCAATCATTTCTCCTGCGAAATACAAATCCTTAATAATCTTGGATTCCATCGTGGATGCGTTTATTTCCTTAACATTTATTCCGCCTCTCGTAATAATTGCTTCTGCTATAGGGCGGGTTCCCACAGGCGTAACCGTAAGCTTTTTCAAAAGAGAAAGAAGTGTCTTTCTCTCTTCTCTTGTCACTTCATTAACCTGTTTATAAGGATCGATCTTACTTAATTCTATGATAACAGGAATGAGTTTTGAAGGCAAAAGCTCATCAAGCGAATTCTTAAACTGCCTGTTCTGATTCTTCTCAAAATCCCTTAAAATTCTTTTATCAAGTGTTTCTTCATCAAGACCGGGTTTCAAATCAAGAGAAATTATTACGTTTTTGTTTTTGGAAACCTCAGTATCATAATAAGAACTTGCCGACAACACAAGAGGACCTGATATTCCGAAATGTGTAAAAATCATTTCCCCAAGTTCTTTATAAACCACTTTCCCGTCCGATAAAAGGCTAAGTTCCACATTCTTTAAAGATAACCCTTGCAGCATGGGTACCCAAGTTTCTCCGGTCTCTATGGGTACCAGAGAGGGTCTTGTATCAACAATGGTATGACCAAGTCTTTTGGCAAACTTATAACCGTCTCCGTCAGAACCTGTTGTAGGATATGAAAGTCCACCTGTTGCAAGAATAACTTTATCGGCAAAAACCTTTTCACCGTTTTCCAAAAGAACACCTGTCGCCTTATTATCCTGCGTAAGGATATCTTTCACCTCACAATTAAGCCTTATCTTAACTTTTTGTCTGTTTAGAACATTGCTAAGAGCTTTTATAATATCCGAAGCATGATCGGAAACAGGGAAAACCCTTTCCCCACGCTCAACCTTCAAAGGACAGCCGTTCTCTTCAAAGAAGGAATAAACACGGCTGTTATCGAATCCATACAGTGCACTGTACATGAATTTGGGATTCTTATTTATATTTTTAAAAACTATTTCTATGTCGGAATTATTGGTTACATTACATCTTCCCTTACCTGTAATGTAAATCTTCTTTCCAAGCTTTTCGTTCTTTTCAAGAATCGTTACATCGTAACCAAGTTCCGAAGCGTGTACGGCAGCCATCATTCCGGCAGCTCCGCCGCCTACTATCAAAACCTTCATCAATCTTCCTCATCCTTGTTAAGAGAATAGTTTAAGATCGGTTCATCATCGATAAAGTTTATTTCATCATTCAAATATATCTGGTAATTGCTCCATACGTCTTCGAGTCTTTCCAGATTGTTCTTTACTTCTTTAGGCTTCTTTAAGCAAAGAGCAACAACCAAAGCGTTAATAACACTTAAAGGAGCTACAAGTGAATCAACTATAGAAACCATGTCGCTTCTTGCAAGAAGGTTACAGGAAGAATAAAGATTCATGGGAGAATGAATGGAATCGGTAAGCGTAATAACTTTAGCGTTTCGATCGTTGGCAAATTCCATCGCCTTAAGTGTACGCATGGAATACCTGGGGAAACTGATACCGATAATACAATCCTTTTCATCAATCCTTATCATCTGTTCAAACATTTCACTGGCTGATGTGGTTTTAAGTAAAACAACATCAGGCCTGATCATATTCAGATAAAAATGTAAAAACTCCGCTAGAGGTTCGCAGGTTCTAAGTCCTACCACATAAACTTTTTTGGCCTGCAAAATAATATCCACGGCCATCTCAAAAGCTTCCACATCAAGATTTGCGATGGTATCTTCCATCTTCTCCATATCAGAGCGAAGAACCGTGTTCAAAAGATCTGACTGGGAAGACTTACCGTACTTTTCACCCATCATGGAAACAGTATTCATTTTGGTCTTATACCAGGCTTCCATAGCTTTGGTAAACTCCGGAAAGCCTTCGTAACCCACAGCAACAGCAAATCTGACTACAGTAGACTCACTGACACCAACCTTATTTGCTATCTGCGCAGCTGTCATAAATACCGCCGTATCGTAATTATCAATCACGAAGGAGGCAATAAGCTTCTGCCCTTTACTTAATTCCGAAAAATGCTCATTAATCCTTGATAATACATCTGCACCGGCTGCCATATTCATTACCTCGTAAATGCTTTATAGCTCTCTTCCAACTGCATACGTGTCTGAGCGCTTGTAAGATCATAGTCCCCGGTTATGGTCATACATGCTGCTCCGTGAATTAACATCCACATTTTCATAAAAATCTGCTCAGGATATCTGCTACCATCTGCTTTTGCAGCATTCATCTCTTTAATAACAGCATTGGTACGGCCGTTTAAGAGACTGTATAGATTCATACCATGGGTGTTTTTAGTCATGAATAAATAAGAAAAAAGATGAGGCTCCTTTTCCGCGAAAGAAATATAAGCCATTCCAAGATTAACAAAGGGTATTCTGGAACCCTTGTCATACTTTTCATAGAAATCATCAAAGAACGCAAGTGTGTCTTCGTATACATCATCAAGACACTGTTCCATGTTCTCGTAATTTCTGAAAATAGGCTGTGTGGAACAGCCTGCATATGCGGCAAGCTTTCTTGCCGTTACTTCCTCTATACCCTGCTCTCTTGCCATCAAAAAAGCAGAAGTACGGATGTCCTTCTTCGTAATAACTTCTTTTCTAGCCATTTTTTGTACCTTTCTCTCTACATATCCCTGTTATTACCCCTAATAACATCCGTTATTATACATTATAAAAAAAAGAACCGCAAGGGGTTTCCTTACGGTTCTTAAAACTTTAATTTTTATTAAACAGGATATGCTCCGTTTTTGGTATCAGCAATTGTGGTATCAACCTTTGTCTGCTGAGCTTCACGATACTTGAAGAAGTCTGTAGCAACCTGAGGGAACAAAGCGTATGAAAGAACGTCCTCGTCCTGCTGCTTGTACTGCTTCATTTCTGCTTCGATAGACTCAAGTTCGGGCTGAACATGACCTGTAGCTTCTGCAGAACGAGCTGTAGAACGCTTCTCACCGGGAATAACCTTGTCGATTACTTCCTGGTTCATAGGCTTAACAGTCTGACCGTAGTTACCACGAAGAAGATCCTTAAATTCACCTGTAGCCATCTTATATCTTTCGCCGTTTAATACGTTGAAGATAGCCTGAGTGCCAACGATCTGTGATGAAGGTGTAACAAGCGGAGGCTCACCGCAGTCCTTACGAACACGGGGAATCTCTTCAAGCACTTCACGATACTTGTTTTCTGCATGCTGTTCTTTAAGCTGTGAAACCATGTTGGAAAGCATACCGCCGGGTACCTGGTAAAGAAGGGTCTTAATGTTAACACCAAGAACCTTTGTGGACATAAGTCCGCTCTTTAAGCACTCTTCTCTGTAGGGTGCAAAGTAATCAGCGATTTCAGCAAGAATAGTCTGGTCATAACCGGTATCATATTCTGTACCCTTAAAGGTTTCAACCATAACTTCTGTTGCGGGCTGTGATGTACCCATAGCAAAAGGAGAAATTGCACAGTCAATTACGTCAACACCGGCTTCAACAGCCTTTAAGTATGTCATTGAAGCAACACCTGATGTGTAGTGTGTATGCAACTGAATAGGAAGCTTTGTATTCTCTTTAAGTGTCTTAACAAGCTCTGCAGCCTTGTAAGGAACAAGTAAGCCTGCCATATCCTTAATACAGATGGAATCAGCACCCATCTCTTCAATCTTCTTAGCCATTGATGCCCAGTACTCTAATGTATAAGCATCGCCAAGTGTGTAGGAAAGAGCTACCTGAGCCTCTCCTCTGCCTTCCTGTTTCTTAACCTTATTGGTAGCATCAACTGCTTCCTGAAGGTTACGAATATCATTAAGACAGTCAAAAATTCTGATGATATCAATACCGTTTGAAATTGACTTTTCAACGAAAGCATCAACAACGTCATCAGCGTAAGGACGATAACCTAAAATGTTCTGTCCTCTGAAAAGCATCTGTAACTTTGTGTTCTTGAAGCCGTCACGAAGCTTTCTTAAACGATCCCAGGGATCTTCCTTTAAGAATCTTAATGAAGCATCGAATGTAGCTCCGCCCCAGCACTCAACTGCAGCATAGCCGACTTTATCCATTTTATCAACGATGGGAAGCATGATTTCGGTAGGCATTCTTGTAGCAATCAATGACTGATGTGCATCACGAAGAACGGTTTCCATGATTCCGACCGGTTTTTTAATCTGATCTGCCATTTTTATTCTCCTTTATATTAATCAAAATACACCGAATATAGCCATGAATGTACCTGCTGCAACAGCTGTACCGATAACACCTGCTACGTTAGGTCCCATAGCGTGCATAAGCAAGAAGTTTGTAGGATCTGATTCCGCACCAACCTTCTGTGATACACGGGCCGCCATAGGCACCGCAGAAACACCTGCTGAGCCGATAAGAGGATTAACCTTTCCCTTTGAAAACCAGCACATAAGCTTACCGAACAATACACCGGCAGCTGTACCGAATGCAAATGCAATAAGTCCGAGTACAACGATTTTAATGGTATCCCAGTTAAGGAATGCTTCTGCACTTGTAGTAGCACCAACTGATGTACCAAGCAAAATAACAACGATATACATCATAGCGTTTGAAGCTGTCTCTGTTAACTGTCTTACTACACCTGACTCCTTGAAGAGGTTACCAAGCATAAGCATACCTACAAGGGGAGCTGTTGTAGGAAGAATCAGACATACAACGATTGTAACGATAATAGGGAATAAGATTTTCTCAAGTTTGGAAACAGGTCTTAACTGAGCCATCTTAATCTTACGTTCTTTTTCGGTTGTAAATAACTTCATAATCGGAGGCTGAATAATCGGCACAAGTGACATATAAGAATATGCCGCAACTGCGATAGGTCCGAGCAAGTTTGTCTGTCCGAGTTTTCCGGCAAGGAAAATGGATGTAGGACCATCAGCGCCACCAATGATTGAAATAGCTGCAGCTGCTTTATCGTTAAAGCCTAATGCGATAGCTCCAAAGTATGCTGCGAAAATACCAAACTGAGCTGCTGCACCCAGTAAGAAGCTCTTAGGGTTAGCAATTAAGGGACCGAAGTCGGTCATGGCACCAACACCCATGAAAATAAGTGAAGGTAAAATTGCCCATTCGTCCAGTACATAGAAGTAATATAATAATCCGCCTGCGGAGCCGTCAGTTCCGGGAGGTGCGATAATGTCGGGGTAAATGTTAACAAGTAACATACCAAACGCTATCGGCAACAAAAGAAGCGGTTCAAACTCCTTGGCAATTGCAAGATAAAGGAATAAGCAAGCAACTGCAATCATGAGGTAGTTTCCCCAGGTCAGGTTAAAAAATGCTGTCTGATGTACCAGGTTATTAAATGTATTAAGAATATATTCCATAATTAATAATTCCTCCTGGATTAGTCATTTTTAACTCTTGTTAATATATTACTTTAATGTAGCTAAGCAAGCGCCTGCTTCAATAGCATCGCCAACGTTGCAGTTGATGGAAGCAACTGTTCCGTCTTCGGGAGCAACAACGGGAATTTCCATCTTCATTGCTTCGATAACAACAACAGCATCACCCTTCTTTACAGAAGCGCCAACCTGCTTTTCAATCTTAAACACTTTACCTGCTGCACCTGCTTCAACCTTGATGGAACCTGCACCTGCTGCGGGAGCTGCTGCCTTAGGAGCTGCGGGAGCTGCTTTAGGAGCTGCCTTGGGAGCTGCTACGGGAGCTGCTGCGCCTGCGCCCTCTTCTACTGTAACGTCATATACGTTTCCGTTAACGGTAATTGTATAGTTTTTCATTATTAAATCCTCCTGTTTGCTTTCTTAATGCTTCTTACTACGAAGCCATCTGCTGAGCCACCGTTAGCACTCTCATAAGCGCTTATGGCTGCCATAATAACTGCAACGAGTTCAGTATCATCTGTAAGTTCCTCTGTAGTATCTGAAACCTGTACAGGTGCTGAAGTAACTTCATTTTTCTTGGGTTCAGACTTAAAAAGTGTAAATGCTGAAATCAAGAAAGAAATAAGTATTAATACAATAAATACCGATCCCATTCCAAGGAGGGTATTAAGGCCTGCATCACCCATGTGTTTTCCTGCTTCTTCAAGCTTCTGCTTAATAGAAGTCTGGGCAACAGCATTACCTTCTACAAATCTGGTAAAGATATCATTTGTATAGGTAAATGTGATAACACCATCGCATTCATTACCATATGCATCACATTTAACTATTATTTCTTTACCTACAATTTCTGATGTGAATTCACCTGTGGAATTAACTCCACCCATTTCCTTTGACATCTGGGCATAAGTGGCAATTAATCCGTCAAAAGCTCCAAGTTCGGCTTCTATACCCGAAATGCTGGCAAGAATGGAGGCCATCTCTTCTTTGTTGTAGCCTTCAACCTGACTTGAATCAACAGATGTTGCAATCTGAATCAAAATATCAGAAATCTGCTCTGCCTGAGAAATATTACCCTTCTGCATATCATTGTAGGATACTTCCTTTTTGCCGCAGGCTGTAAGAGCAAACACACAGGTAATCACACAAAATAAAGCTAAAAGTTTCTTTTTCATGCGTTCACCTTTCTAGATTGTTCCGTGCTTTTTAGCAGGACGATCTTCCATCTTTGTATAAAGCATCTCAAACGCACCGATAACGTATTTACGTGTATCAGCAGGTTCAACGATCTGGTCCACATATCCTCTCTTTGCTGCAGAAACAACATTGTTCTGTAACTTAGCATATTCAGCTGCCTTTTCATCAACAACCGAAGCGTCTGCATCAGCGTACATAATCTTAGCAGCAAGCTTAGCATCCATTGTGCCGATTTCTGCATTAGGCCATGCAATTGTAAGGTCACAACCGATTGCTTTTGAGTTCATAACCGTATAAGCGCTTCCGAAAGCCTTTCCGATGATAACATTTACCTTCGGTACAGTAGCGTTAGCAAATGCATAAGTTAACTTAGCAGCTGCCTTAGCCATCTTCTTCTCAGCTTCTACTGTAGCCTTGAAGCCCTTAACATTTGTAAATGTAAGAACGGGGATTGAGAAAGCATCACAGAAGTTTACAAAATCTGCAGCCTTGTCGCAGCATCCGGGACAAAGAACACCGTCAAACTTCTTAGCAACCTTGCCGTCTTCTCCGTACATTTCTGTTCTGTTGGCAACAACACCTACTGTAGCACCGTTAAGACGGATAAATCCGGTAACAACTGCCTGAGCGTAAGCAGCCTTAACCTCTACGAAATTGTTGTCATCAGCAATCTGGGAAATAAGAATTGCTGTATCGCCTGCGCAACCTTCAAGACCTTCGCATGCTCTGTTAAGATCGTCTGTAACATCAGCAACTTCTGCTTCTGTTTCATTGTTCTTGGGAAGCATGGAAACAAGCTCTCTGATCTGTGCAAGAACATAGCCTTCTTCGCCGATTCCGTCACACTCACCTGCTTCTGCAACATACTTTGCTGAAGCTGTATCACACTTAGCGGTGTAGTTACCATCAAGAGCGTTGGGAGCACTTACGAAAAGCTTAGCATTCTTTTCTTCCATGTAAGTGAAATCTGCCATTGCATTAGCGATTGCAAGACCGCCGCCGCAGTTTCCGAAAATAGCGGAAACCTGAGGAATAACACCTGATGCAAGTGAC
>JAZLJG010000069.1:0-1598 GCA_045617745.1 Lachnospiraceae bacterium | reverse complement strand
CGCTCCTGTATTTTTCCGGAATATTATATTTCCCGTTTTCATCAGGATAGAAACGATACTCTTTCGCAACAACATTCACCTCAAAATCCAAAACGTATTTTGAGATGTATTTGCCGCGACCGTTTCCCATATTGATTACTTCGTGGCGAATACTGCCGTCAGCTATCTTTTGCTCTATATCTTTTTTCTTAAGGGTAGTTCCTTTATGTCCCGGCTGTCCGCCTTTGGAACTGTTGCTCTTCTTTCTGCCGTTATACGTATTGGCTCTTTTACCTGGGCCGTCGCTTGACGGCGGATTTGATGAATTGGAACTGTCGTTGTTATCCTTGCGCTTGAGCCTCTCAATTTCATCTTTTAAAAGAACTATTATCTCATTTGCCTCTTTTAAAGCTTTCCTTAGTTCTTCTGTTTCTTCCCTATAAGATTCTTTTAGGCCGCAGATCTCCTCTTTCTGCGTTTCCTTTAAACTTTTTAATTCTTTCCTATGCTCTTCACGTTCAGTTTCCAGTGTTTCCTGAAGCTTGTCGAAGCGTTCAAACAGGTCTTCATACTGATGATATAACCCTTTTGTATAGTTTGTTCCCACTTGCGCTTCTACCTCATTCTGTATAATTTGATACTCAAATTATACAGAAAAGATGCATTTTTTGCAAATTCGCACACTGGCAGAATGACTGTTCAAAGACTTGTTTTTCAAAGATAACAATCTTTAAAACCGGCAGATTTTAAGGGGAATTTTCACCATTTTCAACAGCAAATATGCCATTTTGTTGAAAGACCTTATCTTTTAGGATGATTTTCCTGCGGAATTTCAATAAAAAACAAGTTTTCAACATTGACATCCGTATAAAATATAATAGTAACAAAACAAATTCGTTTAATTTGACGAGAAAAATATTTCAAGAAATGGAATCCAGTTCAGTCAAGGCTGAACTGTAACCTTTTTTTATGAGATTTATTTTTCCTTTGAACTTGACATTCCTGGTTCCTTGGGTTATCATAATTCGGCATTCGGTAAGCAGAAGTACCCAAGAGGCCGAAGGGGCTCCCCTGCTAAGGGAGTAGGCGTGTCAAAAGCGCGCGAGAGTTCAAATCTCTCCTTCTGCGCCAAGAAGATAAGCAGTTTTCATATAAAGCTGCTTATCTTTCTTTTTATTCCTGTTTCTGAGTAACTGCATTCGCACCCCTGTGCTGTCATTGGGCAGATAGACCTGTAATAATATAGATCAGGGGAATGAGATTTCCCGTAGCGCAGATCAAAACCGAATGGTGCGGATGACTTTTGATAATTGATAAAAGAAAGGAACCGTTGATATGCGATCTTGTTTATACGTTGCGGCAGGAGGTGCCGCAGGGGCGGTTGCCAGATATCTGATTGGCCTGATAAAGATGAATGAATTTGCAGTTTTCCCGATAAAGACACTGGTTATTAATATTCTGGGTTCTTTTCTGATAGGAATTGTAGTTGCACTGTCATTGAAAAAAGGAAATTGGGATCCGGACGTCGTGCTGCTTATGAAAACAGGTATCTGCGGAGGTTTTACAACATTTTCCACATTTGCGTTGGAAACTTCAGATCTGATACAGAACGGACGGAC
>JAZLJG010000068.1:0-37068 GCA_045617745.1 Lachnospiraceae bacterium | reverse complement strand
CTCCTATTAATGGTTTTAGGGCAAAGACCGTAAAGGTTTTTGCCCCAGTAAATTCTTAGTAAATCTTTATATCTTTTCTTACATCGTAAGGACAAATTGTAATGTATGTCTTTCCGGTGTTAAGTGTAATTTCTTCACCTGTTTCGGCGTTATAGTACTTTGTAATGGATTCTCTGCTGGGTTTTGACCAGGTAATGGGAATCGCATAACCGTCTGTTATGTAGTAGCCCTTCTGTTCTTTGCCTGCAGTATCAATACCAAAGAAGCACATATATCCGTTGTCATCAAACTGTACATAATCGGCAATCTGGATGATTACGTTCTTAAATGCAAGTCCTCTGCCATCATTGTAAAGACCGTCAACATATTTCTCACCGTACTCGGAATAGATGTATTTCTGTGAATCCTTATCGTAAGTAAGCATTGAACTGTTGTGAGGATAAGGAAGGGAAATGGTCTCTGCCTTCTTTGCTTCTGTATTGTTCTCAAGAGAAATTTCTTCGTCTGAGAAAATGAAGTGCTCGCCCTTATAGTAAGCGTTGTATTCTGTATCGAATTTAGCTTTCTCGATTCGTGTCTTTAATCCGTCATAGGAATTTCCTGCATACTCGCCTTCGCCCTTGTAGTCTTCTGCGGTAACATATTCTTCGTAGGTTCCGCCAAGGCCTCTGTCGATACGTGCAAAGCCACCGCTTAAGTGATTGGCATCCTTATATCCCAGCCACTCATTAATGTAATAGGGACCACCGTCGTGAACAAGAATTGCATTATACTCAGTAAATGTAAAGCAGTTTGTGGAACGTGTGCTTCTGATGTTTCCCACTCTTTCAAGATTCTGCCAATCTTTAAAGATACACATAAAACGTGTAATGCGACCGTTTGCGGTAGAGTTCATCATTTCGTACACAATGTCCGCATCAGATGTTCCGTAGTGAGGAAGTGCTGTGCTTTCATTGTCAATCATAACAGCTATGGGACGCTGTTCCTTTATGTCGTTACTAATCCACTCATTTGTAAGTTCACTTCTGTATGAGTTCTCGGGAATAACATCTTCTTTAGGCTCTTCCCCCGCAGGTTCAGAAACAGAAGGTTCCTCTGAAACTGTAAGAGGTGCCTCATCAATAGTAAAAGGTGCCGGTGCTATTGATGTTTCCCCCGAATTACCGGAAGTATTCTTGTCTGCGCATGCGCCAAGGGTAAGAATCATTGTGCATGCCATAAATAAACCTATTAATTTCTTCATTATTTACTCCTCTGATTTGTTTTCAATAATCAAAACTATTTTACCTAAGTAATGATTATTATTCAATGTAAACTTGATTATTTTTTCATTAAAATGTATTCTCTAAGGGAAAGAAAAGAGGAGAAAAGCATGCCTGCCAATACCAAAAACGACATTATTGCCTGCACAATTTCCCTTGCAGAAAAAAAGTCTTTAAAAAAGATAACCGTAGGTGACATAGTCAAAGAATGCGGAATCACCCGCAATACCTTTTACTATCACTTCCACGATATATACGACGTACTGGACACAGCCATTCAGAACGAGATAAAAAAGCTTGAAGAATGTGACCCGAAGGACGATGACAAAATACTTTTTGACCTGATAGAGTTTACCGTTATGTACAAGAAGGTCTGGAAAAATCTCTACAAAACCCTCGGCCAGGAAACTCTTCAGAAGTACGTAATAGACAACCTTCACGGAGTATTTGCGAAGTACCTCAACGTTCACCTTAACGGTTATGAAATATCTCCCACAGATTTCGGTATCATCACAGCCTATTTCGAGGAAGCCCTTTTCGGCGTTCTGGCCCGTTGGATTCGTGGCGAATCAAGAGGGGATACTCCCGAGGAAATGCATGCCATCACAGACCGCATCCGCATTCTTTTCACAGGATGTCTGGACCTTATGATTGAAAACATTAAAAAGAATCCCGTTTAGCAAAGTATACTCATAACAAAAGCCACCGGATCAATACCCGGTGGCCTTTCTTTTTAAGCATTCTTCACTTTTTTAGCAGCCATAAAATCAGCCACACATACAAATCCCAATAAAGCGAATCCGATAATATCCGTCACCACTCCGGGAATGAGAAGTGTAAGTCCGCCGGCAATCATAAGTATTCTGAACAACCAATTCATATTCTTAAACACATAACCACCGATTCCCGCAGCAACACCGAATATACCCAAAAGGGCCGTAATACAAATAGTAACAACCTCAAAAGGCGTTGTATCAATAAACAGCATCGCGGGGCTGTAAGCAAACACGTAAGGAACGATAAATGCTGCAATCGCAAGTCTTGTGGCATTCAAACCGGTCTTCATGGGGTTCGACTTGGCTATGGCAGAGCCTGCATAGGCAGCCAGCGCTACAGGAGGCGTAATATCTGCCACGATACCGAAATAGAATACAAAGAAGTGTGCCGCAACCTGTGAAAAGCCAAGCTGTATAAGTATAGGAGCACATGTAGCAGCCATAATACAATAGTTTGCGGTTGTGGGAACACCCATACCAAGAACGATACAGCAAAGCATTGTAAGCAAAAGACCGATGATGGTAGCATTACCTGCTACGGAAACAATTGCGTTAATAAGTATTGATGCAAGGCCTGTAACCGTAATACATCCGGCGATAAGGCCTGCCATTGCACATGCAACGGCAACCGTAATGGCGCCCTTTGCACCTGCCTGAAGCGCATCAACAGTATTTGCGAAGGTTGTTTTGCAAACGTCCCAAAGAACCTTTCCGAAGCCTTCTTCCTTGCGTTCGGCATATGTATTTATCAAAAGATTGATAAATCCGATAATTAACGCAGCGATAATGGACAAAGCTGCGGATGTAGCCATTGTACGGGCACCTGTTGCCACTAACAATACCAGGAAGATAAGCGGAATGATCAGGTAACAGTTCTTGGCAAGATAACTCCACTTGGGAAGCTCGTCCTTCTTTATTCCCTTAAGGCCCAGTTTCTTGGCCTCAAGATGAACGGCTATGAAAATGCCCGCAAAGTAAAGAACTGCGGGAAGAATTGCCTTAACCGCAACCTGTGCATAGGGAAGTCCCATGTACTCCGCCATCAGGAAGGCCGCTGCACCCATAATAGGAGGCATAATCTGTCCTCCTGTGGAAGCTGCTGCTTCTACGGCGCCTGCAAACTCAGGCTTATAGCCTGTCTTCTTCATCATAGGAATGGTAACTGAGCCTGTTGTAACAGTGTTACCTACTGATGAACCGGAAACCATTCCGCAAAGAGCCGAGGAAATAACCGCAACCTTTGCAGGACCGCCCGAAGACCAGCCTGCAATTCTGTTGGCAAAGGAAATGAAGAAGTTTGCGATTCCCGTTCTTTCAAGAAATGCTCCGAATATGATGAATAGAACAATGTATGTATAGCACACATTTGTGGGTGTGCCGATTATTCCGCTTGTAGAGTAGAAAAGTTTATTGATAATGGTACGAAGCGCCTTATAGAAGCTTGCACCATAGGTAAACTGATTAATGAATGCGTATATAAGAAGTGCTCCGAGAACCACCAAAATGGGAACACCTACGCATCTTCTGCAAAGCTCCATTACAATAAGTATTCCAAGAACACCGATAATAACCTGCAAAGGCTTTATACCGGAGTTTGCCTGAAGCTTAATTATGGAAAGTGCATTGAAAGCATAATAGAAAAAACATCCGGAGCCCACTACCATTAATACCCAGTCATACCAGGGCATGTGGTTGGGACGTACATTTTTCTTTGAAACAGGATATACAAGATATCCGAAAATAGTAATAAATCCCAAAAACAGGGAAAGCTTTGTCTCAGGAAGTGCTGTGGAAAACAGCGTCATATAAATACAGTATACGGAAAATAAGGACATCAGAACCGTAACTATGATTTTGGGAACGCCCACCCAGACACGGGTATTGGATTCCTTATCATATTTTTTCATGATGTCGTCAATTTCTGCCTGTGAGGTTAATTCAACCGATGAGGTTTTGATTGCGTCTTCGCCCATGTGTGCCACTCCTTTTTAGTATAAATAGAGCGGACCTCCCTACGGAAATCCGCTCCGCTTATTTCTCGTATATAAATTTTACAACTTATTTAACTACTGTGAAACCCTTTTCCTCAAAATACTTTGCTGCACCGGGATGATAAGGTACTGCTGTAATAGATGCACCGAACTCAATGTTGATTTCAGCGTACTTTGCATGGCTTTCGGTAAGGTTTGCAGCATTGTCGAAAATGTCTTTGCAAAGAGCATATACTGCATCTTCGGAAACATCATTGTTAGCAAGAACAACAGCGCCAACTGCTACTGTGGTAACATCTGAAGGCATATTGTATGTATCTTTGGTAATAACAACCTTTGAATAGTAAGGTGAAGAAGCAAGTAATTTTTCTACGTGAGCATCATCAAGAGAAACAAGGTAAACCTGCTTTGTAGTGGAAAGGTCTACAACTGCTGTTGTAGGAGCACCTGCAACGATGAAAGCTGCATCAATCTTGCCATCCTTTAAAGCATCGGCTGAATCGCCAAAGCTCTGGTATGTGGGCTCAATATCGTTCTCTGTTAAGCCGTAAGCACCAAGAACATCAATAGCGTTGAAGTAAACACCTGAACCTGCTGCACCGATGGAAACCTTCTTGCCTGCAAGGTCTGCTACTGTCTTAATGTTCTCATCAAGAGTAACGATCTGAACCTGCTCAGTGTAAAGAGCTGCTACGGTTGAGAAGCATTTGATGGGCTCATCAAAGAGGTTTGTTCCGTTGTAAGCATATGCCATAACGTCTGACTGGCAGAATGCAAGCTCTGCTGTTCCGTCTTTGAGTTCGTTGATATTTGACTGTGATCCGTTTCCTACAAGACCTGTAACCTTGATTCCCGCATTGTTGGTTGCATGCTGTGCAATAACGGAACCGAATGCATAATATGTACCTGACTCACCGCCTGTAACAAATCTTAAATTAGCACCTGAAGCGCCACATGCGGTAAGAGATAATACCATTGTTAATGCAAGTACGACTGATAATAATTTTTTCATAAACTCCTCCGTGTAAATAAAGTACTGTGATAACTGTATTTTTGTATACCGTCTTTGATACTTTACCATAATGCACTGATAAAGGCAATAGCACGAGAGAAACAAAACATCTTCTTTATAAAATTAAAAGACGGCACTTATTGTCCGTCTTTTTCTGAAATTTCGCGTTCATCAATGTCCAGAGATCTTAACAAAATAATGTTTAAAACGCAAAAGACTATCGCAAGAACCACTGCTGCCAAAAAGAGTCTGTCACCCCTAATAAACAGCCAATCTTTATTCTTTATCCTGAAAACAAACTCAAAAATGATTTCCGCAGCAGATAACCCTGTTATTGCTCCCATGCTTCTGTAAGCTCTTATTATACTGTGCATATACCTGTCACGTTGCATCGGCTTTGCAGAATATTGATATGTGCCGGCACCCATAAGGAGATATAGACATGGTACAAGAGCAATAGCCATGGGAAGTGATGTTAATATCCACCATGCTGTCGTATGCTCACAAGTAGCGGAATAGCCCGCGAAAAAAACAATGAATAAAGCAAGAACACCTGAAATAACCAGCTTTGTTCTTACTGTTTCAGCTTTTTCCCTAAAATAGATTAACGGCCCTATATATATTGTCTTTTCCCGTGTTTTTCCTTTTTCATCGGTATACAGTTCCGTGGTATAGTCATTAACATATTTTACATGGTCTTTTTTCATTCCAAGAGCGCCGAATTTACCGAAACTGTTCTTGTTATCCATATTGTCCATAGGCATTTCACCTCTTTCAAATTCAATATACAAAATCGGGGTTGCTAAAGGCAACCCCGACAACATTACTCGTTTTTAGTTGTTTTTGCTTCGAAAAGGAAGTTTTTGTTCTCGTC
Source organism: Lachnospiraceae bacterium (assembly GCA_045617745.1). Classification (GTDB taxonomy): domain Bacteria; phylum Bacillota; class Clostridia; order Lachnospirales; family Lachnospiraceae; genus UBA1258. The sequence goes on along the minus strand of JAZLJG010000068.1, from coordinate 31,153 downwards.
AAGTTTCCTTTCAGGATAATGACAAGCGCAGAAATGATTCGGCTCAATCTCCACAAGAGCAGGTGCAACTCTCTTACACTTTTCTGTGGCCATATAACAACGAGTACAGAACTTACATCCCTGGGGAGGATTAACAGGGCTTGGAATATTGCCCTCAAGAATAATTCTCTCCTTATCTGCAGATCCGGGATCGGTAGTAGGAATGGATGAAAGAAGTGCAACCGTATAAGGATGACGGGGATCGTCAAAAATTGTCTTCTTGTCAGCAAGCTCTACTACATTACCTAAATACATTACCATGATTCGGTCTGAAATAAATTTAACAACAGAAAGGTCATGGGAGATAAACATATAGGTAAGGTTCTGCTTCTCTTTAAGTTCCTGCAAAAGGTTAATTATCTGTGACTGAATGGAAACGTCAAGTGCGGATACACATTCATCACAAACAACAAACTTGGGCTGTACCGCAAGTGCTCTTGCAATACAGATACGCTGTCTCTGTCCGCCGGAGAACTGATGAGGGAATCTCTGAAGCATATACTCCTGGAGTCCGCACTTTTCCATGGTATCAACAATATACTCACGCATCTTTGCTGAACCATGCTTAAAGAAGTTATGGGTTACAAGACCTTCTTCAATAATCTGTCCTACGGTAAATCTGGGGTTAAGGCTTGAATAGGGATCCTGGAAAATAATCTGAAGGTCCCTTCTTAAGCCTCTCATTTCATTGTATTTAAGTCTGGCAAGGTCAACACCATTATCGACCATTTCCTCATACTTTTTGAATTCTTCATCTGAAGCATATTTGGCTTTAACCTCATTAAGCTTCGCCTGTAATGAATCTATCTTTTTGTTGATTTCTTCTATTGATTCATCAAACTTAGCTACCTCAGCCTTCGCCTTATTTGCTTTTGCCTGACAAGTGTCCTTCTTGGAAGAATCGCTTTCAGAAAGATGCTCAAAATGCTCTGCTTCTACCTTGAACTTTTTCTGCTTCTCTTTAAGAATTTTCTTCTTCTTATTTTCTTCAAAGATTTCCAGAAGAAGCTTCTTTCCTTCTTCATCATCTTTAACAAAGAAACCGCCAAGAACCTTTACAATATTGCTCTCACATGTCTGAACTTCACATCTTGCAATTGTCTGGTTCTGAAGTGTGAAGAAATCAGCGGAATCTTCACCGCCTGCTTCTTCTACTTTCTTATTGCATTCATTAGCTTTAAGAAGAGCTTTTTCGTACTTCTTTTTGTATTTATTGCTGTTTACGATTGTATCCTTAACATACTCGGGAGTAAGTTCATCAAGGGTAATACCATAATAAAGCGTACATCCTGCGGTCTGGGGATAGAGCTGTAACAAAACTCGTCCGAAAGTAGATTTACCGCAACCTGATTCACCTACCACACCAAGGGTTTCCCCTTCGTAAATATCTATCGAAATATCTTCATTAGCCTTAACATACAGCTGCTGTTTCTGAAATATGGAGGTTTTAGCAACAGGGAAGTATTTCTTTAAATTAGTTATTGATAGTAATTTTTTTGTGTTCTGCACTGTTTCTTTCCTCCTTACTGGGATAGAAGCATCTAACCTTCTGGTTATCAGCTACTGAAATAAGCTGGGGCTCTTCCTCCATACACTTTTGTGTACAGTATTTACATCTGGGTGCAAACTTACATCCCTTAGGAAGTGCAAGGGGATGAGGAACTACGCCGGGGATAGGCTCGAGACGTTCTGATTCATTCTCCAGTCTGGGAATTGAATGCATAAGTCCTTCCGTGTAAGGATGGCTCTTCTCACAGTCTGTAAAAATAACCGATGCGGGAGCATGTTCAACAACCTGTCCGCAGTACATAACTGCAACATCATCAGCCATTTCGTTTATAACGCCAAGGTCATGGGTAATAAATATAATGGCAGCATTTGTAGTCTTCTTAAGATCGTTCATAAGCTTAAGAATCTGTGCCTGAATAGTAACATCCAGTGCAGTTGTAGGCTCGTCTGCAATAAGTATCTTGGGTTTGCAGGCAAGTGCCATTGCTATCATGACACGCTGACGCATACCACCGGATAACTGGTGGGGATACTGGTTAATAACAACTTCAGGATTGGGAATCTGAACTGCACGAAGCATTTCAATTGCTTCCTTGTGTGCCTGTTTTTTATTCATACCCTGATGAATCATAAAAGGCTCGGAGAGCTGTCTGTCAATTGAAAAAACCGGGTTAAGGCTGGTCATGGGTTCCTGGAAAATAACCGAAATATCATTTCCTCTTATGGAATACATTTCCTTAAGGCTGAGTTTTGACAAGTCCTTTCCTTCGAAAAGCACTTCACCGCTTTCAATATATCCGTTTCCGTCAAGAAGCTGCAAAATACTCATAGCGGTAACGGATTTTCCAGAACCGGATTCTCCTACAATACCGATAGTCTTTCCTGCTTCCAAAGAATAGGAAACCCCGTTAACTGCCTTAACAATTCCTTTACGTGTAGTAAAAAATGTATGTAAATCTTTAACTTCCAATAATGCCATTTCTCAAGTCCTCCTATTTATCATTAGTGGACTTAGGGTCCATAACATCACGAAGTGTATCACCAATAGTGTTGATACAAATCGCAGTAATTATCAGTACAATCGAAGTAAATACCCACTGCCACCAGAAGTTTATGGCTGCTGTAGCATTAGCTGCACGTGAAGTCATGTTGCCCCAACTGGGCTGAGGATAAGTAACACCCATTCCCAGGAAAGAAAGGGATGTCTCTGTCTGCATGGCACTTGCAAAACTTAATGTGGCATTTACCAAAATAACTGAAAGAACATTGGGAAGAATGTGTTTAAATGCGATTCTTCCTTCCTTAACACCCATGGCCTGAGCCGCTGTTACATACTCACTTTCACGGGCAACAAGTATCTGGGCACGGGTAATATAAGCAAATCCGGGCCACCCTATGATACCTAAAATCACCATAATAAGAATAAGTTTCTGGTTCGTAGTAACAGAAATATGAGCAATAAGGGATGTAAGTATCAAAAGGAAAGGGAATGTGGGCAGCGAACTGAACACTTCCGCAATACGCATAAGCAAAATATCAACCCAGCCACCGTAATATCCTGAAATACATCCGATTAAAACGCCCAAAAAGATTTCGATAATAACTGCAATCGCACCAACGGTCATAGTAACAGCGCCGCCTGTAATAATACGCTCAGCGATATTTGCGCCGGCTTCATCAGAACCGAACAGAAATCCCTTAAGGCCCCATGCCTGAATAAAGTCACCGTTTGCATCAACGGCATAGCTCTGGAAAGCTCCTGTAAATATCTTGGCAACTCCTGAAATCTTTTCAGGAATCTCTGCCTGATAATAATGGTCTCCACCAAAAGAGTAAACGTTTCCGAGGTTTGTAAGAACAGTATAATGATAGTTTCCGGTTTCAATATCCGTAACTAATTCTCCCTCTGCAAAATCAGGAACTTCAATAACATCTGCAGGGAAATCACCGGTGATTGCTATTGAGCCGTCATCCAAAAGAAGACATACACTTGAAGACGTAGCAGCAATTTCTGTAATCTTTCTTCCATTTAAGAAGTTAAACATAGGCTCAGTATCACCTTTAATCTTGGTATGAGCCATGTCATAAAGACCTCTGGAGCCTGTAAATACACCATTCTGCTTACGGTCAAGTGCAACAATGTAGTTAAGTGTAAAGTCAATATCAACAATATCAGTTCTTTCAAGGAAAGAATCCATATTGGAATAAGCCTGTTTGTTACCCCAGACATATACTGTTCCGTCATCCATCAAAAGGGCTGTGGCCTGATAGCCGCAGGTAAGCTTCTTTATATGATTAACATCAATTTCGCCATTAAGAATTATTTCGGGAATTGCCTCTATTGTAGGGCTTGATACAGCATTCTCAGAACGTGTATACTGACCGAATCTGTCATTTCCCCATGCATAAAACTTGCCGTTTTCGTCGAAGGCAACTATATGGTCCACACCGGCTGCTACCCTGACAATATTAGCATTCTTAACTTCCTCCGGAATATCCTTTACATTAAGTCCTGTAGCACCAATTTTGGTAGCACCCCATACGTAAACATCACCGGAGTTAGAAAGACCTACCGAGAACGAGCCGTAACTGTCTATCATCTTTATATCGTTTTTAAGTTCCTTCGGAACCTTCATCATGGAAAGGCAGGGAGGAATATTCTTAAGCGTTACTTCAGTATATGCATCACTGTATTTAGGCATAAAATGAGGAACAATAAATACAATCAAAAACATAGCCAAAACAAGTGCAACTGAAAAAACAGCAAACTTTCTTTCAAAAAACCTTACAAAAATTTGTCTTGCTGGACTTTCTATAAGCTCCGAATCATCCGGAGTCTGACTGTTTTCATTAGTTTCTTTTGAATCATTCTTAAGAAACCACTTTTCTTCATATTTCGTTCCTAAAAAGCATCGGGTAAACCAACGGCCGATAATACGAAATACGTTTTCTTTTTTATTAACATTTTTCTTAGCCATTTTAGTCTCCTTACTTGCTTATTCTTACTCTGGGGTCTACAAGGCCATAGCATAAATCACTTACGAGGTTACCCAAAAGAGCAAGGAACGTATATATAACTTCTATAAACATAATAAGATCGTAATCAGCGGTTTTTGTGGCATTAAGGAACATAAGCCCCATTCCCTTGAACCCGAACATGGTTTCAAGAATCATGGCTCCACCCATAATACCAAACAAAGAACCTACAAAAATTGAAACAAGGGGAACAAGAGCATTTCTCCATGCATGTGAATAAATAACGGCCTTTTCACTAAGTCCCTTGGCTCTGGCTGTTCTTATACAGTCAAGACTTAAAGCGTCAATCATCGACGCCCTAGTAATACGGGTAATCGATGCAAGCGAACCGAAAACAAGGCAAATCATAGGAAGACAAATATGATATGCCGTATCAAGAATATACCTCATACCCGTATAATTGGTTCCGGGAGTCTTCATGCCCTGAACAGGGAACCAGTGAAGAATTGAGCAGAAAAATACTATGAAAACTATGTATATGATGTAACCCGGTGTAGAAAATCCTATAAGTGAAAAGCCCTGAACAAACCTGTCCAAACGGCTGTTTTTCTTAACCGCAATCTTTATACCCAAAGGAATGGTAACCGCAAGTACTATCAATTCACTGAAAAATCCCAATAAACACGAATTTCTCATAGCAGGTCCCACCACTTCCACAACAGGAGCATTATGATCATATGAAAATCCGAAATTACCCTGGAATACACCATTGCACTTTCCGTCATAGAAAGGATACAATCCGATCCAACGTAAATACAGAATGACATTATTATCAACATCAGTTCCGTACATACGCTGATAATTTAAATAAAGTTCATCAAACTTCTTGTCTCTTTCTTCAGCGGGAATAGTATTTTTCATGGCATTCAAGTCGGCCTTTGCGTCTGTATATGCCCTGTTGGCAGGCATTAAACGATAAAGGCAGAAAAGTAAAAATGAAAGCAGGAAAAATACCGCAATCATATAAAGACATCTTTTAAGTATATATCTTCCCATCCTTAAACCTCTCAAAAACTCATTCTAACTTCCAAATCTATTATAAACACAACAAAATCCACGTGGAATAAGCACACATGGAGTATCATGAAATATTCAACTTTAAAATTATAACCCAAACCCTTACTCATAAGTGTCAAATACATCCGGCGGGCAGGGCCCACCGGATGCTTCTTTAACACAAAATCAATTCTGCCAAAAATTATTTAAGCATAAATACATCAGCATAGTCTTTGATATAATACTGAGAAAAGTCTTCGTACAAGCTGGGATCAATAGTATTGCCCATAGCAAAGTCATATACTGCTGAGTTAAATCCTGTAGCAAAGTTGAATGCAGTGTACATAGGAGTTCCTGAATAGTATCCATATACAGCAAACTGATACAATTCATCAAGCATAGGACCGAAATCACCGATTGTATTGTATACAACCATGCCTGCTGCAGTTACGTTATCGTTTGACTTGAAACCAGTCTGCAAAAGATCGGTAAATTCGTTATCAGCTGTACCATACCAGTTGATTACAAGAGGCATATAGTAGTCGCCGTCAACTTCTGTTGTCTTGTAAGTACCGTCAACTGACTGATAGTTCTTATCGTTCTCATTAATGATATCACCGGGGATCTTCTTATAACGAACACCGTCTGTATAATCAGAACCGTCTGCTGCATAAATCCAGCCGCCTGCTTCAAGAGTAGCGATTGCTGAGTCAACAGATGTTGCATATGCATTAAGAACCATACCCTGTTTAACTGCTTCCTTGTACATCCAAGAACCTGTGTAGTAAGGTCCGTCTACAACACCGCCGTAACCGCCTGTGAAGTCCTTGGCGAACTGTCCACGGTTCATACAGAATGCAATTGCCTGACGAACTTCTGTGAACTGTACAGGGCCGTAGTCAGCACGGAAACCAAGCTTACCATAACCTGCACGGCTATAGTGTGAATATACATATTCGCCGTTTGAACCATCAGCAAGTGCTAAAGCTTCATCAGTTGCAGCACCACCGGTGATTTCAGCGATAACATCAAGACCGCCTGCCTTGAAGTCTTCAAGCTGTGTAGCATCAATAGTTTTCTTATAAACAATCTTTTCGATTGAAGGCTTTGTTCCTTCGTAGTTACCCTTGAAGAACTCGTTCTTAACAAGGATAGCTGAGCTGTCTGTTGTATCAAAGCTCTTTACGCAGTAAGGACCTGAATAAGGGAACTTAGCGTAAGCAGCTTCTGTTGTGGTAGTACAATTTTCATTAATAGCCTTAGCCTGGATGTACTCATCTCCGTTCTTATCGTAGAAGCTGTCTGACAAATAGCAGCCTTCACCATCATCGAAGATTTCAGCATCACCGAGCCACATAGCTGAATATGAAGGGCCAAATGAAGCGTATGTAATATCATAGAAATAAGGAATGAATTCTGCATCAATTGTAACTGCAAATGTGTAGTCATCAATCAATCTTAATCCTGTCAATACCTTTGAGCCTTCTTCTGAGCCGGGGCCTGTGTATGCATTGTAATCAGAATATCCTAAAATCTTAGTACCATCAACAGCCTTACCTGAAGAAGCTGTTCCTACAGGAGTATACATAGCTACTGAGAATGCAAGATAATCCTTAGCTGTTACAGGACTTCCATCAGAGAAAAGAAGATCGTCTTTAATCTTGATTGTGAAAGTCTTTGAACCATCTTCGTTAACAACATCTTCGTGAGATTCAACTACTGTATCATTCCACTCAAATCCACCTTCTTTTGTCTTGGAAACTGTTTCAAGACCGGATGTAAGTGTTTCGATATCAAGGTCGGAAGCGCCGGGGCTTGACTTACCGAATGCAGAATAACGGAACTGACCGGAAAGTTCGGTTGAGTTACCGATAATAATGCTCTTGTCTTCCTTATCAGATGACCAGTCGATTAATGCATCAATAGGACTCCAGTAAGGGTTTGTAGGGAATTCCTGAACTCCGACAATCTTTGAGTTGTAAAGATTGTAGTACTCGTTAGAGTAAAGGGGAATTTCAGGAAGCAATGCGTTCCAACGTGTGATGTAGAGTTTCCACCATGCAGCGTAAACGTCATCAGCAGTCTTGTAATCTCCGCAAGGATCTGTGTTGTAAACCATAGCCCATGATAAGAAATCAAGACCTAAAAGGCACTGCTTACCGTCAACGGTAATGTAGCCAAATCCTGTAGCAGGATCTTCTGTTACGTCAGCAATTGTAATATCCTTACCAACGTGATCGTATAATGATTCGTAATCAACGCCATACTCTTTGTTTCCAAGAGTCATTACGTCGAATTCTTCGCACCAATACTCTTCAACGGGATCTACTACTTCTACTGAAGCAGGTGTTGAAGCAACAGATGCGGGTGTGGATTCAGAAACAACAGGTTCCTTGGGTCCACAAGCGGTTAAAGTTGCGAGAGCCGTTACAAGTCCTAATACGACTGCAAGGCTTTTCTTTAAACCTTTGTTCATAATGTTTTTCCTCCCTTTATGTTCCAGGGTTTTCCACCCTATTTGTATATCACAGAGTTTCCTCTGATAATACCATAAAACTTTAAAGCACTAAAGTACCTTATAATAATCCGTTAATCTAAAAATCTTCTTTATATCTTACGTAAAGAATTAGGAAATGTCAAGAAATTTCGGTATCTTTTCGTTATTGTACCCTTGTATACAATCAAATAACATAAAAATAACACGCCCGTTATGACTTTGCATATCGGGCGTGTATATCAACATCGCAAATATATATTATGCTTCCTTCAACACAAGCGAACCATACCCTTTCAGCTTTACCGTACCGGAAAGAGTTTCTCTTGTTACTGCATCAATCATCGTCTTCTTCAGTTTCAAAACAGTTTCTTCCTTTTTATAGTTCAGGACAAAAAGGCAATCTCCCCTCATTGCCAGTTCCACTGTGTCCGGAACTTCAATTATATCGAAAAGAGGAGCCCTCACTCCTGTCTCATCAAGAAGATACTCAACCGCTTCTTTGTTAAAGGAGCTTCCATAGTAATATACTATGCCTTTTCCGAATTCATTCTTAGTAAAAGCGATGTCATTCTTATAATATTCCGTGGCATATCTTCCGACTACGGATGCAGAACTCTTCTCGCTTATTCTCTCTGCAAAAAGTTCCGCTCTGAAAATACCGTCTTCGGTTTCCACAAGAACATTGTCAAAGTCAGGCTGTATGAAGGAATATTCCTTTATATCCGTTCCCGACATTTCCGCAAACACACCGGGAAGCTTTTCCGTAACACAGCGGCCGTTCATATCCTTAAGGCCCGCTCTGGCTCCGAGAATAAGTATTCCTCCATTCTGAACATACTTCTTTAAAACCTCTGCCCGCTTTTCGCTTGAAATAACAGGATGAGGGTAGAACACTACTTTGTATTTGCTAAGGTCCGGGAATTCTTCCAAACCGTAGAAATACTCATAATTAAAAGGAGTATGTGTTCTTTGGAGGGTTTCAAACAAAGCATCCTGGCTGTTCTTTTCCAATAAACCGTGCCAGTTATCTATTTCCGAATCGTATACATTTTCATAGTCTTTTACCACAGCCACTTCGGCGCAATATTCCTTTCCTGCCACGGTGTCAAGCTTCTGGATAATGTTTGAAATGGTTTTTATCTCTTCGAGGCGCTCGTTGTCACGGCCCGAGTAATCCAGAATGCCGTGCCAGTACATTTCTGTTCCTGCTGTTGCGGTACGCCATCTGAAAAAGCTGATGTAATCGGCTCCGTGGGCTATGGACTGCATGGTCCAGAGAGTTATCTGACCGGAGCGGGGATTTGGCACACCTGTCCTGGTGTTCCAGCCGTTTGCTCCGGACTGCTGTTCCATTATTCCGAATATATTTGAAACAGAGCGGGTTTCAGAAAGATTCTTACTCCACCACCTGTCGCGAAAATCCTTATCATCCGCAGATTCTCCCCACACATTATTGAAGTTGGGGTATGAATCATAAGTAATAAAATTCAGGGATTTCTTTGCCAGCATATGATTATCAAGATGCGAGAACAAACCATTGGTGGTTATAAAATCGTCGGGCTTTTTGTATCTTCTGATAATTTCAGCCTGGTCTCCTGCAAATTTCAAAGCACTGTCGGAGATAAATCTGAAATAGTCCAGCATATGATGAGGATTCTGTGCTCCGTTGCAGGTTCTTCTGGGAACAAATATCTCATCCCACTGGGTATATGTCTGATTCCAGAATGCAGTTCCCCATGCGGCATTTAATGTATCAAGGTCGTGATACCTGTTCAAAAGCCACCATCTGAAGCCGCTTGTGTCGGAATCAGAGTAAAACTCACTTACCTCGCAGTTTAACTCGTTATCTATCTGCCAGCCGATGATACAGTTTCTTTTGCCGTAATGGGAGGCAACCTTCTCTGTGATGTTCGCACACTTATCAAGGTAAACCGTGGAGTTGTAGTTATAGTTTCTTCTTGACCCATGGCGGAATTTTACACCGTTAATATCCTGGTTCAGAACTTCGGGATATTTATTGGTAAGCCATGCGGGAGGCGCAGCCGTAGGCGTACAGAAAATGACTTTCATTCCCTTTTCATCGCAAAGGTCCAGAAACTCATCAAAAAAAGCAAAAGTATAGTCTCCTTCCGAAGGCTCCACTTTACTCCATGCAAATTCGGCTATTCTCACAACCGAAATTCCGGCGTCCAGCATTCTTTCAAGATCGCTGCCCCATATTTCTTTGGGCCATTGTTCGGGATAATAACACACTCCCAGTTTGATTTTCCTGTTATCAAGTATGTATTTCATTACAGACTCCTTTCGAGCTTACCATTCCCATTATATCACTCACCGTTTTTCTTAAAATTAACCTTGTTTCCCTGTGATATATAATGACATTTTCGGGCTTTTTTATGAAAGAAATCATTAATAGCAAAGTAGTATAAATGTGGAAGAGGTATATATATGAAAAATTCAACTATGGACATGACTGAAGGCAATACCCTAAAGCTTATAGGAAGCTTCGCGGTTCCCATGCTTATCGGTAACGTTTTTCAGCAGGTGTACAATCTTACGGACTCTATTATTGTAGGACGTATCATCGGCGAGGATGCTCTTGCTGCTGTAGGAGCTACAGGTTCCGCCACTTTTTTATTCTTTGCATTATGTAACGGTATCGGAAACGGCGGTGGAATAGTCACCTCCCAGTTTTTCGGTAAAAAGGATGACTTTTCCGTAAAAAAATGTATCGCCAATACCGCTTATATTATGTTTGTCATTCCATTAATAATCGGCCTTTTAGGCTTTCTTCTCGCAAGACCGCTTCTTGTGCTTTTAAGAACGCCCGATGAAATAATGGCGGATTCCCTTTTGTACCTTCGCATAATGTGCATAGGCACCATTTTTGTCGCAATGTACAACTACATATCTTCCATACTGAGAGCTCTCGGTGACTCGAAAACTCCTTTGTACTTTTTGATTTTCTCAAGTATCCTGAACGTGGGCCTGGACCTGTTCTTTATACTGGTCTTCAATATGGGAGTCTGCGGAGCCGCCGTTGCAACAATTATTGCCCAGTTTGTATCGGGCGCCTTTTGCATACTGTATTCCGTAAAGAGGAATCCTTACTTCAAACTTAAAAAGGACGACTTCTCCTTTGACCATGATATAGTAAAAAAGACCATCCAGCTTGGCATCCCGCTTTCTTTACAGTTTGCCATGATTTCCATTTCCTGTATGGCTCTCCAGTCTGTTGTTAACTCCTTCGGACCGGTTGCCATAGCAGCCAATACTGCCATTACCAGGATTGAATCCGTTATTCACCAGCCCTTCCAGACAATGGGTGCCACTCTTTCAACCTACACCGGTCAGAACTATGGTGCGGGCAAATACGACAGAGTCAAGGTAGGCTACCGCCAGGGCCTTATAATTGTATTCATCTACTCAATACTCATGCTTCCCGTAATGCAGTTTTTCGGCAAGGGCATAGTTGCCATATTTGTAGACGACCCCGCAGTAATTGAAATGGGTGCAAAAGCCATCGGCATTTCAAGTCTTTTCTACATCTTCTTAGCTACCATCTACGCCATAAGAGGTGTGCTGGGAGGTCTTGGAGATGCGACCTTCTCCCTTATCAACGGTATCGTGGAAGTAATCGGACGTTTCACCGTTCCTTTCTTCTTAACCGCCATTCCCGCAATCGGTATGTGGGGTATCTGGTGGTCAGTCGGAATCGTATGGTTCATGGCAGGCGCATCCGCTGTAATAAGATACAGGACCTACGGATTAAAGCTTCTTAAAAAGGACTGAGAAATTTAAAACCCTGTCGGGGAAGGATAAACCTTCATTTCCGACAGGGTTTTTATAATTGTCAGCTACTATTCCGGTTACTATCACGTTTTGGCAATAATATCCTACGTTACAGGCATTATTATTGCCCATCTCTAAAGCTCTTTTTGAAAAAGGCAATAATTTCCGCATCAACTCAAAAAATTATCGCTCATTTCGCCTCGTAATCGCTGTCCCGGCAATAATAACTCGTATTAGCCCAGAAAATTATTGCCCGCATTTCTCACAAAAGTCATTTTGGGGCAATAATTTCCATACTATAGTAATAATTTATTGCCATATTTTGAATCACTGCTTTTTGATGGCAATAATTTTGGCATTAACCATAAAATCTATTGCCCGCGGCGCAGAATCTCGGTGTTATGTAAACCGTAACTCTCAGATTTCATAAAGCGCTTTACAATACACAGCCCTTTTTAAGAATCAAATTCGCATACTGACTCGTCTCTGAGGTCGCAATCACTGCGTATGCCTTCTTCGCCTCATCATAAAAAGCAAAACGTTCAAGAGTTCCGATAACTTTCTCTCCACGGGGCTCCTTCTCATTTATGGTCTTTTTGTATGTATCCCAGATTGATATGTCAGCATTATCTCCTTCGCATCTTTCCATAAGCATCACGGGCGTCTCCACGTACTGGTCCAAAGGAAACAAATCAAGAATTGCATCCAGTATCTCCGGCACACCATGACCATCCATTCTGATAAGAATGGAATCCTTTGCTATGGATGCAGCGGGGAAATTACCGTCTGCTATTACCAGGGTGTCTCCATGTCCCATTTCACACATAACCTTCAAAAGGTCCGGTCCTATTACAGGTGATATTCCTTTAAGCATATTCTCCTCCTACAGCATATTGCCAATTTGTTCCATCGGCTTTGTAAAATTGAAGCCGTAAAACTTTGCGGCATTTGCACCTAAAAAACCGACTTTTTCTTCATATGAAAGCTTGTGGGATTCTGCGATAAATCTGACCGCCATGATGTAAGTAATATCGGTCATGGTACGGGGGTAATCGCTTCCCCACATCAGTTTGTCCATTCCGCATATATCCCTTGCGGTAAGTATCGCATCTATTGCGGAAGGATAAGGATAAAACTCTTTATGAAAGAGCCATGTAAGGCCTCCGCTTTCTATAAATACATTTTTGTTTTTCGCAAGTTCAATCTGTTTTTCCCAGCCTTTAGTGGTTACCATTCCGAAATGTCCTATGGCAATTTTCAGAGTGGGACATTTTTCTATAAGATACTGCATGTCATCCGTCTGGGCATCGCCGTCGGCCATGTCTATGGAGACGAATTTCCCGGACGCCTCAACCCATTTGAAGATTGGGAGAAGTTTCTTCAAATCCGGGTCTTTCAGGCGTCCGGCGCAGATTTTTAAGCCATCAAATCCATCCAGTCTGAATTCATCGTTCTCCTGGTACAAAGAACAGACTCTGATTCTGTCCGGATACTTTTCCTTCGCAAGAAGAAGATATAAGTCCTGGTTGCCGTCAATATATTCCTGAGTAACAACAGCTCCGTTTACCCCTGCGTAGTCCATATTCGCAATAAGACGTTCCACCGTATTTCTGTCATCGTCCATAAACGGAGGCATCATCTGACGGATTTCCCCTCCGAAATTACTCTTTCCGTTCCCTACGGGATACACAGGCTTTCCGTTTACGGTTCCCGCCTGTTTTGCCCACAGATGAGTATGTGCATCAATTGTAATAAATCTTTCCATAACCGCTCCTTTCGGGGTGTTTACGCCATCTCAATAAGTACCTTTGAAAGACTTCCGTCGTTGTTGACAAGAGCATTGAATGCGTCTGCTGCCTTGTCTGCAGGATATACGGCACTTACCATATCAAGAACATTCACTTTTCCCGATGCGATAAGGTCTATAACAGCCTTAAAATCCTCCGGACGGGAATTCCTGCTTCCGAATACATTGAGTTCCTTTTTCAAAAGAACAGAATGTAAAAACGTTGTCTCTTTCTTTCCGTTTCCGATAAGGATAATATTTGCCGCAAATGCAGCACAGTCGATACAACTCATAAAGGTTACAGGCTGTCCGCAGGCTTCAACGCATACATCAAAGCCGTTTCCGTTTGTAATTTTCATAGCCTCTTCAACTATATCTGTTTTTGCGGAATTAATGGTTCCGTCCGCTCCAAAGTGAAGTGCCTTTTCAAGACGTCCCTCAAGAAGGTCTGCCACATACACTTCTGCGCCCTGGGCCTTCGCTGCTATCGTGGCGAAAAGACCGATTGGACCTGCTCCTACCACAAGCACTTTATCGCCCGGCTTTACTGCCGCCCTGTGAAGCGCATGATAGCTTATTGTGAATGGCTCCACCAATGCCAGCTCCTTCGCGGAAAGGCCTTTGCCTTCATATATTCTCTCCACAGGCATTACAATGTATTCCCTGTAGCTTCCGTCTCTCTGAACGCCCATTGTCTGGTTGTCTGTGCAGCAGTTTACGAATCCTCTTTTGCAGGAATAGCATTCACCGCAGTTAAAATAAGGATTGCATGTAACCACGTCTCCCGGCTTTAATCCTCTGTCGTTATCGGGAATGGAGACTATCTCAGCCGAAAACTCGTGACCGGGAATTCTGGGATATGTGGTAAAGGGCTGGTTTCCGGTAAAGCTTGCCAAATCAGCTCCGCATATTCCGCAATAAAGAACCTTCAAAAGTGCTTCTCCCTCCCCGGGTACAGGCTTTTGAGTATCCGTTAATGAAATTTCAAAGGGTTTGTCTATAAGAATTGTTTTCATAAATTCCTCCGATTACATATCAATGTACTTTTTATTCCAGATAACCGCTGTCTTCATAGGTGCGTTTTTGGAATAGATTTTTTCCCTGTATGCCTTTATGGGATCCGCCGAAAACTCATCCCTGTCGATGAGTTCCACTATCTCGTCATAATTACTCTTGGCAAGAAGCTTTATGGCCTCCTCCATGTGATCCTGTCTGAAATTAATGGATGCAATAATCAGGTGGTTTTCAAATCCGAAAGGCATGGTATCAAACTCAATCTTCGGGCCCAAAGAAAAACTGTTGTATATTCCGTTGCAGCCTAAAACCTTGTGTTCAAAAGCAACTCTGTGCTCCACATTGCTTCCGCTTACTCCTATAAATGTGGTGGCGCGTCCTCCAAGCTTCTCTATGATAGCCTTTGCAAGTTCTTCCTCCGAATCATAGATATTCTGAAGATACTCGGCCTTTGTGTTTTTAAGGGCGAACTGAACTTTTCTTGATTCCTTGGGACTTCTTGCCACAAAAAGCACCTTCGCATCTTTATGATTTCTCATAATAAGGTCTCCGATAAACATTCCTGTTGTACCAAGGCCGAAGATTACGGTTCTATTAAAAATTTCCTCTTTGGCAATTGCACGTGCCTTATCTTCGCTGCATTTGTATTTACGCATGGCCACTCTGAAATTGTGGGCACTTCCCATATCTTCCATTCTCTCTAACTGAAAAAGCATGCAACCGAAGGGATCCGGAAATACCATTTTCTTGGCAAAAGAAAGCTCCAGCTTTCCGTCGTGCACATATCCGTCCGGAATAGGAAGAAGCATGTCCGGATTAAAATACTGCTTGTCGGCAAAAAGACCGTCGGCCTTGTCACATCCGTACTCGAAATATGTTTCGTCTTCAGTGTATCTTGTAGGGTCGTAGCTGTCTCCGCCACGTATGAGTACTATTGCAAAACGGTTCTGTGAAGGTACCCATACAATACCCTCATGACCGTTGATAAGTCTGTTTTTTCCTTCGGGGAACTTGGGTCCCATAAGGCCCTTTTCAGCCATATTCAAAAATTCGTTGTCGGTTCCGCAAAAGCCTATCATTACGGGCTCGCAAAGAATTCCTTCTTTTGGTTCTTCCCCTCTTAATCTCTGTCTTTTAACGTTTTCAATTTCCACGTCTCCGTAAACCAGAGGCTTCTTAGGATCGTTCTGAAAGTATGTGCCTTTAACTATCATCGTTTTCTCCTCACACAAAAGAATCATCTTACATCCTTAACATACTTTTTTTTGCCCTTGTGCTTCAAGGTCTGCAAATGACGTATTTTTAATTTTCATGTCGCATTTTTGCAGTTTTGTAATATAATGGGTAAAAAGAGGAGAATCTTTATGAAATACAGAGACTTAAAGCTTTCTTTTGAAATAAACAATATACGTTTCGATATTCTGAGTATCAGCTCGGAAACCATCGTAACTCCCTTTCCAAAGCACAGCCACAGCAAAAACAGCTACGAACTTCACTATATAAAGTCGGGCTTCGGAAAACTCATCTGCGACGAGGCCGAATACAGGCTGACTCCGGGCATTTTCTACGTAACCGGACCCAACATATCCCACGAGCAGATATCCGATTCCTACAAACCCATGGTAGAGTACGGAATGTACCTTCAGACCGAAAGACTGTTTCCTCCAAAGCCCGGCGATGTAATGACCCAGTTTACGGACTGCCACTTCTGGATAGGAGAATCGGACAAAGAAGTTTCCCTTCTTTTTGAACACATCTTTGAAGAGCTCAACAACAAGCCCTTGGGATATCAGCTGATGCTTCCGGCCCTTTCCAGAGCTTTGCTTCTTACAGTCACAAGAATGTACGACAAAAAGGGAGCCGGTTTACCGAAAGCCGAAGGTTCCGTTCCTCAGGACATGCTATACCTTACCATCGAAGAGGCCTTTCTCTACGACTATAAAGACCTCACTCTTTCCAGCCTTTCCTCCAGGGTTAATCTGGGTACACGACAGACCGAACGGCTTTTAAAGAAGCACTATAACATGACCTTTGTGGAGAAAAGAAACGAAGCCAGAATGTCCGCCGCTTCCCTTCTTTTGACCGAAACACAAAAAAGCATCGGCGAAATTTCCGAGGAATTAGGATATTCCTCAAAAGAACATTTCACCAATGCTTTTAAAAAATACTATAGTGTTACGCCTTCTTCATACAGAAAGCAGTCTTCTTAAGGTTTATGCAAAGAAAAGCTTTGAAAGAGTCATGGGATCGATGTACTCTCCATCCTTGTAAACTCTCATGTTACCGGAAGCGATTTCGTCGATAAGCATTACGTTTCCTGCCTTGTCGTAACCAAACTCAAACTTGATGTCGTAAAGGTCAAGGCCCTTTGCCTTTAAGTCGTCAGCAACAATCTTTGTGATGTCCTGAGTCATCTTCTTGATGGTGTCATACTGGGCATCTGTCATAATGTTAAGTGCTACAAGAGCATCCTTGATTACAAGGGGATCGCCCTTTTCATCGTTTTTGAAGGTCATCTCTACGTACTGGGGAAGATCTGCACCTTCTTCAATATATTCGCCATATCTTCTAAAGAAACTTCCTACTGCCTTATATCTGCAGATAACTTCAAGACCATGACCGAATACCTTAGCGGGAAGAACTTCCATAGTGGTATCTTCAAGGTTGCACTTTACGTAGTGGGTCTTAATTCCTGCTGCATTGATTTTCTCAAAGAAGTAGTCTGTCATACGAAGGTTAACATCGCCTACGCCTTCAATTGTAAGTCCTACAGAATTTTCGCCGGGATCGAACTTTCCGTCTTTTCCTGTGCAGTCATCCTTGAACTTAAGAAGGTAGTTACCGTTTTCAAGTTCGAATACGTCTTTTGTTTTTCCTTTGTAAACAAGTTTCTTTTCCATAATATTGTCTCCTCTTTTTTTGGAATTAAAAAGGGCATACTCAGTTTCGAAACCAGTATGCCCAGACGGTCGACTTTATTCCCAATGCTCCTCTGTGGTGCTCCACTTATCCGTCAGTTACATTGGGTTTTTAATACATTAATATAATTACCACAGTGGAAAATGCATTGTCAATTTATTTTTTGTACTTTTCCAAAATTTGTGAAAGAGTGTTCATATCAGCCTCTGAAGTGGACCAGCTTGTAGCAAATCTGACAACGGTTGAGTCCTTGTCAAAGGGCTCCCAGAAGCTCATCTCAACCTCTTTGGACATCTTTTCATATACATCGTTACTTAGTATCACAAACTGCTGGTTTGTAGGGGAATTGATAAAGAACCTGTATCCCTTATCCATTAACATTTCCCTAAGCTCGCCGGCTTTCCTTATGGCATGTCTTCCAACCTCCATATACAGCCCATCCGTAAACAGCGCGTCAAACTGGACGCCTGTAAGCCTGCCCTTAGCCACAAGGGCACCATGCTGCTTTATCTGGGTAAGAAAGTGCTTCGGGGCATTGTCGTGTGTAAACACGACGGCTTCGCCGCACAATGCCCCGCACTTTGTTCCGCCGATGTAGAATACATCGCAAAGCTTTGCAAGGTCTTCCATGGATACATCCGTGTCGTCACTTGCCAGGGCAAACGCAAGTCTTGCACCGTCTATATAAAGGTTCATATCGTATTCTTTGCAAATACCATATATGTCCGAAAGTTCTTTTTTACTGTAAAGAGTACCGTATTCCGTAGGATGGGAAATATAAACCATTCCGGGATTGGGCATATGCTCGTGGTTCTCATCCGCATAGAAGGTTTCCAGATAAGCCTTTAAAACTTCCGGGATCACTTTGCCGTCCTTACCTTCCAGTTCAATAACCTTATGTCCCGTGTACTCAATTGCACCTGCTTCATGAAGGCTTATGTGTCCCGTTTTGGCAGCTACCACACCCTGATAGTTTTCAAGCATTGTGCTGATTACCACCTGGTTTGTCTGGGTTCCGCCCGTAAGAAAATACACATCACCCTTAGGACAATTAAATGCTTTCTTTATTTTTTCTTTGGCCTCATCCGAATATTTGTCCGCTCCATAGGTTCCCAAAACCTCCATATTGGTTTCCACAAACTTCTCCAATACCTTCGGATGTGCTCCTGTCTTGTAATCACTTGAAAAAGATATCATCTTTCTTCCTCCCCTTCTTCATCGCTTCCGAATCCTTCCCACATTATCCGGTTCCATCTGGCATTAACCTCTTCCAGTTCCTTTTTCTGCATAATCCGGTTTCTGTCACTTAAAATGGCCAGAACCTCATCCGCAATATCCACCTCGGGAAGATTATTGTAATAACTTAAATAGCCTATCATTCTCTGAGCTGTCCAGTCCGTATTCAGATTGCAGCTCACCTCATAAGCAAAGTTTTTCGAATACCCTCTTTTCACAAGAATATCAAAAAGCTCCAGGCTCTTTTGCGTCCTCTCCTTCATATACCCCCCTACTCGTAATCGTTTCTCCATTCCATCATTGTGGTGGACTGCCAGTTTCCCAGTTTGTTTTTCGCTATCCTGTCACGGGTCCCCACTACCCTGAATCCGCACTTTTCATGGAGTTTGATACTTGCCTCGTTATCGGAAAAAATATTGGAATACAAAGTCCAGTACCCCTGCTTTCTTGCTTCTTCCTTAACCTTTGTCAAAAGAATGGTTCCGATTCCCCTGCCTCTGTACCTTTCATCAATATAGACAGAAATCTCCGCTACACCCTTATAGCATTCCCTCGATGAATGAGGAGAAATAACAATATATCCCACAACCCTTCCGTCTGTTTCGTACACAAACCTGCACACTTTGGCATGTGAGTCATCCCAGTCCTCAAATTTCGGGCAAAAGGTCCAGAAGGTGGCATTTCCTTTTTCAACACTCTGTTCAAAAATACCCTTCACAGCTTCCCAATCGGAAGTACGCATTTCACGAATCATTTTTCTCCCTCTTTTCACGATTCTTTAGTGGCTATTTTGGGGCCAAAGAAAGGCTTTGTCAATGTTGAAATCAAAAAGATCCGGAGATTTCTCTCCGAATCTTTATTCTTCCATTTATATCTGGGTATCTACAGAATAGAAATAGGAAAGGTATTCATCACACATATCTTCCATGGCTGACACAGCCACCACGCCGAAAATGTATGAATCCTTCTGAATCATTACAACCTTTTCATAGAAAGAAAAGTTCATTGAAAAGCCTTCCTCTTCCATATTGTAACTGCCGGAAAATTTCATGAATGTGGCATTGTATCCGGCAATTTCGCATTCCCCGACTTCTGACCTGAAATCATCCAGTCCCATTGCCTGAAATGCTTCTGCCATTTCTCCGAAATAGGCATTAAGTTCCTCGTTGGCCTGCGTATAATCCATTCCGCTTTCAAAAAGGCCGCTGTTCTCTTCGTCATTTCCGTCACCGGCTACTATTGTTACCATAATAGAATCCATCAATCCGGAACTGGCCATCATTTCCGCTGATGTATGCATCTGGGGCACATCTCCTGAAACATCCTCCGCAGCCTCATTAAGTACATCTTCAGCCAAGCCCGATGCTTCCATAAGAACCTCTCTGGGAATCATAGTCCAACTTTCATCAAGACTGCATTCTATCCCAAAGAATCCGTTCGTATATGTATTGCCTTCCACCGTTCCTATTACAAGTGGCCTTTCCCCGATGGTAACTGCATCAGTGTCCTCTGAAGGCTGCTCCGGCAGGCTTTCAATCTCCTTTTCAGGCTCTGCTTCCGCAGCAATAATTTCCTGTTCCGTCTCAGTGTTGCTCTCTTCAATCTGAACTAATTCAACAGTTCTTTCCGTTGTTTCTTCAACCGTTGATGTTAACGGTTGTTTTTCCTCTGCGCCACATGAATACAATGACACGGCAAGTGTCATTGCCAGCACAACTGACAACAATCTTCTTTTCATACCATAACTCCTTATACATTCAAGTCATTCCCCAAGTGGTACTATACCTTATCCCCCTATAATCTGTAAAGAAATTTTGTTTACGGTTACATGTTCTGTTCTTTCTCCATAACCTTCGGTAATCTGTAAACTATCAGAAGCGAAACCGCACTTATTATCACAGGTACCCATCCCATCAAAAGGCATATAACGCTTCGTGTAGCCTGAGTCTGGGCCATTCCGTTTGCCGCATTAAAGCCTGCGATTCCCAAAGCAATAGTGATAAGATACTGCATTCCCGCCTCTGCAAGCTTTACAATAAGATTTTCACCGGAAGCCACCATGGAATCCATTCTCTTTTTGCTCTTCCTTTCAAGTATCTCCGTTACGTTATTTCTATTGGTGCTGGCAAGGACAAATGTCATGGAACCACCGATTCCAAGGCTTGCCGCATTAATCATTACAAAGACCAAAGAATATGGATTAATCAAAAACGGAATCTTTCCCACTATCTGCACCAAAAGGGAAAGGGCAACCATTTTCTTTCGACCAAGTCTGTCATCTATCTTCGGTGTAAGAAGAGAGAAAAGAACGTACATTACCATATAAACCGCCAATATGGGGGTTGCGAGTGACGAATTACCGCTTATATACGAAGCATAATAAGAAATAATCGTCATCGTAATTACGTTGTTAAGACAATAGAATACAAAATAAGCCGCATTCAAAACCCAGCTTTTAGTGGAAAAAAGGTATTTGTATGCCTTCCAAAGAGACATTTTATCCTCGACATCATCCTCCATGGGCTGAACACGCTCCTTTGTGGTGAAATAATGGGTAAGGCTTCCCACAAGGCAGAGCACACCCATCACAAGAGCCGTTAAAAACAATGCTCCGGCATCATTTGTTCCGATAATCTTGTCTTCACCGCTAAGGCCTCCGAAAAGCTTTACAAGAGGAGTAACCGCAACGGTTCCTATGCCACTTCCCAAGCCTGCTCCAAAGCCTCTGAATGCATTTATGGATTTACGGTCTTCATCCCTTGCACTTGCCATGGAAGGCATAGCCGTATAGGGAATTGCCACAAGTGTGTAGCATGCTTCAAAAACAAAATACAAAAGCATACATACCACAATGGTAAGTGTCTTTGAAAGCTTGAAATCAGAAAAAAGAAGCACCAGCATAAGTGCCCAGGGAAGTGAAGCATACAATAGAAGCGGGCGAACCTTCTCTCCTGTTTTAAAATTATGATTCGCCACCCATAGTCCCAGAAGAGGATCGTTTATCGCATCCCATATTGTTCCCAGAGCCACGATAATGCCCGCCATCTTTACATCTATCATCAATACGTTTGTTAAAAACACAAGATAATATACATTTTTAAATGAAAACACAATATTGGTGGCGGAAGCCATTGTTAAAAATCCGGCCTTTTCCCCTTTTGTTACTGTTACCGATCTGTTCATTTTTCTTCTCCTTATAATAAATTCCGACATCGGAATGTGATATACTAAAGACATGTTTCGGAGGTTTTTATGAAAAGCACTTATTCAAAACCCAACGCCATTACTTATGGCATCGCAAAAGCAGTCGCTTTTATTTATAACTCATTTCTCATTAAAAATACATATATTCGGAACGAATTGAAAGGGGCAAAAGGTCCCGCCGTTGTTCTTGGCACCCATATGTCCAAATACGACCAGTTTCTTGTAGGCGGTGCCACCAAAAAGAAAATCACTTTCATGATAAGTGACGCCATGTACCACTCCATTTCCTTCGGATGGTTCATTAAAAGCCTTAAGCCGGTGCACAAAATGCAGTTTCGTACTACCTTAAGCGACATGACAAACTGCGCAGCAGTAACATCTGCCGGAAAGATTCTGTGTCTTTTCCCTACGGGAGTATGTACCCTTGCCGGTGGACGCACGTACCTTCCCGCTGCCACCGGAAAATTCCTTAAATTCTTAAAAAGCGATATTTACGTTGCTAAGCTTAACGGAGCCTACCTTACAAACCCCAAGTGGTCAAAAGTCATAAGAAAAGGTGAAATACATACTGACATCTATAAGCTTCTTGACGCAAATGATTTAAAAACAATGTCTGCCGATGACATATACCAAAAAGTCAACGAAGCACTTTCCTTCAATGAATACCAGTGGCAGGAATCAAAAAAAATACCTTTTAAAAACGGCAACTGCATAGAAGGTCTGGAAAATGTTCTTTATACCTGCCCCAAATGCCATAAACACTACTCGATTCTTACTAAGGATACGGATACCATCTTCTGTAGCGCCTGCGGTTTTCAGGAAAAAGCTGACGAATACGGTTTTCTTCACAATGAAAAAGAACCTGCATCCGAAATCCGTTACCCATCAGAATGGCTGTCTCTTCTTCACGAAGACCTGAAAGAAACGCTTTATACAAATACACCTTTCAGTGAAAGCTTCCCTTGCAATATAAAAACCCTCAACATAGAAAAGCACTGTTTTGAAGAGTTGGGAAAAGCATCCGTTAAAATAGACAGGGAAAGAATTACCGTAACACTTAGTGACGGCTCCGAGATTCTGAACGAGCCTTCCGATTCATATCCTTACCCCCCTATGATTCCGGGTGAATACTTTGATTTGCAGAGTCTTGACAAAATATTAAGATGCTACCCCGACACCACAAAAGACGTTACTTATTTTTGCGAGATAGCATCCTGTATGTTTGAATTAAGCAATCAGTCCAAAGAAAACTCATAGGCCTTTGCGTAGTCCGGATAAACCCACAGCTTCATGGATTTGTCGCTGAGGTTATAGATTGCACTGTATTGCGTATAGGAGGTCATTTCCTCGGTATATTCCTGTGAAACCTCCATCAAAACTTCTTTTGACTTATCTTCCGAAAGGCAGGCGGTTTCACCGTCTGCTTTATTTTGCGCCAGCACCGTTTCAGCCTTTTCATATCTGTCATAACCATGGCCGAAAGCGTCCTCATATGCCACATAAAAATTGGTTACCACATCCGTATCGGTGACGGTTAATGTGTCATAACGCCACTCACAGACCACGGAGTTTTTCTCATCGTCGCTTATCATAAGGTGAAAATCATAACCCAGCGTATTCACCACATTTACACTTTTCGCCAGTTCCACCGCTTCCTCCGTATCCTTACAGTAATCCAGCATTTGACGCATTAAAACGGTAAGAATCATATCTTCTTTGTCCGTATCCGTCTGATAAGTGGCATGCTCCCCATCCTTAATATCCAGAGCCAGGATAGACACACAAAGCCCTTTTTCATTCACCCCGTCCATACACATATATGGTGCCAGGCAAAGAAGATCTTTTTTTAATATTCCCCTGTCAAAAGCTCCCTCGTAAAATGGAAGTCCTGCAAAGGATGCCCAGGCCATATCAGCCGTTGCTATGGATCTGTATCCGTTTTGGGGACTGCACGTTACCACTACATTCAGGCCGGTGGGATTTCCCTCTTTGTCAGGGTGAGCCAGATCGTAATTTCTAAGTACAACGGATTCACCCTGCTGATTTGATACTGCCATTACCGTGCATCCTGCGTTTTTTACCGGCTTTATAAGGTTTACTACCCATTTAAACAAAGGTGCCTCATAGTTACCGCAATACTCCACGCTGTAAAGCCTTCCCCTCTCATCCAGACGTACCGGATTTTTAACGGTAGTTCTAAGATAGAATATAAGCGAAAGAACCAGCACAGCCAGCACGACCAACACCCAAAGCAATATTTTTCCTGCTTTTTTCAATCTGTTTTTCATTCTTTTTCCTTTTTATCAAATATATGACATATCTTCTTAAGAAGAAGCGCCAGCGGAACGGACAAAACCGTAACTGTAACTATCATAAATGCCCCGTTCGTTATCCGTACGACAGGCTTCACAATATCACAGAATCTGTAAGAGAAAAGTTCCACAATCAGCCCGTGTATAATCCTTCTCTCTCCTAAAACAGCCTTCGTTATAATGATTATAACATTATAACGAAGGCTGTTCATCTACTCTTGGCATATTAAATTTTCCGTGAAAAATCAACATTTACAGCATATGTCATTTCTGCTTCTTCCCTGGGAGAAGAATTCCTTTATATTTGAAAGTGTTGTATCCGCTATGTTATCAAGGGCTTCCCTTGTTAAGAAAGCCTGATGGGAGGTTACTATCACATTAGGCATGGAAATAAGTCTTGCGAGAGTATCGTCCTCTACAATGTGACCCGAAAAGTCCCGGAAAAATACATCCGATTCCTCATCATAAACATCAAGACACGCAGCTCCCACCTTACGGGACTTTATTCCTTCCAAAAGAGCTTCCGAATCTATTAAGGCTCCCCTCGATGTGTTCAAAAGAACAACACCCTTTTTCATCTTTCCTATGGTTTCTTCGTTCACCATATGCATCGTCTCATCGGTAAGAGGACAGTGAAAAGAAATAATATCGCTCTCCTTCCAGATTGTCTCAAGAGACACATAATTCAGTGAAGTGTTCTTCTCATGAAATTTGTCATAACACAACACATTCATTCCAAATCCCTTGCATATATTCACAAATACTTTGCCAATCTTTCCGGTTCCTACCACACCAACTGTTTTACCATAAAGATCAAAGCCCGTAAGGCCGTTCAGGCTGAAGTTGAAGTCTCTTGTCCGGATGTATGCTTTATGAATTCTTCTTACGGATGTTAACAAAAGAGCCATAGTGTGTTCGGCAACCGCATAAGGTGAATATGCTGGAACTCTTACCGCCTGAATTTTCCCGTATGCATATTCCACATCCACGTTGTTATATCCCGCGCATCTTAATGCTATGAGTTTTACGCCATAGGAATAAAGAGCATCTATCACCTTCTTGTCAATCACGTCATTCACAAATACACAAACCGCTTCAAAACCCTTTGCAAGGTTCACCGTATCCTCCGTAAGTCTTGTCTCATAGAATCTAAATTCAAACTCTCCTGAAAGTTCAGACTTCTCAAAAGAAGCTATATCATATTCTTTGGCATCAAAAAAAGCTATTCTTTTCTTCATATTCGTTACCCGATAAGCTTCAAGATTTCTTCTTTTGTCTGAAAGCCAAGAGCTGTAGCGGTAACCAGCCCTTTTTTGAATACCTTAATGGTGGGTACACTCATTATTCCGTAGGATGCCGCAAGCTCTCCCTGCTCATCAATGTTTACCTTACCTACAAAGAATTCTCCTTCGTACTCCTTCGCAAAATCCTCCAGCACCGGTCCCAGCATCTTACAGGGTCCACACCAGGGTGCGTAAAAATCCACCACTACAGGTTTATTCGACATTAATACTTCTTTCTGAAAATTGTCTTTTGTTATCTTAATTTCTGACATAAAAAAATCTCCTTTCTTTGTACTTTCATTGAGAATATAGCACAGTTAAAAGAAGATTTTGCGGTTTTACGTACGATATAATAAAGCTTTCAGATTACTTAAAAATGTATTAAGTATACAGACGAATTTAAGGCTTTCCGGTTGGCCAGTCTACTTATTCATCCTTTCTAAGACCTCCAAAAGGCGATATTCAAAGTTCTGTCTGTTTTGCTGTTTAATGGTCTGAAGCTGAAGTCCCGAGAAGAAGGATATCAATGCAGCAATAAATACGAATCCACAAACAATCAGTGTAGGAAATCTTGCCACTAAACCGGTAGCAAAATAACCCGCCAGAACAGGAATACATCCCACTATGGAAATAATTGCCAAAACAGCGGACACCAGGCCAAAAAAGGCCAGCGGTTTATAGTTTTTATATAGTTTAACAATCGTTCCGATAACTTTTATACCATCCGAAACAGTATTAAGTTTAGACACACTTCCATTCGGCCTGTCACGATAATCAACCACAACATTAGCCGTGGACATGTTCTTGTCCAGACAATGGATTGTCATTTCCGTTTCTATTTCAAACCCTTCAGAAAGCACCGGAAATGACTTTACAAAGAGATAGCTGAAAGCTCTGTATCCCGTCATAATATCTTTAATGTCCGATTTAAACAACATATTTATACTTCCGCGCACAAAGGAATTTCCGAAATTGTGAAATAACCGTTTGTTTTCTTTGAAATACGTGGAAGAAAGACGGTCTCCGATTACCATATCAACGTTCTTATTCAGAACAAGATCGGCCATTTCCCTACCACATCCCGCCGGATACGTATCATCACCGTCTACCATAATGTAACAGTACGCATCAATCTCACGGAACATTCTTCTGATAACATTTCCTTTGCCCTGCTTGAACTCATTTCGGACTACTGCCCCATGTGCCTCTGCGATAGAAGCAGTATCATCTGTAGAATTATTGTTATATACATAAACAACAGCCTCAGGAAGAGCCTGTTTCCAATCATCCACTACTTTTGCAATTGTTTCAGCCTCATTATAACAAGGGATTAAAACAGCTATCTTGTCCACTTATTTACCTCCATTGAAGCAAAAAACTTCGAATATTGTTTAATGCAGTTGATAAAGCCTTATTTCGTATCCGGTTGCTGCGCCTTTCAGATAATGGTACACACACTTTGCAGAACGCCATATGTTTTTGATTTCCAGAAAATAGCATTCCGGATTTTCCACCGGGAACTGGTAAATCAGGCTGTATTCTTCATCCAGTTTATTATAAAAATTAGCTATCCATCCGTAGATTTCCGGATCTCCCTGAAGATACAAATCCCTTTGAGCTGAAGACGTCATAACATATTGGACTCTGCCATACATAAACTTCGCCGGATCTGCACCCTCGAAATTGCAGAAAGCGCCGTAAAAGCCACCGGGATCTAAAGGCGTATTGCAATCATAAGCTGTATTATCTTTTGAAATATTCATCTCTTCAAACACACTCTGAAGGTAAATTCTGCTATCCGGTGCCAGAAATTTTCCCGTAAAAGCCAAAGCACCGGAAGCCAGACTTCCCAAGGGTAAAAGCAGAAGAATTAACCATACTGCCGCATAACAAATCTTTTTTCTCGACAATAGCGGACTTATATCTTCCAAAAGTTCAAATATTCCAAAAGCACCAAGTAAAAGGCATACTGCGTACAACGGTATTGTATATCTTTCCCAATGAATCTTCAGCATGGAAATGGGTATCAGATAAGCAAAAAAGACAATAAACAAAACAGCTTTTCTACTATCCTTTTTAAATATCTTAATCAAGCCGTAGACAGAACACAAAGACAGAATAAGTCCCAAATGAGAAAGAATCATCTTACAGTAAAAAACCACTGTTTGCCCAAAATTTAAACCATCAGCCCCAAGATGATACTGTTTGTTCTGCCCTGCCATCGTTTCCAAAACTGTTCTTAAATCTACCAAAAGAATTGGAGACACTGCTATGATTCCGGCCAGAACAAAACAGATCGCCAAAAGACCCTTCTTTACAATCTCCCACGGTTTCTTTATATATGTCAGAATAACCGCTGCAGCTATTATGACGCAACCATATATTCCGGGATATTTTTCGCAAAAGGCCAACGCTGTAAAAAAAGCCATTCCAAACAGTTTTGCATTGGATGGATTTTTCAAATAATTCAATGCAAACAGCAAAACGGCCATCATAAAAAAGAGGACCGGAATATCAGGAGTAATATAGTGGGAATGTTCTATGAAAGAAGGAAAAACCGCAAAAAGATAACTGGCAAACAGCGCTTGTGTCTTGCCCAAGTGTAACATTATCAGATATGCAAGAATCACCGTTCCCACGCCGAATAAGAGCGTAATCGCTCTGGAAGCAACTGTAAAAAGAGCGAAGTGTTCGCTATAGTTTGTTGCAAAATCGGAGTATCCCTGTGGTTCAAAATACAATTCCTGAATACCCATATACAAAAGAGTATTCATTTTGACAGTAACATGGTTAGGTCTGTAATATTGCCGAACCTCAAAACTATGGTCCAAAGCATGCTGATACGCTTCTGAAAAAACAATACACTCATCCGGATGAAGATTGCCTGCCGGCATTCCCCATCCAAGTCCAATGCCACGCAACACTGCAGCCAAAACAATCGCAAAAATAAGCAGTCCCAAATGCCACTTTTCAAGGAATAATTTCAATTTATCAACAAACATAACTCTTCTCCTCCGAGCAAAACATTACTATGAGCATTCTCTTTCCTCTTCTTCCGGATGCTTTGCTACCAGCACTATAAAGAAAATGGGAAGAATCAGATAGAATGGCCAGGAATACCTGAATGACGGCATCGGGCCCAAAAAAATAATTCCCATCGTTCCTATAAAGGGCAAAAAAATCGGCAATTTCCCCGAAATAAAATCCTTTCCTCCCCAAGTCAAAATCAGTGTTAACAGCAATATCCATATTGAAAAACTTGGTATGAAAAAGAACCTTAAAACCGGTGTTTCCCTCCAAAAAGCCGAAGTGCACACGCTTTCATAGTATTTCTTTAACCACGACGAATTCAATAAGCTTTTCCGCTCCAATGGTTCAACATACACCGAAGGATCATAGTTTTCTATCTCCACATATGAAAAATTAGTAAATCCCGGATACCAATAGCCCACTGTGTTCGACAAAAAGGCCGCTATATATTCTTTGGTAAACTGTCCCCCTGTACTTAAATAAAACTTCCAAAAATCTTTCGGGCTGCTATTATAATGTTCGGAGTAAAAACAACTTTTTGCCGGGTCTGCAAAACAAGGGGAATACTTTCTTCCCGGTTCCCAATCACGCCAAAGCAAATTATCAATATAATAATCCATCTTCTGTTTTTGATCATCAGACAGTTCATCCCACCTGTATACAGCAACTCTCTGCAACTGCTGAATCGGCACAGAAAGAGCTTCTCTTACCTGTCCCTGCTCTACTCCTATTTCTTTAAAAAAGGGACCTGTATACAGTTTGAAAACAATCACCGGAATAATCATTATCACCAGTAATTTCAAATAACTCTTTATTTTTTCTTTCTTGGCACAATTCAAAACAAACAGGAAAACTATGCAAAAAACATATATATGAATACCGTTATTTCTGAATGCACACATCAAAAAAGTAATCAGCGGGAAAAAGATAAGCTTCCTCTTGTTGTGACAGAATTCCTTAGGACAACGCACCAACTCTGTAAACAAGCAGACAAACAATACAAAAAAAGCAGAAAACAATGTGTCTTTTATGATTGAAACAGCCATGCAGGAATTCAAAAACCACAGTGAAGACATCACAAAAGTTCCAACCACAAAGGGCAACGGAACGCTCTGCTTCTTCAAGAAAACAACCATATATGCAAGAGCAAAACTCAGCAAAATCATCTGGAGCAATGACATAAGGCCAATTCCGATTTCATAACTGGAAAAGGCCACCATTCCAAACTTCATAAACACACGGATAAGCCAGGTATGTAAAATAGGATGGTGATTACTATCGATTGTTCCAAGTGCAGAGCCCACTTGGGAAATTGTGTCATAGGATAACACACCGGGAAACAGTAAAAGAAAAGCGGGAATCCAGGACAAAAAAATCAGAAGCCAGATAAGAAGCAAAACCTTGTTATCGCCAAGTCGATTCCACCATCGTAAAAGATTTCCTTCTTCACTCTTAGGATTATACTTCTTCAAAAAGAATAGCAACAAGTTGCCTGTCAAAAAGCATATTACAAAACAAATTACACATGGTAGAATGCATTCGGAAGAAAAAGAAAAGTCCTGTTTTATAACCATGGGTCCAAATATCGCATAAAAAATGCTATACAAAATTGAAAAAATCCCTATTGCTATTATCTTTGCCATCCCATACTCTCCGACAATTTATTCTCTCGTCTTTCTGACCCTTTTTCTTCCCAAAAGCCACATTAACAAAGATTAGAATATCATATATTCACTTAAGATTCAATTAGTCCACACTTCATCAGCCTTCCCGCCATATTGCTTTTCACCGTAAAAAGGGCTTCCGAGATAATCTCGGAAGCCCTTATAAATACTACGTACTTGACCTATCTTAACGAATTAGTCCATAACTGTAGCAACACGTCCTGAACCAACTGTTCTACCACCTTCACGAATAGCGAAGGTAAGACCCTGTTCCATAGCGATGGGGTGGATAAGTTCGATAGTCATTTCTACGTTATCACCAGGCATGCACATTTCTGTACCTGCAGGAAGGTTACAAACACCTGTTACGTCAGTTGTACGGAAGTAGAACTGAGGACGATAGTTGTTGAAGAAAGGAGTATGACGTCCACCTTCATCCTTTGTTAATACGTAAACCTGAGCTGTGAATTTCTTGTGGCACTTTACTGAACCGGGTTTAGCAAGAACCTGACCTCTTTCGATGTCTGATCTGTTAATACCACGAAGAAGTACACCAACGTTATCACCAGCCTGAGCTTCGTCAAGGAGCTTACGGAACATTTCGATACCTGTTACTACAGACTTCTGTGTTTCTTCCTTAATACCAACGATTTCAACTTCGTCTGACATATGAAGAACACCACGTTCTACTCTACCTGTAGCAACTGTACCACGACCTGTGATTGTGAATACGTCTTCAACAGGCATAAGGAAAGGCTTATCTGTATCACGCTGAGGATCAGGAATGTATGAGTCAACTGTTGCCATAAGTTCCATGATCTTGTCGCCCCATTCTG
>JAZLJG010000067.1:0-13296 GCA_045617745.1 Lachnospiraceae bacterium | reverse complement strand
CTGAAAGATAATCCTTTATACTGTCCTGTATTTCCTGTTTAAATTCTTCGTAATTCATTAATTATTACCTCCACGTGTTTTTACGGCCTTAGCCTCATTAAATTTGTTTGCAAATACTACATAACGCACTTCATCTGTGTGTTTATCTTTATGCTCGATTACCGGGCGAATCGCCTTCTTTGCTTTAATCCCGCCCTTTTTCATTGACTCAAAATACATAGCTAATCCTCCTTCTTTTTTGGAAATTCCATCTTAAATTTGAACTGATAACCGGTCATTTCTTCCCCGTCTTTGTTTGTATATGAATACTCACCTACTCCGTCCGGAATAAGGTACGCATCATAATTACCACCCTTTTTCGACTTAAGACCGTGCATCAGAATCTTCCTTCCTGCCAAAAGATCCTTAACCTCTGCTTCGGAAAGATCTCTTCCAAAAGCCTTTTTCAGACTCATTCCGCATCTTTCCGAACAATACGGGCCATACTTGCCCCACATAATATCGCCGCCACACTTCGGGCAGCTTCCAATTGCATTCTCAGAACCAAACATGTTATTCTTTTCCTCCTTTACACCTTCATACTGTCTGATTAGTTCTTTAACCATCGTTTCGATACCGAGCATAAAAACATCTGCGGCATATTCACCCTTCGCCACCATCGAGAGCGTATTCTCCCACTCCGATGTAAGCTTCGGACTCTTTATAATTTCCGGCAAAACTGTAATAAGCTTCATTCCGTCATCTGTCGGTACCAGATTTTTCTTTTCTCTCCGTACGTAACCACTTCTCACAAGCTTTTCGATTGTCTCGGCCCTCGTTGCCGGTGTTCCAAGACCTTTTCTTTCCACATCGGCTACCATTTCAGAGGCTCCGGCTCTCTCCATTGCTGAAAGAAGTGTATCTTCCGTATAGCGTTTTTGTGGCTTTGTTTCTTTCGATAAAACCTTTGATTCCTGGATTTTTAGATTCATTCCTTCCTTCAGGTTTGTAAGCCTTTCATCAAAATCATTTCCGTCAAATTCCTTATCTTCATCGTTCTTAACCTTCATATCTGACCGGAATAATTCTTCCTGCATATGCCATCCGCCATTAATAACTTCTTTTCCGGTAAACGAAAAATCCGTATTAGCAACATTAAGTGTTATGGTTTCCGACATATATCTGTAAGGCTCCATAACCGCCGTCAAAAGCCTTTCTGCGATGAGATATAGTATTTTCTTCTCATCATCCGGAAGTGCGTTAATTCGTGAGCACTCACTGCCCGCCATCTCCACCGTTGGAATAATGGCATGGTGATCCGATACATTTGAGGAATTAAGAATCCTTCTCGTATCAGGCTCATCCGTATCAAATGGATTGATAAAAGGCAAAATTTTTCTCATGGATTTGATAATATTTTTTGCAGTCTCTCCCATATCATCCGTCAGGTACCTTGCATCGGTTCTCGGATATGTGACAAGCCTTTTTTCATAAAGGTTTTGTGTACAATCAAGAGTCTTTTTCGCCGTAAATCCATACAGTCTGTTTGCATCACGCTGAAGACTTGTAAGGTCATAAAGTTTGGGTGGCATCACCACTTTTTCCTTTTTCTCTACTGACGAAACAAGAGCAGTTCTTCCTTGAACTGCTCCTGCTAACCTGTCCGCTTCATCCTTTGTCTGGATTTTTGCGGATACTGCCTTATTATTGCCAACCTCAATTTCCACCTGATAATATGGAACCGGTTTGAAGTTCTTAACTTCCACTTCCCGGTCTACCACCATAGCAAGTGTCGGCGTCATTACACGCCCAACTCTTAATACTTTTCCACGATACAAAACCGTAAATAATCTTGTACCGTTAATTCCGACAAGCCAGTCTGCCTGCTGTCTGCAAAGCGCCGAAGCATACAGATTATCAAACTCTCTTCCCGGTCTTAAATTACTAAAGCCTTCTTTTATGGCACATTCTTCCATTGATGAAATCCATAACCGGTAAAACGGTTTCTTGCACTCTGCCTGGTTATATACAAGTCTGAAAATAAGTTCTCCCTCTCGCCCGGCATCGGTTGCACATACAAGACTCGTCACCCTGGAATCATTCATTAGTTTTTTCAGAACATTAAACTGCTTTCTGACACCTGAACTTACTTCATATTTGAATTTCCCGGGTATTACGGGAAGGGACTCATAAGTCCAGCTCCCCGTCCATCTGTCGCCATATTTGTCAGGTTCCGATAATTCTATTAAGTGCCCGAAGCACCATGAAACAATATAATTACCGCCTTCCATATAGCCGTCATTCCTGCCGGTTACACCAAGTACCTTTGCGATAGACTGTGCCACACTCGGTTTCTCCGCTATAACTAACTGCATCAGTCTCTCTCCTCGTATCCATCAAGGAATTCGTCCTGTTCCTCAGCGTCTTCGTCATCGAAGTAATCCTCTACTTCTTCATCAATAATCTCATCCTCGATCATTGCCGGAGCTTCGTCTGAAGTATGGTCATCATCCTCATCAAGAAAGCTCTCGTCCTTCTTTTTTACTATTTTGAAGTAATATACCGCTGCAATAAATCCGACACCGATAATGCCAAGAACAACCCATCCTGCCAAAGGAATTCCTTCATTTTCTTTTATCTCAACAACATCCTCAGGAATTTCTACTGTCATATCCGCTTCGGGATCTTCCTTGATATTTGTTGCATTTGAATCATCAACCACAGGTTTTTCTTCATCAATGACTTCTTCCTTATCAGCTTCAACCGGAATAGCCGATTCTGCACCAACACTGTTCATCGGAAGTGTGTTTGAATTATCACTTGTAACATTCAAAAGATCGTTTTCGCTAATCTCTGTAAGGAAGTACACAGTCTCTTCCTCTCCTTCACGGTCAACGATAAGGTAAAACACTTTTTCCGTATCGGTCTGAATTGTATAGAATTCTCTGCCGGTAAACGACGCTTCCTGATTTTCAGCAGTCTCATTTGCCTCAGCCGCATCGGCATCTGCCATTGCCTGCTTTTTCTGTTCTGCAATACTCATAGCTGTATCAGCTGTAGTATTACCGGAAGCATCGGTATTTACATGACTCGTTACCGTTGCCTGTGCAGAAGTCGGATTTGTAGGAGTTGCCGAAACGGGAAGCTGTGGCTTATCGCTTTTTTCTCCATCAGGTGTATAATATGGATTTTTCACCTTGCATGTATCCGATACATTTCCGGCATTATCCATTACGGATATTGAGAAATATTCATATGATGCATCAAATGACTGTAACCTTATTGTTAATGTGCCGTTTGTAAGGTCTGTATATTCATAACCGTTTACATACACAGCCTTTACGCCCGACTGAGTGTCAGAAGCCTGGACTGTTAAGGTTCCGTCATTTACTGCTGCATTGAATGTAGGCTTTGTAACATCGAAACATTTAATTGCCTTATTCTTTTCGTAAGTGATATTGTTTGAATCCGTTACCTTTACATATACCGTGCAGTTTTCGGATACATCGATATACATATCATCCGTAATATCTGTCCAGGTTCCGTTCTGACCAATCTTTGCTTCCACTGAATAAATGGTAAAGTTGCCACTGTCTTTTGTGTCCTTTACACTAACCCTCACTCTTGCCGAATCCGTATACCATCCTGCATCCGGCGAAATAGTAATCTGCACATAAGGATTTACATACTCACACTTTGTATATTCAGCTGAGCAGACCGGGCAATCATTATCAACATGATTTTTGTCGCATCTGCTTGTACAAGTGCATTCCGGTGCGGACTCCGGAGTAGGTGTTGGCTCAGGAGAAGGAGTAGGTATCGGCTCCTCTTCCGAAATAGGAATAACTTCTATTTCCGTATCATTTTGAATATCATTTCCTGATACATCCATTGTGCTTTCCGTAGCTGCAACTGCTTCTACTGCTGAAAAACCGAGCATCGCAACCGGTGTTGCTCCAAGTACTCCGGCAAGTGCAATTACACCTGCCTTTTTAATTACTTTGTTTAATATCATGATTAAATCTCTCCTCTTCTTTTTGTCTTAATAAACGAGAAATCTCGTCCTCAGAAAGCTTGTTTAATAACTGCAGCTTCTCGGGCGAGATTTTAAGTTTTCTTATTACCTTTATGCTGGCGGCATCTTCCGCCATTGTTTTCTGATCCACCAGGTCTTTTCGCCTGGCTACCAAAGCCTGAATCTGTTCATCGACTTTGGATATTTCTTTTTCAAGTCGTTCTATTGTCATGTCGCCTCCTAATCTTCTGTAACAGGAAGTCTTCCATAAGCATAAAAATGACTCTGCCAGTATGACGTATTCACTGATGCATATTTAATAGGATTACCGCAGTGAATCATCTGTCCGTTTCCGGCATATATACCGACATGTGATACTGGATTACCGGAGTTATACGTTCCCGTAAAGAAAATAAGATCTCCGGCTCTCGCTTCTGATGCATCAATCTTTTCACACTTGTTATAAATGCACTGCGCTGTTGTTCTCGGTAAATCCGCGTATCCCGAGTTTGTATAAACCCAGCATACAAATCCCGAACAGTCAAAGCTGGTTTCCGGTGTGGAGCCTCCCCATACATAGGGATATCCAAGATATTTTTCCGCTTCATCAATTAATGCTGCCACATCTCCGCTTCCACCAATCGGATCAGTTGTTCCGTATATAGAACCGTTACCATTTTCATAATAGAAAAGCGGATTATAGTATTCTCCGTTATACAAGCATTCAAGATGCAAATGTGAGCCTGTAGAAGCTCCCGTATTTCCGGTCTTACCAATTAAATCGCCGTGTGTTATGCTCTGACCCTCAGATACAGAAATAACAGATAAATGCGCATATCTTGATTCGTAGCCTTCACTGTTTGATATAACAATGTAATTGCCGTAACCGCCTTCATCATATCCTGTTTCTTTTACGGTACCGGTGATTGATGCATAAACTTCGGTTCCTTCCGCTACCGCTATATCAATACCTCTGTGGAACTGCTCTTCGCCTGATATAGGATTTATACGATAACCGTAATAGCATGAAATCTGGTTATACCAGTCACAGTCAAGCGGCGTATAAAAACGCTGCAGTGCTCCCTTTGTCGTATCAAGTGCTTCAAAAATGCTAAGTTCATCGCTGTTTAGCTTCTCTGTTACTAATTCCTTCAAATCTTTTCTTGTAAGATAAACATCAAGAATTGTTACTTCATATTCTTCCTCTTCCTCGTATTCATACTCATTGCCGTACTCGTCAATTCCTATCTTCGTAACTATTCTGGTCCTTGTTTCCGTTCTGGGCGTTGTCGTTAATGTATACATTTCATCAAAAATTGACTGTATGTCCGCTTCAGCCCCATCCGCCGTAAAGGTCACATATTTCGCTGACAAATAATTCTGCAATACGAAAGGATCATGCTCAATTTCATCAAGCACATAATTATATTCATCGTAACCGGGATAATCGGTTTCAATGTTATTGATAGTCTTTTGAAGTTCCAGTTCCTTAAGTCTGAATGAATCCTCAGCACCGTCCATCTGAGCCGGTTCCGACTGATAAGAGCAGCCTACTATCTCACTTGCACCTGCCCCGAGCATCGCACCGCACGATGTCACTGCTGACGAAAGCATAAGAAAAATCATTCCGATTCCGGCAAATATACCTATTGTTCCAATATTGGCTTTCGCTATCTCGATTAACTTTCTTGCTACTTCCGTTGCCTTCTGAACTGCCTGCCTTGCATATGTTGCAGCCGACTGCGCCGATGCTTTTTTACTGCGGGCTTTTACATACTCTCGTTTGATTCGCCCCTTTTGCAGTCTCTTTTTTGCTTCTTCATTAGCAAAATGTGAACTTGAGCTTTTTTTCGACGGCCCGGTAAAATCATTTTCTACTGAATATCCGCTTCTCTCTGCGATTCCCTGTTTTCTCATTTCTTTCGGAATAGGTTTTCTCTTAACTGTTGAGGGTATGCCACGTGAATGCACTGCACGATGATGTGTTGGAACAAAATGTCTGTATATCTTCTTTGTCGTAATCAATCCCACTTCGGATTTTTTAACAATATCTTCCGATACGGCATTGTCATCAGCATCAACCGATATACTTGAATCAACTATGTCTTTACCTTTTCGTAATGCTCCCGTAAATGAATACGTTGCAAGATTCTGGACATTAATACCTTTACCGGAACCTTTCTTTCCCTTGCCTTTTTTATTACTGACAAGTTCAATACTCTTTTCCCCGGTCTTAGGATTAGTCTTTTCTTCAAGATGATATTCCCGCTGCATTTTTGCCCTCTGGGCTTTCTTTGACTGCGCTTTGATATCACCTTTTTCCGGTATTTTTCCTTTTCCGGATACGGAGTCTGCAGAAGTTCCGACACTTCCAATGATTTCCGATTTATCAGTGCTTACCGATATATTAGTGTCGGCTCCGGATGCAAAAGACTGTTTATAACCTTCCGTTTCTCCGGCAAATTCCTTATATAATCTCTGACCTTTCTTGGAAGGCTGCCCTGCAGCCTCCTTCTTTGGACCGTCACGTCCCATAAATTCTCTGTCTGCCATTCATTATTCCTCTTTTTTCTGAACTGCCTCTTCAGGCTTGGTATTCATGATTGCGTAAGTCTTTGTATCCTTCGGATACTGATCCCTGAAGGGAATAACCACGTTATCAAATAGAATAAGTCCGCATCCTGCCTCGGCATTACGTACGTGCTTAAGCTGACTTTCCGAAAGACCAAGTTTATCCGCAAGTATTAACTGATCTTTTGCATTCTGGTTCAAAAGATACACAAAATCCGAGTTACCAAGGATTCCTTCAATCTCTTCCGATCTTAAGAAGTCGCCGACATTCTGAGTAAGTCCTGTAGGAATTCCTCCCCATTTTCTGAATCGCTTCCATATTTCCACGGAATACTGCGCTGTCTGCTTATCACGTAAGAGAAGGTGGAATTCGTCGCAATAGTACCTTGTCGCTATTCGTCTCTCACGGTTAATTGAAACTCTGTTCCATACCGCATCCTGGACTATTAGCATTCCAAGTTCCTTAAGCTGATTTCCAAGATCCCTTATATCAAAACAAACAATACGATTCTGCGAATCCACATTAGTTCTGTGATTAAAATAGTTCTGCGAACCGTTTACGTATAACACAAGTGAATTGGCAATTCTGACTGCCTTCTTTTTTGCGTCCTGCGCAAGTTCCGCAGCTACGTGTTTAGGCTCATACTTTAAAAGGGCATTGTACAGATCTTCAAGAATAGGCATATTTTCCGGTATTGGATTTTCGAAATAGTCCTCATAAAGTTCTCTGATACATTCATCGATAATACCCTTCTCGTCGTTCTGTAAGCCCTTTTCTCCGCCTGCTATTGCATCACAAAGTGTAATAAGAAAGTCTGACTTTAATTTCAATGCTTCCCTGTCACCTTTATGACTAAGCTGAATATCCATGGGATTAAGATAATCCTTCGAATTGGTCGCAAGCTTTACTACCTGGCCACCGAGTGCCTTTACAAGAGGGAAATACTCACCCTCGGGATCACATACCAAAATGTCATCTCTTGTTACAAGAAAGCTTCCAAGAATCTCTCTCTTTGCTGAAAAAGATTTACCGGAACCGGGAGTTCCAAGTATTACACCGTTTGGTGTACGCAGTTTCTTTCGGTCTGCCATAATCATGTTATTGGATAATGCATTTAATCCGTAATATAACGACTGACCTCCCATGAAGAGTTCCTGTGTGTTAAACGGAATAAGTATCGCCGTACTCTTTGTTGTAAGATTTCTCTCTATTCCGGTTTCATTAATACCGATAGGCGCTGATGCCATAAGAGCCTGTTCTTGAAGGTACTGAAGATTCTTTAAGCTGCAGTTTGCCTGCTGAATAATACCCGAGACACGCTGTGTAAGATTATCCAGTTCCTTCTTCGTTTTCCCGAAGCACGTAATAAGAAAAGTCATCTTTATAATCTTCTGATTACTTG
Source organism: Lachnospiraceae bacterium (assembly GCA_045617745.1). Taxonomy (GTDB): domain Bacteria; phylum Bacillota; class Clostridia; order Lachnospirales; family Lachnospiraceae; genus UBA1258. Next base: position 5,328 of record JAZLJG010000067.1, on the reverse strand, counting down.
TATTAAGGTCATCGAGAAGTTCAAGTGTATCCTTTTCATACGTTACGATATCCGTCGGAAGTATATCCATGTCGTATCCGGCACGAACAGCTTTCTTTTGTTCATCAATCTTGGTTTTCTGAATATTGGAAAGAGCACCCTTTAACATCTTTATTGCTTTTACCGGATCCATTGTCTGCATATGCATCGTAATGGTTAAGTTGTCATCAATATCAAGAAGTTTCTTCACCAATTCATCCGTAAACTTTGGAGCCAGAATATCAAGATAAAAGCATGAGCCGAACATCTTGCCGCTTCTAAACCTTGACGGATACCTGAAATCAAATCCGGGCGGAGCCACATAATCTTTCTCCGATTTTCCTGATTCCTTCAGTTTCCCGAAAGAAAAAGTAAAAGGCTCCATTGTACTCTGATTAAAATACTCATACAGAATACGGAGCCTCTCTTTACCGTCTACCGGTCTTGCATTGGTGCCAAGATCACGAAGATTCTTTATGACATCAATCTCTATATTATTTAATTTCTGAACCGCATCATTATAATCTATGCAGTCACAGCCAAAAATGATAAACTTGGACTTTATAATTCCGTTATTTCCCTTTGCAGATAACGTCTTTAACATCTCGGAAAATTCTTCCCTGATATCATCAAACGCATCTCCCTGCATTGGTATGTCGAACCTCGACTTTAACATTTCCTCATTTACATGTCTGTTAAATAGGAAGAGTTCACATCTTATCGACGGATCAAAATAGTTAAGGAATTTAGAATACATTCCAAGAACATCCACCTGCTCATCCAGGTCAAGAAGATCATAATTAATATCAAAAAACTCAACCATCTTTGTGTAAAAACCCTTTTTAACATGACATATACCATCCGGATACATTTTTTCAAATGTGATGGTTTTCTGCGAAGTCGTCGGCTTATTGTCTGGCATGTCCGCGACTGCCAGTCTTTGTTTTAATTCCCTTAGTCGCAGTTTTTCCTTTATCGTTAAGCCGCTTCCCACTAATAGATTTAGATTCAAGGTATTCCACCTCCTTCTTCATTTTTTCAATTCTTTCAAGCCTTAATATCAGATTTTCTGATTTATAAGGCCTTATGCCCGGTAATAATACTTTTTGCCGAAACATAAAATATGCTATCTTTTCTGCCGGGAATCCATCCTTCTGGTACATTGCAAGAAAGAACGACGGAAGCATAACCATTACCATAAGTAATGCAGCAACTTCCGTCCCTAATGGTTTTCTTGTTGTAAGGTACAGAGGAATTCCGCTAAGCGCCGCAGCTGAAAAACATATAAGCTGCCTTTTGGTTAAATTAAGTGCCACCTTCTGCTTTATACCGCTTAAATCCTTTGGCACCGGTACTGATATAGCCATTAGTTTCCTCCTTTAATGTGCGTTCAGAATCGATTTGGAAATTGATCCCGTTTTAAATAATGAGAAGCAAAGAATAACCGTATATGATGCTACCTGCCATAATGCCGAGTGCAGGTTATCAGATACCGCAACACTTGCCACAAGAGCTGAATATATAGCTACACATACCATTATGAAAAATCCCTGGAATGCCAGTGCTATTAAGCCCTTCAAATAATTGTTTCCTATTGATCCCCATTCCTTGTTTGTCATTGTTGCAAACGGAACAGGTGCCACCGATACATAAAGGTAAATTTCTATCATACGTCCTGCTAAGACGACGGTGATAAGGACGCTCATGATTTTCATACAGAAGCTGACAACCATGGACTCCATGCCAAGACTTACCAATTCGCCAATACTCATTGTGCTAAGTTGTGAAGTAAACAACGTTTGTATTGTTGAACCCACATCCAACGTGGTTGCTCCGGTGATTACCAATGATGCCTGATTTACCATGTAACTTCCGACATCAAATATCGCCATCGCAATATCCGAAGTTTTTGATAAAAGCATTACTGCCACACATGCCTTCATTAAATATCTAAAAAACATACCTGAATCAAACTCATGCATGTTGTTTTTATCAATAACCATACTGATTAGTTCATAGATTAGAACGTACGATATAATTAAGCCCGCTATCGGTATTATTACCGTATCCGTAAGCTGTTCTATCAGGTCAAATACCGTACTGTTCCATGAACTGGGAGTCTGGGCAACCTCTCCGGCTATGGTCCCGACTTTTTCATTTACGTCGGTAAACATGCCTTCAAGGTTTGTCATAATCCAGCCTTCCAATATTCCTTTTATTAGTTCGGTGATTTTATCAAGAATCGCTTCCATTTATCCTCTTATGAGAACAATGTTGTAAGCTGTGGAATCACCGTCTGAGCAATAATTATGATACCCGCTCCTGCCATAAGCTGTTTCATACCTTGTGACTTGGCACCCGGGTTATCATTACCATAACCTTCAAGAAGGTTAATTACACCCCAAACACCAACACCTCCGCCAATGGCGGTAACAACAACTTTGAGTCCATCGATCGCAGTGGTAAAGAATTCCATCGCATTTTCCATGAGGGCCGGTGGGGACTGCCCCAAATCTCCCCGGCTCTCTTATCCTTTCTCTTTATTTTTGTTTGTTTTTTGACTGAAAAAGGGCAAAAAAATAGCACGTAAATCTCATGATTTATGTGCTTACCTAACCGGGGAATCCGGCTCTCAATATTTAGTTGTAACCTCGGGTCAAATTGACCCGACCTTATTCTTTGATCTCGCCGGCATCGAAAACTTCATCTACTTCATCGTCTTCATGTACTTCGGCGATACCATAATGACTGACATAATATTCTATGTCAAATTCATTCTTTTTGTCATAATCGGACAGTTCCCTGTATCTTTTATGCTTTGTAATATCATATTTATTTGAGAGAAAAGGTCTCACGCCTCTAAGCTGACATATACATTTGCCGCCGTCCATGACTGCAATCTCGTCCTGGCTCATTAACTCTTTTCCGGTCTTCTGATAATTTATTCCCATTGAAGGGTTATTACCTCTTGTATCGGAAGTGTTATAAAGATCAATTGTTTCCTTACCGAGAATCTCTGCCATTTCTTTTAAGGTTGTTTTTTCCTTACCACCTAAAAACAAGGTTGTGTCGCAGTTTCCTTCGATAGTATCCGCATTATCTTTATACAAAGCCTTAAGCTGTGACTTTGACTGCAAAATAATAGAAGCCGATATTTCTCGCGATCTTATGGTCGCAATCAGCTTCTCGAAATTAGGTATCTGGCCTATATTGGCAAATTCGTCAAGTAAGAACCTGACGTGTACCGGAAGCCTTCCACCATATTTATCATCTGCCATTTCACACAGCAGATTAAATAATTGTGTGTACATGATGCTGACCAAAAAATTAAAAGTCGCATCCGTATCTGAAATAATTACAAAGAATGCTGTCTTTTCTTTGCCGATTCTTTCAAGTTGCAGCTCATCATAGGATGTTATCTCCCTAAGCTCCGCTATATCGAATGGAGCAAGCCTTGCACCGCATGAAATTAAAATACTTTTCGCGGTCTTCCCGGCTGCAAGCTTATATTTTTTATATTGCCTTACCGCAAAGTGATTCGGGTCCTTCTTTTCGAGGTCCTTAAACAGTAAATCTACGCCATTTTCAAAGGTTTCATCATCCTCACGAACTTCCGATGAATCCACCAGATCTATCAGCATGGAAAAGTTTTGTTCCTCAGCAGGTGCCTCATAATATATAAGTGCAATAAGCGCTGTATAGTAGAGTTTCTCAGCTTTCACCCAAAAATCCTCGGTGGCCTGTGCACCTTCTCCCTTGGTATTTACAATGATTGTATTTACCAGTTTCAGGATATCCTTTTCGCTGTGAATATAGGCAAAAGGATTATAATGAAGACTCTTTTTGAAGTTAATGGTATTGAAAACTTTGACCTTATAATTATGGTCCTGAAACATTTTGCCAACTTCAATTAAGCACGTACCCTTTGGATCAGTCATAACATATGATGAATGAAGTTGCATGAGATTCGGCTTGCAGAAGAATCTTGTTTTTCCGGATCCCGAACCACCTATTACAAGGACATTTTTATTCCTGGCATATTTAGGTTCTTTCGGTCTTCCCTTCATCTGAAGTCGCTCTGTTTCCGTCAGGATTACGTTATTGTCGAAGTTACCGGTATCCATATAAGGCTCTATGTCTTTCGTGTTTCCCCATTTAGCGGAACCATACTCAACGCCCTGTCTGAACTTCTTGGCATTCTTGGCTTTCTGAACCATAAAGAACTTAAATCCTGCGCCTACTCCGATACCGATTAAAAGATTAACCATTTCAAAGCTTGGCAATGGATTCTTAAACGCTGTACCAATACTTCCTATAAAAGCCGTCATCTTTGCTGACATATCTCCCGGTATTGACCGGTATAACCATGCTATCTTATTTGCCGCATATCCGGCGATAATGTAGGGAATGTTAAGAAGTATTATCTTCTTAATATCACCGCCTCTAAATTTGGCTCCTAAGTTCTTCGGAATCGCTTTTATATCCTTAAGGATGCCATCAACTATCTTACTCACAGGCTTTGTTCCCTGTCTTTCTGATGCTCTCTTGCACGCTCTCTGTTAATAGTTTTCTTGGCAATTTCCTTATACTTATCAAGACGTTTCTTAAGCGATGGTCTTTTTGCCTGAACCTCGTTTTTATGAACGTAGTCCTTGAAAGCCTGGGTTATTACATCCGTATCCCTGCCTTTAAAAAATATTATATACTTTGGCGGCGCGACCGTCTTGTCTTTTTTGACAGCAAAATCGACATTGTACTTCCTTGCTACACGCTCGAATGATTTAATATTACTATCTTTAATCTCGATGGTAGCTGCACCGGCATTTTCTCCGACAAGATCCTTTACTTTGACCTTGCCATGTTTCTTCTCCGGTTGATTTTTATTGGCGGCTCTTTTTGCCTTATACTGCATTTCCAGTTTTTTCTGATGTTCAATATAAAGACGCATTGCCCGATAGAGCGTAGTCGCCGTCAATTTGGAAGCTCTCACTACAAGAGCTACCGTTTTATTGTTTACTTCCTCTTGCATGATTTCCTCCGTTCCAACTTCGGGTCAATTTGACCCAAGGTTTACTTTCTCATCCTCTGACATGCTGCACAATCAGGAACATCTTCAGAATCTTCTTTTAAGATCTGGTCTCTGATAACAGCATCAAAGAAGTCGCCTGCTTCGTCATCATGCTTTTTGTCGGAAATAATCTTTCCGGTAAGCAATCCGGCAGCGAATAATGCAGGAACCGCTGCAATAGCTAATACCTTCTTCACATGACCGCCTCCTTTCTCTTAAGATCAACCTCGGGTCAATTTGAC
>JAZLJG010000066.1:0-4753 GCA_045617745.1 Lachnospiraceae bacterium | reverse complement strand
CGCCCGTAATGCTTCCAACAATAACTCGGCATATACTGACATATAAACCTGTTTTTATCCCATTTTTATCCCAAATAATACTATATGCTTTCCAGCTTATATTAGGTTTTCTAATGAAATCTATTACAGACTTATTTAAATCCACGTTGACGGACTGGATAATCATTATAGCTACCGGAATGATTACCAGTAAGCACATTATTGTCATCACTATTCCATTAAAAAAGGGAAATAAATCAATCCTTCGCCTAGGTTTAAGTTTTCTACGATTCCGGTTTATCATTTCCTGTTGGGCTACTCTTTTTATCTTAAGACCAAGTGCACTACTCATTTAACATACTCCATACTTTTCGTCCTATATACGTTAAACAAGTGACCTAACCCTTTCGTTACAATTTTTTATGTAAAAATTATATATCGACGTGCGCCGCTAGGCGCACTATATAAAAAACACAGCAGACAGTTGTCTGCTGTGTCAAAAAATAAACTCTAGATTCTTCCCTCTATTACATGTAGTCGAATATACTAAGCTGATTTGTATCAGGGAGACCTTCTAAGATACCAAGCTGTGTCAGTTTATCGATAACTGACTGACCTATCTTGGCACGCTGCTTAATATCATCCTTGCTAAGGAATGGTCCATCCTTGGCCGCTTCTTCAAGCATAATGGCCGCACTCTTTCCAAGACCATCAACCGCTGTGAATGAAGGCATAATCTGTCCATCAATTACCTGGAAATACGTGGCCTTTGCTCTATAAAGGTCAAGCGGCATAAAGGTAAAGCCTCTTGCATACATTTCCTGTACAATACGCATATCCTTTATAAGGCCTTCTTCCTTGGCTGTTTTCTTCTCCTTCATCTTACGAAGTGCATCGAGTTCCTGTTCTAGTACTGCTCTACCCATACACATCTTTTCATACGAAAATGACTTGGCACGTATCGAGTAGAATGCACAGTAATACGCCAATGGATAATTGATCTTACAATATGCAACTCGCCATGCCATCATAACGTATGCTGCTGCATGAGCCTTTGGGAACATGTACTCAATGCGCTCACAAGACCATATATACCAGTCAGGTACATTGTGCGCCTTCATCTCTTCTTTCCAGTCAGGCCAGTTCTTCTCTTTACCCTTCGCAACCTTACCCTTACGTACCGCCTCCATAATATTGAAGCTAAGCGCAGGGTCTACGCCCATACCTATCAGATATGTCATAATATCATCTCTGGTACATACACATGTAGAAATAGTGGCTGTACCTTCCCTGATAAGGATTTCTGCGTTGTTCTGATAAACGTTAGTACCATGCGAAAGACCCGATATACGTACGAGGTCCGAGAACGATGTAGGCTTTGTATCAAGAAGCATCTTGATAGCATTATCCGTTCCAAACTCCGGAATACCAAGACAACCTAGCGGTACACCGCTTATCTGGTCTGGTGTAAGTTCAAGTGCATCGAGATTCTGGAAAAGGCTCATTACCTGCGGATCATCAAGCGGAATCTCGAGAGGATCAATACCTGTTATATCCTGAAGGCACCTAATCATAGTTGGGTCAAGATGTCCTAATATATCCAGCTTGAGAAGGTTATGGTCATATGAATGATACTCGAAATGAGTTGTTACAGTATCCGTTTCATCAACCTTATCAGCTGGTACCTGAAGAGGTGTAAAGGAATTGATGTCCTCACCTACAGGAAGCACCACAATACCACCAGGATGCTGACCTGTTGTTTTCTTAACACCTATTACACCTTTTTTGATACGAGCAATCTCACCATCACGCTTACTCTCGCCTATATCATCGAAATAGTGCTTTACCAAACCATATGCTGTTTCTTCCGCAACACCCGAAATAGTTCCTGCACGGAAGGTCTGACCTGCACCAAATATTACCTCAGTGTATTTATGAGCCTTGGACTGATATTCATTACTGAAATTAAGGTCAATATCAGGCTCCTTATCACCTTTAAAGCCCAAGAACGTTTCAAAAGGAATGTCAAATCCGTCCTTTTTAAGTTTTGCACCGCACTTGGGGCACATTCTGTCGGGCATGTCCACGCCCGCCATTCCTCTGAATTTCTTAACTTCTTCAGAATCGAAATCATAAAAATGGCACTCAGAACAGTAATAGTGGGGCACCAAAGGATTAACCTCCGTAATACCTGCCATAGTAGCTACGAAACTCGATCCTACAGAGCCTCGGGAACCTACCAGATAACCGTCCTCAACAGACTTCCAAACAAGCTTCTGGGCAATAATATACATAACGGCAAATCCGTTGGTTATTATGGAATGTAATTCTCTTTCAAGTCTTTCCTTAACGATTTCAGGAAGTTCGGGTCCATACATTTCATGGGCCTTGTTATAACAAATCTTGGTAAGAATCTCATCACTGTTTTCAATAACAGGAGGACATTTATCCGGTCTTACGGGAGACATGGATTCAACCTTATCAGCTATCATATTCGTATTGGTGACAACAACCTCCAAAGCCTTGTCACGACCGAGATATCCGAATTCCTCCAGCATTTCATCCGTGGTATGAAGATACAAAGGCGCCTGATTGTCCGCATCTTCAAAGCCCTGCCCCTTCATAATGATACGGCGGTATATTTCGTCCTCGGGATCGATAAAGTGCACGTCACAGGTTGCAACAACAGGCTTGTTATATACTTCCCCAAGACGCACTATCTCCCTGTTTATATTTAAAATATCCTCTTCGGAATTTATGTTTTCGTACTTTTCATCACGGATAAGGAACGCATTATTGCCCCTTGGCTGGATTTCAAGATAGTCGTAGAAATCCACTATTCTGGCAATTGTCTCCTCGCTTCTCTCGTCAATAATCGCCCTGAAAAGTTCACCCGCTTCACAGGCGCTTCCCACAACAAGCCCTTCCCTGTATTTCATCAGTACGCTCTTGGGAATACGGGGTCTTTTTGCAAAATAATCCAGATGTGACTTGGAAATCAGTGTATAAAGATTTACTCGTCCGGTATTATTCTTCGCAAGAATAATGACATGATACGTGGGCAATTTCTTAATGGTATCCGCAGAAACCTTGGTTCCTTCGTTAATATCATCAAGAGTACCAAAGCCTTTTTCCCTGCACATTTTTAAAAGCTTTATGAATGCTCCTCCTGTAGCGGTTGCATCGTCAACAGCCCTGTGATGGTTCTCTAAAATAACATTCAGTTCCTTGCAGATTGCATCAAGGGTAAATTTATGAAGCTTTGTCAAAAGTGCTCTGGACAAAGCAAGTGTATCTATACACGAGAAATCGTATGAATATCCCAGTCTCTCGCAATTTTTCTTTATAAAGGACGTATCAAACCCCGCATTGTGGGCCACAAGAACGCTACCCTTACAAAACTCCAGAAACTTAGGCAAAAGAACCTCTATTGTAGGCGCATCCTTAACCATATCATCCGTAATGGATGTAAGCTTCGTGATTCTGTAAGGAATGGGAACCTGAGGATTAACAAACTCAGAGAAAGTATCTGTTATTTCGCCGTTTACAACCTTAACAGCTCCGATTTCAATAATCTTCTCCTTTACTGCAGAAAATCCTGTGGTTTCCAGATCAAAAACAACATATGAACTGTCTATGCTTTCCCCATGGGAATTAAGAACCGTTTCACAAAGGTCATCCACCAGATAACCTTCCACTCCGTATATAACCTTAAAGAAATCCTGTCTGTCGGGCTTTTCTTCTCCGGCCTCAATTCTCTTGGCCTTTTCAACCTTCCATAAATCTTCCCATGTATGGTTCGCATCCGGGAAAGACTGAACTACACCGTGGTCGGTAACCGCAATGGCTTTATGACCCCATTTATATGCACGCTTAACAAGAGTCGACACTTCGGTTATACCGTCCATATCACTCATTTTGGTGTGGCAGTGAAGCTCAACTCTCTTGACGGGAGCCGTATCTACTCTCTGAACGGTAAAATCTTCACATTTCATGACAGACTTTGGCGAGGTCAAAGAAAGCTCGTGGTCAAAGCTGTCCATCTGAGGCGTACCCATAACCTTAACAAACTTTCCGGGCGAAAGCTTTGAAAGAAACTCTCCCGCCCTGTCGGTGGGCACAAATATTTTTACCTTTATGGTATCCGTGAAATCCGAAACGCAGAAAGAAATAATACTTCTGTCGCCCTTTATGTCACGCTGCTCGTTGGCTACCACCTTGCCCCTGAAAACAACGGTTCTGAAATCCTCCACCAGGTCTTCAATCTTGGAGAATTCCTCCTCAGCATCTATTTCGCCGCCGTATATAACATCCGGATTGTCAGACTGCTCAGGCATACGAACTGAGGAACGTTTGGGAAAATCACTTTTATAGGAGCCCTTTTCAAAGGATTTCTTCTCAAAGCTCTTCTTTTCCTTTGAAGGAGCTTTTTCTGTTTTGGCGGGTGTGGGATTTTTCTTCCTGTCTTCGGCTTTTTCTGAAGGTTCTTTGCCTGCTTCCTCTGCACCGGCTTCAGGGTTCTCGGAAACTGCTTTTGTATTAATACGGGAAGCTACAAGTTGGGCAATACGGTACTCATCCCATTTTTCGCGTTTGGTAACATCTCCAGTTTCAACCTCTCTGTAGGACACAGTAAATAATGCGCCGTTCATACAGAATCTGTCGCATACTATTTTTCTGAAGTAATCCAGTATTTCGTTTTCACGTTTTTTGATGATTTCGGTATCGGGGAGAGAAAGCTCAATGTGGTCAGGGGAAATTTCTGTAATTTCCA
>JAZLJG010000065.1:0-3072 GCA_045617745.1 Lachnospiraceae bacterium | reverse complement strand
ACTAATCAAAGGAAATGCAAAAGTCAACAAAAATCGCTTTAATTCTCTAAATCATTACACTTGGGAAGTGCTAAAGTGCCCGTGCGGGCAACTTCGACCACACTGATACCGGAAAGCATAGACCTGAAAACCTTGATTTTCTCAGGGGTATCACATATCTGAATCATCAAATGAGACTTACTCATATCAACAATTTCAGCCTTGCAGATTTCGCAGATTTCCATAATATCCTTACGGTTGTTCTTGTTGACCTTTACTTTTATCAGCATCAGTTCTCTGGAAATAGCCTGCTCTTCCCTGAAGGTTTTTACCTTTATAACATCAAGCTTTTTATTGAGCTGCTTTTCAATTTGCTCAAGTGTTCTTTCGTCTCCGGAGCTTACTATGGTCATGTTGGAAACTTCAGGATCGAAGGTCTCTCCTACTACCAAAGAATCAATATTGAAGCACCTTCTGGCGAACAAACCGGATACTTTACTAAGAACACCGGCTCTGTTTTCTACTAATACAGAATATAATTTTTTCATGATTTATCATCCTTTAACAATATCCATGGGGTCAATAAGTACTTCCATGACGCCGGGTTTTTCGGACTTAATAAACTTATCAATCAAATCAAGCTGTGAATTGTCCTTAACAAGTGAATATCCCAAATCATAAGCCTTTGAAAGAAGTTCAAGATTGGGATATTCGGGAAGCTCTACAACGGAATAATTGTCTTTATATGTAAAATGCTGGTATTCCCTTACCATACCCAGAAATTTGTTCTTTAAAACAATTATTTTGATATTAGCATTTTCCTGTTTAACGGTGGCAAGTTCACACATGGACATCTGGAAGGAACCGTCTCCGCACACTGCTATAACCTGACGTCCGGGATTTGCAAGCTTTGCACCAAGTGCAGCGGGTATTGAATAACCCATTGTGCCCATTCCTCCGCTTGTAAGGAAGGAACCTTTCTTTACTTCATGATATGCACAGCTCCAAATCTGGTTCTGTCCTACGTCAGCAACATATACACCGTTATCATCCATTTTTTCGGAAAGATACTTAATAAAGCTTTCGGGATCAACATATGAAGGATTAATCTCACGCTTTGAAACCAGTGTTTCTTTGTACTCATCAAGAGTAGTAAGCCAGCTGTTGGAATTTACATTAATGGTTTCTTTGTTCAGGTCTTCAAATATGGCCTTGGCATCTCCTACAATAGGAATTGTGGGGCCGCAGTTTTTGCCGATTTCAGCAGGGTCAACATCCATATGGATAAGAACCTTATTATCTGTCAAAAAGTCAGGCTGGTTAACAGCTCTGTCTGCCACTCTTGCGCCTGCCATAATAAGAGTATCACATTCTATCATGGCTTTATTGGCGTAAGGTTTTCCGTTATTTCCTACCATTCCAAAATACAAAGGATGCTTTGTAGGCATAGCTCCGATACCCATCATGGTAGAAACAACGGGAATATTGTTAGCTTCCACAAATTTCAAAAGTTCCTTTTGTGCACCCGACAAAGCGATACCGCCGCCGACACAGATTAAGGGTTTTTTAGCTTTTTCCAAAGCAGAAATCATTTTCTTAATCTGCATAGCGTTACCCTTAACTGTAGGCTTATAAGTACGCATGGAAACCTCTGCAGGGTACTTAAATGACTTTATCTGTGCATTCTGGATATCAATGGGAACGTCAATCAAAACAGGTCCTTTACGTCCGGTAGAAGCTATATGAAAGGCTTCTTTGACTATTCTGGGAATATCGTTAACATTCTTAACAAGATAACTATACTTAACAAAGGACTCAGCAGCGCCTGTAATATCTGCCTCCTGAAAAACATCACTACCTAAAAGCGATGAATTTACCTGTCCTGTAATACAAACAAGGGGAATTGAATCAGCGAATGCAGTCGCTATACCTGTAATAAGGTTAGTGGCACCGGGGCCGGAAGTAACAGCGCACACTCCTACTTCACCGGTTGTACGTGCAAGACCTGAAGCCATGTGAGCTGCACTCTGCTCGGTTCTTACAAGAACGGTTTTTATATCAGAATCAAGAATGGCATTATAGAAAGGACAAATAGCCACTCCTGGATACCCGAAAACATATTTTACATTTTCTTCTGTCAACGCTTTTACAATCGCATCTGCTCCGTTCATACAATCACCTTCTTATTTACATTCATAATGTGAAATTTTACCACACTAAAGTGTAAATTTGCAATACCTTAAGGGTTTTTTAATTCTTTTTGGTTTGATTTTACACCATGTATATGATATCTTAAATAGGTGTTAAACATTGGAGGTTAATAAATGAAAAAACGTTTATTGATTGCGGTAGTTTTGATATGTTCTTTCGCTTTTTTTGCAGGTTGCGGGAAAAAGGTAAATAACTCCAAAGAGTTGGAAACCTATAAAGCATCCATGGAAAACTTCTTTAAAGCAATGGAAAAAGAAAACAATACCATTAACAGTATCGATCCGGATTCCCAAAATGCCATGTCCGATCTTTTAAAGGAATTTGATCATATGGACACATTTTTCAAACAGCTTTCCGAATTAAACGTTCCCACGGAAAATGTTCCCGAAACCTTTGTATATATTCCCGATCTTGCAACTCAGGCTTCCGATTACATGACTCAGGCCAACGATTATATGCACCAGGCTTTTTCGGAAAGTTCCTATAACGAAAACACTTTTGATGTTGCCATGGAATGCTACAAACGAGCAAACAAGAGAATCGGTTATATTATTACTCTTCTCAATGGAGAATATCCTCAGGACGAAACAATCACTTATAACAATCAATAATTTTTAAGTTAATAAAAAAAGACCGTGCACATCAAAATGCACGGTCTTTTATATTGCTTAAATTTAGAACTTGCCGGCCTTAGCAGCTTCTTCGATAGAAACAGCTGTAGAAACAGTCATACCAACCATAGGGTTGTTACCTGCACCGATAAGACCCATCATCTCAACGTGAGCGGGAACTGAAGAAGAACCTGCGAACTGAGCATCTGAGTGCATACGTCCCATTGTATCTGTCATACCATAGGAAGCAGGACCTGCAGCCATGTTATCG
>JAZLJG010000064.1:0-6220 GCA_045617745.1 Lachnospiraceae bacterium | reverse complement strand
TCATAGCTGTTTCCGATATGAGGCTTACCTGATGTGTAAGCAATCGCGGTTGTTAAATAGTACTTTTCTTTTGCCATATGGGCCTCCTTATCCGCGGGGACAAAAAAACGTCTTCCCGCACCTAATAATGCGAGAAGACGTCGAATAAACGTGTTACCACTTCTCTTTATCTGTACCTCACGATACAGACCTCAAGGGGTACTAACATACCCTGTCGCTCTAACGGGCGAATCCCGTCGCAGCCTTACCATAAAGGTTCGGTGCGCTGCTCAGAAGCCATCTTCCGTATATTTTCCACCGGGCTTCTCAGCTTTCCGCCCTTCTCTGTAAATGTAGTCTATACGTACTCTCTTCGTCATTGCGTTTGTATTTTTAGTAAAAATAGCACATATTATATATTCTGTCAACACAGGTCTTTTTACCTGATGGAAGCATGTAACTCCTGAAGTGATTTAACCGCAGAAACATTACCTGCTTTCACAGCCTTAATACCCTCTGCGGTAGCTTTTGCGGCTGCCATAGTGGTTATATAAGGCACCTTTGCCCTGATGGCTGATTTTCTTATGTATGAATCATCCTGAGCACTCTTCTTACCGATAGGAGTATTAATAACAAGCTGTACTTCACGGTTAATGATAAAGTCTGATACGTCGGGACGTCCTTCGTACATCTTGGCTGCCTTTTTAACTTTATATCCAAGGCTCTTTATAAGCTCATATGTACGGCCTGTTGCCACAAAGTCAAAGCCGCATTCGGAAAGAATCTTTACAACCTCGGGAAGTTCAGCCTTATCGTTGTCGTTAACGCTTATAAGTGCTGTTCCTTCAAGAGGAAGTGTAGTCTGTGTAGCTTCCTGGGCTTTAAAGAAGGCTTCACCGAAGTTTTCGGAAATGCCCAGAACCTCACCTGTGGATCTCATCTCGGGGCCGAGAACAGGGTCTACTTCAGGGAACATATTGAAGGGGAACACTGCTTCTTTTACGCCGTGATAAGGAATATTTGTCTTCTTAAGAGCAGGAACCGGTGAAGGCTTTCCTGTAAGCTCTCTTGTAACGATTTCCGTAGCAATCGGAACCATCTGGATTCCGCAAACCTTTGATACAAGCGGAACCGTACGGGATGCACGGGGATTAGCTTCGATTACATATACCTTTCCGTTCTCGATTGCGTACTGCATATTCATAAGTCCCTGAACATGCATCTCTTCGGCAATCTTTCTTGTGTACTCCTCGATAGTCTTAAGGTTCTCCTCTGAAATGTTCAAAGAAGGAATTATGCAGGCAGAGTCACCCGAATGGATACCTGCAAGCTCAATATGCTCCATAACTGCGGGAACAAATGCATGCTCGCCGTCGCAGATGGCGTCTGACTCGCACTCTGTTGCATGTCTTAAAAATCTGTCTATAAGGATAGGTCTGTCGGGTGTTACTCCGATAGCCGCTTTCATATATTCTACCAAAGTTTCGTCGTCATGTACAACTTCCATTCCACGGCCGCCCAAAACATAAGAAGGACGAACCATTACAGGATATCCGATTTCGTTGGCAACCTTCAGCGCTTCTTCGGTGGTAACAGCCATTCCTGCCTCGGGCATGGGAATTCCAAGCTTGTCCATCATTGCTCTGAACTGGTCTCTATCCTCTGCAAGATCGATTACTTCAGGAGATGTACCAAGAATCTTTACGCCGTTTTTCTTAAGCTCTGCTGCCAGGTTAAGAGGTGTCTGACCGCCGAACTGTGCGATAACGCCAACGGGCTTTTCTTTCTTGTAAATGCTGAGAACGTCCTCAAGTGTAAGAGGCTCAAAGTAAAGTTTATCGGAAGTATCGTAGTCTGTGGAAACCGTTTCAGGGTTACAGTTAACAATGATTGTTTCAAATCCCAGTTTCTTAAGAGCAAGGGCTGCATGAACCGAGCAGTAGTCAAATTCAATACCCTGACCGATTCTGTTGGGGCCACCGCCCAGAATCATGATCTTCTGACGGTCATCCTTTATAGGGTTCTTATCTTCTCCGTTATATGTTGAGAAGTAGTAAGCCGAATCCTGTGTGCCGCTTACATGAACACCTTCCCATCTTTCTTCCACACCGATTTCTATACGTCTGTTTCGGATGGATTCCTCGGAAACACCGAGAATCTTTGAAAGATACTTATCTGAGAAACCGTCCTTTTTAGCCTTTGTAAGTACTTCATCGGAAGGAACTGCACCTTTGTTCTTGGCAAGCGCTTCTTCCTCTTCCACAAGTTCCTTCATCTGTTCGATAAAGTATTCTTTTACCTTTGTAAGCTCATGAATTTCTTCAACAGTTGCACCCTTTCTTAATGCTTCGTACATAACAAAGTGACGTTCGCTTGAAGGGGTAGCAAGCATCTTTAAAAGCTCTTCTTTGGACTTTTCGTTAAAGTCCTTTGCATAACCAAGTCCGAAACGTCCGGTTTCAAGGCTTCTGATGGCTTTCTGGAATGCTTCCTTGTATGTTTTACCGATGCTCATTACTTCGCCTACAGCACGCATCTGTGTGCCGAGTTTATCCTGAACACCTTTGAATTTTTCAAATGCCCAACGTGCAAATTTGATAACCACATAATCTCCGTCGGGAACATATTTATCAAGAGTACCGTACTTGCCGCAAGGGATTTCATCCAGTGTAAGTCCGCTTGCAAGCATTGCGGAAACAAGGGCAATGGGGAAACCTGTTGCCTTTGAAGCAAGTGCTGAAGATCTGGAAGTACGGGGATTGATTTCAATTACCACAATTCTTCCTGTCTTGGGATCGTGACCGAACTGTACGTTTGTACCGCCGATAACGCCTACCTCTTCAACAATCTTATATGCCTGACGCTGAAGTTCCTTCTGAACATCCTCGGAAATGGTAAGCATGGGAGCGGAACAGAAAGAATCTCCTGTATGAACTCCGAGAGGATCGATATTTTCAATAAAGCATACGGTAATCATCTTACCCTTTGCATCTCTTACCACTTCAAGTTCCAGTTCTTCCCATCCGAGAATGGATTCCTCCACAAGAACCTGGCCCACCAAAGAAGCCTTTAAACCTCTTTCGCAGACAATTGAAAGCTCTTCCTTGTTGTAAACAAGTCCGCCTCCTGCACCGCCCATGGTGTATGCGGGACGCAATACTACGGGATAACCAAGTCTGTCGGCAATATCAAGAGCTTCCTGTACAGAGTAGGAAACCTCGCTTCTTGCCATCTGGATTCCAAGTTTATCCATTGTATTCTTAAATTCGATTCTGTCTTCACCACGCTCAATGGCATCTATCTGAACACCGATTACCTTAACACCGTATTTATCAAGAATGCCTGCCTCTGCAAGCTCAGAGCAAAGATTAAGTCCGGACTGTCCGCCTAAGTTGGGAAGGATTGCGTCAGGACGTTCTTTGGCGATAATCTGCTCAAGTCTGTTAACGTTAAGGGGTTCAATATATGTTTCATCCGCAATTCCCGGGTCTGTCATAATGGTTGCGGGGTTTGAATTCACAAGAACAATTTCATATCCCAGATTTCTTAATGCCTTACAAGCCTGTGTTCCGGAATAGTCAAATTCGCAGGCCTGACCGATAATGATGGGACCCGACCCGATAATCAATACTTTTTTGATATCATTTCTTTTTGCCATAGTGATTCTCCTCGTTATAAGTTTATATGAAAAAAACCTCCTAAAAAAGAGGTTTATTTTTCCTTGAAATATTTAACATTATTAGTGATATTACCCTTAAATACGGATGAACCGGCAACAATAACATTAGCACCGGCATCAAGAATGGAAGAAACATTTTCCCTTGTAACTCCGCCATCGATTTCAACATCAACAGCAAGACCACGGGAATTGATTTCATTGCGAACAGCAGTAATCTTGGGAGTGGTGGAATCCATGTATTTCTGACCGCCGAAACCGGGCTCAACAGTCATCACAAGAACCATCTGAAGCTTTTCTAAAAAAGGAAAAACAACACTGACGTCAGTTCCGGGCTTAACGGAAAGACCGGCCTTACAGCCTGCTTTGTGAATGGCATCAATAGTAGCATCCACATCGTCACAGGCTTCGTAGTGAAAAGTGATGATATCGGCTCCGCATTTTGCGAATTCTTCCACGTAACGGATAGGCTCGTCGATCATAAGGTGAACATCAAACACTTTCTCTGTCACTTTACGAATGGTGGAGATAACAGGCATTCCAAAGGAAATGGAAGGAACAAAAGAGCCGTCCATTACATCAATGTGGATGTAATCGGCGCCTGCCTTATCGGCTTCAATAATCTGTTGTCCCAGCACTGAAAAATCTGCCGCCAAAATCGAAGGTGATAAAATCATTTCACATACCTTTATCTGCTGTTTACATTTATCTTAATAAGGTTAATTCACTTTATGCCTATTTTCAAGCACGAATTTTTAAATTAAAACCTCGATTTTCAAGTTTGTGTTGGTGATTTTCACGTATATTGCATAAGTTTCAGTAGGTCGTCGTAGGTTTCCTTCTTGCGGATACACTTTACTTTGCCGTCCAGTGTAACCATAACCTCTGCAGGTCTCGGGCGGGAATTATAGTTAGAGCACATGCTGTAGCCGTAAGCTCCCGTATCAAGAAGGCATACCAGATCACCCTTCTTAACCTCGGGAAGCATTCTTTCTTTGCAAAGAATATCTCCCGACTCACAAATGTTGCCCACTATATTCTGTTCCACAAGATTCTCTCTTGAGACAACCTTTGAATCCCTGATGATTTCCGCATCATGCCATGAATCGTACATGGAAGGACGTACCAGAACATTCATGCCGATGTCCGTTCCCACATACTTCTTTCCGGCATTTTCCTTTGTGGCATGTACTCTTCCAAGTATTACGCTCCCTTCCGCAACACAGTATCTTCCGGGCTCTGACTTAAACAACGGTGTTTTTCCGTATTCCTTAATGAATTCATCAAGAATCGGTTCCAGCTTCTTTTTGAAGTCCTCCATAGGATATTCAGCTTCATCATTGAGCTTATGATAGGGTATTCCGTATCCGCCGCCAAAATCTATAAACTCAAGATTTTCGAATCTCTTTGCAATTCTTAAAAGATTGCTGACTGCCTCAAGATAAGGAGTAGGTTCCATAAAAAGAGAGCCAATATGCTGATTGATACCGGCAATTGTAAGCTTGTACTTAGCAGCAATTTCAAACACTTTATCAATATCGTCTTCGGAAATTCCGAATTTGGTCTTCTTTCCTCCGGTAACAACCTTCTCGTGATGGCCTGCTCCTACACCGGGATTGATTCTTACGGCACACTTTCCGCCGGGATTCAGCTCACCATACTGCTCAAGCTGTGAAAGAGAGTCAAGGCTTGTCATGATTCCACGGTCAATTGCGTACTTCATCTCTTCCCTTGAAACATTATTGGGTACAAAGAAAATTCTGTCGTAAGGAAAACCCGCTGCCTCTAACATTCTTATTTCGCCTTCACTCATGGCGTCACAGTTTATCCCTTCAGAAAGAGCAAGCTTCAGAATGTGGATGTTTGTATTTGCTTTTACGGAATAATTTGCTGTGTAGGGATATTTTGTAATAACCCGGGCTACGCTTGCCATGTGCTTTCTAATAATTTCCTCGCTGTACACGTACACAGGAGTACCGTATTCTTTTGCTATGGCTTCAAGGTCGTTTCCGATAAAAAAGTCTGTTTTTTCGATATATGAATTCATGTTTTCTCCTACAGTAAGTGTGCTCTGATTTCGTCGCCTGAAAGAGGGCTTAAATATGCGGGTGCAATATCAAATACGGTCTTGCAGCCATATGAGCCTTCGCTATGAAGTCTGTTTACGGCTCTTGCGAAAGCCACGATAACAGACGAGGTGAACTCGGGATTTGAATCCAGTTTCAGGCTGTATTCTATTACGTGCTTGTGTTCTTTGTTCCAGCCGGTAACACCTGTACGGAATACAAATCCTCCGTGAGGAATGCCTGCGTGGTCGCGCTGCAGCTCCTCTTCTGTTATGAAATGTACTGTGGTGTCGTACTCATCAAAGTAGTTGGGCATTGTCTTGATTTCTCTTTCAATTCTTTCAAGGTCAGCACCCTCTTCGGCCACTACAAAGCACTCTCTTGTGTGCTTCTGTCTTGTGGTAAGTGTGGGATTCTCGCCGGCTCTTACAGCGTTAAGAGCTTCCGGAACGGGAATAGTATACTGCTTTCCGTTTTTAACTCCTTCAATTCTTCTGAT
>JAZLJG010000063.1:0-5719 GCA_045617745.1 Lachnospiraceae bacterium | reverse complement strand
CTCTCCATTATATTCAGCAATAAATACCTTTCTTGTTCCAGCATCCTGCTCTTTATAATAGTTCTCATATGTTTCCATGCTCGGATGCCAGCCATAAGTTACATAGGTATCATAGAATATTTTCGCATCTTCCTTTTTCATACTTCTTATTACAATTGAAGAATCACTATAGTAAGTAGTCATTATCTTTCCCTCACTTTTATAATCACACCTTCAAGCTCAGTATATTCAAATTTCTTACTCTTCATCCGTATAATAGACCACATCACCCTTGAAATAACCAATACTCAAAGTCATTTCCTTTGGATGAACATTTGGCATCCATAACCATCCGGTATATTGCAACCTCTGCCAGCCGTAATATTCATTGATAACTTCAAAATTATAGCCTCTATACTTTCCAGTAAACTCAGCTATTGTAAGTCTTTCACCTCGAAAACCGCCCCTGCTTCCGCCTTTGCCTTGAATGATGACATCGCAGAATTCAGAATCAATTCCCTCAACTACAATTTTGCCGTGTACATCAAGTCCTGATACACCCGGCCTTTTTATTCTTGTGATTTCGTCTTTGAAAACCAATGTTAAGTTGCCATCAGCAATCTCAATACAGTTAATTTTACAGTCATGCAAACCATAAGGTTGCTGGGGATCCGCTTTATATCTTGTTTCCTTCATAATAACTGCTCCATCAAATTAATAAGCGTTCTGAAAATCGGAATTCATCTCTACAAACAGAGATTTAATGCACCAGTATCATCTTGATTTCTATTGCTCCAATTCTGGGACTGACCAGTTCTTCTTCGGTTGGAACAAAACCGCATTTCTCATAAAATCGAATTGCCCGTTTATTTTCTTTTAACACCCACAAGCATACTTCCGGATATTCAGCGAGCTGTTTTAGACCTGCTTTCATCAAATCCAAACCGACACCAGTTCCATAATAATCAGACAGTACATATAATGCGAAGATTTCACCTATATTGGGTGCTTCGTCGCCTCGATCTCCATATCCAACAAATCCAATGACTCTATTGTTATCAATTGCGACAATTAAGTTATCCCGCCAGCTAAATGCTATTTTTTCGCATTTATCTAAAGTGAACGCGTCAAGGTATTCCTGACTTACAAGTCCTGGATATGCCTCGTGCCAAGCTTGCCAATGAACTAATGCTTTCCCTTTTATTTCTTCATCTGTTTCCATTCTTTTTAGGATAATACTCATTAAGCGTCCTTCGCATCAAATTAAAATTTGTCTCGCTGTCACTTGTTTATTTTCCCATTCTTTGAGTTAAGTTGCAATGAATTTTCGAAAGAAGAAGTATGAGATGGGTACAATAGATTTGCCATGCAAATCTATTGTCACGTTGCGCTCGCGAGACGGGGATCGAAGTCGGACATACCCGAAAAAACCAGTAAAATCAAGGAGGAAAGCACTCTATCCTCGGGTTGTCCCCAAATTTGTCCCCCACGATTATCCTTTCCGTTGGATGGTCGTGGGGATTTTTTATGCCAAAATGCTGTCAAAAAGCTTCATACTTTAAAAGTACATAATCAACAATAAGAGCAGATAATTTGGCAATATTTTGCAAAAGAGGCAAAAATAATGTTGACAGGTAACATTGATGCGATATAATGGAGGTGTGAAAGAAAGTTTGTACTATAATTGTTTTGAAAGTGAGGATTCAAAATGCTATTACAGTTCAGTGTTGAGAATTTCCAATCTATAAGAGATAAAGTAATCTTGAGTCTCGAACCTTCAGCAGACAAAGAACACCCGGAGAATATCGAAAGTAAAGGCGAACATAGGGCAATGAATACTATTGCGGTTTATGGAGCAAATGCCTCTGGAAAAACTGCTCTATTTAAGGCACTTACAGTCTCTTTGATTGCTATAAGGTCTTCAGAGAATACACAGATTACTACTGCGCTTCCGTTTGTTCCGTTTTTGCTTGATGATGAGAGCCGGAATCGTCCGTGTGCCTTTGAATACATTTTTGTTGCTAAAAATGAAAAAAAATATGTTTATGGATTCAGCGCATTTCAAGACAGAGTTGTAGATGAGTATTTATATGTGTTCAATTCTTCAAAGCCTAGCTTAATATTTGATCGAACTAATACTTCCGAGTATAAGTTCCCCAGAGATTTGAAGAAAGAAATGGAACTAATTTTACAGCGCAACACTCAAAACAAATTATTCCTTTCAACTGCAACAAGCTGGAATGTTGAGGCTACTAAGCCTGCCTTCGAATGGCTTGCTACAGGAATAGATACATTCACTAATGTGGCAGATATGCAAGGCATTGCATTGGATTTATACCGAAACGAGATTGATGGTGAATATACAAGATTTACGACTCAGCTTCTTCAACACGCTGATATTAATATTTCAACTATTAATGTTGAGGCAAAAGAAGTTACGGCTCAAGAATTGAATCAAAATCCATTTGGTATTATCTTCCCCAATATGCCCAATCAGTATAAGTATAATATTACGACAGGACACTCTATTGTTGGCAAAGATGGTACAAAGAAGGAATATCAATTACAACTTGCTGCCGAATCTTTAGGTACTCAACAGTTGTTTACATATGGTCCGATATTAAAGAGTGCATTTGATAGCGGGAAGACTATAGTTATCGATGAGCTGGATAAGAGCCTGCATCCGTTTATTGTTAAGTTCCTGATAAATCTTTTTAGAAATCGTGAGTTTAATTCTAATGGGGCACAGCTTGTTGTTACCACTCATGAGACTCCGCTTCTTTCTTTGGAGACATTCAGACGCGACCAGATTTATTTTACGGAAAAGGACGCAGATACCGGCGTAACCGATTTGTATTCTCTCGACGAGTTTAGCGTCAGAAAGACCGATAACATCGAAAAAGGGTACTTGTTGGGCAGATATGGTGCAATTCCGTACCCTTATACGGAGGAGATAATATGACCTCTGTTAGAAAATTTGAACGGAAAAGAAGAAATACCGAGACAAGAAAGCAAAAACCAATAATCCTTATTGTCGCCGAGGGAACGAATGTTACTGAATCACAATACTTTAAGTCTTTTCAGAGGCAGAATGCCAAATGTAACATTAGAATTATCATTGCGAAACATGTTACTGACCCTGAAGGGATGTTAAAAGCTTTACAACAAAAATGGCATGATTTGGGCTTAGACTCCAGAAAAGGGGACGGGGCTTATGTTGTTCTTGACTTAGATTGTGATGACGACAAGGCTGATTTGATTGCCGGATTAGAAAGCAAGACCCAGGAAGTGAAGTTTATTGTATCAAATCCATGCTTTGAAGTATGGTTTCTACTTCACTACAGATACTCGACAAAGCAGTACTATTCAAGCGAGGCTGTAGTAAAGGACTTAAAAACACTCATGCCAGATTATGAAAAGAATCTGGACATTTCAGAGCGACTCGAGTCGATGAATTGTGAGGCGATTGGTAATGCCGAAAAACTTAGGCGATATTTCGATGAATTGGGATATAAATGGCCATCAAATGCTTGTAACCCAAGGACCGATGTAGACTTTGTTGTCAGTATTATAAAACAATGACGCGGTAATACATATTACAGAGGAGGTGATTCACCACGTTTTCTACAAAAAAGAAAAAACGCATACATGATTGTTACCAGCAATCATTACGCGTTTTCTCTCAGGATATGCTAAGCAAATCCCTAAACTGTACGTCAAGTTTAGCATATCCTTTCGGAGAGCACAAGAGAAACTTTTTAACGTGCACAGGGCATAACTATGCCCGGAAAGGAGCTAAACATGAGCTCAATCAATTCGCAGCGAAGAGGCTGCATCGATGTATTTAATGCTTTTTTGGTCTCAACAGCAACCTATGCAGGGATATTTGAGTTCCCACGTATTTTGCCCACATATGAGATACCAAAGAAAGTGATTGCTTTTTCGAAAGCGATTTCTTGTAAGGATTATGACCAATGGGTTCACTTCTATGAAGATGACTATCTGTTTGAACGCCTATGGAGAAATCCTTCAAAATACCTTGATCTTTTGAAACGCTTTAGAGGTGTAATCCTACCCGATTTCAGTCTTTACAGAGATATGCCTTTTGTAATGCAACTATGGAACATATACAGAAGCAGGGCTATCGGGCATTGGCTTCAGGCTAACGGCATTAAGGTGATACCAAACATCAGATATGGCGACAAGAGGACATATAGGATCAGTTGCATCGGAATATCAAAACATTGTGTCATAGCAGTAGGTTCACATGGGAATTTAAAGCACAAAGTTGACCGTGAGATATTATTGACAGGTTTAGACACGATAATCCGTATTCTCCGTCCAGCCGCAGTTGTTGTTTACGGAAGTGCTCCCGCCAAATATTTTCAAAAGTATATCGACGAAGGCATAGCTATTATCCGATTTGATAGTGAGTATTCTGTCACACACACGGAGGTTGTGTGATGGGCGCCGGGTTCCACGGTGGTTTCGGCGCCACCAAGGGGTATTTCGAAGGAAATGCAGCCGCCGGTGAAATCGTATTTGCAGTGAAGATTACGATTACATTAGATATATATCAAACCGAAAGGATGTAGATCCAAACGGACTTTACGATGTTGTTGGGCATGGAACGCCATACAAAATAAAGTTCGGTGACGGTGAAAATGATTATTACACGCCTAGAGAACTTGCCAGAATCCTTAAGCATCGTCCGGATTACAAAAGGAACGGTATCAGGCTTCTGTCGTGTAATACAGGCTCATTGCCGGAAGGGTTTGCGCAGCATTTGGCAAATAAACTGAATGTGACTGTATGGGCGCCTGATTATCTTGTTTGGGCATATCCATCCGGACGACATATAATTGCCCCGCGTTCCAAGTACAACAGCAAATACCCTGATTCAAAAATCAGAGGATCATTTATTCCATTTTATCCGGGAGGTAATAAACGATGAAGTGCACCAAATGCAGAAACGAATTAATTGAATATAGAAATGGTGATAGTGTTGAGCATATATGTCCTATTTGTGACGAAATGCCGGTAACACAATATGAAAACTTAATTGAATTTGATTCTAACAAGTACACAGTAAAGATACTTGTGACAAAGGATTATGATAAAAACATGCTTAAAGGCGTTGCAACGATTTGCTCTTGTAATATGCTCGAGGCTAAAAAGATTCTTGAAGAAACCGGAATAGAATTTAAACCTTATGATGCTTTGGAAACACGAGCGTTAAAGAGAAAAATCGAAGAAATCGGTGTTTCATATGTTGTCACCCCTGAATTTAACTGGTAAATACAACTAAGGCGCTGTGAAGACATTAGTCTTCCACGGCGCCTTTTTCATTTGTGGTCTCAAGTTATTCTAAGAGTTTTTGCCAGTATCCTTCTCGTGCTGCTTAATCGCCTGCATTATAAGATAAAGCACTTCCCCGTTAATAGAACGTCCCTCATACTTTGCAAGATTCTTAAGCTTATCATGCGTTTCTGTATCTATCCTTAATCCCAGATGTTTATCCTTTTCTACATTTTTCATAACAGCATACTCCTTTTAAGCACAGTTTAAGTACATAGCATGTTATAATGTAAAAAGCGGACTTATTTTAAGCACATAATAATTGCATATTGAGCTTGTTTTTTGTATTGCCTACTTTGTTTTGCGATGCCTAATAAGGCAGAAAGCAGACTAAAGGAGGCGATTACATGACAAAATACGGTTACATTCGGGTTTCTTCCAA
>JAZLJG010000062.1:0-1221 GCA_045617745.1 Lachnospiraceae bacterium | reverse complement strand
GCACTTGGTGTGGGCGTAATACTCGGAGTGGGAGTGGTTGTAGGTGTTGCTTTTTCTTCCTCTACTTCAACCCCTATCTCCTTTTCAACCTGATATGTCACATGAACATCCAGGCTCTCTGGGAATTCAACATCCTCCAAGGTTGCATCAGGCTTTACTTTTTGATTTGCTATTTCATCACTTAGTGAAGTGATTACAACTATATTTTTGCCAGAACCGGTTTCACCTGTAAAAGCAAATGCCGTTATATCTATCGATGTGACGCACAAAATCACACACATCGCCATCGCAACTGCTTTAGCCATGCGCTCTTTCATTTTGAAATATGTCCTAAAATAATAAACGAAATTGTAGACAAAAATATAAAGAACCAAGAACAGCAGTATTGGATACTTTAGTACCTTATGCTTTCTTCCTATTGCTGCTATCTGACTGATAGACTTTTTCTTACCTTCTTTTATGGTCATCAAAAATTTATTTTTTGTTGTATTCATACTAAGTTCCTTCCATGTCAAGTTCGTACACAAAAATACCTTTATATTATATCGGAAAATGAGCACGATTTCTATAGATTCGTTACTATATAATATGTGCAGTTCCCACTTCTTGCCTCCGCCTATTCTCTTTCCTCGGCTCCCGTTCTCTTTGCACCTGCATTTCCTTCTTCTTTTTCTCGGCCTCCTGCATTCTGCCGGCAATCGTAGCACGCATAGGATTAAGCGATAATTCTGCATCCGGAAGTACCTTAAGAACACACTTTTTGATATCCTTAAGTTCTTTCATCTCGGTCTGTAAAGGATTGATCTCCGCATCGGCCCGTTTCTTCTGTTCGGTTACTACCGAGACTTTTTGTTCAAGAGTCCAGTCAGCCCAGTATTCTTCCGACTTCTTAACCTTCTTTTGGGCAGCCTCATAAGCTTCTATAGCCTTACGGTGTGCCTGTCGGTATTTTTCTTTAGATGCCGGTAACAATTTACGCTCGTAAGTGCTGTATATTTTTTCATATTTCTTCATTACCTTACTTGCGTCTTTTGCGTCCATGATTGTCTTATACAGTTCATCCTCGCCTTCATGACTTCTCTTTGCGATTGTTAGCTGATTTTCAGTAGTCCTAAGCTTATATGCAAGGTCGCTGATGGACTTAATTCCATGATTCTGCGCAAAAGTAATAAGGTGACTGACATCATGCAAATCTTTTGCAAGAATCTCATTATTCTTCCT
>JAZLJG010000061.1:0-13752 GCA_045617745.1 Lachnospiraceae bacterium | reverse complement strand
CCAGACCCCTTGCGGCTTTGTGAGAGCAAGCCGTCTGCGGGGCCACGTTACCACTTGGCTTCATGGCGCGAAGTTTATCGTTTTTTATTGCTCGCCAACGACACTGTAGAAAAAGACAGTACTGCACGGGGCTGCTTACGGCATTTCATACCACGGGAGTGTATTGAGAGCAAAAAAGAAGCAGGCTACTCGCCTGCTTCCTCATCTACGTTTTTTATCTTATCCAGTTCTTCGAAAAAGTTTTCAAAGGATTTTCCCACACAATCCGGATCCTTAATAACCATGTCGCCGGTGTAAAGGCCCAGAATCGAGAACGCCATAGCTATTCTGTGGTCCCCATGGGGATTGATAACCGCTCCGTGGGGCATGCCTCCTTCGATGGCCAGGAAATCTTTGCCTTCAGTGCAACGTACGCCGCACTTTTCAAGATTTTGCGCGATAACGGAAATCCTGTCACTTTCCTGCTTTCTTATGTGACCGATATTATTAATTCTTGTTATGCCTCTCTTGCAGGCCGCAATAACGGCCATCGTGGCAACCTGATCCGAGAAGTCTGACATATCGATTATCAGGTCTTCTATGCCCATGTTGTTTTTGAATGCGGAAAGAATAATTTCGTCGTCGGAACTGATTTTTGCTCCAAGAGTAGTAAGAAGGTCCAAAAACTTCAAATCACCCTGCAACGAATACATTCCCACACCGGGAACCTTTGCCCTTCCGCCCAAAAGAACAGGAATCGCATAAAGATAGCACGCAGAGGACACATCAGGCTCTGCCACCATGTCTTTTACTTCGTACGTCTTTCCCGGAGCAATCTTGAATATACCTCCTGCGCCCTCAATATCACCGCCGAAAAGCGTAATCATGCGCATAGTCATATTTATGTAAGAACTGCGGTTCATATTGGTGGCGGCTATCATTGACTCATTTGGTAAACAAGCCAAAGCCATCATCAAACCGCTTACAAACTGGGTACTTTCGGATGCATCAACGTACAGTCTCAGTTTCTCGTCTTCCTTAGGGCGACGTCCCTTAATCTTTATGGGAAGGTGTCCTTCCTTGCCAAGACAGGTTATTTCAATCTTCGCTTCTCTCAAAGCCTTAATAAGTCCGGCCATCGGTCTTGCGGTAAGCTGCCTTGATCCGTTAATAACATATGTACCGTCAGAGAAAGCAAGCATCGCTGTTAAAAATCTTGCTGCCGTACCTGCGCTTCCCACATAAACGGTCGCTTCCTTTTTTGGTATTTCTCCGCCTTTACCGAAAACTCTCACCACTTTAAGGCTCGAATTATAATAAACCTGAAATCCCAGGTCTCTTAATGCATTCAGCATTACCTTTCCATCCTCAGAAAGAACGGCGTTTGTAATAACGCATTTACCCTCCGAAAGAGCGGAAAGAACCATTGCCCTTGCCAATATACTTTTTGAACCCGGAACCGATGCAACTATATCAACCGGTCCGGTCAATTTCTCAATCTTACGTGTTTCCATCAGAAATTTCTAAGTGCCCCCGATTCGTCAATTGTAGAATTGTCAATCTTTTTAATAACCACAAAGTAACTGTAATCCTTGCTTACAGTAATCTCAACTCTGTCTCCCACTTTCTTACCCATAAGAGCCTTTCCCATGGGGGACTCATTGCTTACAAGGCCGTTTAAGGAATCCTCACGAACGGTAGTAACGATTTTATAATCCTCGTACACATCATCCTCTTCCACATAAACGGTAACGGTTTTATTGATTCCCACCTCATCGTCTTTGGAATCATCATCCAGAACCACAGCCGTTCTTACCATTCTCTCGAGATAACGGATACGGCTTTCGTTCTTGTTCTTCTCCTTCTTTGCGGCATAGTACTCAAAGTTCTCACTTAAATCGCCCAAAGAACGTGCTTCCTTAACATGCTCTAAAAGCTCATATCTTAAAGTACATTTTCTGTACTCTATTTCCTTTTCCATATCTTCTATGTCTTTTTTTGTCAGTTCGTTGTTCATCAAAAACTCCTAAATATCCTTTTTGGTAAAAGTAACGTACTTATAGGGTATTTCCCCGTCAACTTCTTCATCCACCGTCTTTACGTACAAAGATTCATCAAATTCCGGAAAAAACGTATCTCCCTCAATTTCAAGATCCACTTCCGTAACAAAAAGCTTGTCCGCATAAGGAAGTCCTTCCTTGTAGATACCTGCTCCGCCGGAAAGATACACATTTTCACCGGGTCTGTGATTCTTCGCATAATCAAGAGCCGAAGCCAAAGAAGGAACAGTCACACAGTTCTCTGCCTCATAATCCGCAGTTTTCGATACCACTATGGTAAATCTGTTGGGAAGTGGATGACCTATCTCATCATAGGAACGTCTTCCCATAATTACAACGTTTCCGGTTGTAAGCTCCTTGAACCGTCTCTGCTCTCCCTTTATTCTCCACGGAATCTGGCCTTTATTGCCGATTACCCTGTTTTTCGTATACGCAACTATAAGTCCTACCATCTGAATTCTCCCCTAAACAAAAAGTAGTTGCCGTGATAAACACGGCAACTACATTTTAACATTTATTCGCGAATAAATCTATTATTCGTTTGTTTCTTCTGCGGGAGCTTCTTCTGCTACTGAAGGCATTGCTGCTCCGCAAGCGGGACAGAACTTAACGTCCTTATCAACATCCTTACCGCATGCAGGACAAGCCTGAACACCCTTTACTTCCTTTAAAGCTGCCTTAGCTTCTGCAATCTTCTTAGCGGATTCATCAAGCTTTGCTGTCTCCTCAGGGAACTTAGCTGCAAGTTCATCTCTGAACTGCTCGTAGAACTTCTTGGCAATATCGGTATAAACCTTATCCATTGCAAGTTTTTCTTTTTCTACTGTAGCGGTGAGCTTTGCGATTTCAGCTGCTTCCTTTGTTTTCTCAACAACCTTTGAACCGCCTGCCTGTAACTTGTCTCCTAAATTATCAAAAAATCCCATATGTATTTCCTCCTTTTATATCATCTTTCTTTTTCCAGGTCTTGTTTCAACCTATGGCTTAATTATACAAACAGACCATATCCTGTTCAATACGCTATTTTGGAAAAATAAAAGTCTTAAATTTGTGAATATAGCAACATAAACCTGTTCTTTGTATGCTATAATATGCGTGAAATAAAGCCAAAAAGGAGTACTGCCATGGCTAATTATGTTATGGGATACTGGGATTGCCAGTACTGTGGTCAGAAGGGAAATCCCGGAGACAAGAGAGAATGCGAAGGATGCGGACATCCCCGAGATGAAAGCGTTACCTTTTATATGAAAGGCGCCACACACATTTCATCCGAAAAGGCCGCAACCATATCAAAGAATCCGGACTGGTACTGTTCTTTTTGCAACACCCTAAATTCAGATTTTGACACCCGGTGTAAAGGATGCAGCGCCTCAAGAGAGGAAAGCGAAGAAAACTACTTCACATTAAAGAAAAAGAACGCTTCCGATGCAGCCTTCAAAAAGATGGCAGCCAATTTCGGCGGTTCTTCCGACGATGATGAAGATTACGAAGAAGAAGATCCCCCTAAAAAGTTTTCGGTTAAAAGGCCCGGCCTATGGCTTGCACTTGGTGCTATCGCCCTCTTCTTACTGATATTTGCCTTTATTCCCAAGAAGAAAACTTATAATGTAACGGATTTCAGTTGGGACAGACGCATAGATATCGAGGATTACGTTGAGGTTTCCGAATCCGACTGGTCGCTTCCTGCGGGTGGCGAACTTGTCAGAACCGCTTCGGAAATCCACCATTACAATCAGGTCCTGGATCACTACGAAGATGTGGAGGTCCAAAAGTCAAGGGAAGTACAGGACGGCTACGACACCTGGTACGAGGACATGGGAAACGGATATTTTGAGGAACACTCCACACCCAGGTACAGAACCGAGTACTACTACGAGACGGAAACCCAGCCTGTTTACAGAGACGAACCGGTATACGCCACCAAATACTACTACAAAATCTGGAGATGGAAAGTTACAAGACATGTTTCCACAAACGGTGAAGATCACAGTCCCTACTGGGGTGAAACCAATCTAACCGGTCAGGAACGTGAGGCTTCAAAAGATGAATACTACTATTTCCACGTAAAGGATGACAAAGGCAATCTTAAGTTTTTCGAAGCCGATTATTCCTTCTGGAATACACTTTCCGAGGGGGACAGCCTCACTATCAAATCAAATGCCGGTGCAACCGCTACCGTTATTGATTCAGACGGAAATGAAATAGCCACACTTCATAAACATTAAAACATTGAAAAAGCCGAATCAACCGATTCGGCTTTTCCAAATATATAGGGGGGTATCATAAACAGACTTATTAATCTTTTTGGGGTGCGAAGTGGATGTTTGCTTCGCTGTTGTTTCTGATGGTCATAATATATCACCCTTAAGTACCAAATTCAATGTATATTTTTCGAATAGTTTGTGAACAAATTGTAAATTGTCAGACTATTCAAAGAACTAATAAAAAAACTCCGGTCACCCGAAGTTTTTTTATCGTCTTCCCACGAACCTACTACTCTGCCGGAACCTCTGATAGAGGTACCTGTTCATCGAAGATACCGTAAAGCTGCTGTTCCACAGCCTGTTCATAGGAAGATGAGACTTCCGAGGCCTTATCAAAGGCACCCTTCCCCACCACCAGCTCGATTACAATTACAATAGCAATAATCACAAAGCAGCAGGCGGTTTCAATCCTAATCTTCATGAGCACCCCTCCTTATGGAGACATACTCCCCTTCCCTATATGTAATATACAGTATATCACAATTTGTTTATTATTTCCATAGGGGAAAGCTCCAAAAGAGGGCTGTACATACAACTATTTTTCGTTTTCTTTGTTATAGTCTTTTCCGTGTTTTCCTTCGGGATTTGCAAACAAAACCCTTGCAAGGATACCGATTCCGCCGAACAAAAGAACAAATATAACAATAAGGCCAAACAAAGAAGAACCGTACCAATAAATGCGAAGATTCATAATAACATTTGCGATGATTATTAAAAGACTCAATCCAAAGCAAATCTTTGAAGCCGTGTTATACTTGTAAAACAGGAAAATAATGCTGGCAATAAGTGGTACAAACAAAAGGCCGTCCATTCTTCTTCCGAAAAGTGAAAAGCTGAAAATATTACCGGCACCTACTCCTACGTTCTGTAAGAAGAAATATCCTCCCACAACAAGCATTGCAAGGCCCACAAGAAGGCCTACCACATCCTTTGATTTTTTAAACATTCCATAATCCTCCTTAAACTTATCTTTTAAACGTATATAAATACGCCTTTTTACATCTGATAATTTCACCGTCTCATTATACTGCTTGGCAAGTGCAGTTGCAAAGTGCCATGATTTTACTTCTCATTGTCATACAAAACACGCAGCGCTTCAAGCATGCATCCCACGCTCCAGGCCTGGTTGTAACAACCCTTTCCCTCAGAGGGTGAATCACCGTCAAAAACTTCCGCAAAGCCGTTTATACACCCTTCAACAACTATGTGAGAACACGTTTTTCTGAGAAAATCATTAAAATATTTTAATGCATTTTCTTTTTTTCCGTATACCTTAAGCCACGCCATAAGATAATGTCCCGTAAGAAATCCCCAGGAAGTTCCGTTGTGATAAGCCCTGTCCCTTGAAAGAAGCTCTCCTTCAAATTTGGCAATATATCCCGGATCCTCCTTTGCCAGGCTTCTGATTCCTATATCAGTAACAAGCTTTTCCTTTACCGTTTCAAGAATGGCTT
Source organism: Lachnospiraceae bacterium (assembly GCA_045617745.1). GTDB lineage: Bacteria > Bacillota > Clostridia > Lachnospirales > Lachnospiraceae > UBA1258. The sequence continues at coordinate 7,995 of JAZLJG010000061.1, read as the reverse complement.
CGCATGTTTTTTTATCATACATACAGTAGGGAAGCGACACCGCAAAAATCTGGTTAGGACGTATCTGTTCGTTAAAAGAACGTGCCCCGGGCTCTCCATCAATATAATCGTAAAGGCAATGCTTTTTCTCATTCACAAAAAGTCCCGAAGAGGACTCTATTCTTTCCTTAAGAGCTGAATATTGTTCTTGATAATCCGGGTCGTAGGTTAACATAACATTAGCTGCGTTATACATAAGCGCCTGTATTTCCACAGGCGAGCCATGTCTTGGGGTGACTGCCTTTCCGTCAATTCTTACATCCATCCATGTAAGCTGGTCGCTGTCATCGGTTCCCGCATGCACAAGGCCTTCTCTGTCCATATATATCCCGTAGCAGAATTCTTCAGCGGAAGCCTTTAACATCTCCTCTTTACTTCGGGAATAAAGCTTTATGATTCTTCTCAACACAGGAAGCATTTCTTTCGTTACAAACTCCCTGTCACCGCTGTATTTTACATACATATCCGCAGCATAGAAAAACCACAGAGATGCATCCACGGTATTGTATTGTGGCTTTTCTTTTGACATGCCCTGAAATACATTTGGCAATAGTCCGTTCTTTTCGTATTTACAGAAAGCCGCAAGAACATCCCTCGCCCTGTCAAACTGTCCCGTCGACAGCAAAATACCCGGAATAGAAATCATCGTATCCCGTCCCCAGTCATAAAACCACGGGAATCCTGCCAGTATAGTGTAAAACGGCATTCCCGCCTTCTTAGACACAAACTTGTCTGCGCTTACCACCATCGATTGGTATATTGCAGCAAGGTAAGGAAGATTCTTTTTTACAAAGAATGGTATTATATCGGAGCACTTTGAAGCCTCCATGGCGCTCTTCCATTCAAAGCCGTTGACGGCTGTAAGTTCTTTGTCCGATATCTCAAGAAACTCCTTTGCACCTTCATCTTCAAAGGATTCATCCGAAAGTTTGGCTACACCGCAGTAAAGACGAAAATGCACTGTCTTTTTTGCAGGCACCTGAAATCTGAATCTATCCGGGATATAGGATGCTCCTTTATCATGAAAACCGGTCTTGTCATCCAAGGGATATGAATAAAAATCCCTGTAATCATTTACCGGTTCTACCATCATATCCCCTTCCGATTTCGCACAAAGAAAAATCCTGCAGGGAATATCTTCGTAAAATCCGGTCTTGGGGATAAAAGCCCGCTTATAGGCAAATTCCCTATCCGAAAAAGGGCACTCACATTCTTCAAAAACCAGTTTTTCAGGACTGATTGTCCTGTCAGGGGGCCTGAATGTAAGGTCAGGTTCTGCCTCAAATGTTATGGCGTGATTCCTGTTATTTTTTATAACGTAATCCACAAAAACTGTGTCAGTGCCTTTCCTGTCAAGGCACACCTTTCTTTCAATTGAAACCACATCCGAAACAATCTTCGTAACCGCAAAAAAGTTTTCTTCGGTAAACTGCGGACTGTGTACCCCGGGAAGATTCCACAAACTGCATACAGGCGCTTTAAACGCCTCCTCGAAAGTTTCCGCTGTTCCGTCAAAAATGCATTCATTAATATTTTCCAGAACAACTGCCCTGTCCTGGGGCGGGGTAAGGGATGCCACAAGGTATCCGCCGAAAACCCTTTCTGTTTTTCCAAAAAGGCTCATATTGGAATAAGATCCGTTTTTATTGGTAAGTAAAAATTCACTCATAATATATTTCCGATTATTTTTTAATACGATTCCTCTTAATCTATTTAACCAGTTTTTTTATCGTCCCATGCCAGTCAACTGTTGAATATTGACCCACACCCGAAATGGCATATGAAGAAATTGTTTCTTTTGCAGTAAAGGCTCTTACCTTCTCTACACATTTTCTTTCCTCGCTGGCATCACTATGCTCCACCTGCCTAAGTAAACTTTTCAATCGATAATAAAGTTTCTTGCATTCATTAAAATCCCTTTTCGATCCAAAGAAACTGTATGGCAATTTATTATCTCTTTCCTTTATGTAGATTTCTTCCATATTAATCACAAGCCAAATATCAGTGTTCAATAATTGCGCAGTGTTCAAAGCATCCGTTATCTTTGAAAGTTCGTCAAACTGTTTTATATCAATAAATCTTTTCAGTACAGCGAATATTCCTTCGCTCTCTTTTGCATATTGAGTAAAAAATCTTTCAACAAATTCACCACTGAAGAAATCCCGATACTCATTTAGCACTATCTTTCTGACCGAATCATAATTTGACAGTTTGGAAATCCCGCAATCGTGCAGTGTCCATGGTTCTGCCTGTCTGGGTACCACAACCTTCAAACCGGCCCTTAGAAATTCCAAAGACTGGGTAACGTCATAAAAATCCCATCCCAGATTCAGGTCATCGCGCCACCTTATATCACAGCGTGTCATCATAAGCATTCCGTCAATGGCTTTGACCTCGCAATACGTTTTGCCATCTTCATATACATCATTTAACTCTGTGTGATTAATACCAAACCCGTTACAGGTACTATCTCAACACGATAGCCCTCCGGAATAAAAAGTCTGTCAAGATACCACTTACAATCCTCAAACACAGCATCGTTATTCGTACATATACAAAAACCAATAAGCTTTTCGTCCATTTGCTCCCCTTTTTGACTTATTTTTTTAATAGATATTCACCAAAATCAACTGTCACCTTTTCAATGACCTTCTTTGCCGCCTTAAGGCTTGATTCATTTCCCCCAAACATAAACTCTGAATTCAAAAGCGGAAGCACTGTCATAATGGTACTTTGAAGCTTAGAGGCCATAGACTGCGCATTCTTTCTGCAAAGTTCTATATGAGAAGCAAAGTTAACAGCTATGGTACGGGTCAGTTCCAGTTCATCAATACGTTTTCTTAAATTGCTGTCAGCGGTAAAAGAAACCTTCTTTGTACCGCTTAAGAGGGATTTTGCATACTCTATATGATTTTCAAGATTCTCAATATAAGTATTCTGGGCCACAAGAAGTTGTTCATAGGTCTTTGCCTGCAAAACCCACTTTAGATGACAGTCGATAATGCGGTTACGAAGCCCGTCCATGTATATTTTGTTATCGTTTCCCGTCTTCCCTGAAAGCTTCTTTGAAAAATCATTCAGTTCCGAAATGATTGCTGCCGGCTCACTGTAATCTTCCTTCGCTGCCTCATCGGTTACACACTTATTCAAGTCCGAAAGCCTGCTTTGACACACATGGCCAAATGAAACTATCGACACAGTGTCATTTAAATTTATTTCCTGCATTTATTTTTCCCTGTCACTATAATCTCTGTATCTTGGAACGCTGATTTTGTCGGTAAGGTTCAGTTTTTCCAAAAATGCGTCTGCATCCTCAAAAATATCATGTCCCTTTATACCCATTTCCGCCGGTGTGGAAATAAGGAATGCATTCGAATCAATATGAAGAATGTCCCTTATTATGCTTTCCGGAAGGCTTGCTCCGTAACCAATGCTCCACTTTTCCTTAAAGGGCATAGATTCCTTCACCCTGGCAAGAACCCTTCTTATGAATTCTTTACCGCACATGGGGTAATAGCATTTGCCCGCATTGGTTATCTCTCCGTACTTTTTCAGTTTTATTTCCGTAATGAAGACCTCATCATAAAGATGGCTGGCCTCAAACACAAACAAATTAACCCCAAGTCCTGACCCCTCAAAAATACTGATAAGGTTAAGGGTCAGAATACCTCTGTTTAAAATCTGCTCGTCTGTAGTCTCTCCGCTGTAAGCCAGATTCATGTATATGTCGATGAATTTCTTCTCTTTGACTCTTTCAATGCGGTACATGTTCTTGGGAACACCGGCCACATAAGAAGCCACATTGGGCCTTGAACCCACAAAAGAAGAAACGGTTTTTCTGCCGTGTGATTTCTTTACGTTTACACTGTCCAGCTTCTTTTTAAGCAAAAGGAACCGGTCAAACCCCTTCCTGTATCCGCCATGACAGTAGCTTATGGCTTTTTCGAGCCTTTCTCCTGCGAAATCCTCGGAAAGATATTCGCTCTTTAATGACTTGAAAATCTTTGCATTTACTTCAGGATTTCCCAAAAGATATCGCTCCAGTTCAAAAAGAGAATCGAAATTCATCCTGTAAATCACGAATTTTCCTCTTGTCTCCACAAGAGGCTTTTTCTCTTCAGGCATCTAATGTTCTCACTTTCCGGTTTTTTTCATCACCTGTTCATGGAAAAGGTCATAAAGTTCTTCAGCTTGCCGGTGCTCCTCAAGAGCCTCACCCATGCACTGATCCAAAAATGCAAGGTACTCGGAGTCCTTTGTCTGAACAAATTCATAGTCCATTATTTTCGCACAAGAAAAACTTCCGTTCTCAAGGTACCGTTTTATTCTTGCGGTATCTCTTGTGGAAAGAATACCGGGCGCTTCTATTCCGCTTGCCTGAGTCCACTTGTCTGTTGCCATTCTGAAAAGGCATACAAACTCAAACCATTCCGGATAATCCCTTAAAACAGCCTTTTCCACTCTGTTGTCATATCCCACGTATATGGGCAAAAGTCTTTGCTGTACCGATTCTTCTATCTTTTCTCTGGCGTTGTAGTTTATGTCTCCGCCGTTTCCTTCTGTGTTACCTGCTCCCACAACTCTGAAATTAGGGTGTCTTTTTACCCTTTCTCCTCCGGGGAAGCTGTAACTTGAATCGTTTTTATTCGAAAGGAATGAGTTAAGCTTAACTGTAGCCCTGCTGTTACCGTTATCCAGCTCATCGCAAAAAGCTATTTCCCCGTATTTATAACATCTGTAAAAGTTTGACCGACTGTATCTTCCCGAAGCAGTTACAAATCCTAAAATATCGTACTCTTCATTGATATATCCGATATCCGTATACTCCATGTTAAGAAGCGAAGCTATCTGTCCCACCATATAAGTCTTTCCGCATCCCGAAGGACCTATAAGATAAGGATTTGCATCCTCCATTACTGCCACAAGAACATCGTCAAACTTCTCGTGGAACAGTTCACCTGCAGCCATTCTTCTTTCTTTTTCCTTCATAACGAGGGCATATCGCTTTGAAAATTCCACCTTCGGATCTAAAAGAGGGTTTACAGACATAATCCGTTCCTCTTGGGCATTTTCGCCCTCGGTGGAAGTAAATACCACTTTTCTATCCGGATATTCCGCATTTGAGGATACATCCATCGCCTTCTCTATAGTCCGGATATTTCCATCGTTGAGCATGGAAAGCTTGTTGAACTTTTCCACAATAGCTTCATCTTCAGAAGCTCTTTTCAAAATATCTTTAACCGTCGAATCATTGTTAACTATATCATTAACCTTTTTATAGATTTTGTCTGCATCCTTGTTAAGTGAGGCAATTTCTACAGCCGTGGTATTTGCGATTGCCTTCGCTGTATCCCTGTACTCGTTAAGTTTTCTTTCCGCGTCCGAGAACACTTCAGTCAAAAGAAGGTCTTTCTCGGCAATTACAGCACGCTTTTGTGAAGCTTCGTACTCAGCTATTGTTTGTTCAATTCTTTCTTTGGCCTTGTCTGCTTTAAGTGACAGCGCAACATCTGTGGTCTTTTCTATTTCAGAAGCTTCCCTTGAAAGAACATTCACAGTATCTTCTATCTGCTGTCTTTTAAGCTCCAGATTTTTTAATATGTCGTATGCCCGGTTCACTATGGCAGAAGCACTGTTGACGCTCTTTTCAACCTCCAGAAGGCGGACAGGATCTATATCATAAATACCGTTCATTCTTTCAATATTTACTGTTTCAGATTTTATAATCTCCTGATAACTGCTTAAAGAAGCTCCACCAAGTTTAACGGAAACCTTGCAAAGATTTGAAAGATAGCTTTCATCTCCCAGCATGTACTCCCTTACCTGGACACCGTAATCCTTTATTACGTCAAAAACCTCTTTCGGGTGAGGATTTGTCGACAATACATTCACAAGATTAAAGAAATTGCTTTTATCGGTAAAAGAAGAAAAGAGCCCCATATCAAACATATCCTTATTAATGGGACCGTCTTCTTCAAAAATTTTCAAAAAAGCCACCTTTAAGCTTTCAAATTCACGGGTGTTTTCTCCATACACAAAAAGCTTTTTATAAATATCTTCAGCCTTGTTATAATCCGAAAAATACGTACTCATGGTATTCTTCGGATTATCCATTATGGTTTCTATGGTATCCGCCACAAGTGAAAGAGGCATGATAACCGACTCCTCTTTTCCCCCTTTAATATCGTTAAGCTTTTTACAAAGGCGTTTTGCCGTTTCAGTACTTCTTCCGGCGCTTAATTTATTAACCGCCTTATCAATTCTTTCTTCAGGTGTAAAGTCATTTTTTAAAAAAAACATGGTTAAACATCCTTCTTCACAAATACTTTGTCTCTGTTTTCAAAACTTATTGCAGCGTAATGATTCCTAAGCTTTGGCTCATAATATGACACCCTGCAATCTTCCCTATCAAAGGCTTTCTTTCCCGATATTATTATTTTTTTAATCGAAAGCACATATGCATGCTTAAACTCATCACAATCGGTGACAAAACCGGTAAGCTGTCCCAGCTCCTCTTCTTCCCTGTAAATAAGTTGTCCCCATGGCAGCTTATAAACGTAAGGATCTTCAAACAGCCTGTTAATAAATGTATTCAAACCTTCCGACGAAGCTTTGACTTCAGGCTTTTTACATTCATAAAGGTTTTCAGTTCCGAAAAGGATTTTCTCTCCTTCTTTTATCACAATCTTTTCCCAAAGCTTGTCCCCTTTAATCAAGTATATATACTCTCCTAAAAGAGAAAAAAGTTCGTCAGCGAAAACAAATCTCAGCCCTTGTTCCGTATAAATGATTTTTAAAGTTAACAAATTACCCGCTTCAAGAAAATCATTGATAATAATCTGCGTATACGAGGTATCCTCCGAAAAAAGCCTGTAACGAAGTTTTTTTCTTTCCCCATTGACTGATACAGTCATTTCTCCGTTTCCGCACCAGTCCTTTGTCATTTCGCTGACATACAGTTCCTTTTCATACAAATCGTAAAGGTTTTTCAGGATATACTCTATTGCCTTTCTCTCTGTATAATATGCGTAACCTTTCCTGTAATAGATTTTTTCCCGGATTTCTTCAAAGCCTTCGGTAACCTCATCTATCTTTTTCTGAGATTGCTCATATCCTTTTTCCAATATTTCCCTGGTGAGTTCATCCACTATTATTTCCCGGGTTGAAGCCTCCTCCTTATAAAGAAGGCACAGTTTTTCCATCAGTCTGTTAAAGTGCGGATCCAAAGAAGAAAGGTTAATAACCTCCGAGAAGTGATAATATGCCATTACGGCAGGTATTGAATTTTCCTTATCAAAAAGATAATAGAAATTTACAAGACTGAGCTTTTCCATCATCTCTATCTTTGCTGTAAGCTCATCTATGCGCTGTATCATTCTTTGTACCCCGTCAAACAATTATAAATCTATCTTACCATGCTGTTTTTCCCCAATATACCCCTATATTGGTGCATTAAACAACTTTAATTTTGCAATCATGTCCCCCAGAACATATCTGGAATCCACATCAGTGTACATTCTTATGACCGGACGCCCCTTCACAAAGGCTGAAGATGTATCTTCATTCACCTTCGGGGCCTCAATATCTTTAAAATGTCCACAGTTTGGATTTATGGCAATGGCTATTGCCGGTGAATCTCCCAAAGACCAGCTTTCGCCTTTGGTCCATGAAGCCTTGGAAGATTTATTGTAAATAACAAGTTGCTCGAAAAGATGCTTTCCTATTTTTCCAAGAGGATATATTTCGCTTTGAAGCTCTGCGATGCCTATATTGATGGTTCCGTATACGGTTGAAGGCACAAGTGTCAGATTAGCTTTGCTTTCAAGGACAAGATTTGCGGCCTTTACGTCATTTCCCGCATTAAACTCCCTAAACGGAGCCTCTGTAAGGTCCCCATGGGTTCCTATCCATATAACGTTAACCCGTTTAATAATCTCAGGGCATTTAATGAATGCT
>JAZLJG010000060.1:0-2086 GCA_045617745.1 Lachnospiraceae bacterium | reverse complement strand
ATATGTGGTATCATATGTTTATGATGCATACGGTAACCTTTCAGAGCTTGTGTACCCTGACAACACAAAGGTTACATATACCTATGACCTTTGCGGAAACATAAAGACGGTAACAGACTTTGACGGTAACGTGACATCCTATACCTATGATGCCCTTAACCGTGAAGTTAGAACCGATAACGCAAACTTAACTTATGTAACAAAAGAGTATGATGCCGTAAGTAACCTTACGAGAATGTCTGAGTACTCTTCGGAAACAGGAAGCCTTATCGCAGAAACCATCTACGAATACGACTTCGATGACAGGCTTTTGACCGAAACCGAAACCGTAAAGAACAGATGCTACATCTATACCTACGATAACCTTTCCCGCGTAATAAAGAGAACCACCATCAATTACGCAACAGGCGAAACGGCAGATGAGGAAACCTTTGATTACGACGGAGCAGGCAATATCACCGAAGCCGTATCCGAGGGTACGGTAAAGAGTGCATCCTACAATACTGAAGATAACCGTATTGCTTCACTTAACGGAAACGCCTTTAACTTTGATGATGACGGAAACCTTGTAAGCGGAATAATAAACGGAACACAGGCCTCACTTGCCTACGACAGCCGTAACAGGCTTACAGGCTATAACAGTGACGTATACCTTTACGACAGTGAAGACTACAGAATAGAAAGCTCTGTACATACACTGGTCAAAGAACAAAAGAGTACAGGGGAAACCACAAACCCCATCGTTAATCCTGTTACACCCGGAAAGCCCGTAAAACCCATACCGGTTCCCATACCAAAGCCCGGTAAGGGAGAGATAATGGGTGAAGGCGGCGTATCTGAAGAAAGAAGCTTTGACAGTTCGTTCTCAGAGGTGCCGGCAGGAATGTCATCCATAAAGTCAGTTTTTGAAACTGATGAGGAAGAAACTGCTGAAGTGGAAACTTCTGAAGCGGAAACGTCGGAAGAAAAAATCTTTGCAGAAGAGCCCGAATTATTTGAACCTTCAGAAGATGTTTCTGATAATGATGTTTCGGATGAAGACGTATCAGAAAATGACGTTTCAGGAGACGACATTTTCACTGAAGATGTATCTTCAGGTGATATTTCAGAAGAAACCCTTTCAAGAGAAGACTTAATCATCGTAGAAGAAGTGGAAGAACTTCCAAAAGAGGAAACACTTCCCGATGCAGAGATTACGGCATCCTCAGAAGCCGAAGAAGTAACCTATGTAGAGAAAGAAGTCAGAACCACCTACTGCTACGACAGACAGGGTAAAAACCTTCTCATGACCGTAAATGAAAACGGAATCATGGAGAAGTATGTATATGGTAACGGGCTGATTTCATCCGTAAAGAGCATAGACCTGACTAAAGTTTCAGTTTCAAGCGAGAAGCTTGAAAAGGTAGCAGGCTTTATAAAGACTTCAGATACAAGAAGCTACTACTCCTACGATATCCGAGGCAGCGTAACCCGCATCTCCGATAAAAAGGGTGCTACCACAGCAGAGTATACCTACAGTACCTACGGTACCCGCATAAGCGAAGAGCCTTATGACTACTTCATCCTCGGTTACTGCGCAAGAGACGGCGTACTGACCGAAGCCAACGGCCTTCTTTATATGAGAGCCCGTTACTACAGCCCTGATTTGATGCGCTTCATAAATGAGGACATCGTAACAGGAGACATCAGTAACTGTAATTCTCTAAACCGCTACAGTTATGTGGAGGGGAACCCGGTTACTATGGTGGACCCGTTTGGGCTGGAAGCGGAGAAGAGCGGTTGGCAGAAGACAGTAGACTGGTTTGAAAATAAGGGAAAAGAAGCCTGGGAGTGGATTAAAGGCAAAGCTAAGCAAGCTGATAACTGGGTTGGTGAAAATTCCGTAGCCATAATAATTGGAACGGATGTAGTACTGATTGTTGGCACTGTGCTTACGGACGGTGCTTTAATGCCTGTGTTAATATCAACTATTGAATGCCAAGTTGCCGGAGAAGCAATCGGAGCAGGAAAATCAGCAATTGATTATTATTGTAATAATGGAACTCTTGAAGGCGCAATGGGTTATATAGCCTATGGAGCCAATAAA
>JAZLJG010000059.1:0-1247 GCA_045617745.1 Lachnospiraceae bacterium | reverse complement strand
AATAAACAAAAATACACATTTATCAAAAATACCATCCCCGTCGTCGCTGAAGATCTTGGTAGTGATGGTTATAATCATAATCCTCCTGAAAAGAAGAATCCAAAAGGTGGATTTGTTATGCCGGCTGAAGCATCAAACATTAATAACCTTCTTTCAAAAAGCAAAACGTGGGCAGGTCTTGCCGTAAAGGAGGATAAATAATGCTTACAGGAAAAGCGTTGGTCAACGAACTCGTTGACGAACTTAATGTACTCAAACTTCCGCAGATGGCTCTGGCTTTAGAGGATACATACTGCAATCCGTCCTTTTTAGAAAAGGACAGGCTGACAATTCTTGCTGAAATCATCGGAGCCGAATATCAGGATAAAATAAACAAGGCTCTAAATCGCCGATTAAAAGCCGCAAAGCTTAACGGGGCTCCTGAAGAGATGTCCTCCTGCGTGGACTCGGAAGAACGAACCTATGAACCTCATGGAATTACGGATGTAATAAGGTCTCTTGATTTTATAGAGCGTGGTTATAACATATGTATTCTCGGCGCTTCCGATACAGGTAAATCGTATCTTGCACGCGCAATCGGAATCCAGGCGTGTAATCAATACAATGTTGCATATCTTCACTGTGAAGAGTTCATTGAGAGTATGGTTGCATTGAAGGAACAGGATTACGTCAAGTATGCAAAGAAACTTCAGCGATATATAAAGTGCGAACTTATTATCCTTGATGATTTCCTTTTGCACACTATAACTGACGAGCGAGAGATAAAAATACTTTTTGAACTGCTCGAAAAGCGGAATGAACAGCGCAAATGTACAATTGTATGTTCACAACGTGATCCAGAACATTGGAAAGCTATGATATTAAATGATGAGGTGTCTGCAAACTCAATCTTAAAGAGAGCCACCAAACATTACACAATCAAAATAAGCAAAAACGATAAGTAAGCAAAATGTATCAAAAATGGGCGGCCGTTTTAAGCGAAAAGCGGCCGTTCAAAAACGGAACACCGACCGCTCGCGGCCGAAAAATGCATTTACAATCGTGCGACTCGGAGAGAAAAGTGTGCATATCACGTGCAATGCACAAAAACTCATTGTCTTCTATGCTTTTCTTAGATAATATAAATTTGAAGAGAAGGATAAAAGCAAAGGCTATTTTGAAGCTGATGATTATAAAGTTTATTTTGATTTTTCAACAAGAGAGGAATTGATTATGAAGTCGGAGGCCAAGCGGTCTTAGGAAGACAA
>JAZLJG010000058.1:0-1658 GCA_045617745.1 Lachnospiraceae bacterium | reverse complement strand
CTGAAGAACAGATGAAATATCTTAACAACCTGCTTAAGCAGAGTACCCTTGAGGTACGCATCTATCAGCGTGCCAAGATTCTTATTTATAAGTCCGAGGGTATGCGAAATGAAGATATTGCATCCAAACTGGATATCGGGTTGGGTGTTGTTACTCGTTGCCTCAGTAAATTTAGGGATAACGGAGTTGAAGCAGCAATTCATGATAATAAAGGACGAGGTAGAAAAGCTGAAATTACTGACGATGACATCACATGGGTGATTAATAAGGCATGTCAAAAGCCTAAAGAGTGCGGATTTGCAGCTGAATTCTGGTATCCCATGAGTTTTACCCGCTACATCAATTCAGTTGCTGAAAATGAGGGACATCATCGTATGGCAACCGTTGCTGAATCAACACTCAGAAAGATTCTTCAAAATGCCCGTATTAAGCCTTTTCAGGTTTCCTATTACTGTGAACGTCGCGATCCTGAATTTGACTCCAAGATGCATGACGTACTCGTTATCTATAAGCAACTTAAAATGCAGTTTGATGAAAACGGTAACCTTCTGCCTTTTGAATATGAATCTGTACATACTCTGTCATATGATGAAAAGCCCGGTATTCAGGCAATTCAGAATACCACAGAAGATCTTCCTCCTGCTCAGAATCCCTCAGGAAAGCTGGAAAAGACTTTCCAACGAGATTATGAGTACAAAAGGCTTGGTACACTATCACTTCTTGCTGCTATTGACCTTCTTACAGGAGAAGCCATTCCGTTAGTAAGCGATACTCACAAAAGTGCGGACTTTGTCGAATTTCTTGAGAAGCTTAACCAAAAGTATCCGGAAGGAGATAAGATTCGAATTATCCTTGACAACCATTCCGCGCATACGTCAAGGGAAACACAGGAATATCTCAATACAGTACCGGGGCGTTTTGAATTTGTTTTCACTCCTAAGCACGGTTCCTGGCTAAACATGATAGAAGGCTTCTTTGGCAAGATGACAAAACAGATGCTTACAGGAATACGTGTGGATTCCAAGGATGAACTGAAGGAACGTATTTATTCATACTTTAACGAAATCAATAAGACACCAATCCCTTACAAGTGGAGTTACAAGATGGATACCATTGATCTAAAGAAAGAAGATATCGAGAGTATCGTATACGAAGTAGTCAACGCAAAGGCCGCTTCCATTGAAAACAAAAATAAGAAAGCACCAAAGGCTATCACTCGTAAGAGAAAAAATCAGTAAGCTATTGTGGGTTATTGACGCACTAAAATAACAACCCAAACATATCTTTATTTTTCGTGGGTTATACTAGGTAGACAATAATCAAAATAATCTTTCTCTACAGTCTCATGATAAAATGTAACCATCTTCACTCTTTTGCAAGCACCAATCAGTCACATACTCTTTGTGACTGTATTCAACTCTTTGCCCATAATTCTCACCCTTTGAACTTATTCTTATATCATGAAGTTCTGTATATAGCTCTGTAACCTAAGCTTCTGATCCCACAGTTCCGTCTGACCTACCAGAATCAGACTCATGGGACTGGTAGAATCAAATCTATAATTCAAAAGAAATCTGAATTCTTCCAGGGTTTCCTTACCCAAAAGGTGTGCCTCATCCAGTACGAAAACAACCCGCTTCTTTTGCTCTGTTCTTACA
>JAZLJG010000057.1:0-35033 GCA_045617745.1 Lachnospiraceae bacterium | reverse complement strand
TTTAACTTAGCAACATCCTTATAATCAATTGTGTTGTCCTTGCCGCAGAATACGCAAACTTTCTTACGTCTTCTGATAGCACCCTTTCTTCTCATAGGTGCATCGGACTTATCGCCTTTATCAGCTTTATTAAATGCCATGATTTTGCCTCCTATATTATCTTGTTACTTCGCCGAAAGGAAGGTCATCTTCAATCCCGTCTCCGTCAGGGAAATTCATGAAATCATCCGCCGGCATTCTCTGAGGACGTTCGGAATTATTAAATCCCCCGCCGTTTGAGCTTGCGTTCTTGCTCTCGGCAAATTCCTGATCCTCTGCGATTACGTCTGTGGTGTAAACCTTCACACCATCTTTGTTGGTATAAGAACCGGTCTGAATACGTCCGGTTACTAAAACCTTGGTTCCCTTATGAAGATATTTCTCAGCAAATTCGCCTGCCTTACCGAATGCGGTAACGTTGATGAAGTCAGCAGTCTGATCTCCATCCTGGCTGGATGCACGGCCTCTTCTGTCTACAGCAAGTGAATACTTGGCAATAGCCATTGAACCGTCGTTCTGGGAGTACCTTACTTCGGGATCCCTTGTTAATCTTCCCATAAGAATAACTTTATTCATATTTGATTCTCCTATCGATTATTTCTCGTCTGTACGAACGATTAAGAATCTGAGAACGTTGTCCATAATGCGAACACGATTTTCGATTTCAGCGGGAGCGGTTGACTCTGCGTCGAACTGAATGAAGTAATAGAAAGCTTCCTTTTCCTTCTGGATTTCGTAAGCTAATTTCTTCTTTCCAGCTTCTTCAACGTTTGTAACTTTTCCACCGAATCTTTCAACGTAAGCCTTGCACTTGTCAACAACAGCGGCTCTCTCGTCATCTTCGATTTTCGCACTAACAACAGCAGTTAATTCATATTTGTTCATGCTTGTTACCTCCTTTTGGTCTCTGGCCCATACCCATAGTACGAGCAAGGAATTGTTTATCACGAATATTGACTATAACATATTATTAATCAATAATCAAGCATCTGATTTCTTAATGTTTTTTACGCTTTTTTCAAGGGTTGTTCTCGGAAGCATTACCTGATGTCCGCAGCCCATGCACTTTATCCGAAAGTCGGCTCCCTCACGTAAAACCTCCCACTCAAAGCTTCCGCAAGGATGCCCCTTCTTTAATTTAACAACATCGCCTACATGAATTTCCATTTTTACACCTGTGAAAATACTTCGCCGATTTTTTCATGAATAACAAGATCAGCGTATCTGTCCTGGGCGGTTTCCGAAAGGTTCACAAGAACAAGCTTGTTACCTTTGTAATATCTGATAAGTCCGGCCGCAGGATAAACCACAAGAGAAGTTCCCCCGATAATAAGAACATCCGCATTTGCTATGTAATTTACAGCCTTTTCCATAACATCCATGTCCAGGCCTTCTTCATAAAGAACCACATCAGGCCTGATCATTCCGCCGCATTCACACTTCGGAACGCCATCTTTACCCATGACATCCTCAACGCCATATCTTCTGCCGCATCTGTCGCAGTAGTTTTTCATAACAGTTCCGTGAAGTTCAAGAACTTCTTTACTGCCCGCTTGCTGATGAAGCCCGTCTATGTTCTGGGTAATGACCGCTTTAAGTTTTCCCTGTTTCTCCAGTTCTGCAAGACGCCTGTGTGCCACATTGGGCTTTGCATTCAAAGCAGGAGCAACCATTTTTTCTTTGTAAAATTCAAAGAACTCTTCCGTACGTCTCGTAAGAAATGTATGACTTACTATTGTTTCCGGAGGATACTTGTACTTTTGGCTGTAAAGACCGTCCACAGAACGGAAATCAGGGATTCCACTTTCCGTAGAAACCCCTGCACCTCCAAAGAAAACTATGTTACTTGATTCATCAATCCATTTTTTGAGTGTTTCAAGCTTTTCATCCATAAAAAATTACCACCATTTTTCAAACAAAACGTTAAAGTCAACTTCTCCCTTTATTCCGTCTATAGTGCCGTGATTACTGTACTGCCACATGTCAAACTCATAAGGGAACATCAAAGGATTATTGTATGACCAGATGGATTCGCTTTCGTCCATCTCAACTCCGTTGTAGTTTGCATACCATTTGCTGTAATTTTCAAACTTTCCGATATCCATTTTGGTGGTGTAGAACTTAAGGTCCGAATAAATCATGGGAGTGTATCCGGAAGTTTTCATTCTCTCTAAGAAAGCAAGCATGATATCCGTTCTTTCTTCGGGAGAGAGATCCTTTGTTCTTTCGTCTGCGGATGCGGATTCCACATCAAGAACAACAGGGCCGGAAACCTTGAAAGGAGCCAGTGACTTAATCATCATATCTGCTTCTTCTATGGCTTCTTCCTTTGTAATGGCCTGTGAATAGAAATAGTATGCCGTAGGAAGTCCTGCGTTTGTAGCTCCTACTATGTTATCTCTAAGGCTTGTGTCTTCCACAAGTCTGCCTTCCGATCCGTAGCCTCTGAAACCGCAGCGGATAATTGCGAAATCAACGCCTGCGTTTTTGACCTTGTTCCAGTCAACCTTTCCCTGGTGGGAAGAAACATCTATACCAAAATAGGAAGTTTTGTTTCCGTTTTCATCGGTATAATACATATGCCCGGTTGCTTCGTCGGTAACAAATCTTGCCGTTTCGATTGTGCTCATTTTGAGTGTTCTGTCTATAGGAACAAATTTATATCTGGTACCTTCCATAAATACCAGTTCATCCGGGAAAAGCGTTCTTAAAAGATTTGTCATGCCGTTGTTGCATTCAGCAGCAGTATGCATCTTGGAAAGATACTCTTCCGTAACTTCTTCTCTTGTTGCACCCTCTGTTTCGGCTATTTTATCAACAATAAGCTTTTCCACTTCATACTGGGTATATGTCTTTACATCAATAGGCTCCACAGAAGCAGCATTCTTCTTGGAATCCTTTCCTGCCCACAAAAACGTTGCGAATAAAATGCCCAGAGACAAAACCAGAAAAACAATACCCACTATAAGTATTCCCGTATATTTCTTCTCGGGATATGTCTGTCCGTATGCCAAATATCTGTTGGAACTTGTTTTGGGGTCATTTGCTGTTTTGGAAATATCAACTTCTTCCACTTCGGGTAACTTCATAGGAATCCTCGCAGGTTCAAAAAGAGTACCGTCAGGTCGATACCTTCCGGCCTTAAGTCTTGCTTCAAAGTCCTCCACAGGCAAAGGTTTGTCAAAGAAATATCCCTGAACAACGTCACACTTTAAGTCCTGTAAAAGCTTTAATTCTTCCGATGTTTCCACACCTTCCGCAAGAACTTCCATCTTAAGTTCTTTGGCCATGTGGATAATGCTGGAAATAACCTTTTTGGCTTTTTCGTTCTCAACGCCTTTGCCCAAAAGGGATTTATCAATCTTAACCACTTCAAAATCCATATTCTGAAGAAGGTTCAAAGAAGAATATCCGGAGCCGAAATCGTCTATGGATGATTTGATTCCATAGCTCTTTAACTTGTCTACCGTGTATTCCAAAAGTTCCTCTTTATCAAGGTAAGCTGTTTCCGTAAACTCTACCTCAATAAGTTCCGGAGGTATATCATACTGTTTGATTACCTTATATATACGTTCCGCAACGCCTGCCTCATTAAAATGATACTTTGAGAAATTGACGGAAATTCTGACTACGTCAAAGCCTTTGTCCAGCCATTCCCGCATCTTTTTGCAGGTTTCTTCCAGAACATAAAAATCTATGTCTATTACAAGTCCCGTTCTTTCGCAGAACGGTATAAATTTAACCGGAGGAAGTATCTGACCGTTAAAATTCCAACGAACCAGCGCTTCAGCCCCGGCAATACGCATATCAGTTATTGAGACTTTGGGTTGGAAATAAACGACAAATTCTTTGTTCTGAATTGCCGCAAGCAAACGACGGAAGAAATTCAATCCTTC
Source organism: Lachnospiraceae bacterium (assembly GCA_045617745.1). Taxonomy (GTDB): domain Bacteria; phylum Bacillota; class Clostridia; order Lachnospirales; family Lachnospiraceae; genus UBA1258. The sequence goes on along the minus strand of JAZLJG010000057.1, from coordinate 31,098 downwards.
CACATCAAATTGTTCTCCATAACCCTGTTTCCCGGAAAGAGTTGGTTGCTGCAACATTTCACAAGCCTCCAAAAAAAAATTATCTTTCCCCGAGAAATTTTTCGAAAATGACAGAATCAAAGCTTCCCCAAGCCGATTTCTGCTGTTCCTCTCCCTTGGCTGTCCATGCTATCAGGAAAGGTCGAAATACCCTTCTACACAGTCTAAAACCAAATTGTCCGATGTCCTCGTGCTTATAAGCCACAAAGTCAGGTCTGGACAAAACGTTTACACAAAGATGCGTCATAAAAAACCTCTCATACCACTTCATGGACTCTTCGTCCATAAAGTCGCAGGACAACTGGCCTCTGATTATTTCAGGATGGTTCTTTCTAAACCATTTAACAAGATATGGGCTGAATGACTCGATACAGAAACGTCCTTTGTAGGTTTTCAGCATCTCGTATGTTTTCTCACACAGCTCGTAACACTTGTTGCCGTTGTCACCCTTTATTTCACAAATCAAATCTGTGTTGCCAAGTATATTTAAAACATCCTCAAATAGCGGTATCTTTTCATTTGTGCCCGAAAGCGAAAACTTCTGAAGCTCCTCGTAGGTATAATTTCTTAAAAAGCCGTCTTCGCCGCACATTCTCTTTAAATTTCCGTCGTGAAAAACCACAAGCTTCTTGTCCGCTGTCATCTGAACATCCAGTTCGACTCCGTAGCCGTTTTCCACGGCAAGTCTGAATGCCGTAAGGGAATTCTCGGGAACTCCGTTTCCGTGAAGACCTCTGTGCGCATACATTTTAGTCTTGAAATAGGAAGTATCCCGCTTCTTTCCGGGCTTCACCAGAACAAGCATCACGATAAGAAGCACAACTGCTATGTTAAATAAAACAACAATCAAATCTAAAATCATATGGGTTTTCCACTAATTCAAACATCTTGGGCATATGCATATCCTACCACTCAAGATATAGCGTAGCATAAAAAGTCAAAAAAGGGAAGTATGTTTACATAATTTCGTACACATGTATACGGGTAACTTTTTTCCCATTTTATATATGGTTGGCACACCATACCAGAACTTTGAATACAAAAGGCGGAACCATTCCTCCACTGTTTGCTATCAGTCCCTCAAGGTTTCCTTCCTTTACCCCCATGCTCATCATCTTGTACGAAGGGTCGTTCTTGTCTTTGCCGGGGAACATAAACTTCAAAGCCAGTGATATAACGCCTCTGAAAGCAAGTCCTAAAATGCTCTTCCTCGTAACATCGTCAAAAGAACAGGTCATATCGTAGTCACCACGTTTCCTGTGCTTAAAATCCGAAAGCGGCTTTGCATACAACGCTTCGAACTGATCTCTTGGAATATCCATTCCATGCAGCTGGGACTTAAAGTAATCGGGGAACAGTTCCCTTTCGTTTCTAAAATACTTTTCACCGTTAACCACTATGTTCTGCTTCAAGGGAAGGACCTTTACTGAAGGGCCGGCGGCTATGGTGTATACGCCGGCGAGCACCGCGAAGCTGTTTCTGTCCACTAAGAAGACAGAGAAAGCTCTGTCTTCAAGGGTGACAGAAACCTCCCTCTGCTCGCCGGGCTCAAGATACACCTTCGCAAACCCACAAAGTTCAATAGCACTTCTCAGGAAATCTTCTTTCTCCGGAATCACATAAACCTGCACTACTTCAGCTCCGGCTACGCTTCCCGTATTCTCCACGGTTACCTTTACTTCTATATTTCCGCCCTCATATACCTCGGGAACGGAAATCTTCTTATATTCAAATGTGGTATACGAAAGGCCGTATCCGAAGGGATACTTCACAGGAACATTAAAGGTCTCATAATACCTGTACCCTACAAAGAGGCTTTCTCTATATTCAACATCATCATACGGATTTGCGTAATATCTCCATGCAGGAGTATCGGTTCTTACAAGTGGGAATGTTTCCGCAATCTTGCCCGAAGGATTTACCTTTCCGCTTACAAGATCCGCAACCGCTTCTCCAACCGCCTGACCACCCAGGTACATATGAAGAACCGAGGACACATGGGTGTCCCAGGACATGTCCATAGGTGCCCCGCCAAAGCTTATGGCTGCAATATTGCTTCTGTCCGAAGCGGCCTCAATCCGCTCCAGCAAATCCACCTGATTCCGAGGAATAGAAATATCCTCTCTGTCATAACCCTCTCCCTCGAAATAATCTGTAAGGCCCAAGAAGAAAAGGATTGTGGTATTTTCTTTTGAATAATTTTCACTTATGCAGCTAAGTGTTTCCTGCACAAGCTTCTCATCCGTTACATCGGTTTCGTTCGGATAACCCTTTGTATAAATGACCTCATAACCCGCTTCGGAAAGGGCTTCCAAAGCATTCTTGTGCATCTTGGGATTTATATGGCTGCTTCCACCGCCCTCAAAACGCATATGTTCGGCCAGCTCTCCCACCACAATAAGTCTTCTGCCGCTTTTAACCGGCAAGGCTCCGTCATTTTTCAAAAGAACAGCACATTCATCCTCTATTTCGCGGGCAATGCGGTTCTGTTCTTCGTAATCAACTATCTCCTTAGCGGAAGTCTTTTCCGAAAGAGCACTTAATTTTCCAAGAACCTCACCTGCCCATTTATCTATCTCTTCTATAGTTATTTCGCCGGCCTCATAGGCCTTCCTCAAAACCTTCGTATGGTACCCACGGGGATCGGGCATTTCAAGATTCAATCCGGCTTTATAGCACTTCACCACATTATTGGTGGCACCCCAGTCGGAAACAACCACACCCTTGAATCCCCATTCTTCCCTTAAAATTACCGTAAGAAGATGCCTGTTCCAAGACGCAAATTCACCATTAATTCTGTTATAAGAACACATAACCGTAGCAGGCTGTGCTTCCTTAACGGTTTTTTCAAAAGCAGAAAGATAAATCTCCCGAAGTGCTCTCTCATCCACTTCGGAATTTGAAGTCATACGTCTTGTTTCCTGGGAATTTGCAGCGAAATGCTTAAGACTTGTACCCACGCCTTCTTCCTGCATGCTCTTAATATAGGCAGTAGAAAGCTGACCCGTAAGATACGGGTCTTCACTGAAATATTCAAAATTTCTGCCGCACAAAGGCGACCTTTTAATGTTTACGCCACACCCGAGAACTATCGATATGTCTTCGGCCTTCGCCTCCTTGGCAATGGCCCGGGCCATTTTGCCGGCCACCGCAGGGCTCCAGCCCGCTGCTATCGCGCTGGCTGTAGGAAAGCAGGTGGCCGGCTTGCTTCCCTCAATATCTCCCACCTTACTGACCTCCACCTTACGAAGCCCGTGAGGCCCGTCAGTCATCATAATGCGGGGGACTTTGCCGCCACACCCATAGGTGTGCCAGTCCCCGTCCCCCGCCAAAAGCCTTATCTTTTCATCAACAGAAAGTTCACCCAATACCTTCTTAACATCCATAACCATCACCCATATCAATAAACTAAATAAACACTATCTCAGGACCGCACAAGCTTTATGAGATTCTCATGAGAAAAGCATACCAAAAGCGTATCCAGTATCTGCATGCTCGCACCAAGTTCCTCATCATTTTCAGGAGCTTTCCCATCTAAGAAATCCGAGAGTTTCTTTGCATCCAAATACTTTTCCCAGAATTTCAAATCCAGTCCTTTCCTGTAGAAATCTTTCATTTCCTTTACGGAAGCATACATGGCTTCCTTCTGTTTTTGCTCTTCTTCCTTAGAAAGACCTGCTTCTTTTTCCTGTACCTTCTTTTTTATTCCGAGCTTGCTGTTACTGGTTTTTAACTCAAGTGTATACAACGACGAAGGCATAATATCCTTAAATGCCTCCCTGAAAATATAACGGTTCACTTTCCCTTTTCTGTAAAGATATCTGGGAATTGAAACAGCATAGTCAACAACCCTGAAATCCAGATATGGTATAACGTACTGAACCCCTGCAAATCCTCCGAAAAGCGATACCACGTCCAGACGTTTTCTGCTTCCTCCGTCATTTATATAATCAATAACATCATATCGCATCTGATTTGGAGATACCTTTACACCGGAAAGGCGTTTTACAAAATCGCTGTTCAAAATGCCTGTGTCACCATGTTCGCCTACTATACCCACTCCAAGCATTTTTCTTTCCTTTTTCAAAATATCACGGGAAGTCAGAAGAGTACGTATAGGCCTGAATCTGCGGCCTTCGCAAATATCCCAAACTGTTTTAAAAAAGTGGGAATAATCATGGTGATACCATATTTCATAAGGATTAAGCCTGTGACTGACTCCCTCATCTCCGCCATGTCCGGTAAATATTATTCTGGCTCCCTTTCGGGCCAAAAACTCCGAAGTAGCATATACGGGAAACGTATCGATATACGAAGGGAATATCGAACGGAATTCTGCGTTATTGGAAGGATAAACGTCAATTCCTGTCTCTCGTAAGAATTTCACCATTCTGGAATCAACTTTTACCGGAAAATACAGGTCTCTGTAATCGCAGGTTATTCCTTCCTGGTCACAGATATCCTTAACAATCACTCTTTCATCACCCTTTTCAAAGGGAATATCCTTCTCATCAGGCGACCAGGAAAAGAATCTGCACTCCCGTCCCAATCTGTTAATCAATATTGAAATAACACCTGAGTCAAGTCCTCCCGAAAGTTCGGATCCCACAACTCCGTCTACCACATCCAACCGTCGTTTCACCGAATCGGTTATCAGTTCTTTTAGCTTATCTCTGTACTCTTCAAAGGATTTATATCGGATTCTTTTTCTTCCCAAAGACCAGTATTGTTCACACTCCATGGGAGAGTCCTTCTTCAGAGTTACAAAAGATCCGGGAAGAACGCACTTTATGTTTTCAAATTCAGTATTATCCAATCCGTTAACAGGATAACCCATTAAAGATTTATATAGCCATTCCTCATTTACGCTTACATCAACATCCTTTGTAGCAACAATTCCCCTGATATCCGTGGAAAAAACAAAGTAATTCCCCGAATAATAATAAAAAAGCGGACGGACTCCCATATGGTCTCTGAAAGCCGTTATCGTTCCATTCAAAGAATCAAAAATGACTCCTGCGAAGTCTCCGTTAACATCTGCAAGAGATGAAAAACCATACTTGGTAACATATTCCACCAACAGTTCTTCATCCGGCAAAGAAGCTCCATCGGCCATTTTTGCCAGCAGTTCTTCCCTGTTATAAATAACCGAATCAACCACTGCATACAGATTATCTTTTTTGACAACTGCATTCTTCAGTATCGGGCTGTTAGAAAAATGATTTATATTTGCACCCAGGAAACAGTTTTTTATGAGTACCGTATTACAAACGTCGTTCCCATAAGGACTGTTCCATACGGCAAGTTTTTCTGTCTCTCCGCTTGTGATATTCTCTTTATCAAAATCAATTAAACCAAAAATACTGCTCATCTTTTTACCTCTCCTCATTCATTTTATCATGAACGGTGATCTTTTCAATTAAAAAAGCCTCCGCGTACCGCGGAGGCCTTTCTCTTTAAATATTATGAATTTGTGTTTGTGAAATCGTCATTATCACCGGGTTCAACTGTACCGGGCTGTTCTTCCTGTACAGGGCCAAGCTTTGTCTCATAATAAACATGACCTGTGATGCAGCCCTTAAGCTGTTCGCCTTCATGATGGAAAAACCAACATCCGTTTGCTGTGTTTTCGATTTCTAATACTTCTAATTCAGCATTTTCAAATTTTTTCATTTTATTTTCCTCCATAACTTCTATACTGTTTACTAAACTATCTAAAGATTTCTCTTTACATTAGCCATTATACAAAGCTTACAGAGGAAGTCCACTATCGTCACAGAATTGTATATTTTCAGAAAATAAACAACTCTGTTAGATTTTACCAGTCAGAACCCCAGTCGGTAGAACCGGAATCCCAATCAGAACCGGAATCCCAATCGTAACTGCTGTCGGAATCAGAGCCTGCCAAATCCTGCTCATAATAATATGAGTCTTCAAAAGAATAATCCGAATCCCAGACATAATCACTCTTGTCCATTCTGTAATCCGCAGGATTGCTTTCAATTGCCGGCGGAATATCATAGACAAGGTCGTAGTCGTAATAATCGTAATCGTACTCGTAGTAGTCGCTTTTGTACTTAACGTAAACATTATCGTCGTACATGAAATACTTGGGTGTATAGTATCTTAAAAGGGGCAGGAATATAAGCACTGCTGCCAGAAGAAAAATACACCACTTGGCTATTCTGTATTCTGCGTTGAAGAAAAATTCCTTCTTAGTAATCTTATGAAAAATAATGGAAACAATAACCAATACTGCAAAACCACCTATTGCAGCGATAAAATAAGGTTTCAGATTTACAAAGGCTGCCAGAACAGCAACTCCTACAACACCAAATGTGCCAATCACACAGGGAAGAACGCCTGCTTCCTCTTTCTTAGCACCGGACTTTACGCCCTTCTGGTTCAGGATTTCACTTTTAAGCTTCTCGTAAAGCTCATTAACCGCATATGCTTCATCCTTACCACGATATCTGATGGCTCTGGAGCCGTCGCCTTTGTTTTTATATACTACAAATTCCCCGTCCTCCTCGTAGATACCAAATGCTCTGGGTGCAGGAAAATCTATACCGATAAAGAATCTTGTAACCTCATAAGGAGGCAGTTTTCTGTCCTCATACCATTTTTTAAGTTCTTCTATTGTCCTGGGTTTTCTGCTTTGAACACCCGCATCTTTTGTGTTTACGGCACCACAGGTCGGGCACTTCGTTTCTTTTGAATCATACTCAATGCCGCAATATTCACATTTAATCTTCATTAGTAAACCTCCATATATGAACCACAGATAGTATATCACTTTCCCTAAAAAGTCAAAAGAACAGAATCTCTATTTTACAAACTCTATATACCAGTTGGGAACAACCGCGGATTCAGCCTTCAGAGTTCCCTTCTCATATACCGCAAATCTTCTGATTACGGTTGTATTGTCATAAAAGATGACCCTGTCCGCTTTAGGAAGAAGATCCTTAATCTTTTTAAAGCTTTCAGAGAATCTTCTTTCAATATCCTCCTCGGGTATTCCGTGTCCGCCTTCGCTGACACGGTGGTCCACCCGTTCCTTGGCCAGTTCCACAGACGAAAGGCCTATATAGTGAATCTCTATAAAGAAACCGTTCTGCCTTGCCTTTTTCACATGAGCGGGAATCGCCTTTCCGCACAGGGTTGTCTCCTGGTTAAAAGTCTCTTCTCCCTCAAGAAGCTTCTTTAGCATCTGGGTAGTGGTAAGGCCTCCGTAGAATACGTCCTGGGAATTCTGCCAGCTTCCGATTTTGCGGACCTCATCATCAAGATTTACTCTGGGCATATCCTGCAGATAATCGAATGTATGATAAAGGGTAGACTTTCCGGCCCCGTTTACTCCTGCAATCAAAATATACTTTTTCATCAGTACAGATTACCCTTTGCCACTACCTTTCTTTGCTTTATCTGCATCAACATGTTACCTAACATTTCGTAAAAGAACGCCTCACCGGGTGTCTTCGAATTCAAAAGACCCTCAAGGGTATCCTCCGGAGAAAGCTTCTCCAGTTCCTTCATAACCGCATTGCTCTTCATGGCGGAAAGAAGGCCCTTGTAGTAATCCTCGACCCTTCCGATCTGATTTTCAAAGGTTTCATTGCTCATTATAACAGCGTCAGAATAACCGTTTTTGGTAATATATATGGGTTTGTCGGACTCATGACACATGTCCGACACCTTTGTAGTGTCTTTCAAATCTCTTATAGGAATAATCTTCGCCATAGAAACATTCTCCTTTGTGGGATAATTGTACCACGTTTTCGAATTTTAGTCAAAAAAGAGGGCCCGGGATTTCTCCCGGGCCGGAATAAACCTTATTCTATTGTCCAGTTACAAGCTTAAAGTTTAAGGTGCTGATTAAAAGCTCCGCTTTCTCAAGATAAGGAGCAATGTTTTCATTGAACGCGTCTATCTCGCTCTCACTGTTTGCATAGAACTCGCATTTCATCGTCACATTTCCATCTTCGTCCAAAGAATACATCTTGAACCAGTATCCAATAAGTCCCGTACTTTCCGAAGGGTTATATTCGATAATGTAGTCCTTTTCTCCATCCGTGTAGTAATAGAAGGAATTCCATCCCATGTGGGGAAGAGCTATTTCGCTGTTCCACAAAACCTTGCCGTCCCTTGTGGTAGCGTAAACCGTTATAGGTATCTGGTCGTCCTCAACTGCTCTGGAGTAATCGCAGTAGAAAAATCCTGCAGTATCTCCGAACATCATAGGTTTCTGAATTATATAATCCCTTCCGCCTTCAAGAGCTTTTGCAGATGCTTCTACGCTGTCAAATACCGCCACCTTCAGGAAAGGGCCCGTGGCCAGTCCTGTAGCTCCAACAGTGCCAATCTTTTCTCCTGCCTTGACATCTGTCTTCCCGGACAGTAACTGTTCACTTAAATGGCTGTATCTTATGCACATATCGGGATTTGACGCCGGAATCAGATCTATGTAGTTTCCTTCAGAGAAATTGTATCCTTCAAAAACAGTTCCTGCTTCCACCGCATAAACCTCTGTTCCTTCAGGTGCTACAAATCTCCAGTACTGAGTTATTATGTTCCATTCACTTGTAAGCTCTATACCATCCGGAAGCGGCCAGTTCTTGAACCCAAAATCATTCCATTTCGGCTCTGCGGCCATTTCATAAACCTCTTCCTCCGGTGCAGCTTCCTGCTTCTCCTGCATTTCCAGCATTTCCTGCATAGCCGAATCAGGCTCCGAAACAGGTTCTGCTTCCTTTTCTATTTCAACTTCGCTTACACTTGCAACTGTTTCTTCAGGTTCTTCAATTTCCTTCTTCGGATCAGTCAAAAAACAAACCCCGACAACCACACACGCTGCAACTGCCACTATCAGTATCCAGAATCCCGGCTTCTTATAATCCATAATTCCTTTAACCCTGGGTTTTACATTGCTCTCACCAAAAGCAACCGGGCATGCGGTTATTCTTTTCGCATTGATACTACAGTTTAAAAGCGCTGTGGAATATCCGCGTCTCTCCTCAACCTCCAGATTCTTTATAACCTTCTCGTCGCAGGCTGCCTCAATATCCTTGCAAAGGAAAATGTATGCCACCCACACCAGAGGATTAAACCAGTAGAAAGAGAGAATCAAAAATCCAAGAGGTTTCCAAAGGGTATCCTTTCTTTGGATATGAGCCCTTTCATGAGCAATCACATATTTCAATTCATCCTGCGGCAAATTGTAGGGAATATAGATTACCGGTTTAAAAACACCCATCACAAAAGGTGTATTAACTGCTTCCGTCTGCTTTATTCCCTTTTCATATAAAGTTGCCGTAGAAAGTTTTCTTTGTAAAACTATTGTGCTGATGGTTCCATAGAGAAGCATAAGCGTAACTCCCGCAACCCATACAAGCGAAAGAACAAAGGACCAAATCTGGGAAGGATTTGCGCTGGCAAATTCATCCGCATCCAGTCCTGCTGAAATGACAGGATTCAATGTTACATCCACAAATTCCAGTCCGCTGTCAATTCTAGGAGTGGCGGTATAAACAAAATCCTCGGGAATCGGCTTCGCGCTGGGAACCAGGCTGAAAGCGCTTTCTATCGAGAAAGGAAACACAAGCCTTACTGCCACAAGCGCCCAAAGAAGACATGTTATCCATTTTGGCGCTCTTTTAAACAAAAACCTTGCCACTAACACAGCCAGTATAAGCCAGCCTGCCACAAGGCTGTAATTTACAAATCTTAAAAAAATCTGCTCCATACCCGCCTCCTACTTCTCGATAATTCTTCTGATTTCTTCTATTTCTTCTAAAGAAAGCTGCTGCCTTTTCGCAAAAGCCGCAATAAAGGCCGGAAGTGAGCCTTCAAAGGTCTTCTCCATCATCTCATCGATTTCGGAAATCTGAACATCTTCTTTGCTCACCAAAGAAGTCACTATGGAATTTTCGTTTTTCAGAACTCCCCTTTCGGAAAGCCTTTTTATAACCGTATAGGTTGTGGTTCTGCTCCACCCCAGCTCCTCCTTACAGATAGCTGCAATAGCAGCGCAGCTTATAGGCTCATTCTTCCAAAGAAGAAGACAGAAACGATATTCACTTTCAAATATTTTAGGTGACTGCATATAAAAACTCCTTGTCTAACGTATTCGACATTTTGTAGTCTAACACATTAGACAAGGAGCGTCAACTCTTTTCAAAAATCTTAATAAATCAATCCTTTATAAGAGGAAACTCAAGAATTGCCTTAAACAAATCTCCGTCTATGGAAATCTTAAGGCTGCCACCCTGAAGCTCTGCCATGCTTTTTGCTATGGAAAGTCCAAGGCCGTTTCCTTCGGTATTTCGCGAGCTGTCTCCCCTTGTAAAGCGTTCCATCAGTTCCTCCTCTGACATATCGAGAGGTTCTTTGGATGTGTTTTTGAAGGTTACTATCGCCTTTTGATCCACCTCCTCAAGAGAAAGATACACACGTGTACCGGGCTGGGCATATTTACATATATTATTCATAAGGTTATCGAAAATACGCCACATGCGTCTTCCGTCAGCCATAATGCGAAGTTCTTTTTCCGGAACTTTTGTAACAATGGAAAGCTCCGACTTTTGAAGTTTCTCTTCGTACTCACCGCTTGCCTGCGTAATAAATATCGACGCATCACAGGGTGCTAAAAGCACCTCAAGGTTTCCTGTGGAGGCCTTCGATGCTTCCACCAGGTCCTCTATAAGCCTCTTAAGCTTCTCTGACTGTCGCACCAGCACCTCCGAGTATTCCGTGATTTTAGGATTGTCGCAGGTTTCCTCTCCTATCAAAGAAGCATAATTGATAATCGATGTCAGAGGTGTTTTGATGTCGTGGGAAACATTTGTAATAAGCTCCGTTTTCATCCTCTCGCTTTTCAAACGGTCTTCCACCGCAATCGCCATTCCCTTTGCAATACTGTTCAGGTTTTCACCGTGTTCTTTGAAATCCCAGAACATCCCCTCTGTATCCGTATGGTATGAAAGGTCTCCGGCCGCCAGCATGGCTCCGCTCTTCTGAAGTCTTCTTAAGGTAAGTACTACAAACAATATTACCGGCAAAAGAAGAAGTCTCTCAATAGCCCACACTATTACGGTTGCTACCTGGTCTCCGTCACACCAAACAATAATCAGAACTTCCAAAAAAGAAATGGAGCAAAACACAAGCCCCGTCTTCCAGATTAACGGAAGCTCACGAAAAACAGATACGTTAAACCGATGTGCTTTACATATCCCCTTCCAAACAAGGCACAAAGCCTTCCATAACAGACTGAGAAGAAAATATATGATATTGTTCCTAAGAAAAGTTTTCTGCTTGATTCTGGATGCGGCACACATACTTAGGCCCAGAAAAATGTTAATTCCTACCAGAATCAGTCCGCTTCCCACATATATGCAAAGGTTTTCTTCGTAACCATAAGACCAGACCAATTCTTGCGCAAGGCAAAGCAACCCGGCCATCAAAAGCACACAAACCGCCAAAATCAAATCGTAAGGAACCTTACAAAGGTGACCTTTGCAAATCTCCTCCGTTCCCGGTTTTCGACCCGACACACTCATTAATGCTATAAAAAGCACTACAGAAAGCAAAAGAAAGCCAAACGGGATAAAATACACACCGGTTCCGATATTGTAAGAAATCTCCAAAAGAGTATAAGTTACTTTTGCATCCAAACCCACAAACGGGGTAGTAAGATACAGATAAACGCAACCGATGCTTATCCCCAAAAGGCTTATGGAAATAACACACAGAATAAACAATATGGTTTTTCCCACCAATGTTCTAAAAAAGTGTTTCATCTTCTTCGTTCTCCCTCCATTTTGTAACCCTGTCCGAAAATAACCTTTATGTAGCGGGGCTCAGCGGGATTTATCTCAATCTTTTCCCTAAGATGGCGAATATGAACCGCCACAGTGTTGTCCGTTCCAAAAGGTTTTTCTTTCCAGACCAGATTATATATTTCTTTGGGAGAGAATACCCTGTCCGGGTTTGACATGAAAAGCTTCAGAATTTCATATTCTTTGGGCGTCAGAGAAACCGTTTCCCCGTCAAGAAATACTTCCTTTGTGCGGTCATTAAGTTCTATTCCGCCGTTTCTGTACTCCTCTGTTCTAACTGCTCCCCCGCCAAGTTTTAAAAACCTGCGAAGCTGTGACCTAACCCGGGCTGTAACCTCTAACGGATTAAATGGCTTAGTAATATAATCATCCGCACCCACATTAAGGCCCAGAATCTTGTCCGTGTCTTCTCCTTTTGCGGTAAGAATGATAATGGGAACGTTACTTGTCTCCCTGATTTTCGCCATCGCAGTTATGCCATCCATTACCGGCATCATAATGTCGAGAAGTATAAGATGAATCTCATTACCGTTAAGGACTTCCAATGCCTCTTTTCCATTACCTGCTTCGAAAATTGTGTAATCCGGATCCGACAGATAAATCTTCAGAGCATTCACTATATCCTTTTCATCATCGCATATCAAAATGTTTGGCATAACAATCTCCCCCTGTCTGAATAAATTATAGTTTGGGACGGGTTTAAAATGAAAGGCTGATTCCGATTAAGAATTGATTAAGTCTACCCTTTTACTAATAAGGAGGTGTGTACTATGTACACACCTCCATTTAACTACTGATTTTCTTTTTCCTGATTATCTTTGTTACGCCTTGAAACCACCACTCCGGCAATTATCAAAGCCACAACACCGAGTGTCAGACCAATATAAGCCATGTGATATCCTCCTTCCCGTTTGTACCATACCCTCTTTTCTTATGATTCTCTTCTCTGTAAATACAGATTAACAATTTATTTTTCTTCTGTCTACACAAATTATAGACTTATCGTAATTTTGTATTACATATTCATTTTCTTCTCACAAAGTTTGTTCCAAAATAGCAAAGTACAATAATCATCAAAGTAAAAATAGTACCCATTACAATATCCTTCAGCATTCCTTCAAATGACGACATATTGTGAAGCATGATACTGTAAAAAACAGAAATATAAATATCGAATAGCGAAACAAGTTTTCCAAAATCAGGTTTGCTGCCCCAACGCATATCAGCAAAAAGCGTACCAATTATATTTACTGCATTTATCCAAAAAGAAATGCATAGTTGAACATTAACTAAAACACCTATATTTGTGGGTACCCCGTTTTTTGCCGCAATGCATATCGAGAAAATTGTCATAGAAACAATATATATACCGATTAGAACGCATATTACTGCCATCCATCTTGCACATTTGTCAAAGCCTACGGATATTTCCCTATCCGGCCTTTCAAAAAGCAACAAAGTTCCGGTATAAATTGCCACAATTAAGTAGTATATCCATGGATTTAGGGGGAGAAAATTCTGTCTTCCAAAAGCAAATGCCCCTGCAAACAACAAAAGAAGCGATGCAACGGCGAATATTGTATTTCTTTTTCTTTTACTCTGCCTTTCCCTTTCCTGAATTTTAATGACTCTGGTAATCTCAGTTACTGCGTCACTTAATTCAGCGCCCGATTCGCCGGTAACAATATCCTTAATATCAAGATTGAGCACTCTGCTAAGTTCTTCAAGCACTCCCACATCCGGAAACGATTCACCATTTTCCCATCTGCTTATTGCCTTATTTGTTACCCCGATAAGTGTCCCAAGTTCGCTCTGTGTATATCCACTTTTAATTCTTGCTTCTTTGATAAGGTTCCCGGTCTTTCTCTTATCCATCCGTTTTGGCCTCCATGCTTTGATACTTAAATAGTAGAGTCAAACTCAAGAATGCACAATCCATTGTATAGAGAATTTCAAAATAAAAAACCCCAGAACATTCATTCTGAGGTTTAGAGGTGCGGACCGGATTTGAAGAATCGGACACCTCAAAAAATACTGCTAATACAATAAATTTCACGCTTTTCGAGAAATTTATTGTCATGAATAACGAAGTTTACCAGTGTCGGTTTACTCCAAGCACATCTTCTTCCTTATATATCGATATGGTACGAGGTTTTCCCGCCCACTCATATAAATCTTGAAAAATGTACTCATGCATTCTAAAGAAGTGCTCGGTGTGATAATCCCCCTGTAACGGTTCAAGTGCAATCTCTTTCATTCGAAATACGACGTAATCTGCTTCGGCTTGCTCTAACAGTTCCAGCTCTGTAATCCCAAGCTTATTTTTCAGAACATCTCTATCTGAATAAAGATAAGGATCACGCATTGGCGGTCTCCTTCATTTTGTATTTTTTATCGAGGTAACGCTTTGCGTCTTCCATTGAAACCTCACCTTTTTTCTCTTTCTCGATATATTCTTTAAAATCTTCTGTGGGTTACAACCCATCAACCTTAATCATTCCGATTGCATAATCCCATGCCTGTGTATTCGTCATTAACCAACCTCCGGAAAATATATGTATCTAATTAAATATATTATATCACTATAACGAAATCATCGGAAGATACCATAAACTGCATGGGATTGCCATATTCGTTGCGCATAGCATGAATGTCATAAGCAGACATATCTTTATATTTGTCAGTAACCTGTCCGTTTTCTTTTGAAGAAATATCGTCCTGATGCGTTACCGACTCTGCAACCTCCTCTTCTTCCTCATCAATCTCATTCAATTTACTTGTGCAATGGTTATACTGTGCAATCGCACGCATGATTGCATTTAAATCTTCCGGTGAAAACATTCCCGCTGCCCTCTGAAGGTCACCTATGTTATCCTTGTTAACCTTAAGGCATCCGCCACTGGGAAGCGAAATGTTAAGTACATTCTTGGGATTGCTTACATCACCCAGACAAAGAGCATTCTTCTTGTAATCACATACAAATGTCACTCCGTTGTACTCTACGATTCCATCTTTTGCCAGATAGCTGTATGGTGCCTTTTTTGCACTTGCGTCCATTAGTTCCGAAAACAGTGTTCCCCTCTGAACCTGATCGGATGATCTGTCCTTTAATGAAGGTTTCAGTGTTCTCATAACCTGTGAATTGGTAAGACCATGAATTCCCATATATTATCCTTTCCGCAGCCGATCTGTCAGTCACGACTGCACTGCCGTCCGGAAAGGTCCCGGCAGAATAACAAAAAGCACATTCCCAGTGAATTCAATCCATTGAAAATGTGCTTCCCTTGCTTATAATATATCGGCAAAATATAAGGATACTTTAGCGATTTTGTGCATTTTATCCTACTTTATCCTACTTTTTACAATA
The DNA here is from genome assembly GCA_045617745.1 of Lachnospiraceae bacterium. Taxonomy (GTDB): domain Bacteria; phylum Bacillota; class Clostridia; order Lachnospirales; family Lachnospiraceae; genus UBA1258. The sequence continues at coordinate 15,858 of JAZLJG010000057.1, read as the reverse complement.
ACTTATCTACGGCGGCACCCTTTATGTCATCCTCTATCAGTTTCATCTTATTCACCATATCTTTGATTTCCTGCTGCGCCTGATTAACATCCGAAGCAGTAAGTGAAGCTTCACGAACCCCATCAAGAATTTCTTCCGTCAATTCTTCTGATTCTTTTCTTCTCGCCTTCGCAGCATCAATTTGCTCCTGTTCTTTCTTCTGTTTTTCTTTCGCTGCCTTAGCTTGTTCTTTCTTTTCTTCTGTCTCGTCATCAATATGTGTCTTAGCTTCATCTGCTACCATAGACATTATTTCCTTAGAAGCTGCATCCATGATGGCATCCGCCTGTTTCTCTGCATCGATAACAGTATGAGACTTTAAATGTTCTATCTTTGTGGCACTAATAATCTGGTTCTCGGTTTTAATCTCGATATCATTGTCATAAACAACCTGATGGTAGTAGCTTTCGCTTTCAAGCATATCGAGCGACCTCTCCTGATATTCCGAAAGTCCGTTTTCCCTGATTTTGGCAATCTGTTCCTTTTCTTCCTTTGAAATAACTACATCGGAACCCGGCATTTTGGAACGAACTTCCTTCTCAAGAAGTTTAAGATTCTGTTCTTCTTTACTGTCCGAGTCAACTCCGTACAAATCTTTTAAAGCTTCTCTTCCTTCTTCAATCTCATTAATTGCCTTTTTAGCTTCGCCGCTCTCATGTTGCAATCTTCTGACCTTATCACGTCTTGAATTAAGGTCGTCCTCAACCTGCAATTCATTTGAAAAAGCATCTCCGACTATTTTCATAGCCTTTTTTCTTGCTTCTTCCCTCTTGGCAGCAATAGGGTCGGTTTTAGCTCTAAATGCAGCTCCGTCGATAGTCTTCCTGACAGAAGCCTTATTATTTGATTGTCCGTCACGAGTAAACTGAAGTGCATCATCACCCATAAAAACGGTATTATTGTTTACTTTCATGGCAATCCTCTTTTCTATTATGCTAATAAATCCACATGTTCTGATGACATACTCAATTTCAATGTGCTAATCATCTCCATAAAGGAATCTGTGTCTTTATATAAAGCACTATCATCTTGCTCTATATAGCCGCCTGCTTTATATGCCGGATACATAATCTCTCTATACTTTATCATTGCAGAATTAATGGCATTTTTATCATTGAAGTCAACTTTGCTAAATGTATCCTTAATGGTATTGATGAGTTCTTTGTTTGTCGCAGAAGTAATTATTCCGGGGGACTCACCGGGGACCGTCTTCTTAAATTCAAAGCCTGTCAATCTGGAAATCTCACTCTTTAGCCGGTTTAATTCATCTGCAAGAGACTGGTCAATAACCTGACTTTTCCCATAATACTTTGACAGCTCACCATAGTTGTTATCTAGTACATTATTCTTTGATAAGCTCTTCTCCTGTCTTTGCTCAAGGCCCGCATTATATTCTTTCATCGCTCGGGCAATAACATTCTGCTGTTCTTCTGTAAAATTTTCTTTCGCAAAAGAATTTACTGCTGCTTCTGCAATTGACATTTTCGCATAGTCACTATAATCAAGAGTTACTTTATACTGAAGATCTGTTACCGATTCCTTCATTACATTTCTTGCTCTGACAAGTTCTTCCTCGGAAAACTTTACACCTGCTATCGTATACGAACCATCACCGTTCTTAAGCTGTGGTAAATCTTTTCGAAAGAAAGAATCAACCGAATATGACGCACCGGTTCTCTTTGGTCCGTTTTCACTTGCCATAGCGTTAATCTCTTCCTGACTAATACCGGATATTTCAAGTAAATCTACTATTTGTCCATTTTCTTTTGCCTGAGCAAATCTGTCACTAATTTCATTTGCATCATGCTTAAACATCTCCGCCATCTCAGGACGAATTAGCATTTCAGGTATTATCTCTATACCATTCAAATTCGAAATATTAATTGCCATATGCACTTCTCCTTAAGCAGTACGTTCGTAAATACATTCTTTCTTACATTTATTTTAATGATGCTCGCGAAGGAAACATCAATTGTTTTCACAGGGATGCTGGCAGTTACCAGTCATCCCTTTATAAACGATGTGTAGTACACACACGGTTTCACATTTGTATTACTTCAATAGCAAAACAAAAAATAGGATTTTGTTAGGAATTTTCGCCAGAATTGACATATAAAGTAAAAAGAGAATATGGCACATTAGTGCTATATTTTTCAGTATCTCAATCCATGAGAAAAAATCCGAAATCCGTTTCTGCTTATACTATTTTTATCGACACGTAGAAAGAAATTCTTTATAGCTCATATGCTACTTTCTACTACTTTATCCTACTTTATAATGATACATCCTACTAGTTAGTAGAATATTAAGAGTAGGCAAGGAGGCTGAAATTATGCGACCGTTAAAGGAAAAGGTAAGTATTACTTTAGACAGTGATGTTGTTCAAAAGATTAAAGACAGGGCCGAAGCTGACGATCGCTCATTTAGTCAGTATGTAAACATGATTCTCAAAGATCACGTTCAAAAGCCCGACACCATCTCAAATGAAGAAAAGAGAGAATAAATTGATTGCCTGGATTAATGTCCAGGCAATTAATTTTTTATTTAAAACCAAAAAAGAAAAACCCTCAGAACTTTCATTCGGAGGGATAGAGGTGCGGGCCGGATTTGAAAACGCGTACCTTAAAAAAATACTGTAAGAAAGGGCGTTAGCAATGTCGACAAATTTAGTCCGAACAGTTAGTCCGAACAAAATCTTAATTATTAAGCATATTAAAGATAAGCTTAACCTCAAACACATCAAATTGAGCAGAAATATCTACTTTAGCCCCCATTAAATCCATAAGACTTTTTACTATAGATAAACCAAGCCCATGTCCATCAGATTGTCTTGAAACGTCTCCTCTGACGAAACGCTCCGTCAATTCATCTTCTGAAATATTGATTGGTTCCTCAGTAATATTTTTAAAAGCTATCACAATATTGTCTTCGCTTACTGCAGCCTTGATATATGCTCTGCTTCCCGGCATGGCATATCTGGAAATATTAGTCATAATATTATCCATAATCCTGCTCATCGCTTTAACATCTGCATTTATATAAAGGTTTTCTTCCGGCTCTTCTATTACAAGAGAAATGTTTTTTTTGAGAAGTTTTTCCTCATACTCGATAACGCATTGTTTCAAAAGAGTTGTGATCATGCATGGTTCAAGTGATATATCTATTGCGCCGGAGGATGCTCGTGATGCCTCAATAAGTGCTTCTAAAAGTTCTTTCATTCGAACCGACTGAATATGAAGATGCTCTGCATACTCGGTAATCGCCGGGTTCTCTGTTTTTTCCCGAAAGATAAGATCCGAAAAATTAATAATGGAAGTTAACGGAGTTTTTATATCGTGCGATACATTGGAAATAAGTTCTGTCTTAAGCCTGTCACTTTTAATTCTGGCTTCCGTTGCTGTTTTAATGCTTTCTGATGCTTTGTTTATATCCCTTGCGAATGGTTTAAGGGATATTGGAAACGATGCCGGCTTTAATTCTATCCTGTCCCCTTTGTTTTCACTAATTTGCTGAATACCATTTCTTAATCTTTTTACATTGATGATGTAAAAAGAAAGAACACCGCCCAATGCAATTTTTTCAATCATGCAACCAAACAGTAAGGTATGTTTTTGTGCTCCACATCTCTTAATCAGTAACACATCTATTCCTGTGAGAATCAGAACTATTAGCCATACTTTATATACCGGTGTTGAGATCAAAATCAGAAAAAATGCACTCAGAACAAAAATGGCAAGCCATATAATCAGGCCCCCGTATAATAACAATTTGTTCGATGAAACAATTATCCAAAGAGAACCTAATAGTGTAAGCAATCCATTGCCATTTTCCTTCTTCTCAAGCAATTGGACTCTTAGGATTACCTTTTCCCCATCGTCTTTTACAATTTCAATTCTCTCTGTCTGTTCCAAATCTCCGTATAAATCAACCGTGTCACTAATATAATAATGGCTGATAGGGCTTCCATGTTCATCGGATAGATAAAAGGAAAAACCTATATCTTCTCCTAAAGATTGAAGTTCATCGTATTGTTCTGTTTCTACCAAACTTTGAATTTTGGAAAAAATGTAATTTTTTCCCTCTGTCGTATTCCCTGCATATAAAATGAAATATTTTGAATTATTTTCTCGACCGCTAATTTTATCAGAAAGAGTCATTCCCCACAAAATGATTCCCATCAATCCGACCATCATTAAAAAAGACAATGCAAGGCTTATGAAAAAGTCTCTTAATTGTTTCATACTTTTGCTCCCAACATTCTGTATCCCTGACCCCAAACAGCAGTTATATACCTTGGATTTGAAGGATCAATCTCTATCTTTTCGCGCAAATGCCTTATATGAACAGACACTGTTCTTTCACACGAAACAGCATTTTCTTTCCAAATATGGGTGTATATTTCACTTGGAGAAAAACATTTTTGAGGATTGCTCATAAGTAATTTCAGTATCTCATATTCCGAATATGTAAGAGAAACCTCTTCTCCATTGACATATACTTTTTTAAGAGAATCATCCAGGGAAATACCACCTATTTCTATAATACTGTTTCCTTTTTTCTCATTTCTGCTGCCAAGGCTAGTATATCTTCTTATTTGTGCACTAACTCTCGCTTTAACATCTTGAGGATCAAAAGGTTTAGTTATATAATCATCTCCACCCTCTTCGAATCCTTCAATCTTATCATAGCTTTCACTTTTTGCAGTCAGAAATATAATCGGAAGATTGCTAAATTTCCGAATTTCCCTGACTGACGTGATTCCATCCATAACCGGCATCATAACATCTATAAGCAGAAGATCTATATGATTATTTTTAATCATTTCAACTGCCTGTAAACCATTATGAGCCTCAAAGAAACAGTATTCCGGTTTATTTAAATAAATTTTCAATGCATAAAGAATATCTTCTTCATCATCACACAATAAAATATTGTACATATCTCTATTGAATCTCCATCAGGTATAACTTTACTCTTGCCTGTATTATCTTTGCTGTTTCTTCGGCAGACTTTTCTCCATTGAAAAAAGCCTCCGTTTCCTCTGAAAGAATCAATCTTATTGTCTCTTCATTTACATTGCCTAAAAAAAGATTATCACACTTAAACAGCAGGGACAAATATTCATCCTCAAACGACGTTCCGTCCTTTTTACCTTCAATAGGAGTACAGGTATTATCATCAAGCCTTATTGCAAGCTTTCCTTCCCGTTGGATTATCCTTCCTTCCAGCAAATCGATTCTTGTTGGTGTTGAAGAAACCAAAGCACCGGATTTCACAATGTTATCCGGAATATACAAGCCATTCAAAAAATCTTCTATTACTGTCCTCTTATCCGGATCCGATTCCATCGAATTATCATTAACCGCAAACCCGTAATAAAATGTCATTTTGAATCCGTTTCCTTTAGTTGATGGATACCCTATTGTTCTGTATTCTTCTTCCTCAAGACTTGAATAGATATTTGAAAAATGTGCAAACCCACTCATAGTCGGAAGATATATCAATGCTTCATCATTATGCATAAGACATATGCCGGCATCTTCACTCATGGCACTTTCTTCCTCTGCGATCTCATATTTTTTGCACATATTCAAAAATCGAATAAACTCTTCAGACTCAAAATTGCAGGAGTAATTCACCAAATCAACAAACTCCGATTCACATATGTTGATTGAAAGAACATCAAAGGGACTCCCCCAATAAAAGTGACCGACAATAAGCTGTTTAAACGGATTCCCTTCTTTTTCCTTTCCTTCAACGATGTTCATAATATTCGTAAGAGACCATTCTCCCTTATCACAATACTTTTTATTAATGAAGAACATCTTTATTTCAGGATTCCAGGACATTACATATTTCTTGCCGTCAATATATCCATTATTTAATACGGCAGGAAAAAGTTTCTCTGCTATGTCATTCTTCAAGACTCCTGACAAATCATAAAGGATTCCTTCTTTTGCCAATGATGGCAACTGTTCATCTGATATAAATATAAGGTCGGGTCCACCTCCGTCAGCTATCTTTGCATATAGTTTATTAAGTTCAATGTCCCTATTCTCCCATAAGGTTTCATCTAGTATTTTAAAACTTACTCCGGGGTGTGAAGCTTCATACAAAACTATATATTGCTTCACCTCGTATGGAAGAAACTGCTGTGGCTTTATTACTATCTCCACTGTTTTAGCAGGCCCATTTTGAGAAAACACTTTCAAATTGTTGTTTTCTAAAATGTATAATCTCCCGTCATCATCATAAGCAAAACAGTCCAATCCTCTGGAATAATCGCTCTCGCCGATTACAGAACACAGTTTTTCCCTGCTTCCGCTATTTAAGTTCCATCTTAAGATACTTGAGCCCGTAGAAAAAACAATATTTCCATCGCAATCGACTATCCTCTGAACGCTTATGGCTTCTTCGCCTTTTTCCCCAAAATAAACCGTTACCGGCATTCCATTTTCAAAATAAAAGACTGTCTCCTTACCATTTTCTTCACACATAAAAAAAATATGACCATCTGACGATTCGGTAAAATCTGTAATCTTGGATTTCCCATTTCCTTCATAACCAACAAACTCTCTTAACAGTTCGCTGTTCTCGTCCACTACAATCAGACAATCTGATTTAGGCGAAAGAATGTATGTACATTCTGAAGCGGGCTCGTATAACATTTTTGTTTCGCATATAAAGTTTTTTTCAGGAAGCCATTGTCTTTCTTTCAAGATTTGTGACATGTTACTCATTCTTTTAATACTACCGTCGGAGAAAAACTCAACAATACAATATTCTGAAATGTCACCTTCTTCATTATTTATTTGTGAGACCGCAAAAACTCTTCCCAATGAAACATATGGAAACAAAAGCGTCCCTTTGTCGTATTCTTTATAGTTTGTCGAAGATATTGCTTTATCCGGAATACTTAGTTTATTAAGATAAACATCCGGAATATATATTGTTTTCCCGTCTACTTGTTTACATGTATAATAAGCATCCATTGAATAAATATATGATGAGTCTGCAAAAAAACCGCATGTATATTTGCTTTCATCATAATAGTCAGCAAAAACTTCTCTTACATATTCTTCCAATTCCATAAAACCATCGGGGCTTTTCGCTTCATCATTACTTATCTCCTTACTTGTATATAAACTATCCGATTCCGAAATTATATTTTCCTTCCCACATCCCGAAAGCAAAAAAACAACAATCAGCCACAAACAAAAAAATCGCCACTTTCTATTCATGTTTTTCCGTTCCATATCACATAACCTGCCTTTCCTTGATAAACTAATCTTTAATTTTTTGAGCAGGCAATTCAATAGATTAGGATGTTTCTTAAAGATTCTTAACATTTTAAGGTTAGATAAATTCCCCCCAAACGTCCACTTATTTCACGTTACATTTTAAAAATTTGTATGCTATAGTTTAGCCGAAAGAAACGAAAAAAAGTCCGAACTCCTCCGAACAACGGGGGAAAAAGAAAAGCCTCGAAAACTCAATGTTTTCAAGGCTTCCCAAAATTGGTATAGAGGTGCGGGCCGGATTTGAAGATTCGGACACCACCAAAAATACAGTAAAATAAGGAGGTTTACCAGTGTCGGTTTATTGGTAACACCTGTAGTAACACCTATTAAAACTATTCCTTCCTATATGAACAATTCTAATCGCTATAATTGTCCTTTCACTGTCCAAATATAAATACTATATTTTCTTGATTTATTCCAAAATTATCTGAAATATATTTCTTAATATCATTATCAAGTTCATATGATATTGTATTACTTTCATCGTCAATCACCAAAGTTACGTAACACAGCCCATCTTTAGAAGAAAAAACATCAACATATAATGTGCCTTCTTTTATCTCATATCGTGTGCATAACTCATCTCTTATTTTCGACTCTAACAACATTTCTTGCTTCTTGATATCATTTTCATACGAATCTTCTCCGGGATAAATTCTTGTAAGAATGTAAGTAATTGACAACCCCAACATAATAAGCAATATAGCTGAAACTACCCACCCACCTATCAATAATATGTTCTTTTTTCTGTTCGTACTGCTAGATAATTCCTCAGTTTGTTTTCCATCTTTTTCTAAGTCAATTTCCAAAATACTACTAATGCATTCTCTGTTAACACCAACAGGAATTGATTTACCACTTTCCCACTTTGAAACTGCCTGTCTCGATACGCCAAGCAAATGGGCCAGCTCCTCTTGAGACATATTTTTTGATACACGAGCTTGCTTAATCATTTCACCAGTAAACATATTCCATCCTCCTTTTCTTACAAAAACATAATATGCAACCATGGTTGCATACCACCAACTTTTTGCAACTATGTTAGTTGCAATATGCTACACCGTAATAATGTCGATATTGCCGCAAGCATAATAAATTAATCGCTTTATCCAACAATCCACGTTGAAAGGACTAAATAACTTCAAAGTTTTTGATCAAAACAATTCAACGCACCTTTATCATCAAAAGTAGTTTCTCCGATATAGTTCCTTGTTATCGGATCTCTGAATGGCTTCTTATAACCTCCAATAAGTGAAAAATAACCTATCTTGCACAGCATACTCTAGCAATAGTCTTCGTCATTTATTATCAGGTTTTTGTCATCGCGCAACTTTGTTACCTGCTGCTCATAAGTTAAATGTGGTTTATTCATGTAATACCCCATTCCCAATATTTTTATTTAGTCTTTTTTGAGATTATAATAATTCATTACGCTCTACAAAATCTTATAATCATTCATGCCGTCTTTCAGCTTCGATAATGCCCCGGCCTCTATTTCCGAAATGTACTTTTCCGAAAGATGATAGTAGGCAGCGGTCTCACTGATTGTCTTACATTCGTAAACTCCCAACCCGTAATGATAAGCAAGGATTCTTCTTTCCCTTTCCGGCAAAAGCACAAGTCTGTTGCGCATCTTCTGAAGCATCACGTGCAGGACTGCAAGCCTTCCTGTCGGGTCAAATTCTTCATCCGCCTTTATAGTGTCAGCTATCTTTATGTTGTCTTCACCTTCACCGTAATCCACATAATCATCATTAAGAAATACTTGTGTAAGGCCGGAATCAACCATTCTTTTTTCAAATGCCGACACGCCCTTTTTACAAAGGTCTTTCATGGCATTTTCCATTACCTTGTATGCAAAGGTGGAAAATTTGACATCTCCATCCTCGTTATAAGCCTGTGCAGCCCTGAGCATCGCAATGCGGCCTTCCTGCATTATGTCAGCATTCTCAATTCCGCCCCATCGGTTAATGTCAATGTCATAAAGGACCTCCACACTTGAAGCCAGCTGACGGATCAGGCCCTCATTCTCCATCAGAAGTCTGTGCTCGGCATACAAGTCATTCTCCTTAACAAGTCTGCAAAGTTCACGGTTGCGCCTGTCTTTTCTTTGCGCCTTGGTTAGTTTCTTTTCCATTAAACTTTCTTTCTCTTAATCTTTCTGTCCGTTTAAATTTTCGTTCATTGCCTTCAGTAACGTTTTATAACCTTCTGCAAGATTTTCAATCTGTTCGTTACTCATCTCTGAAGTTGAAGCAATTGCATTTGCGAGAATATTTGCGATGTATTCTGCTTTTTCATCATCGGTTTTGCTATTTTCAAGTCTTTCATAATCCATCTGCTTTTTAAACTCGTCAATGAAGTCTGCTTCAAGAGCTGAGACTTGAGATGCTTCACTAACCTCGGTTATAATCTTTTCTTTAATCTCCTTTACCGCAGCCATGAATGTATTTTTTATTTTTTCAAGTTCAACCGGTGTGGTTGATTCCTTCTGAGCTTTGATTCTTCCGGACAGATTTCTTATTTCCTGATTGTCGGGAAGTCTGCCGTCAGCAACCATGCTCTCAATCATGGCCTGGTTAAAATCAAGCATTTTGTTTTTTTCTTCGTAGGTTTTGTTTGCAATCCCGCTATAATAACCTGCAAGAAATTTTGTTGCCACTGCAAACTTTTTATTAAGCAAAAGTTCATTAATGACTCTTGAATCAACCTTTCCCGAACTTAAATTTTGGGCAGCTTCCACCGATAAGCCAAGGACCTTTATGTCGTCGTACACCTTCTCCGGTGTATTTGACAATCCCAGTATATAATCTGTTGAAACATCATAAAGCGTTGCCAAAGAAATAAGTATGTCACTATTTATGGTCTTTGTACTTCCGTTTTCAATTCTGCCGTATGTCGTTCTGTCTACGCCGATAACATCGGCAAGTTTATTCCTACTTTTATATCCGTGTTCCTCACGAAGCTCACGCAATCGTTCCTGAAGGTTGCCCGATAATCTCTCTGTCATATCTTACTCCCGAATGTATGTTCTCTATTATCATAACATGGCCTGTGCAAATATGCATCACTTTTTTCCTTTTCTCCTTCTTCATCTTTGCATTCGTGCAATTTCATATCAGAACAATCATTTGTCTTTTTTTACTCGTAATATTACATAGAAGCGTATGAAATGATGCTTTTCTTTTTTCCCTTATTTAGATAAGGGCGCACATCTATACCCTTTCGGGTATTCCGTGCGTTTTTCTCCTTGTGCCCTGCACGGAGAAAGAAAGATTTGCGTCCGCTTCGCTTCCGGATGAAGGACTGATGCCACGACATCGGTCCTTTTTTATTTTCCAAAATCTAAGAATAATGGAGGAAAAACAAATGACAGATTTGGAAAAGGCAAGACAGAATCTTGAAAAGGCAATCCGCGAAAAGGAGGTTCTTGACCATCAGATAAACCGAAACGAGAACCGACTTCGCAACGCTTTAAAGAAACAGGATTCCGCAAGAACCCACAGGCTCATAGTTGAAGGTGCTGAGCTTGAGTACGTATTTGAAGGCATAGAAGACATGCCTCAGAACACCTTCTGGGCTTTCATGAGAAGGCTTGTAACCATTCCCGGCGTGATGGAGCTTTATGAAAATATGAAGTCTGCCGGCAACACAGATTCGGAAGGAGGTGATGATTAATGTCTCTCTTCCACTTTAACGTCACTCAGGTTTCAAGAGGCAAAGGTCAGACTGCCGTTGCAAGTGCAGCTTACCGGTCCGGAGAAAAACTTCACGATTCCTACTATGACGAGGACCCCGATTACAGAAAGAAAGGCGGTGTGCTCCACAACGAGATTCTTCTTCCCGAACACGTGCCGAAAAGACTTTCGGACAGAGAAACTCTTTGGAATGAAGTCGAGTCAATTGAAAAACACCCGCAGGCGCAGTTAGCCTACTCTTTCAATATCGCTCTTCAGAACGAACTTACTTACGAAGAAAATCTCGAACTGGCAAAACAGTTCGTCCTTGAAAACTTTGTGGCCAGAGGAATGATTGCAGACCTTGCGGTTCATGATCCTGACAAAGGAAGTGATGGCATACAGAATCCCCATTTCCATGTTCTGTGTCCCATTCGTCCGATAAATTCCGACGGAACCTGGGGCGAGAAACAGCACCGTGAATATCTTCTTGATGAGAACGGGAAACGCATCCGTGACAAAAATGGAAGATTCAAGTTCAATGCCGTTGCTACAACCGACTGGGGAACCGCCGAGACACTTCTTACCTGGAGAGAAAACTGGGCAAATTTTGTAAACCGAAAGTTTGAGGAAAAGGGAATCGACAGTCGTATTGACCATCGTTCATACGAGGAACAGGGCATCGATCTCATCCCATCAATCCATGAAGGCCCCACCGTAAGGGCAATGGAAAAGAAAGGAATAAGAACCGACAAGGGCGACTGGAACCGACTGATTCGAAAAACCAACTCCCTACTTTCTTCCCTAAAGAAACGGGTTAAGGAACTTGCCGAGTGGATTACAAAACTTCGAAATGAAATGAAGGAAGAAAAGGAAACCGAGCGGATTGCCCGACTTAAACACCAGACTCTCTATTCTCTGGTCTGCGATTATTACGACCGGAGAAATGCCGGAGCTTATTCCCAAAAAGCAAAATCAAAGAACCTGAAAAGCTTTGTTTCAACTGTTGATTTCTTACGCATCAACAACATAAACAGTCTTGAAGATCTTGAAGGGAAAATATCATCACTGTACGGTGAAGTCTCCAATGCCTGTGGCAATGTAAAGGATTGTGAAACGGAAATCTCACAGATAAAAACAGCCCTTGACCTTCTTTCAAAGTACAGGGTGAACAAACCTGTTTATGACAAAATGTGTTCCATAAAAAGAAAGAGCGAATCGGACCGATACAAGGAAGAACACCACGCTGAACTGAGTCTCTTCTACATGGCAAGAAGAAAACTGGACGAGCAGTTTCCGGAAAAATATCCGGACGAGAAAGTTCTCAGAACCCGGCTTGCTTCTCTGGAAGAAGAAAAGGCATCTCTTTTTTCTTCCTACAAGAAGCTTAAAGATGATGCAGCAAACATCTACTCGATAAAGAAAGCCATCGAAGCAGATTACAGAAAAGCTCTCGGTGAGACGGTACAGGAAAGGAAAAAGAATCAGGAAAGGAGTATTGAATAATGAGCAAACGAAGAATGTTTTCTTCCGACATAACAAATTCAGATACATTTATAGAGATGAATCTTGCCACTCAGGCCATCTATTTTCATCTCTCTCTCAGTGCAGACGATGACGGATTCATCAACTCTGCCACAAGAACATTACGAGCCGTAGGAGGCGAAAAAGCTTTTATAGAAGAGTTGATTCAAAATAGATTCCTAATACATTTTGATAACGGAATTCTTCTTGTAAGGCACTGGCATTTACACAACCAGATAAAGAAGGACAGATACACTCCGACCATATACAAGAAAGAAATGGAAGAAGTTGTACTGCTGGACAAAGTATATTATAAAAAATCTGAACTTGACTGTATCCAAAATGGTTCCACTTTGGAACCACAGATAAGTAAAGAAAAGATAAGCATAGATAAGGATAGTATAGGGGAGAGCCGTGAAGGCCCTCCCTATTTTTCTGTTCCTTCCATTTCCGATCTGGAAATATATGCTGCGCAAATAGGTTATAAGAATTTTAATTCCAAAAAGTTCCTGTCCTATTACACAGCAAACGGGTGGACCACTTCCAACGGTCGCCCCTGTTCTGACTGGAAGGTCCTTGTTGATGTATGGAAAGCCAGAGAAAACGATTATTCAAAGCCAAATAGTACGCAAAAGAATTCTTTCCATGAATTCATTCACACAGATTATGACTTTGATGAATTAGAAAGAACACTTAGAGCCAATTAACCCATCCCTTGTCACACAGACAGGGGATTTTTTATGAAGCAGTTCTGCATTTTGTGCAGGCTGCTTTTTTTATTTTCCGGAGGTATATATGAAAAATGATATTATAGCTGAATATAAAATTGTAAGTAAGAAAATTTACGGCTTGCAGTTATCGGATGATGAATTTACAATTGTTTCTACCGACACTGGCAAAATAACGATGACTAAAAAAGAAAGAATTATTTATGAGAAACGTAATTTTGTACACAGTGTGCACATTCGCAATGATGGCACTCCCAGAGAGATTAAAGAACCCGACGATAGCAAATTGGGCGCCTTAAGATTTTGGAATACACTCACGCCTGACAAAAAGCGATTAAGTGCTCAAACCGAAGAACAACTTATCGAAAAACTATTTGATTATTACGGAGGTGAACTAAAAGGAAAAACCACAACATTCGAAGACGTATTTAAAGCTTCCCTCGAGGAATATGAAATGAAATACCCATCCAGAGATCGTAGCTCATCAAATTATGAATCGGTTTATAAAAGATGTATTGACAGCGATTTTGCCTCTATGGATATTTCACAGATTGATAGTGACATCCTTACCGCCTATTGCCTAAAAGTAATTGGAACAGGCAATGATAAGATGAAAATCTTATATTTCCGAAGAAGTTTTCTTTGTCTTCTAAACACTGTATTTAACTACGCATTCAGAAAAAGATTGATTGTTGAAAATCCCGTCAACTATCTGGACAAGCGCTATCTTTGCTCACAATGCAAACAAACCATCAAGAATCCAGCCGAAAAGAGACATGAAGATTACGAATACGACCAGATTCTTCAAGAGGCAATAAGGCGAAGTAAAATGACCCAGTTCCATGGTTATTACATCTACCTTTACCTGATAGCAGTACATCAATATCTCGGATGTCGTCCGGGCGAGTTAGTTGCCTTAAAATGGAGCGACATATATGATGGTGCAGTTCATTTTTGCCATGAACAGATAGAACACAAAAAGCCAAATACTTGGTATGAATACGTAGACTACACCAAAAATGAAAAAGGCGTTTCAAGATTCGGAAGATCAATACAAATCGTTCCTGAACTCCAACAGGTCCTTGATAACCTAAAGACGCTTCAAGAAGAAAAAGAGATTGAATCCGATTTCATCTTCTGTGACATCAATGGAAAATGGATAACTGCCAAGAGTTATGAAAGAGCTCTTCATTCAATCTGTAATACCTTAGGAATAGATTCCAAAGGAACTTATACTTTCAGAAGAGATGTAAATAACAGAATGGCGGAAGCAGGAATAGAAGTATTCGAAAGAGCACTTAACATGGGCCATACACCGGATGTTAACACCATGTGCTATGACAGCCCGAGAAAAAGTCGTCTCGAAATACTTGAAAAAGCCTTAAATAGAGGGGCTAGAAACGTGGTAACACCTTGGTAACACCTAAAAAGCAAAAAGAAAAAAGCTCGAAAACGTTGAATTTTCAAGCTTTTTACCAAAAATGATAGAGGTGCGGGCCGGATTTGAACCGGCGGATAACGGTGTTGCAGACCGGGGCCTTACCACTTGGCTACCGCACCATATATTGTAAAAAAAGAGCTCCCCGAGTTGGGTTTGAACCAACGACCCTCCGGTTAACAGCCGGATGCTCTGCCGCTGAGCTATCGAGGAATATTGAAATGACTCCGACGAGAATCGAACTCGTGTTACCGCCGTGAAAGGGCGATGTCTTAACCGCTTGACCACGGAGCCAGAAAAATCAATTTCTTTTTGCATATATCGCTGAGGTTCTTTCGAAGCGAGCCAAAAAGAAAATATCGGAACGTTGTTTATTCTCACCGAAGTGATTTATGACCTTGAAAACTTAACACAAAACAGAAGAATAATCCTTGGAATAACACTCCACATCAATCCATTTGGATAAGCTCTCGACCGATTAGTAACCATCAGCTGAGTACATTACTGTACTTACACCTTGGCCCTATCTACCTCGTCGTCTTCAAGGGGTCTTATGCAAATGCAGGGATATCTTATCTTGAGGGGGGCTTCACGCTTAGATGCCTTCAGCGTTTATCCCTGCCGGACACAGCTACTCAGCCATGGGATTGGTTCCCAACTGATGCACTGGAGCTCCGTCCACCCCGGTCCTCTCGTACTAAGGGCAGCTCCTCTCAAATATCCTTCGCCTACGCCGGATAGGGACCGAACTGTCTCACCACGTTCTGAACCCAGCTCGCGTACCGCTTTAATGGGCGAACAGCCCAACCCTTGGGACCTGCTACAGCCCCAGGATGCGATGAGCCGACATCGAGGTGCCAAACCACTCCGTCGATGTGAACTCTTGGGAGTGATAAGCCTGTTATCCCCAGGGTAGCTTTTATCCGTTGAGCGATGGCAATCCCACGTTATACCACCGGATCACTAAGCCCGACTTTCGTCCCCGCTCGACTTGTAGGTCTCGCAGTCAAGCTCCCTTGTGCCTTTACACTCTACGAATGATTTCCAACCATTCTGAGGGAACCTTTGAGCGCCCCCGATACCCTTTCGGAGGCGACCGCCCCAGTCAAACTCCCCGCCTGGCATTGTCCCACCGCCGGATCACGGCGGCT
>JAZLJG010000056.1:0-9427 GCA_045617745.1 Lachnospiraceae bacterium | reverse complement strand
TTTATAAATCTTTTTCTTCGTATGGTTTATTCCAAGACCCAATCTCAATCAAATTACCTTCTGGATCAGAAATATAGCAAGTTCTCTGTCCCCAAGGTTCAAGTTCTGGTTCTAATACAGATGTTGCACCATTTTTTATAGCATTATTATATGCAGCATCAACTTCCTCAAAGGTATCAACATAAAGTGCCATTTCACTATGACCATTTAGGCCTTTTATATACTCATACCTTCTATGTGTCATATTTTCAAAATCTTTTCTTCCATATAACAAAAACAATGTTCCATCCTTTACAAGATAAACATTTGATGTATCTTCGCTTTCTTTAATCTCAAAGCCAAGCACATCTCTATAAAATTTAATCATTTTAGCCATATCTTCAACAAATAATCCAAATCCGTCTAATCGCATATCACACCTCCACAAAATTTGAATTTACGGTAGCCCGTATTCTCAAAATTTGACTTACTATCACCGGCTCGACAAGCTTGAATTTATCTCACTAATTTTTCTTTTTGTGGAAATCCTCCACTTGAGGAAACTATTGATGTCATCAATAGTATGTCTAGATATCATTATATCCTTTTATGCATGAAACCACAACGACAAATAAATATTTCATACCCTACCTACATCAATGGCCGTGTCCACCACATCATCCGGCTTTATCTTCAGACCGCCATTCCGTTTATTCTTCAGATATTTCCCCATGTCAAATTCATTTTTAGGATCATAATCCGAAAGCTGCGGATACCTTTTATGTTTTGTGATGTCATATTTGTCCGACAGAAACGGCCTGACACCTCTTACCTGGACGATACACTTATTTCCATCCATTACTGCAATCTCATCCTGGCTCATGAGCTCCTTGCCGGTTTTCTGGTACGTGATTCCCGTTGACGGGCTTGCACCTCTGGTATCAGAAGTGTTGTACATATCTATGGTTTCCTTGCCCAGCAGCTCAGCAAGATCTTTAAGGGTTCCCTTTTCCTTTCCTCCGAGGAAGATCATCGTATCACAGTTTCCTTCGATTGTGTCCGCGTTATCCTTGTATATCGATTTCAGCTGTGACTTGGACTGGATGATGATCGAGGCAGATATCTCACGGCTTCTGATGGTTGTTATCAGTTTGTGGAACCGCGGTATCTGCCCGATATTTGCAAACTCATCCAGCAGGCATCTCACGTGTACCGGAAGCCTGCCATTGTATACATCATCTGCTTTTTCACAGAGCAGATTGAACAGCTGCGTGTACATGATGCTCACAAGAAAATTGTATGTATCGTTCGTGTCACTGATTATGACAAACAGTGCTGTCTTGCAGTCACCGATCGTATCAAGTTCCATTTCATCATAGGAAGTTATCTCACGTACAGCATCAATGTCAAAGCATGCAAGCCTTGCGCCGCATGAAATTAAGATAGATTTGGCTGTCTTTCCGGCCGCAAGCTTATATTTCTTGTACTGCCGCACTGCAAAGTTTCTCGGATGATCCTTTTCGAAGTCCTCAAACAGCAGATCCACCGCATTCTTGAACTCCTCATCATCCTCCCTCGTCTCGCTTGCGTCTATCAGGTCTATCAGCATTCCGAAGTTCTGTTCCTCTTCGGGCGCATCATACCATATATAAGCTATAAGTGCGGTATACAGCAGTTTTTCGGCTTTGACCCAAAAATCTTCCTTTGACTGTTCACCTTCACCGCTTGTGTTCATTATGATTGTATTTACAAGCGTTCCGATATCGGTTTCGTTTCTTATATAGGCAAACGGATTATAATGGCACGACTTTCCAAAATTGATCGTATTGAAGGAAAGGAGCCTGTATCCGCCCCGTTTGAGCATTCTGCCTGTTTCGAGAATCAGGGTACCTTTTGGGTCAGTCACGACATATGAACTATGCATTTGCATTAACGACGGTTTCACAAAGAAGCGCGTCTTTCCGGAGCCTGAACCGCCTATTATGAGGATGTTCTTGTTTCTCGCATATTTAACGGAAGACGGCTTGCCGTTCAGCTGCATTCCCTCCGTTGCGGAAAGAGGAATGTTGTTGTCAGGATTCTCCGGATCCCGGAAATGTTCCATGTCTCCCCTTTTGCCCCATCTTGCCGAACCGTATTCGGTTCCGAACCTGAACTTCCTGGCATTCTTTGATCTTGCATATACCGCAAGCCTGAGCAGCACACCCGCACATGCTCCGATCAGCATGTCAGTCGGATCAAGGCTCGGAATGAATGTACCGAAGCATGCGTCTGAACTGAATGCATCCATCAGTCTAAGAAGCGCATTGTCTCCAGAGGTCATACGGTAACCGCATGATATCCTGTTCATGAACCATGCAAACGCAACATAAGGCAGGCTCATTATCAGTACCTTCTTCATGTCCGTCCGCTTTATGTCTGCCTGCAGCTTCTTCAGGTCCTTTTTTATTCCTTCCGTTATTGATGCCATTCTCAGATGTCCCTTTCCCTGTTCCGGTTCTTCTCCCTTACCTTTTTGCGGTCTTTTGTCTTTTCATTTTCATGTTCCTTGCGATTTTCTATGATCCGCTGCTTTTCCTCAAGTCTCTGGTGCATCGGTTTCCTGGCCTGTTTCTTTTCGTTCTTCTGTGTGTATTCGACAAATGCCCTTGCTATCAGGTCCTTGTCCTTCGCCTTGAAGATTACTGTGTATTTGGGCGGCTCACATGATTTATCCTTTTTTACAGCAAAATCCACTCCGTACTTAGCCGCTGTTTTTTCAAACGTCCTTATGGTTCCGTTGCTGATATCAATGGTGGAAGCTGAACCTCCCTCTCCTACCAACTCAGATACCTTCATCTTCCCGTGCACGGAAATTTCCTTGTCATAATGGTGTCTCTGCCTGTGTTCGCTGAACTTGTTAATTGCGGCCTTCAATGCAGATGCACTGAACCTTGCCGCCTGGAATGAGAGCGACACCATCTTCTCCGTTACCTCGCTGTTTATTTCATCATTCATCTGAATCCCTTTCCGTCACTTCCGGACATCATGTCCAAAAGTGGCTTCCATATATAAGAATGCGGCCTATTACAAGTGCTGCTGTAATAAACCGCCTGAACATCATATTCTTTTTACCGATATCCTCTTTCCGTCTCCCAGCCTGCTTCTCCACTGAAATCTTCACACTTATGGGCTGATTGACCGAACAATGCAGCGCATGTGCCTGTCAGCAGCTTCACGAACCTTACCGCAAGTACGATCCCGCCTGCCATTCCCCCGGCAATGACACTCAGGGCAAGGACTCCAAGACCGCCTGCTATTCCAAAGCCCTTTACCTTAAGCAGCTTCCAGAACCTGACAGTTCCGAAGGGAAGCCCGCACACGACCCATAACACAAGCCAGTCCGTGCCTTTTCCCCCGCCGCAGAAATACCAGCATAGGACGACCCATCCTGCCATCAGTGCCATTTTCATGATGTTTCCCAAAGCCCTGCCCATATATTTATCACTCCTTTGCTATTCCGAAATATGTCCTGTGGAAGTATCCCTGGAACTCTACTTCATGGGTGCTGAAATGGTTCCAGAGAAGCGTCCTGGTAAACTCCTGTATGTTCTTCACCTTTGTTTCCGAAAGCCTGTTCTGAAGCTTCTCGCATGCCGAATCAAGGAATGCCTGCAGAGATAAGGTGCAGTAGCCGATGCCTTTTTCCCTCAGCACGATATTCAGACGTTCAAGGACATCCTGATTTGATACCCTTGTATTCTGGTACACCTGCTTTTTCATACACAGCATTTCAGTAAGGGACTGTACCAGAGCCCTAAAAACAGATATTTCAAACTCCCCTTTCCTTTCATCCCTGGCCTGGTCATTCCAGTATGTCAGGACCATGATACACTTTTTCACCATATCCGGTTTCTTAAGCCAGTCCTTTGGAATGCCGTTATTCTCCTCTACTGTCTTTTCAATCATGAGTTTTTCTGTTTCAGATATCTCTTCATCAGGATCAAGGGTAACTGCAGTGACTGCGTCCGATTTATCTTCTGATCCTTCATTCATTCCGTCAGTCACCTGTACGGCGTTCTCCGGCGTACAGGACTGATTGACTGAAGGATTTGATATAAAAGCTTTAAAATCAGTATTTGTAGTTAAGTCTTTATTATTAATGCCCACGTTCCCAATGCACTGGTTTCCAATACTGCGGTTCCCAATAGACTGGTTTCCAATACTGCGGAAATGTGGGTATTGGGTTTCAGACTCCTGATTTCCAATACCCGCATTTTGTGGGTATTGGGTTTTCTGTTCCTTTTTTCCAATACCCGCATTCTGTAGGTATTGGTCTTTTTGCTCATTTTCATCTGAATTATGACCGGCATGAAGATTGCTCACTTCACTGACTGTTCCGGATCTTTCATGGGCACTGTCCTGTCCTTTTGTATCGGGTACGATAACCGTGATATTGTCCTTTTCACCGTCTTTTTCCATCTGGCGCATTTTGCCGCGTTTCACATTCGTATTATCGCTTACAGGTTCTCCCTCCGAATTGTAATAGATTGTATGAGGTCCTTCAGCCGGTTCATCCATCAGTTCAAACTCATATCTCCAGCCCTTTCCCCGCTGTGTATATGCATGAACCCTCAGATAACCGTATTTCTTAAGCTCACTCCACGCACTGTCAAATGCACGTTCTCCTTCTGTCACCATTTTTACAAAATCACCCTTTTTCCATACCTTGTTCGGCAGGGTTATGAAGGATTGTATTACAAGATACAGTCCCTTGGCCTTCAGTGACACTCTTTTGTCTTTGGTTATTACGTTCTGTACAACCGTGTAGCCGGTTTTGCTTTTGAATGTGCCGTCTCCCATTACTGTTTACCTGCCTTCCATTCATCAAGGAGTCTGAAAATCACTTTCTGTATTTCACTGCTGCTGTAACCTTCAGGGAAATAACTTCTTATCTTTCCTTCATCAAAAGCCAGTCTCTCCGGTCTTGCTTTCACACCGGAAAGGACCAGGATTGCCTGTTCAACCATAAGTTTCCCATTCTGACCGAGGCTTTTTAGCTTTTCAGCCTGTTCTGCTGTCATCTTGGTCTTTGTCTGCTGCAGTGCCACAAGGACAGTGAACTGGCAGTCCTCGTTGAGATACGATAATGAAACACCCTGTACGATTCCAAGCTTTCCGTTATCCTCATACTCAAGCAGTTCATCAATGAGATAGGACAGCCTTACATATCTCTGAACCGTCTTCTCACTTTCGCCGGCAGCCTCTCCCATCTGTGAAAGGCTCCAGATGCCTGTGTTCTTTCCCTGGTGCTTCAGTGCATCATATTCCATCCTGTAGGCTTTCGCCTTGGCAGACACCGGTATGTTCTCACGCTGCCTAAAATTCGCTTCCACCATGCAGGCGGTCGCTTCGTCATCGCTCATATCTACCACTTTCACGGGCACCGTAGCAAGGCCGGCTTTCTCAGCCGCCCTGCATCTTCTGTGTCCCGATATTATCTCGTACCCGTTACCCGTTTTTCTTACGACAAGTGAGTGAATCACCCCGTGTTCCCTTATGCTCTGTGTAAGGTTTTCAAGCTCCTCATCATCATGTACCGGAAACGGGTGTCCGGGAAAATCATGTAATTCTGCTACCGGGATTTCTTTTTCCGTCACGACGAACTTCCGGACATCATGTCCAAAAGTGTCCCTGTCATTTTCGGCAAACAGTGTGTCAAAATCATCAACCTTTATCGATGCCTTCCTCATCAGCCAAGCACCTCCCTGACAAGCCTCCCATAGGCCAGGGTTGCCTTCCCGTTCGGGTCATATGTGAAAAGGCTTACCCCGCTTGCTGGACATTCGGCTGCCCTGACACATTTAGGGATCACTGTATCAAATATATACACTTTCTCTTCATATGCATTTCTGACCGTAAAAATGGCATCTTTTGCAAGGTTTGTGTTTACATCCACTATCGTGAAAAGAATCCCTTCGATTTCAAGCCTGTCATTCAGCCGGCGTTTTACCATTCCTATCGTCTTTATCAGCTGCTGAAGACCATCTATGGCCAGATCCTCGGTCTTCACGGGAATGATAACCGAGTCAGAAGCCGTAAGTGCATTTATCACGAACATTCCCAGATTGGGCGGGCAGTCAATGAGGATGAAGTCATAAAACGGCTTTTCCATCGCTATGTACTGTTTCAGCAGATGCTCCCTGCTCATCGCATTATATATGTCAAGTTCCATATCAGCATATTTAACGGTTGCAGGAAGTATGTCCACGCCTTCCTCTGTTGTGACTATCCCATCACCCGGATTAAGTTCACCGTCCTGAAGGATGGTCCCCAGGATATCCGCAATCGTCTTCTCCGGTTTCACAATTCCGAGACACTTCGAAGCATGCCCCTGGGGATCGTTATCTATCACAAGTACTCTTTTGTTTTCCTTAACAAGCCCGGCTGCAAGATTTGCTGTTGTGCAGCTCTTTGCCACGCCGCCCTTCTGATTTGCAAGGGATATGACCCTGCATTCGTTATAAGTTCTTTTTTCCGCTGTAGCCATTGTATGCATCGACAAAATTGTCTTCCGTGATATTCTTAAGATTGATCATAAATTCCTCCATAATTATTCGTGTTTTTCTGCTACATGCTTTTTGTCTTGTATGAATACCTATGAAGACATAAAAAATAAAGCCGTGGCTATAAAACCACGGCATAAGGACTTTCTGTCATTACAAAAACTACACTATGATTACCGAAGTCTTCATTAGATATTCAGATTTAATAATCATTTCTTTCTTCATCATAAATGAACACCCCACTTTCATAGTCAGGATTGTACCATACCGGAAAGATGAGTTCAACAACAAACTGGATTTTGCATCTATTTCGAACAGAAAGTAATCCTTTATTCATCAAGCATATTCTTAAACACTTTTGTAATACATGAATCACCTTTGTGATTCCAATAAAACAGGATATCACTTCCTACATCAGGGGTCTCTTTTAAATCATCTGCAAGTCTTGCCGGAATAAGTAATTCCCAATATCTCACCTGGTATACATCACCATCAACAGCCTCAATTACCCCCAGATGCTGATTATGAATCTGCAAGAAGCCTTCCTGAACTTTAACTTTTCGATATTTAGGATATTCTTCTGCAATCGCCTCAAGCAATGAAGAATCTTCTATTTTTTCAAAATCGTCACTCTCAATAAAGTAGCCTTTCACAGAACCAAAATCTTCACTGATAGGACAACACATGTACGCATCATAGCAGTTGCCATCCCCATCCGTTATTCCATAATCTTCACATTGTTTAAATCCATATTTAGGATAGTAACCTGGTTCTCCTGCAAGAATAATTCCGCTCACATTTTCCTTTTTGGCAAGGTTAATTGTCTCACGTATAAGTGCTCCACCTATATCATTTCCTTCATAAGTAGGTTCAACAGCCAGCGGTCCTAACATTGCCACTTCTTGTCTGCTTTCACCATTAACAATCCAAGCCTTGGTATAATAAACTGCACCCACTATCTCGCCATTGTATTCTGCTATTCTGCTTATCTTTGGAATATAATCTGCGGATTCTCTAATAATTCGAATCATATTATGTTCCGAACATCCCGGACCAAATTTATTCCAAAAACTTCTCATTGCCATTAATTCTGTCTTCTTATAATCTTCCTGTTTTTCTTCTCGTATAATCAAATCCTTTAACATTTGTCACCTCATTAAAATTGAATTTAAAATATTAATACAAATACTCCAACCAATAAACAAGCTGGAATACCAAACAACATACCTTTCAAACCTCCTTTTATGTGAAATAAATAATCCTTATACTCTTTCATATCTTCCGTTCCTGGAATGATAACTCTTTTAGAATGGCAGAACCAAACACAGTCGATAAAAATTGCATCCCACCAATTTACAATGTTCCATAACAGGTAAGAATATCCAAAACCTTTTATAAATGTATCGGCTCCATTGAATTTGTGAACAACAAATGCCAATATTATTCCAAATACAATGATTGCTATTAGTTTTCTGATAATATCGCTTTTGCTGTACCTTTTCTGTTCATCGCTAATTAACCCTAATTCCCTTACTCTATTCTGTATTTCAGGTGGATAATTAGAAATCATACTTAACGGTTTCAAATATGTCATTCCACCAGCTATTATCGAGAATAATAAGCAACCAATTACACTTTCTAAAAAAATAACCATTTCAATCCCCCTTTGTTATCAGCCAAATAAGAATTTAGCTGCACAGTATTATCAAAATCATAGCAGCTACCGTATATCCTGGTAGCACATAAAAATTTAATGTCTAATACCGATAACTTTTTCTGTAGACTTCACAACAAAATATGTATCAAAAGAAACAGCTATCACATCATCCCAACTATCATTAATACATTTACCAGAACTCTCTAAAATTGGCACTGACATGTTATCCCATACAATATAATATCTTTCAGTATCAGCCAGCTTGACTTCTTCAGAATGTGAATGGGACTCAATATCATTTGAACTCACCAATGATGTTAAATACCTTATATCAGTCTCATCCTGAACAATAACATAATCTTTCAAGGCAGTAAGACATTCTTGATATAAACTATTATTCAAAAGCTCTTGTTCCTGCTTTTTTCTTTGTATTTGTTTTTTCATGGCTTCCATCTTAGCCTTTTGATTTTCATCCATTCCAATACACCTCTACGAAATATCAATTGCACGATAAATCGGAATTTACATAGCCCGAATGATCAAAATAATGAGCTTTTCGCTTTTTATAACTCAAGAAAAGAATCGTTTTCCATATAATACTCTAGTGCTTTCAACACTTCCTCTAGAGATACATCTGGTTTTTGATGCAAGCAAGCACCAACAACATCAACTATAGTTTCATCTCTATAACAAAGTTCCAAACCATTCTCTTCTACAAAAGTAATTGGAACTTCTTCGTCATCATCATCAAAATCAGGATAATCAGCAATATAGCATTCTGAATCTAAATCCAAATCAATATCTTCTGCATACACGCACCAACTATCTAAAGAATATATCTCAGCCTCAGTCATTGTTTTATATTGATTAAATACTTCCTCAATAATATCTCTTAATGTAGTACTTACTTCCTTTTCCATATTGCCTTCTCCTTTAAAATATCATCCAAAAAATCTATTATCGTATCTCTCAGTAGCCTTTATTATCAAAATAATTATTTTATAGATTATACTAATAAAAACATATATCACGAAGTATTAAAAATATCATCCCAACTACAAAAACAACAACATTCACCTTCTGCATAAAAATATGAAGAGGTACCGGTGCATATAGTGAAGGAGCATATACCTCACTTGGATTATTCACATTATATTTTATCTCATAATCTGACCCAATATTAATGTTTGCACAACTTGTTACATACTGCCCTTTTTCTTTTCTTTTTTTTCCACCCACTTCAAAT
>JAZLJG010000055.1:0-20649 GCA_045617745.1 Lachnospiraceae bacterium | reverse complement strand
GTTGTTACCTGCACCGATAAGACCCATCATCTCAACGTGAGCGGGAACTGAAGAAGAACCTGCGAACTGAGCATCTGAGTGCATACGTCCCATTGTATCTGTCATACCATAGGAAGCAGGACCTGCAGCCATGTTATCGGGGTGAAGTGTACGACCTGTACCACCGCCTGAAGCAACTGAGAAGTACTTCTTGCCAGCTTCAAGTCTTTCCTTCTTATAAGTACCTGCAACGGGATGCTGGAATCTTGTAGGGTTAGTAGAGTTACCGGTGATGGAAACGTCTACGTTCTCTTTCCACATGATAGCAACGCCTTCACAAACGTCATTTGCACCATAGCAGTTAACCTTTGCACGAGGGCTGTTAGCGTCCTTGGAGTAGCACTTTCTGGAAACTTCCTTAACAGTGTTTGTATAAGGATCGTATTCTGTCTCAACAAATGTGAAACCGTTGATACGTGAAATAATCTGAGCTGCGTCTTTTCCTAAACCGTTAAGGATAACGCGAAGAGGAGTTTTACGAACTCTGTTTGCCTTTTCAGCAATACCGATTGCACCTTCTGCAGCTGCGAATGATTCGTGACCTGCAAGGAATGCAAAACATTCGGTATCCTCTTCAAGTAACATCTTACCAAGGTTACCATGTCCAAGACCAACCTTACGGGTATCAGCTACTGAACCGGGGATACAGAAAGCCTGAAGGCCTTCACCGATTGCTGCAGCAGCATCAGCAGCCTTACGGCAGTTTTTCTTAATAGCGATAGCAGCGCCTACTGTGTAAGCCCACTTAGCGTTTTCAAAACAGATAGGCTGAATGCCTTCGATAAGATGATAAACATCAATACCTGCAGCATCACAAATATCTTTACATTCTTCAATAGAAGAAATGCCGTACTCTTTTAACTTAGCAAGAATCTGAGGCTCTCTTCTTTCGTATGATTCAAATAATGCCATGTTATTTTACCTCCTTATCGGTTCTGGGATCGATAACCTTAACGGCATCAGCAACACGACCATACTGGCCTGAAGCCTTTGTAAGAGCTGTATTAGCATCGTCGCCCTTCTTGATGAAGTCCATCATCTTACCAAAGTTTACATACTTGTAACCGATGATTTCGTCGTTTTCATCAAGAGCAATACCGGTAATATATCCATCGGTAAGTTCAAGGTATCTGGGTCCTTTTGCAAGTGTACCGTATGTAGTACCAACCATTGTACGGGTACCTTTACCAAGGTCTTCAAGACCTGCACCGATTGCAAGACCATCCTCAGAGAAAGCGGACTGTGTACGTCCGTAAACGATCTGAAGGAATAATTCTCTCATGGCGGTGTTGATAGCATCACAAACAAGGTCTGTGTTTAATGCTTCAAGAATAGTACGGCCGGGAAGAATTTCAGCAGCCATAGCAGCTGAATGAGTCATACCGGAACATCCAAGAGTCTCTACGAGTGCCTCCTGAATAATGCCGTCCTTAACGTTTAAAGAAAGCTTACATGCTCCCTGCTGAGGTGCACACCAGCCTACACCATGTGTGTAACCGGAAATATCGGTAACATCTTTAGCCTTTACCCATTTTGCTTCTTCGGGAATAGGTGCACAGCCATGGTTTACGCCCTGAGCTACAGGGCACATATCCTGTACTTCTTTTGAATAAATCATATATTCTATACTCCTTTCAAGTATTTAATCGCAACAACACATATTGTTACATAATTAACACAAAAAATCCAGTACTTTTTTATACTAAAACATTCCTATTAACGCACTATTCTTCGTACTTTTTAATAACAGTTCCGTCTTTTTTATGAATACTGTCAGAAGGAATAACTCCGCGTACACAGGATGTGGGGTAAACATTACTCTGCTTTCCTATTATGGTACCGGGATTCAAAACACTGTTACAGCCCACTTCAACGTTATCGCCAAGCATTGCTCCGAACTTTTTAAGTCCTGTTGCAATATTTTCTCCTTCGTTATGAACAATAACAAGCTTCTTATCGCTCTTAACGTTTGAAGTAATGGAACCTGCTCCCATATGAGCCTTAAACCCAAGAATGGAATCTCCCACATAGTTGTAATGTGGAACCTGAACCTTGTTAAAAAGAATAACGTTTTTAAGTTCTGTTGAGTTACCCACAACGCATCCTGCACCTACAAGTGCGCTTCCGCGTACAAATGCTCCGGGTCTTACTTCCGTCTCGGGGCCTATGATACAGGGACCGGCAATGTAGTTATTGGGATAAATCTTAGCTGTTTTGTGAATCCAGACATTGTCTCCTTTGAAATCATATTCATCCGAAGGAAGCTTGGGACCAAGTTCAAGTATAAAATCCTTAATCTTTGCAAGTGCTTCCCAGGGGTATTCGCATGTCTCAAGAAGTTCTTTTGCCATAGTCTCGTCAAGCGAATACAAATCTTTAATCTTAATATCTGCCATATAAAGCCTCCTTTATTCAAACTCAAACTGGACGTTGTAATTTTCGTCAAATTTAAGTTTAGCATCAAATAATGAACCTTTTTTACTTAAAAATCCCTGTATTTTATCGGTAGATTTCTCGTTTAAAAGTTGAACAAACTGTTCTTTGGTAAGCATTACTCCTGCAATCTTACCTACATAGAACTTACACCCTTCTCCGTCTTTAACGTATGAAGCACATCTGTAGCCCATGTGACCTTTAATAATGGAGCTTTCACACTTAGGGCATTTACAGCCTTCCATCAATTCGTCTTCATTTTCAAAGACAAATTTGCAACCGGTAATCTTACCATCGTCGTCCTTCGCAAGTGTAAGTTTTGCATCAAAAAGTTTTCCCGACTTTGACTTAAATCCCGATATGGTGGAAGTAATACCGTTTGTCAAAAGTTCTTTAACCATATCTTCTTTTAACTTAACACCTGAAACAGTGCCCAACATAAAACGGCAACCCTTGTCGGGTTCTTCACGGTTGTAGTTGCCGCAACCGTAACCGAAAGTTGTCTTGGTTATTTCACCTCCGCAGACAGGACATTTAACATCCTTTATTACTTTAGCTTCAACATTTTCAAAGTCAAATGAAATTTCTGATTTTCCCTCATCATTTTTCTTCAAAATCAGACAGGCGTCAAACTTTTTGCCGGCTTTACTCTTAAATCCGCGGATGGTTTTGGTCTTTCCTTCCGTCAAAAGTTCCGTTACATTTGCGGGTGTAAGCACTTTCTGGGCAATTTTGCCCACAAAGAATTTACAGCTGTCGGGATTCTGTGCATCGTAATTGGCACATCCGAAGCCCACAGTTTTTCTGACAATCTTTCCTCCGCAGTCAGGGCAGGAAACACCCTCTAAAACATCCGGCTCCACTCCTTCAAAATCAAAAGAAATGGTATACTTACCATCTTCTCCCTTGTCAAGTGTAAGCTTGGCGTTAAAAGGTGCATTTGTTTTTGATTTAAAGCCCTTTATGGTATCGGTTTTTTTGTTGTTAATAAGTGCAAAAGCTTCTTCATCGGAAAGCTTCTTTCCCGCAATCTCTCCAATGGCAAAATAACAGCCGCTCATATCACGCTTCCTGTTTTCGCAGGCAAAGCCGTAATTTGTCCGGACCATTTTGCCGCCACATGCAGGACAGTTAATACCCTCTACCACTTCAACCGGAACATCTGCAAAATCAAAAGAAACATTTACAGCACCGTTTTCATCTTTAGTCATAACCAAAGCTGCCTTAAAAGGCTTTTTGTTCTTGCCGGTAAAGCCATCCAAAATACGGGTTTTGCCTTCTTTAACAAGTGCAGAAAAATCTTCTTCACTTAAATCAAGACCGGCAATCTTTCCAACATTAAATTTGCACTTGTTTTCTTCATTCCAGTAATTACTGCAACCGTAACCAAAGGACGTGGTAGTAAGCTCTCCACCGCAAATTGGGCAGGGAATACCGAGGGGTTTTCTGGTGGCAATACCCTTCGAATCTTTTCCGGTAAAGCGGTTAATATTGCCCGCTATCTGACCCGTAAGATCGAAATTAATCATTTTCTCGGTTTCTCTTCTGATGTAGTTTTCAAGCTTTGTACGGTATTCGGTATCATCGACCGTTCCGTTAATGATACCTTCAAGTCCCATCTCCCAGTTTGCCGTCATCTCCGGATTCAAAAGAGTGGGAACCGAAAGCTTTACAACTTCATAGATCATTTCACCCAGGTTTTCAGGAGTGATTATCTGGGTTTTGTTGTTCTGGTTAAGGTATTTGATTCTAACCAGTTTATCAAGGATATCTCCTCTGGTAGCAGAGGTTCCGATTCCGGACTTTTTAATCTGGGCACGAAGTTCTTCGTCTTCTATAAGGTTTCCTGCATTTTCCATGGCAAGAATCAGGTTTCCCGAGGTATAACGCTTAGGAGGTGAAGTCTTGCCTTCTTTGATCTCATAGCCGTTAACGGTAAGAACATCGCCCTTTTTAGCATTATCAGCAAATGCGATAAACTCTTCTTTTGAGGTAACCTCATCACCGTCTGAGTTCTCATCGTTTTCTTTTGAAGCAGGAATTCCCGCAACTTCCAGATAACCCGGTTTAACAAGAACCTTTGCCGAAGCGAAAAATTTCTCGTCACCCACCAAAGCCTGCAGTTTGACAGTCTTGTATTCGGCAGCAGGATAAAAAATCGATAAAAACCTTTTGGCTATCAAGTCATAAACCGATTTTGCCAGAGGGGACAAAGAACCGATTCCCGAGGTCTGTCCTGTAGGAATAATCGCATAGTGGTCGGTCACCTTGGAATCATCTGTATACATGGTCTTTTCAAGTCCCGCATACAGTTTATTATCAAGAATATTCTTAACATAGGATGATAATTCAGGATAGTTAAGAAGACCTTTAAGATTTTTATAAATTTCTTTTGCTATTGCGGTTGTAAGTACACGGGCGTCTGTACGGGGATAAGTTGTAAACTTCTTCTCGTAAAGCTCCTGAACCACATCCAGTGTTTGGGCAGGACTTATCTTAAACTGCTTTGAACACTCTGACTGAAGTTCCGCAAGGTTAAAAAGCAAAGGCGCTTTTTTCTTGTTGATTCCGGATTCTATGCTGTCAATGACTGCTTCCTTACCGGCAAGAGAATCAATTAAAGCCTTGGCACTCTCTTCTTTCTTAAAACCGTTTTCTTTGTACAAAAGAGGTGAATCAAAATACTTGGAACCCTCTACGGCTTTCCATTCAGCCTTAAAACCGGCATCTGAAAAAGCACCCATAACTCTGTAGAAAGGAGTCTCCACAAAGTCTCTGATTTCACGTTCCCTGTTAACTACCATACCAAGAACGCAGGTCATAACACGTCCTATGGCGATGGCTGTATAGGAGGACGTGGCAGCCGCATCGTTAATCATACGGCCGTACTTAACAGACAAAGCCCTGGAAAAATTAATTCCGAGGCTGTAGTCCTCTATGGTACGCATAATACCGGATTTACCGAGTCTTTCATAATCCGACATGGGTTTTGCTTCCCTGATGCCTCGCATGATTTCATCATCGGTCTGGGAGTCAATCCAGACACGAAGCTCGGTCATGCCATCTCTTACGCCACCATATTTACGGATATTTTCTTCAATTGTCTGACCTTCTTTTCCCGAGTCACCTGCCCAGTAAACAGTATCAATATCTTCCCTGTGAAGAAGTGAGTTTACTACAGTGTACTGGTCTTTGGAGCTTTCAATAACTCCGTATTTGTATTCCTTCGGTAAAAATGGGAGATCTTCAAGTCTCCAGGTCTTATATTTTTCATCATAAACTTCAGGATAAACCATCTCTACAAGATGACCGTAGCACCAGGAAATGACATATCCGTCGTTTTCTATATAACCGTTCTTGTTACCGGAAACATTAAGCACTCTGGCGAAGTCTCTGGCAACGGACGGTTTCTCTGTAATTATTAATTTTTTCCCCAAATCTAGTTCTACCTTTCTTTACGAATAATCAAAGATTATCCAAAAGTAACAGTTTCAGATTTTTTCTAACCTTAGCTTCCAAAGAAAGCTTTTCATCGAAACGGTTACCTGCAAATAAAAAAATGAAATCAGCTGATACTTTTGCTTTTTCAGCGCAATATAACAGCCATTCATAGTCTTCATAAGTTAACATTGCTTTATCATAGACGCAAAGTGCAAGGATGGTCTTTCCGCTCTCTGACTGGCCTATGATATCGATATTGCCCTGTTTCCCAATCCATTTTCCAAATTTTTCCACGTTAACGGGTAGCTTTTTACGTGAATTAAGTCTTTCAAGATATTCAAGGCAGATATCCGGATAATATTTTCCTGTATATGCTTTAAGTCCGGGATTAACATACAAAGCATAAAATTCCTCGGGAGACGAAAATTCCAGGAAAGAAGAATTTCCGAACACAAAGGTATAATAAAAATCCACAAGATTATTGGATATGTCATAGAGGCCCTTTTGCGCATTGTCACGGCCTTCCGTATCTGTACTGAAAACCTTCTCCACAAGCTCCAGTTCCATAAGATTCTTAATGTATACACTGATTTTTGCCCTGGAGAATTCAGTGTGTTCATATAATTCGTTAAGTTTTCTTTTGCCCTCTGATATGGCACTTAAAATGGTATTATAGACACCGGTTTCACGAAGTTCTTCGTTTACAAGAGATTTGGCTACATCAAATAAAGGACCGCTTTTGGAAAGAATATTCTTAATAATGTTGTCTTTAACGGTTGCATGCACGTCAAACATCTTCCAAAGGCCGGGAACTCCCCCCAAAATGGACCAGCATACAGCGCAATCCTCGTTAGTATAAAAAGAAAAATACTCACGAAGGTCGGCAAAAGACAATTCTTTCAACTTAATAAATCCTGAAATCTCAAAAGCAGCTTCTCCGATTTTGGAAATAAGGGAATTTTCCACAAACCCAACAGACGAAGAAGAAAGAATAAAAAGATATTCCTGACTGTTCCAGTTAGAATGAATAAAAGAAATCAATTCATCGCAAAAATCCGGACAGCTTTTTAAAATATTCTGAAACTCATCAAAGACAATAACCTTTTTCTGAGTATGCATTTTACCGAAGATTTCAAACACCTCGGAAATCTTCGGATATTTCATGGTTTTGACACCCTGCTTTGCAAGCCAGGAGCCCAGCATATAACGCTGCTCTCTTTCTGATAAAGGTTCGCATTGATAATAGTAGCCCGGTTTATCGGACATAAACTGTTTCAAAAGCTCAGTCTTACCAATATACTTCTGACCGTAAACCACAAGAATCTGGCTTTTATCGCGGTCATAATAATTACCAAGCTGATTTATTTCACTATTTCTACCAATAATCATATTTTAAGATAATCCCCGTTTAAATAAGTCTTAACAAAAGCTCTTCTATGCCCTGGTCGTCCATAGGTTTGCCAAGATAAAAGCCCTGAATCAGATTACATTTAACTTTGGCAAGATATTCCAGCTGATCTTTTGTCTCTACACCCTCTGCTACAGTCTCAAATCCCAGTTTATCCGACATTGATATAATAGTTTCAACAATAACCTTTGAAGCATCATCCCTGGCAACTTCATCAATAAAGGTTTTATCAATCTTTAAGGTATTAATAGGTAATCCCTTCAGGTAGGACAAAGAAGAAAAGCCTGTACCAAAATCGTCTAAAGAAACTTTTATTCCGTAATCACGAAGTTCTAACATCTTAGCAGTAATAAGTTTAAAATCATCGATTAAAACGGACTCTGTTATTTCAAGTTCCAACTTTTCGGGATTCATTCCGTATTTGTTAATAAAGGATAAAACCTTAGGAACAAAATCCGGTCTGTTATACTGTATGGAGGAGATATTTACGGACAAAACAATATCCGTATCAAATTTTTTCTTCCATTCCATGTAGGTCTTTATACTTTCTTCCAGTACAAAATCACCTATGGAAATAATGGTTCCGTTTTTCTCCGCAAGAGGGATGAAAACAGCAGGACTTATAAGGCTTCCGTCTTCGTCTCTCCATCTTACTAATGCTTCAACACCTCTTAACCCTCTGTCGGAAGCATAATATTGAGGCTGGTAGTTCATAAAAAGTCTGGATTCCCTGATAGCATCCTTTAACTTGTTTTCAATGGCAACATCCGAAAGAAAGCTGTTAAGAATTGCAGTATCAAAAAATTTAATGGTATCTTTTCCTGACCTTTTTGCTTTAAGCATTACTATCTCTGCACAATTAATAAGCTGTAAAGCATTATCGGAGCTTTCAGGGTATTCTGCAACACCAACGGAAACAGATACAGAAACCTCCGTTAAATCGGTAAGTCGCATGGGAGTCGATAAAAACTCCTTAATGGAACGATAAATAGTATCTACACTTCTGTGTCCGCAGGGATCGTAAACCGCTATACAGAAAATATCCGAATCAAATCTGGACGCAATAACGTTTTTCTCCGTAAGGTTATGAATAAAAAGCCCCAGATTCTGTATAATCTCATCGCCAATAACGATACCTCTCGCATCGCTTATATGGTGGAAATCATCAATATCCAAAAGCATAACGCTTACGATAACATTCTCTTTTGAAGCCTTCTCCACAAATTCCTTTAATTTTGTAATAAAGAAATTACGGTTATAAAGGTTTGTCATGTTGTCGTAGTAAGCCATATAAGTAAGCTCATCCTGACGGTTTTTGTTCTTGGTAACATCTGAAAATGCAACTACTTTGTCAGTTACGTTTCCTGATTCATCATAGAATACAGAAACATCAACACAGACCCATGTCTTCTCGTCTTTAAGTTTGCAGTCCAGTGACTGCTGGTTTTTTCCCTCTTTTTCAATGAAAAGAAGGCGCCTTAACTCACCCTGGTCCGCGTCACAGAAAATGTCGCATACCTTGGTAAGTTCCGTCGCCTCATTAATTTCAAAATTGAAGAAATTATCCCATCTTCCGATGGTCTCAACCGAATCGTTTTCGTAATTGATATACAAAAAACCACGGTGAGACGTCTCGGCAAGAAGTTTGTACATTCGTTCTTTGGCATTAAGTTTCTGATTTAATGCTGTTAAAAGGTCAATCTGATAGCGTAGATCGTCCATGCAATACCCTCTCCTCTAAAGTAATCCCCCGATAACCTTAGTTCTTCTTAGTAATGTAACCCTGTGCTTTTAAAAGCTCTGCACATAAAACCGCACCACCTGCTGCACCACGAACAGTGTTGTGTGAAAGGCCTACAAACTTAAAGTCATAAACCTTGTCTTCACGAAGACGTCCGATGGAAACGCCCATTCCCTTTTCGTAGTCCACATCAAGCTTTACCTGAGGACGGTTATCCTCTTCAAGGTACTGGATAAACTGCTTGGGAGCGCTGGGAAGGTTCAGTTCCTGAGGTGCACCCTTGGCATTTACAAGCTTTTCGATAAGCTGTTCCTTTGTAGGTTTCTTACGGAATTTAACAAATACTGAAGCAGTATGACCGTTAAGAACAGGAACTCTTATACACTGTGAAGTAATAACAAGACCTTCCTTAAGAGCGATTTCGCCGTCCTTATAAGTACCAAGAACACGTAAAGGCTCCATTTCGGACTTTTCTTCTTCGCCGCCAATATAAGGGATGATATTCTCTACCATTTCAGGCCAGTCCTTAAATGTCTTTCCGGCACCGGATATAGCCTGGTATGTGGAAGCAATTACTTCATAAGGCTCAAACTCACTCCATGCCCAGAGACAAGGTGTATAGCTCTGGATGGAGCAGTTAGGCTTAACTGCAATAAATCCACGCTTCGTACCAAGACGTTTTTTCTGGTCTTCAATAAGTGCAACATGTGCTGAATTGATTTCAGGAACAATCATGGGAACATCCTTTGTCCATCTGTGAGCAGAGTTGTTGGAAACAACAGGAGTCTCTGTCTTAGCATATGCTTCTTCGATTGCTTTGATTTCATCTTTTGTC
The DNA here is from genome assembly GCA_045617745.1 of Lachnospiraceae bacterium. Lineage (GTDB taxonomy): Bacteria > Bacillota > Clostridia > Lachnospirales > Lachnospiraceae > UBA1258. Next base: position 10,752 of record JAZLJG010000055.1, on the reverse strand, counting down.
ATATCAACCGCACTAAAGCAGAAATCCACTTCGGATGCAACGGCTTCTACCTCTGTAACATCTTTAACAACGATGTTTTTAACCGCTTCGGGCATGGGAGTATCCATTTTCCAACGTCCGCCGACTGCTTCCTCATATGTTTTTCCTGCGGATCTGGGGCTGGCTGCTATTGTAGTAACCTCAAACCAGGGATGATTTTCAAGAAGAGAAATAAATCTCTGGCCTACCATTCCGGTTCCGCCTAAAATACCTACTTTCAATTTGTCACTCATTTATATTTTCCTCCAAATAATTATTCCATTTCTTTGTCCTGCCAGTCGTTTTCAAGATAGGCCTTATTGATTTCAATAATCTTTTCCATGGCCTTGGGGCCGGGAGCTCCGATTGTAAGTCTCTTGGAAACGCAGGTCTTTAAGGAAATCTCTTCATAAACATCCTCATCAAAAAGTTCTGAGAATTCCTTAAGTTTTTTAAGTTCACAATCATCAATACTGATGTTTTTATCGATGCAGTATAAAACAATTTCTCCGATAACCCTGTGGGCATCTCTGAAAGGCATACCCTTCTTTACAAGATATTCGGCTGCATCGGTCGCATTTGTAAATCCGTTAACCGCACTCTTTGCCATCACATCTTTATTAAACTTTGTAGTGGAAAGCATTCCGGTAAATAATTCAATACAATTTTTAACGGTGTCAATTGCATCAAAGCTTACTTCTTTGTCTTCCTGCATGTCTTTGTTATATGCAAGGGGAAGACCCTTCATGGTAGTAAGAAGTGACATCAATGCTCCGTATACACGTCCGGTCTTACCTCTTACAAGCTCGGCGATATCAGGATTTTTCTTCTGAGGCATAATGGATGAACCGGTGGAAAAAGCATCATCCAGTTCAATAAATCTGTATTCGTTACTGTTCCAGATAATGATTTCTTCGCAGAATCTGGAAAGGTGCATGGAAATAATACTCAATGCACTCAGAAACTCCAAAAGATAATCTCTGTCGGCAACAGAATCTATACTGTTAAGTGTAGGGCCGTAAAAAGCCATAAGTGAGGCTGTATACTCTCTGTCCAAAGGATAAGTGGTACCTGCAAGAGCTCCTGCTCCCAAAGGACAGTAATTCATACGTCTGAACAAATCCTTGAGACGGTCTCTGTCTCTTTTAAACATCTCAAAATAAGCACCCATGTGATGTGCAAGGGTAATGGGCTGTGCTTTCTGAAGATGCGTAAATCCGGGCATATATGTTTCGGTATTTTCTTTCATAATATCCAAAAGAACACCCAGAAGATTTTTCAATTCAAGGTCAACATACAACACTTCATGTCTTGTATAAAGTCTCATATCAAGAGCAACCTGGTCGTTACGGGATCTTCCGGTATGAAGCTTCTTTCCCGCATCTCCGATTCTCTCGATAAGGTTCGCTTCCATAAAACTGTGTATGTCTTCATAGGCATCGGTAATAATAAGCTTGCCGCTTAAAACATCGTCTTTTATGGATACAAGACCGTCTATAATGGCAGTAGACTCTTCTTTAGTAATAATTCCGCACTTTGAAAGCATTACAGCATGTGCGACAGAGCCTTCGCAGTCTCTTTCCATAAGCCTTTTGTCAAAATTAATCGAGGCATTAAAATCATATACTTTTTTATCTGTTTCCTTAGTAAATCTTCCGCCCCAAAGCTGAGCCATAACTGCCTCCTTAATATACTAAATATTAAATCTAATTTTAGCATAGCCACATTTTCAATTCAACAAAAACAGCCCTTCAAAAAGTGCCAAAAATACAATCAAAAAACGGCTTTTTCTCTCCACAATAACCATTTGTCCGTGTAGGAAAAACAAATAAAAGGCGAATATCTTTTCTGTGCGAATTGCACAAAAAAAGCAAAAGACCGATTCGTTATCATAATCAGTCTTTTGCCTTTAAATATTATTATTTGATTTGTTCAATTATATAAGGGTCTTTAATCTTATTATCCTGTGCAAACAAAATAATCTTTGACATTATTTCTGCTGTCTTGGGGTCATCATCAACAAACGGAAGGAATATCTTTCCTCTATGCTGACTATGTACAGGAAGAACATTTATCATCTGCCCGCCAAGTTTATGAATCACACCGCTTCCAAGATGAATACTATAATCGCATAACGTTCCTTTAACAATCGCATGAGTTCCTTCCAAAGAAACATTGGAAAGTTTAAACAATTCAAGATTGAAGCTGACAATTACTTTCCTCATCTCAATCGTTGAATGGCTTGTTAAGGGATCTACTCCACCTGCATGGGCAACGCTTACTGCCAAATCGGTATCACGCATAACTTCCGAATAAACAATAGGCGAAAGATCGGATATTTTAATTGGTTCAAAGTTTTTTCTGTCACAGAAAGAAACATATTCTATAGTCGGATATTCGATATCCGAAGGTGAAAACCAATCCGCCAAGGCATATATATTGGCAATAATGTTATCTTTATAATATATTTTCTGCAAACCTGCCTCATAGTCTGCAACCCATTGCCTTGTTTTGAGAACCGCTTTTGCCTTTGAAGGCTGTATCTGATTACCTGCAAACATTCTTGAATCCATAGCATCCAGTTCTTCGGGAAGCTTCAAATAAAGTTCTCTGAAAACTTGCTTAAATGGTTGTTTTACACCACTGCTTTGTTGTTTTTCAAAGAAACATTTCTGATAATCATGCCAGCATTTTCCTACGTATAAATCATACGAATGCACCAATCTGAATAAACTGTCACTTGCGACATCAGCACTTTCTCCGTTTACGCCTATAAATCCATCTTCAGAAATCATGCAAATAACGTTTTTATCACTATCCTTATCGGAGATAAAAACAAGATTTTTTATTATTGCAGAAATAACCGGGTTCTTACACAAAAGAAGCAATTCAGTTCCGCTGTAATAGTCCCTGTTTTCCATTGAGTTTTCAAACATACTTACGCAACGCGAATACTGGTTACGTAATTTGGTTACAAACTCTTTCCTTAAGTCAAACTCTTCTTCACCTTTAACGGCAGAAGGAACGCTCTTAAGTTTTTTCCCTTCCTTTTCAATTACCAGCTCGGTTTTCCCAAGTTCGTTCACCGTAACATAAAGGGTATAACCATTGACCTCTGTTTTTTCAAACATCCGGCTGTTATCTGCAACAATTGCAGCTTCCATGGCCAGAATAAGTCTCATATCATCAGCATATCCTGCTCTTCTGGAAAGATTTTTAAGTGCCATCTCACAACATTTCGACTCACTGGCACGTCTTTGGGCTCCAAACTGTTTGCTTTCCTTCAAAAACTTTTGAATAAACTCATATCTATGAAGAATATCCTTTTCGTCTTTTATGGGCAACAGGCCATAACTTAGTAAAAGATCCTTGTTTCTTTTTTCATTGATTTCTGTTTCCAGGTCTTCTCTTTTTACTTTTCCAAGTGCAGCATCGGCAAACTTTCTTGCTCTTGCATGCTTATTTGCGGCAGAAGTATATTTTGCCGCCCCATATATTACTGAAAAAGTTTTCTCGCCAAGGGTATTGTATGCATCAAAAAACCAGTCAACATCAAAACAACCTTCCTGAAGTTCTTCTTCCGACAAAGGAGTGTATTTTGCTATCATGGCCTTTTTTCTGTCATCAAAACGCTCATCCATATGAGCCATAAAGTAATAACAGGTACTTTTAAATCCCCGATAACCAAGATATTCTTCTATAATATCAATCCATTGTGGAGCGAACAGTGCTGTTTCAATCAACCTGTTCTCTTTAATACTGCTGTCCTTTAACAGTTCTCTCAGCTTATTTGAATCATCACCTTCTGAAGGATAACTTACTTGTATAAGGTGACTCATACATATTTTTTTATCAGTGCTTCGATAATATGAAGACCTCTCAAAAGTGTCATTTCCCAACGCTTTTAATATGGCAACCATTTTTTCTATTCCGTAGACCGCGCTCATCCTTATTATAGATTTTGAAAAAATCGTCTCGCTGTCACCTCTTTTAAGTTCTATATCAAGAATCAGATCAGTAATTTTTTCATAAATTTCTTTTCCGAGCCGAATATAAGGATGTTCATTATCGAAAGGTTTTCCCTCAAGGAAAGGAGATACATTATCAATCTCGAAAGGAAAAGGTTTATGCTTAACAAACAAGGACAATTGAGAAACAGCCTCTTCAATCGGAATTATTTCAAAAGCAAACTTATACAAAGAATCAACCGGAATAAGTTTGTATTCATATGCTTTCAAAAAGTCATACATTGAAAGAACAAATTTCATATTTCTAAATTGATAAGAATACTCAATATCGAAATGATTCCAGAAATCGAAACTCTCATTCAATTTACACAAAAGAAAGAATTGTTCTTCAAATTCTTCTTTAGTATCGCATTCGTTAAGTGAATTTAACACCTCAGCAATTCTAAAATCATAGACAAAACTTACCCATAAGCTTTTTCCCCAACTGTTTCTTTCTTTTTTGTACCATCTTTTAGGTTTGGGAATTGAGATACAATACTTCGCACATTCTATTGCCACTTTCCGTGGAAACTTAAACCCATAATATGATTTAATGCAATCCAAGATAATTTTGACATCTTTATTCCCTGTCAGATAAGGTACGATGTTCCTGTTATACACAGAATTGGCTATCAATTTCCCAAAGATTTTTTCAAGAAAAGGAATGTACTCCAAAGGCAAAACCGTATCAAAATAAATGAAATTTTTATTTACAAAAAAATACAAATTCCAAAAAGTCTTTTCATCGCAAATAATATCCTCATAAATTTTTTGCCATAATTCTATGAAAGGAAATCTTTCCCAGCACTTTGCTTTATAATTCCGCTTCGAAGCAACGATTCCGTTTATAAGAAGCCTGGTTTCTCCCGTAAAATCTTTAAATTCATCTTTTCCGTGCAAATTTAGAAAGTCGCTTATCTTCTTACTGATTTCACCCAAAGTGCCCATGCTGACATCAAAGAAAGAAGCTAGAATACTTAAATCAGCAGTAGTATCAAAATCTTTCTTCAGCTGAACTTTCGGATCATACAAACCATATCCTTCTTTTTGTAAAATATCACTTGCTTCTCCGGATATTCCTTCAATGATTACTCTTTCCCGTTCTCCCGGGTTTTTCAAATCCTTTAAAAGCTTGACCCATTCATCTCTTCCTGCTTCATTTTCTTCGCATTTGGTTTTTACAATATCCAGTCCACCAAGCCTGGTCATTTCATCCTTTGAAGAAAGAAGACGCTTAATACTTTCCTTTAAATCTTTATCCGTCCTTTCCCTTAACAGGCCAAGAACATTATCCCTGACAAACTGGGTTTTATACTTCAAAAGCTGTTCTATACGTATATATTCCTCATCTGAAAGTTTCATTTCAGATACTCTGTTAAAAGCAACTTTTCTACTTTCGGTTTCTCTGTCAGATAAATACGTAATAATAGCATCACGCTGTTTATCAGTCTTCGGATCGTTTAACAAAAGATCAATATACCTGTATCGCAAGAAGCTTTCGGAATCAATTTCAGCAAGAAGTCCGCACATCTCATCAATAAGTTTATCGTCATGAAGCAAAAACGCTATCAAAGACATTTTTCCGACAATATCCCCTTTTGACATAGAAACCGAATACCATGGAAAAATGCAGGGAGAAAACTCAACCTTTTTCTTGTCCATTTTCTTCAAAATATAATCAAGAATGTTGTATTCCACCCGAGCACGTTCTGCAGAGGGAAAATAGTCTTCAACTTTATATTTTCGATAAAGATTATGGTTCTTCTTTCCTTCTTCTGTTATTTTTCTTACAATGTTATCGCTCCAGGAAAAATACGAAGGAAAGAAAGCAGCAACCAATTCCAGATCATCACGATACTTATCAAGAATATTAACGGATACGGAATCGGCCATTATCCTGTTCTGAAGCGACAAATTGTAATAGGATATCGTCAAAAGTTGATTTCTTGTTCCTGACTGAGCAACTTTTTGCATGGCTTCAATTGCATCCTGGGCTTCATAAAAGCCCAAAGCCCACAGCCCTACCATAATATTCACAGAATCACTTGTTTCAATTAATCTGTAAGCTTCATCCCTGTTTCTGATTGTTTCAAAAATAAGTTCAAAAGTTTTTTCTGATATTCTTTCAAAATGTTCTACACTGCAGATACCTGTCCAGGTTGCTATGGCTCTTTTAACGGAAGAAAAGCGAATCATGTTTTCAGACTGAACAGCGTCCACAATTTTTAGAAAACCTTTTGCAGTTCCGCAATCTGCATTTTCACAAACAGCCTGACGTATTCCTTCCTGAAGTCCCGCAGCAACAAAAAATTTCGACAAAAGAGTTTGTAATTCATCAGAATCAGATTTTAAAATTCCTCTGATAACCGGAACATTAACTGCAAAAGTATTATTTTCACCCATCAAAGTTTCTGTTATATAACTTATTATTTTGGAATCATGTGCATCTATTCTTGCCGCAATAACATCATCCAGATTATCCAAGGAAATTTTTGGAATATAGCCAAAATCCTTTTTAAAATCCACAAGTTCTTCTGAAAGATTATCCTTCAAAAAATCAACAAGCGAAGCTCTAAAAAGGCCAATAGTCCTATATGTAAGCAGTGCTTTTACTGCATTATAAAAATGCACATCTATTTTCTTTGTTCTCAGACTTCGTCTGGATAATCCGCTGGTATATTGAAATTTTACATATTTATCGACAATATAGTAATAATCATCGATATATTCTTTTGGAACATATAATCTTACAATACTGTTGAGATTTGAACGAATAACACCGGCCAAAGAAGTTTTGTCAGCATTTTTATTCAGAATACTATCCAATTGGGACGTATCGGGTCTCTTGTATGAAAGCAAAGAATCAATCACACCAATCAATGGCTTGTCTTTTTCACGCAAAAAACTAATTCTGACTAAATGATCGGATTCCCATCTTTGTAAAAGTTTTTCCCCCAGCTTTTTTCTGGAATTATAATCAAATTTTGCCATAATCTACCCTTCTCCAAACACAACCTATAAGCTTTTTACCACATACGTCCGGTCAGAAAAGATAACCGTACGAAAGTCACTTCTGATCCTTCATGAAGATTAACTTTCATATCAAGTTCCTCATATCTATCACCATCTGCGAATACAGCAATCAGCCCATCTTCAAAGCATTGAATAACATTTTCCACAGCTTTTTCTACCTTGGCTTTCTTACCCCCATAATTAATGCCAAAAGAGATTTTGCCCATGACAGCTTTATCCGAAATATCTTTTTCCGAAAGAGCCTTCAATACTTCTCCCGAATCCGAAATATTCGGACCTTTCCTGAAAAAAGAAACACTCTTGTTGTATTCTTTGACAGTTATTTTAACGGTTTCAATCAAAAATTCCCTTAATGACATAGAAATATCCGGATATTCATAATGAATTTTGGTAATCTTTTCTTCTTTATTCGAAACGCCCTTTACATTAATCTTTACTAGCATACAGACTCTCCGATTATGTGATTTTCGAAAGAATTATATCATATTCATTAATGAACTGAACAGCGTGCAAATATATTAAAAGAACCGCATAACAAAAAAGGATAATCCGTAAAAGATTATCCTTTTAAGCTCCCGGCCGGATTCGAACCGGCGACCTACGCATTACGAATGCGTTGCTCTACCAGCTGAGCCACGGAAGCCTGCAATATGTAATTGCAACAATGGTTATTATAAATTAGTGCCCTCTTTTTGGCAAGGTGTTTTTTCGTAAATATGCATGCTAAGAGGAGCAAGCTTCACGGCAATTTCGTATTTTCTGGAATCGGTCTTTTTAGAAACCGCATTCTTTCCACGTCCGCTCATTTTGTATGCTCCGCCAAACTTAATGGAGGAAGTTGAAAATACTTCTTTATAGGTTCCGGGTTTGACGGGTAGCTTATAACTTTTCTCCTTGTCGGAGAAATTACAAATCACTATAAGTGTCTCATCCTCAAAAACACGTTCAAAAGCCACAATATTTTCTTTGGAATTAACAGCATCTGCCCATCTAAAGGATTCCATGTTGTCATCACCCATATATAAGGGCTTATTTGACTTATAAAAGGCAATCAGTTCCTTAAGAAGCTCTCCGTTTTTCTTCTCAATAAAATCGTAAAAGGAAAGACATTTCTTTCCCGGATGCATGAAAAGATACCCAAGTGAAAGCCTGAAAGCAGCAATTTTCTTTTCTATGTTACCCGGGAATCTTTCAAGAAGCCTTTCTTCACCGAAGCCATAATCCTTGCACAAATACGACAATACAAAATGTTCACAGTAAATATAAACAGGACTGTATGTCAATTCGTTGTAGTGCTTTTCCCTGTCAGAGAAGTTCAGAGACATATAATTAAAATAGTCTTTGTCAAAAACGGTATGAATCTTGGCATCAAAACCAAGGCCACCCTCTTCAAGGTTTACAGTCAGATTATTAGAAGCAAGGGAATCCCTGGCAACACTGTAAAAATTCGAATATTTCTTGTGAAGCATCGAATTAAGATGCTTAATTAACTCAAATCCACCGGGATTTTCATTGCCACCGTATAAATTTGTTCTAAACTGACCTTCCGGACGCTTGTAATCAAGATACATAATACGGTCCAGACCGTCCATACAGATACCGTCCAGATTCAAAACCCTGGCAAAGTAATCGAACACGCTTATGAGGTAATTTCTTACAAACAGCTTTTCAAAATCAAAAGAAAGCTTTCCGTCCACAAGATAATCATCCTGCTCAAATAACCTTGTGCCGTCATAACCTCTTAAACCGCAGTCATCTGCAACAAACGAAGACGCGTCAATAACCGAAATCACCCTAAGCCCCGCATCATGAAGCCTGTCAATTATTGAAATAAGGTCTTTAAGACGATAAATATCCGGGCAGACAGCAAAGAAAGACAATTTACCGTAATCCGTAACATTTTTACCTTTGCAAAAAGAAAAATCCTCAAACAAAATACCTTCATATCCGTACTTTTTACATACATCAATAAGATATTTCGCAATATCAATGTCTTCTTTATTCTTTACAATTTCTTCCAGAGAAGCACTTAAAAAGCAACAGTCTTCAGGTATTCCCGGACGTTTGTATTTAACATGTTCAAAATCCGGATCTTCAATAATTCTGCAGGCATCTCCTGCCCCTTTTTCAAGGCTCAATGCAAAGGGATCTCTCTTTAAGAAAGTTAGTCCGTTACTAATCTTTATTTCAAATTTATACAAAGCTCCGGGAGAAACACCGGGAATAAACAAACCGAAAATACCGCAGTCGTTAATTTTGCACATCTGGTTCACTCTTCCGTCCCAGTTGTTAAAATCACCCACAACACTTACCCTTGTGGCTGCAGGGGCATATGTCATAAACTCAGTTCCCAGAACACCTTTTCTTTCGCAGACATGGGCTCCGAAATATTTGTAGCTGTCATAAAATGTTCCGGCGCAAAGCTTATCGTAAAGATTCAGCCAGAACTGGGGAATATATCTGTAACATTCCGGAATGTTTAAAAGTTCACCCTCTTCATCTTCCACTATATATTCATAGGGAAAAGGCGTCTTAACAGGAACAAAACATGCGAAAAAGCCGGACTCATCCGCAAGCTCCATAGGGTAAGCCTTATCGGTGGACAAATCAAGAACATTTGCATTTTCTTTTCCCGGAAAAAAGGCCTGTATCAAAAATCCTCCGTTAACTTCATGCATTCCCAGAATGTCCTGTGGATGATCGCATTCCGAATATACAATACTTTCAATTTCAGGCCAGTTCATAAGTTTATAAAGTTTACTATCCATTTACTCCCCCTCGGATATAAAAACTAGATTTCGTGAATAAATAAACCGCTTCTTAACTTGGGCTCAAACCAGGTGGACTTTGGAGGCATCAGTAAACCTGCATCGGCTACGGCAAAAAGCTCACTCATTTGTGTGGGATACATGGCAAAGGCCACTACGCCATCTTCGGTAATACGCTTTCTAAGCTCCTTAACGCCTCTAATACCGCCCACAAAATCAATGCGTTTATCTGTTTTGGGATCCTCTATGCCTAATATCGGCTGTAAAATATTATCCTGAAGCTTTGACACATCCAATGTCTTTATGGGGTCGTCACTTAAGAATTCCTTTTTAAGGGAAATGCGGTATTCTTTGTCCTCAATAAACATGTAAATATCGTTTTTCTTAGAGGGTTTATCATTTGAAACCGCAATTTCCTTAACTTCAAACTTTTGTGAAACCTGCTTTAAAAATTCATCAACGGATAATCCGTTTAAATCCCTTACAACACGATTGTAATCCATTATCATTAACTCAGAATCCGGGAACACAACGCTTAAAAAGAAGTTATATTCGGCGTTCGGGTCGTAATCTCCTGCCTTTTCACGTCTCATAAGAGAAACCTTAGCCGCTGAAGCACATCTGTGGTGACCGTCGGCAATATAAAGATTCGGGATATCGGCAAATTCCTTAGTAATAAATTCCACATCACTGTTATCGGAAATAATCCAGGCTCTGTGCCTTATTCCGTCATCCGATACAAAGTCACAAAAAGGAGCATTGTCCTCTTTGAAAGCTTTAAAAAACTTTTCCAAAGAATCCTTCGCTCTGTATGCAAGAAAGATAGGACCTGTCTGTGCACTCACTGTGTCCACATGCTTTATACGGTCCACTTCTTTGTCCGCTCTGGTATTCTCGTGCTTTTTAATAATATTGTTAATATAATC
>JAZLJG010000054.1:0-13271 GCA_045617745.1 Lachnospiraceae bacterium | reverse complement strand
TCCTGAATTTGTGTACTGAGCCGCAACCTCAGGAAGGGAATAATTCCTTATGGTGTTGGAGAAAAACGTAAGAACCAAAAGTACCGAAAGAAATACGATGGCAAAACTTTTAATCCACTCTTTTCTAGATTTTTTCTCTTTCATTCTTTGTCTCCTTTAACCCTTAATACCACCCTGGTACATGATTCCTTCCACAAGATAATCTTCTCCGTAAAGGAATACCAGAAGTCCGGGTATCATATATATTGTTGCTACTGCAAATGCCAAACCTGTTTCACCGCTGTTAATCTGTGACAGGAATACCGACAAAGGATGCATTTCGGTATCCGACAAAAGAATCAACGGCTGCTCTACCATGTTCCAGTAATCTATAAAAACCAATATCGCAACCGAGTACAAACAGCTCTTGCACAAGGGTACGCATATTCTTCTGAATATCTGCCATTCACCGGCTCCGTCTATCTGCGCTGCTTCTATATATGAGGTAGGTATACGTCTCATAAATTTCGTAAGAAGGTATACCGCAAAGGGAGAAGCAATACCCGGAAGCCATATGGCCCATTTTGTATCGATAAGATGCAGCCAGTTGGATACCAGGTAGTTAGGTACAAGCGTTACCTGATAAGGCATAAGCATCAGTATTATATATGAGAAGAAAACTATTTCTTTGAGTTTTCCTTTGGCTCTTGTAAATCCATAAGCCGCAAGCAATGCGACTATAAGCTGAAATACCACAATCGGTACCACCAGAATAACCGAATTCCAAAACTTCAAAAGATATTCGGGGCTCTTAAAAAGAACCGTTATATACTGGCTGAAGGATACCATATCAGGTATAAACTTCAAATTCACGATTTCGGAAATAAATACCTTTCCGCCTCTTTCCGTCCTTGCAAAAACTGCTCCGTAGTTTGCACTGATTTCCGTCTGGGACATAAAGGAATTTGTGATGGTTAACACAATCGGCGTCAAGAAGATGATTGCAAAGAACGCAGCCACCACAGTTATTATCAGAATCTGTATAAATTCTTTCTTTTTTCTCTTGGATATAGAAGCCGGCTTTTTCATTATTCTTCCACATCCTTTCCAACATAGTTCTCCACCAGAAACAATGCGCCGATAATCACAATCATCACAAGTGACATTATTATGGCTGCCGTTGAAAGCTTCTGATAGTCCAGTTGCTTAAACATATTGTTCATAAAATGCTGTAACATATACAGCGAGTCGTAGGGATGATCTCCCGTCAAAAGATATATTTCCCTGAATACCTTAAATGAGTTAATCAAAGAAAGTATTGTTACAAACAAGATGGTAGGTGACAGATATCTGATTTTTATCTTCCAGAATATCTGCCATTTATTGGCATTTTCAAGTTCTGCAACTTCCAGAAGTTCCACAGGAATGGACTGTAGCGCCGCCAAAAACAGAATCATATTATATCCCAGGTTTTTCCATAAAAACAGGAAGATGATTACTACCTGCGCATGGTCGGATTTCATCCAGTCGATTTTATCTATTCCGAAATTCATCAAAAACTGGTTTACGGCTCCGTTATAGTGAAACATAACCTGTACTATCAAAACAACTGAAGCAACCGGAACCATCATCGGTGTTAAGAAAAATGTTCTGAACTGACTTCTGAAAGGAATCTTTCTGTCCATCATTGCTGCAAGAATAAGTGAAAGAATAACTGCAAGGGGCATGGCTATAAAAGAAAACTTCAAGGTATTTCTTCCTGCCATTTTAAAAGCTCCGTTTCTGAAAACATTACCAAAGTTCTGAAGGCCCACAAACTCTGCATTTATGGGATTATCAATAACGGAATAGTACATTACCACAAAGAAAGGAAGAATAAAAAACAAAAAGACACCAATAAGGCTCGGAGCAAGGAATAACGCTGCTCCGGCCTTCTGGCGACGATTTCTTTTCTTTAACTGATTATTCGGTTTTTGTTCTTTTTCTTTCTTTTCTTTCATTTCAAGCCCTAAAAGTTCTAGTTATTTTCGGCAATATATATACTTAATCTGCTCTGAATTATATTTGCCACGTCAGAAGCGCTCTTCTGTCCTTCAAAATAAGGCTCTGCTTCTTCAGAAATTATTTCAAAAATCTGTTCATCATAATGTATTGCAGATGAAGCGCTTTCATATATTTTTCTTACGACTTCCATGTCTTCTTTTGTGGGTGGATAAATCTCTATAAATTCATTATCCATTCCCATTCCGCCTATACTGGAAATCTGCTCAACACCGTTCTCGTCAATATAAGTATCTGTTTTCGTTTTTTCCTTTACGTAATCCTCAAAGTTTGCTTTTAATGTGGGGAATCCCATATAACTCATTCTCTCATAATCCTTATTATTAAGCAATTTCTTTAAGAAATCCCAGCATTCCTCTTTCAAGTCACTGCTCTCAAGAATGGAAAACATCTGCTCTGCGATAAAGGTATTTCCGTTTCCCTTGTTGGTGGGCATTCCGATAATCGTAACCCCTTCGGGGAATAACTGTTTATAACTGTCATAAGAACTCATATCGGAAAGAGAACTCTGAGACACAATTGTGCTTCCGTTTCTCATATTTTCCCAGCTGTTATAGTTCTCATAATCTATATCTTTTCCAAAAGTCTTGGCAAACTCCAAAATATCGTAAAATGTCTGGTTGTTGAAATCGCACTTTCCTGTTTCTACATCGATAAACTCGTCCATGGAAGCAAACAAAGCAACCATAAGTGCTTCTTCTCTTATCGGATAATCAAGGAAGTAAATGTCAGGATACTGCTTTCTTAACTCAAGCATTTCCGCCGGTGTCCAGGAAGTTTTATCCTTAAATACTGCCTTGGAACCAAACATTGTATATATTTCCACAGAAGGAATAACTGCGTAATCCTTTCCGTCTACCGTAAAAGCATCAAGGGCATTTTCATAAAAATCACTTCTTTTGATATCAGCATCGTTTTCCATAAACTTTCCGATATCAACAAATGCACCCTTTTTCGCATACTGTTCAAATCTGAAGGAATCAAGAATTACCATGTCAAATTTCGGATTTGATGTAAGATCGGAAGTAAAACGCTCTTCTGCTGCTTCATAATCTGAACCCTGCTCATAGTAAGGCTTCATTTTTACTCTGTAGTCTGTACTTGTTTTGTTAAAATCAATAACAACGTTTTCCAAAGCCCAGTCTGTATTGAGACAACCTATTACTATTTCTTTTCTGGCATTTTCTTTTGTAACAAGAACCTTTTCTATGGTAACCAGTTCATAATTCTGACGTCCGTCATCATAACTTTCGTTAACCATTTTAAAGGAATCGTTCCCGGTGCAGACTACTTCCGCATCTCCATAGCCCTGCATATCAAGATCGAGCCATGCCCACAGCTTCAGGTTTTCTTTGGTCTGAGGGTCAAAAGAATATGCTCCGTTTTCATTTGTTACAAGGTACTTTCCGTCAGGCATGAGAGTCATTTTTCCCACTACCTCAACGCCTTCAAAAGCATCTGCTAATTTTCTGTTGGCAAAATCAACCTTTTTAAGTATCTGATCGGGTCCATCGGGTGAATAGTAAGATACAAATACATCTGAGTTTTCATCCACAAACATATTGTTTACCCATGAGGGTACATCTACTTTTCCCAGAAGCACTCCGTCAGGACCTACTTCGTATACCTTTGTTTCTGCGCAAAAAACAAAATTTCCTTCTTTTGTAAAGTAATTACCGGATAAATAGGAATTCTCTTCTCCCGCAAGGATATCCGTAAGAGAGTACAGTAATGTTCCCTTGCCTTCTGCGTCGAATTTATAAACAAGATACTCCGGTTCAAAAGAAGTTTCGCTCAAATTATCATAAACGGTATATACAATTTGGAATGTTCCGTCTTCATTAAAGGATACCGAACTGATAAACCCATCGTTACTATCGTCTTCTCTTGAAAGAGGGAGAAACTTATTTTCTTTGCTGTCAAAATCATAAATCACCAGCTCAGAATCACCGACTGCTCCGCTTTCTTCATCATACATTTCTGCTATGGCATACAACTTATTATTGATAATCTTTGCGGAATGCATGTAACCTTTTTCTATCTCTACAGGAAGCTTTTCGTAAAAAGCTCTGTATTCGTAATACTCGCCGGCTTCATTGATGGCTTCTCCGATAGAAGGAATACCACCGTTATTTGCCTGTTTGTCTGTGGCATTGTCTTTTTTGCAGGCAACCAGTCCCAGACAAAGAACCACTGCTGCCAATACTAATAAACATCCTAAAAATTTCTTATTC
Organism: Lachnospiraceae bacterium; assembly: GCA_045617745.1. Classification (GTDB taxonomy): domain Bacteria; phylum Bacillota; class Clostridia; order Lachnospirales; family Lachnospiraceae; genus UBA1258. Next base: position 8,997 of record JAZLJG010000054.1, on the reverse strand, counting down.
ATTTAATTCTCCTTTAGACTTATTTACTCACCTTAGGCATATTAACAGATGTTAAAAAAGATATCCTTGAAAAAAAGCTTAAGGTTTTCTTAATCGAATCTAAACAGTAACAAAACGATTTTTGATAGACCTTCTCAAGGGAATACGTTAACATTAATGCATAAGGTATTCGGAGGATATTATGAACAATAATCTGTTTATTGATAATTGGCAGTTTCACGAATTTGAAATCGACACCCCCTATGAGGAAATGGAAGATTTCACGAATTTTTGCGATATTGATATACCTCACGACTGGATGATAGGTCATACTAATGCATTATATAGTAATAGTATCGGCTTTTATCGCAAGTTTTTTAAGGCAAATCCGCAAAAAGGCCACATTTATTACCTTCGATTTGAGGGTGTTTATATGGATTGCGAGATTTACTGCAACCGTCAAAAGGTTTTCACCTGGAAATACGGATACTCCACTTTTGACGTAAATCTTACAGACTATTTAGTCTCCGGTGAAAACAGTATTTTCGTAATCTGCAAATATCAGGACCCTAATACCAGATGGTATTCCGGAGCGGGTATTTACCGTAATGTATGGTTTTTCGACAAAGAATCCGTAAGCTTCGTACCTGACGGAATCTATACATCCACTAAAGAAACTTCAGACGGTTTTCTTCTTACTATAGATGAAGAGATTCAGTCCACGGAAGAATGTGAGATTCTTCTTAAAAATACCCTGTCCGATCCTGATGGAAACATTATCGCAGTTTTGGAAAAACCGATAAAGTTACAAATTGGCAAAATAAAAGTTTCCGGGGAAATGAATGTTTCCTCAGTTTATAAATGGGATATAATTGACCCTAATTTATATACGCTTTATTCAGAGATTTTTTATGGAGAAAAAGTAAAAGATATTTCAGAAACAAAAATCGGTTTTCGAACGATTTCTTTTAACTGTAACAAAGGCTTTTCATTAAACGGAAGAATTGTAAAGATAAACGGAGCCTGCATGCACCACGACCTTGGTGCACTGGGTGCAGCCGTAAATAAGTCTGCTTTAAGAAGGCAGCTTGAAAAGCTTTTGAAGATGGGGGTCAATTCTATCAGGACTTCCCATAATATGCCTTCCGTAGAATTAATGGAACTTGCGGATGAAATGGGTATACTTATTAATTCCGAAGCATTTGATATGTGGGAGCTTCCCAAAACTACCTATGACTATTCGAACTTCTTCCCCGAATGGTGGGAAAAGGATGTGGAAAGCTGGATTCGACGGGACAGAAACCATCCTTCGGTAATCATCTGGAGCATCGGAAATGAAATCTACGATACACATGCGGGAACCGGTTTAAAGTGGACAGTTCTTCTTAGAGATAAGGTCAGAGAACTGGATTACATGCATAACGCATACATAGGAATCGGTTCAAACTATATTGCTTGGGAAAATGCTCAAAAGTGTTCCGATGAACTGGAGCTTTCGGGCTTTAATTACGGTGAAAGTCTTTATGACGGCCACCACAAAAAGTACCCGGACTGGTGCATTTTCGGAAGCGAAACAGGCTCCACGGTTCAAAGCCGCGGAATATATCATTTCCCTTATGAAATAACTTTACTTACCCACAAAGACGGCCAGTGTTCCTGTCTTGGAAACTGTACCACAAACTGGGGCTCTAAAAGTGTAAACAATGTAATAGCCGATCACAGAGACAGAGACTTTGTTTTCGGTCAGTATATATGGACCGGATTTGACTATATCGGAGAGCCAACTCCCTATCATTCCAAAAACTCCTACTTCGGGCAGCTTGATACTGCTGGGTTTGAAAAGGACACTTATTACCACTATCAGGCTGAGTGGACGGATTATAAAAAGGCTCCCATGGTACACCTTCTCCCTTATTGGGACTTCAACGAAGGACAGATTATTGATGTAATTGCTTACTCAAATGCTCCGTATGTAGAACTCTTTTTTAACGGCGAATCTATGGGCAGGCAGTTTATCGACCATTTAACCGGCAAAGAACTGCAGGCACACTGGAAGCTTCCTTACAAAAAAGGCGTTTTGGTGGCAAAGGCATATGATGAAAAAGGAAATGTAGTTGCTACGGATGAGCAAAGGTCATTTGGTGACCCGGCTTTAATCATGTTAAAGCCGGAAAACGACTGCATAACGGCAGACGGAAGGACGCTTGCGTTTATCGAGATTTCCATGGCAGACAAAGAAGGTACTTTTGTTGCGAATGCAAGAAACCGCGTAAACGTAAAAGTTTCCGGCCCGGGAAGACTTTTGGGTCTTGATAACGGAGACAGCACTGACTACGAAGAATACAAGGGTTCCTCCAGAAAGCTTTTCTCCGGAAAGCTTCTTGCCATAGTGGCTCCCACAAATGAACCGGGAACCATAACAGTAACCGTTTCTTCAAAAGGTTTGAAGGACGCTTCCGTTTCCATCGAATCAAAACCTTCTTATATAAAAGAAGTATTCCCTTGTTTGGAGAAAAACTACGAATCTGCACCTTCAGAAGACATAGCTGCAAGAAAGATAGAACTTACCTGCGAAGATTCCTTTACCCTGAATAAAGACAAGCCTTCAGCAAGAGTCCGTTACAAAGTTCTCCCGGAAAATGCTACTTACAAAGAAGTATCCTTCGCCGCACTTACAAAGGATTCTGTTGATGCAAATTACGTCAAAATTGAAAAGGGCGACGGGTACGCCGACATAACAGCTTTAGGAGACGGTTCGTTTTCACTTACCGCTTACTGCTGTAATGACAAAGAACATCCTGAGGTTATTTCCACCCTGGACTTTAGTATTGAAGGTCTTGGTACGGCAACTTTCAATCCTTATTCAATGATCCCGGGAATCCAGTATTCGAAAGCTTTTTCCGAAGACTGTTCCTTAAGTTTCTTCGGAGGTGTTTTCCTTCCGGCGGATGGTACTCAGAAACCCTTTGTAACTTATGAAAAAGTGGATTTTGGACCTGTGGGCTCCGATACTGTGCACGTTCCGATTTTCTCTTTTAAAGATGAGCTTCCCTTAAAGATTTTTTCAGACGGGGAACTTCTTTTCAAAGGCACATACCGGGCAAAGAGCATATACAACGAATATCAGGAAAACATATTTACCATAAACCGTGTTCTTCGCGGTACACATACGATTACCTTTGAATTTGATACAGACGACAGAATTTCCCTTCAGGGCTTTTACTTCACTCCTATGAAAAAAGCCTACAGCATTATTAATTCAACAGATTTCTCAGAAATAGCGGGAGACACGTACACAGTTTGCGATTCACAAATAAAGAACATCGGAAACAACGTATCCATAAGCTACGACAACATGAATTTTGATGAAGGAATTTCCCGCATAAGAATTGTAGGAAGATCCCATAACGAAAAAACTTCTCTTCATATTCTTTATATAGAAGAGGGTGTAGTCACAAGAGATATGGTGGATATACCTTACAGCGAAGAATACAGTGAGTTTTTCTTTGACCTTAAGGATGTACGTACAAACGGGAAAATAAATCTTGTATTCTTACCGGGAACCGATTTCGATTTAAAAGAATTTGAATTTTTTAAAAAATAGGAGGTTACACATATGAGTATCAGAAAGGCCATCAGCGCACCCTTCAAAAGGGGAGTCAACTTCACTACCTGGCTGGAATTTAAAAAGGCCGAAGATGTATTTGAAGAAATGTTTACCAAAAAGGATTTTGAAAATGTTAAAAAGCTTGGCTGTGACGTAGTCCGTCTTCCCATCCATTTTGAACAGTTCTGCCTTGAGGAATCCGACTACAAAATACCCGACAAGATTTTGAGAATTCTTGACAATGTTATAAAATGGTCAACCGAACTTTCCATGTACATTATTCTGGATTTTCACAATAATACTGCTGCCGGTTCCTTTACTCCGGTAGATGTTGAAAAAATCCTGAATCCAGTCTGGACCCAGGTTGCCACAAGATATAAGGATGCCTCCGAATACGTTATTTATGAACTGATGAACGAGCCCCATGATATCGAAGTTCCCGCCTGGAACGAGATCATCGCAAGACTTTTCAAACTTGTAAGAAGCATCGATCCTAACCACTACATTGTAGCCGGCGGAGCTGACTGGAACAGTTTCAAAGCCATGAAAACACTTCCCGACTTTAATGACGACAAGGTTATTTACAACTTCCATTTCTACGATCCCCATACCTTTACCCATCAGGGTGCAAGCTGGTGTCATATGGAACGTGTAATAAACATTCCTTTCCCTTACGACGAAAAAAGGATGCCTTCTCTTCCCGAAAATCCTACCGAGGAAGAAAAGGACAAATTCGCCAGATATCCCCAAGAAGGAACTGTTGAAGCCGTAGCAAGCTTCTTTGACCAGTATGTGGATTTCAGTATCGAGAGAAATGCCCCTGTTTATTGCGGTGAATTCGGCTGCTACAATTTCAAAGCAGATCCTAAGGACCGTGTTCAGTGGTACGAAATCGTAACAAAACTTCTTACCGAGCGCGGAATCAGCCGCACAAGCTGGGATTACTACGGAGGCTTCGGAATTTTCAAAATGACTCCCGACATGTTCAGACTGCGTAAAGCTCCTGAATTTCCCAATGATTTGGCTTTAGATATTGTAAAGGCCATGGGCCTTAATACAGACCTATAAAAAAGCCCGGGACAAATGTCCCGGGCAAAAATCCATACTAGTTAGCTGACTTTAACTCTAAAAGCTTCTGCTTTAACTCGCCTTCGATACGGCCAAGTTCTGCTTCTGCTTCTTTACGTTTCTGAGCGCCTTCTGTCTGAATCTTCATTACCTCATCAAGAGTAGTAATGAGCTGTTCATTGGTGTGCTTAAGAGTTTCGATATCAACAACAGATCTTTCAGCTTCCTTAGCTGTCTCGATGGTAGCCATCTTAAGGGTATCTGCGTTCTTCTTAAGAAGATCGTTGGTCATCTGTGTTACTGCTGACTGAGCAGCTGTAGCTTCGCGGCCATGCTCGATACCAAGTGCAAGTACCATCTGGCTCTTCCAAAGAGGAATGGTATTGATAAGTGAAGACTGAATCTTCTCAAGCATCTGAGTGTCGTTGTTCTGAAGTAATCTGGTCTGAGGTCCCATCTGAATGGAAATCATACGGGTAAGCTCAAGATCGTGAAGCTTCTTTTCAAAACGGTTGCAAAGGTTTGCAAAGTCATTGTATGCCTGAGCATCTTCCTGTGCACCTGTCTCTTCGGCTTTCTTACGAAGATCTTCAAGTTCAACCTTTCTTGCCTGCTCAAGACGTTTCTTACCTGCAATGATGTACATTGTAAGTTCTTTATAGTATTTCATGTTAAGTTCGTACATCTGATCGAACATTGCGATGTCCTTCATAAGTACTACCTGATGGTTTTCAAGGTTCTTAACAATCTTGTCTACGTTAGCTTCAGCCTTTGCGTAAGAGTTCTTCATGGTATCCAGTTCGTTTTTCTTCTTCTGGAAGAATCCGCCGATACCCTTCTTCTCGGGTTCGCCGACAGTCTTAAGCTCTGTAACCAAAGCTGCAAGATCCTGTCCGATTTCGCCAAGGTCTTTTGTCTTTACTGTGCTTAATGCGCTTTCAGAGAAATTAGCGATATTCTTCTGAGCAGCTGCGCCGTACTGCATAACCATATTTGAATCTGTGATATCAATCTTGGTGTAAAAGTCATTAACGGCTGCCTTTTCCTGTTCGGTAAGCATGTCTTCGTTAATCTGAATTGCGTTAGCTTCGCGCTTCTCTTCTTTGGCCTTTTCATCTTCAACGCTTACAAACTGTGAATCAGCAAATGCTGAGATGTCGTTTGCAGCCTGTGCTGAAGGCTCAAGTGTTAATGTAGGTACTGAGTTTTCCATTTCTGCCATATTCTTTCTCCCTTAATTATAGTGTTAATGTAATATCGTCTTCCGTAAGTCCTTCCGACTTAAGCATATTCTGCATTACGGTAATATCTGTTGAAACATCAAGTGCTTCGTCTGCATATAAAGCATCCAGCTGTTTGTCGAATGCTGCAAGAGCAGTATCCATCATGCCTTCAACTTTTTCTTTTGTGCTGTCAATGTTGGTACCTGAAATACCGGCCTGATCCATTCTGCCGTAAGCTTCCAAAAGTTTAAGCGTTGTAGGAAGGTAATAGTCAAAGAACTTACCTAACTGCTTTTTCTTTTTGGGGTGCTCAATTGTATAGTTCACAATCTTCTCGGTAACAGTTTCAAGGTGAACAATCTGTGCTGAAAGCTTTTCGTCCTCAATGGCTTCATCGAGAAGCTTCATCTTTTCGATAGCATCATCCTTCTCAACTATCATCTTATCGATGTCAGCATCACCGGTTTTCCTGTGCTTGGGCTCTTCTTTAACAGGCTCTGTGTAGGGAGAAGACTTAGTTTCTTTTTTGGCCTTGGCAGCTGCTGCCTCTGCTTCCTTAAGTCTCTGCTTTTCAGCGTCTGTCTGTTCCACAAGAACTTTGTCATAGTTTACGCTGTAAGGGTTTTTGGTAGGCTGGGTAATTACTGTTGTCTTGGTACCATCCTTTTTGGTAACCACTACACCGTCTGTACCTTTAACCGCTTTAACGATTAAAGCAATAACCAAAGCTGCTATAGCTACAAATCCAAGTACAACGGAAAGACCTATCATTACAGGTGCAAGTCCGCCGCCGCCTAAAAGTAATAATATTATAATTATCGGAAGGAGTTTTCCACCCTTCCCGTTTGAACCTCTGCTACTCATATAAATCTCCAAATTAAAAACTACATATATATTACTTCCTTCCTATAAAAAGTGTCAAGAAATGATACCCTTCAAAACCTTAACTTTATATAAAGAAATGGGAAAATTACACCCTTTTAATTTGCTTTTCAGTGGATTTGCTGTGGTATAATCAGATTGTATCTGAAAAAGGAAGAGACTATGAAAAAGAAACTACTTTCCCTTTCTCTGGTTCTTGTTTTTCTGTGTTTGGGATTTTTACCCAAAGTAACCGGTTTTGCCGGCAAAACTACAGAATATACGGAAAGATTTTTTGAACCGGTTGAAATGATGACAACAGGTGAATATACATATTTTCGAAGCAACCCTTCGGAGTCTTCCTCGGTTCTGAGAATTTCTCCCCCGGGTGAAAGGGTAACTGTCTGCGGTACTGCATCTCACTTTGAGGACAAAGAAAGCGTTTACTACATTGTGAAAGGCGAATCCGCTTCTTTTGCGAAAGTGCAGTTTCTCACTCCTGTTGAATCCGATACAGCCGAAATTTTCGTGAAACCGGTTCTTCAGAATCCCGAGCTTCCAAACGGCTGCGAAGTAACGTCTCTTACCATAGTACTTAACCATCTTGGTCTGAATGTTTCAAAAACAGAACTGGCCAGGAAATATCTTCCGAAAAAGTATTCTTTTTCATACGACCCGGAAGAATACTACATAGGAAATCCTTTTGATGATACCGGCAATTATTGTTTTTGCACTGCCCTTATTTCCTGTTTGGATGCGTATTCACAAGCCGAAAACAAGGCACTTACCGGAAAAAACCTGACAGGGAAAGAAATTTCCTCCGTATATGAAGAAGTATCAGCCGGAAATCCCGCAATTGTATTTGTAACAACAGACTGGAACGATCCCCTGCTTACGCAGACAGGTTACTATGAAAATCTGCATTGTGTTGTTCTCTCGGGATATACCGGAAAAACGGTTACCATTATCGATCCTTTAAAGGGAAAAACCACTGTAAGTCGTTTCCTTTTTGAGGATATCTGGTATAAGATGGGGCAGCGTGCAATGGTTGTTTATCAATAATCTTAAAAAATTAAGGGCCATGTTCTTTTGAACATAGCCCTTTTGTTATCATTTCTTATTTTCCCAACTGTAATCCAAAACGTTAAGAATACTCTTTCCTTCTTTAACACATTTTAATTCCCTTGCTGCCAGATCAATGTATCTTTCCACGAATTCCTCAAGAATCTCTTCCGTAAGAATGACCGTCTTTTCATCAACCCGTACTTCCAAATCATTCTTGTAGTCCGCAATCAGTTTTTCCAGGTCGAACTGAGTTATCTCATTGATTTCTTCTTTCTCGAAATCATCGGGAATTTTCAAATCCACCGGCATATCGTACTTTTCAGAAATATAGGAATTCAAAATAGTGTAATCATTATGAAGAACCGAAAGCTCGGTTGCCTCCAGTTTGCTCATAAAATCCTTTTCGTAGTAAATGAAATATCTGTAAAATGCGTCTTCCACAAGATGTGCATAATATCCCAGATACAAATCATCCGAAACTATTTTTTCTTTGTACTTCTCATAAAAGCTTTGAAAGTCAAAAAACCTTCCGTTATCATCAGCCGTATGCTTTATATAGTGTGCCTTCTTTCTTGCTGAAGGATCTATATACGAATCAGTCATTATGCTTCCGATAAAAAACCTGTTTTTATCCTCCAACTCGATTTTTTCGGAAAGAATTTTTCCGAATAACATATGAATGGTTCTCTGTGCCATACCATACTCCTTTCTTATTTAATCAATTTCTCAGAAAACCGGTTAAAAAAATGAATTATGGGTCCAAAGCAAAATGCACACAATACTGTTCCCAATCCCAGATGACTTCCCGACCAGGGAAGCATCGGCTGCGGTTTTTCTTTCACCGGTAATCCAGTGTGTAACCTTTCTCGGAGGAATAAAGTCTGTTCCGTCCTCATTTGGAATATTGCAATCCGGTGCAATATTACCCACACAGAATTCATGTCTTTTTAATTGTGGAAGTCTTTCAAGTACTCTGTCTGCTACAATAAGATGCGATACCCACTCAGCCATATTTACATCTGCAATTCCCAAATTGTATTCATTATCTTACAAGCATCCAGCACATTTTCTACCTGCAATCCCTTAAGAGCATCTACGAAAACCAAATGACTCTGAATTTCCTTGTCGCTACTGTAATCATCACCGAAACAGTCATCAAATATAACATATCTTTTAATCGATGGATTCCTGTTT
>JAZLJG010000053.1:0-11476 GCA_045617745.1 Lachnospiraceae bacterium | reverse complement strand
GATGAGTATTTTGGTCTTGAGACACTTAAGGTAGTTGTTCGTCAGCCTCTTACACTCACCAACACAACTGATAAGTTCGATATCGTTGTAAACGTTCATGGTGGTGGATTCACAGGTCAGGCAGGCGCTATCCGTCATGGTCTTTCAAGAGCATTACTTCAGGTTGACTCAGAGGAGTATCGTCCTTTACTTAAGAAGGCTGGCTTCTTAACACGTGATCCTCGTATGAAGGAGAGAAAGAAGTACGGCTTAAAGGCAGCTCGTCGTGCACCTCAGTTCTCAAAGAGATAATCTGCGCGAACTACAAGCGTTGCAAAACGAAAGCAAAATATATGCTCCGGAAGAGTTTACTCTTCACGGAGCATTTTTTTGCTTTTGGCTTTATAGCGCGCCAGCGCGACATGAGTATGGAGCGAAGCGGAATGGAGGTGCCTCGTGGTAAAGAAGATGAAGAGACTAAAATAGCAAGACTGTATCTTGTTGAAATTGTTCAGAGTACAATTAGTGAAGCTTGTGGAATTCTGGGATCTCTTGTCCGGAAGAAATGTAGTGTGCTGATAAATTCGCGTGTAAATATGTTGCAAACGGCTAATAATATGAGTATAATATTTTCAAAGGAGTGATTGATATGCCAAATATAAAACCTATATCAGATTTGAGAAATTATACAGAAGTATTAAAGGAAGTAGATACAACAAGTAGGGTTTACCTTACAAGAAACGGTCATGGTGAGTATGGTATCCTTACTATGGCTGAGATTGATGAACTTGATCGTTACAGAGCCGCATATACTCTCTTCTCTAAATTACAAAAAGCTGAAGAAAGAGCTGCAAAAGAAGGATGGATAGATGCAGATGATCTTGAGAAAGAGCTGGGGGTAATTAACGATTGAAGTATAAATTAAAGTATTCTCCGGATGCCAGTGATAAGCTCAGAGAGCTGAATAAACAGATTACAGCTAATTATGGCAAACCGGTTGCTACTAAAATCGTATCCATAATTATGGGAGAAATTCGAGATTTGCAGAATAATCCGGAAAAAGGACCTTCTGTTGAAGCTATGCTCGGAGTATCTACTCCGTATAGATTTCTGCATGTAGAACAAAACTATGCATTTTACAGAATTGAGAATGGTACGATCTTTGGCTTGCTCTTTTGATATCCCATATGCTTGTATATTTTGCAAAACACCAGTGGACAATTCTTTTAATCAAGAATTGTCCACTTTTTTTGAGGACTTTTTTCATATCCTCACTGAATTACAAGAAATGAGTTGGATTGTGAGGAGAGAAAAGGAATTTCCTCACAATTCAACTGATTACGAGGATAACTGTGAGGAGTCAGAGCCGAATTCCTCACAATGTTGCGGGGAAAAGGGGAGATTGTGAGGAATAAGCCTTTTACAATTTCGTGGATGCGTTCTTTGGCGCCTGTACCATAAGGGGTCTGTCCCTTTTGGGGAAAAAGGCGAATAGGAACCCGTCCCCGATTCGCCAAAAAGGGCGATGGGAAACCATCGCCCTTTCTTTTATACATTCAAGTAACCTTTTATAACCTGCATGGTGGCGTAGACACCATCGATATGGCTTCTTTCGTAACCATGGGAGGCGTAGACTCCGGGGCCGATAAGGCCGTGGCGGATGTCGTAGCCGGCGCGTAATGTGGCTTCCACATCGGAGCCGTAGTAGGGATATACGTCGATGGCGTAGTCAGCCTTCTCGGCCTGAGCGGCTTTGACGAGTTTGTCGGTAGCGGTATAGTCGTAAGGTCCGCCGGAATCCTTGGCACAGATGGAAACCTGGGTTTCCGTGCACTGGATTCCGCTTCCCACGCAGCCCATATCAACGCTGATAGCTTCGGTAATGCCTGCGGGGATAGAGGTGGAGCCGCCGTGGCCCACTTCTTCGTAAACGGTTACCAGTCCGTAAACCGGACGGGAAAGCTTAATCTTCTTGTCGTAAACGTATTTTGCAAAGCCCAGTAAAATGGCTACGGAAAGCTTGTCATCAAGGTATCTGGACTTGATATAGCCTGACTTGGTGATGTGGGCTCTGGGGTCGGGGCATACGAAGTCTCCAACTTCGATGCCGAGTTTTTTCTTTACATCCTCTGCGTCTTTTACTTTTTCATCGATAACAACTTCAACAGAGTCGAAGTCGCGTTCTTTGGAACCGGCGTCCTTATTTACGTGGACGGAAGCGTTTTCTAACTGAATGGTTCCTTCGTAAACCTTGCCGCTACGGGTGTAGATTCTGACGTTTTCGGTTTCTGTATTGGAGGCCTTCAGACCGCCGATGTTGGTGATTTTGAGACGTCCTGAGGATTTGACTTCCCGGACCATTGCGCCAAGTGTATCTGTGTGGGCTTCGAATAAAACGCCGCCCTCCGGACTCTTTTCACCGCCAAAGTCGATTAAAACAGCTCCTTTGTTGGTGATGGTAGTCTTGCATCCGTATTTTTTGAATTCATCGGCCACCCATTTTGAGGCATTTTTGGTAAAGCCTGAGGGGCTGTCTATGTTAAGTAATTCTATCGCCTTTTCTGCGGCGAATTTCGCATATGTTTTTTCTAATTTTGCCATAATAGCGTTGGGTACGAAGTATGTACCTGCCTCCTTTGTTTTTATTCGCATTCAGTCCAGGGTAGAGTAATCAATTCCCTGAAAAAATGTATTCAGATTCTCAAAATAGGAACCTGCGTTATCACTATTAATCAAAAACTCTTTTTCGAAGAAGCTTTCTGTCATACGATCACAGATAACTCCATTATAGTGTATTGTGTCTGAATAGTAATCAAGATTTGTTATTACATCTTCCCACGAAAGAAAAGAATACAGTTCTATATTATCAGCTTGGGTTAAAACGGATGAAGCATATTCGATTGCTTTTGTTGCGTAATCCAATTGATTGGTCCTTATCAGTCCGTCCCAATAACAATAACTGTATGGGGGAAGATAAAAAATGAATGTTACCTGCGGATTTCTCTCTGCTAATTCTACAAAGTTTTGGGAAACATTTACCTGAATTGTATGTTTTGCCTCTTCGGTAAAGGGTTGGGAAAGATCCTGCTTTTCCGCCCGGACATAGCTTCTTTTTACCGCATCAAAACCGGTGGGCAGGTAATTATCAAAACGACCGTATAAATCCATGGAAGGAGTCATTTGGCCGCTTCTCGTGTAGTTAAGAACAGCTATTCCCTTTGTAATGGCATCTTTGTTGAAAAGGTAATTTACATCGTTAAAGGGATTGTTGTCATAAAGGTATTCCGGTATGCCTTCATAGGAGTATGCTTCAGGGCTGTCAGAAATACCGTTTGGATCGAAACTGCAGATAATAATTTCCAGGTCAGGGTTGTGATTGATAGCGTTTTGCATGGAGGCAGACAGTTCATAAAAAGACCCGCCGGAATAACATGTTTTGATGGTCTTCCTGCCCCATAATGATTCGAATTTCGAAGTGTTAAAGTTTTGACTCATACTGGTTCCGGTAACGAGTATGTTATATTCCCTATGTCTTTGAAGACCGTCATTTTGAAACCGTTCATCCTTGAGTGGATACTGGAAAAAGCTGAATTCCTTATGAAAATGAATAAACGGATCGGTAATTATTTGAAATGCGGCTATTAAAACCAGTAAAACAACTGTCGAGCTTAGGACAATCCGGCTCCATTTTTTAGTTGTCATCAGTTTCAGTCTCCTTTAAAGGTTAAAAATTAAAATACAGGAATGTCGACATACCAGACAGCGATAAAATGCTCCAAACAAGCAGAATAATCGTTGTGAGGGCATTTGCTGCTTTGGGTCTAAATTCTTTTTCATGAATGTTTTTTGTAAAGAAAACAATAAATACCGACAAAGCAAGGATAATCCACATATGAACGGAGGGACAGGAAACCACGATATTCTTCAAAAATGAAATGTGTTCCTCGGGATATGTGAATTCCAAAAAGTTATATTTGGATAGAAAATCCTTATTGAGAGAAAAGTCAGGCTTTGAAAAAGTAGAGGAAAAAACCTTAATTGCTTTTCCGAGGCTTTCGGCTCTGAAGGGAATCCAGGCAAAAGAAACAAACAGGTAAGTGAAAAAGATTCGAATCGGTTTGGCTATCCGGTCCCACAGGTTGTTGCTTATTCTGTATAAAACCATTGCCAATCCGTGCATGGCTCCCCATATAACAAATGTCCAGTTTGCCCCATGCCATAGACCACTGATTAAAAACACAAGCATGATATTTATTAAGGTACGTGTTTTGCCACGGCGGCTTCCCCCAAGAGGGATGTATATGTAGTTTGTAAGGAATCGCGTCAGTGTAGTGTGCCATCTTTTCCAGAAATCACCTATTGAAGAAGCTTTATAAGGCGAAAGAAAGTTTGCGGGTATTTTAAGATTAAAGCACTCGGAAATACCGTATGCCATATCGCAATAACCGCTGAAATCGAAATACAACTGAAAACTGTAGAAAAAGACTACAAGAAGAACATTGAAACTCCCCAGTTTTTCAATGTTGGCGTATCCCCAGTTCACACCTCCGGCAAGAGAATCTGCCAGTAAAACCTTTTTAGCGAGGCCGATTGAAAAATGATACAAACCTTTGGCAAAATTGTCGCCGTTGAATTTTTTCAGGCCAGGATCTCTGAATTGATGAATCATGTCTTTATGGGATACTATCGGACCGGCAATAAGCTGCGGAAAGAAACTTACAAAAAGAGCATATTCCGTGAAAGAATGATCTGCGGTTTCACCTCTGTAGGAATCTACTATGTAGGATAATTGCTGAAATGTAAAAAAGCTTATTCCCAAAGGCATAAGTATGTTAAGAAGAGGTAAAGACGACTTAAATAGAATATTTATATTCTCGATGAAAAAATCAAAATACTTGAAAACAAATATTACCGCCACGTTCAGAACAATGCCGCAGCAAAGAACGAAGCGGGATTTTGTATTTACTAAGATTCGTGAAATAAACCAGTTGATAACAATACTTCCCACAAGGATAAATAAATACCAGAAGTGGAAATATGCGTAAAAGCAAAGAGACATTGCGACTAAAACCCACAGAGCGGACTTGTATCGTCCGGCGCGGTTTAGCGAGAAGTATATTAATAAGGAGAGTGGAAAGAAAGCTAGTAAAAAAATGTATGAATTGAAAAGCAAAGGCTACCCCCTAAGTAACTGCATTCGCGTTTATAAGCAATTATATACCAAGGAACATATTATCACATACGGGTTGACAAAAAAAGAAGCAGGTATTATTATCTGCGTAGTACTAAAAAGGAACACTAAAGAAAAGACATGGCGAAAAACACTTTTGCTGAAAACTTAAAACTCTTTGGTCTTACCGGTCAGGAAGCGGTTATTTACGAGACCCTTCTTAAGTGCGGAGCCATGACAGGCTATGAAGTGTCCAAAGAAACCGGTATATCCAGGTCCAACGCCTACGGTTCTTTGGCCGGCTTAGTGGAGAAGGGCGCAGCATTTATCTGCGAAGGGGAAGCCACAAAGTATGTTCCTGAGGATATAAAGGTTTTTGCCGGAAACTTTTTAAAGAGAATGGAGAAAGCCGCCAAAACCGTAGTGAAGCAGGCTCCCGGAAAGAGGGAAAAGCAGGAAGGCTACATTACGGTAAGTACAACGGAGAGAATAAAAGAGAAGATTAATAAGATGCTGGATTTTTGTGAACTCAGGCTGTACATAATGGCTGAGGCGGTCGTTCTGGAGGAGTTTCGGGAGAAGCTTACCACGCTTGTTAATGAAGGAAAGAAGGTTGTTATCCTTTCGGATGGTTTTAAGCTGAAGGGGGCAATAATATATAAAACCGAACCGGAGCCGGGGCAGATAAGGTTTATTACCGATTCGTCCTACGTGCTGACAGGTACTCTGGAAAACAGTGAAAACGACACCTGCCTGTACTCGGGAGAAAGCACCCTGGTGTCGGTTATGAAAGAAGCTTTGAGAAATAAAATTACTTTAATAAAGAACAATATGGAGGCAGAAGAATGAAAATCGCAATATTAGGCTATGGTAACCTGGGAAAAGGTATAGAGTGTGCAGTGAAGCAGAATCCCGACACAGAGCTTGTGGCAGTTTTTACCAGAAGAGATCCTTCGACGGTAAAGATTCTTACCGAAGGTGTTCCTGTGGTGAACGTATCCGAAATACAGAACTATAAGGACAAGGTGGATGTTCTTATTATCTGCGGAGGAAGTGCAACAGACCTTCCCAATATGACACCTGAATATGCGAAATATTTTAACGTAATAGATTCCTTTGATACCCATGCAAGAATCCCCGAGCATTTTGCAAACGTAGACAAGGCAGCCAAAGAGAACGGTCACACAGCCCTTATTTCAGCTGGCTGGGATCCCGGTATGTTTTCTCTTAACAGACTCTATGCAAATTGCATACTTCCCGAAGGAAATGATTATACATTCTGGGGAAAGGGCGTCAGCCAGGGCCATTCCGATGCCATAAGAAGAATTGACGGAGTAAAAAACGGCAAGCAGTATACAATTCCCGTTCCGGAAGCGCTTAACGCAGTAAGAGCCGGCGAGAATCCCACACTTACCACAAGACAGAAGCACACAAGAGAGTGCTTTGTAGTAGCTGAGGAAGGGGCAGACCTTGAAAGAATCGAAAGAGAAATCAAGACAATGCCCAACTACTTTGATGAGTACGACACCACAGTACATTTCATAACAGAAGAGGAGCTGCAGCGTGACCACGCAGGCATTCCCCACGGAGGCTTTGTATTCCGGACAGGTGTTACCGGCTGGAACAAAGAACACAAGCACGTAATAGAATACAGTCTGAAACTGGATTCAAATCCCGAGTTCACCTCGTCTGTTATCGTGGCTTTCGCAAGAGCCGTAAACAGACTTCATAGCGAAGGCTCATACGGCTGCAAAACCGTATTTGACATTGCACCCGCATATTTAAGCCCTCTTTCAGGCGACGAAATCAGAGCACATTTACTGTAGGAGAAAATATGAATTCATTTATTGAGAAAACAGACTTTTTTATCGGAAACGATCCCGAAGCCATTGCAAAAGAATATGGAACACCTGTGTATGTGTATAGCGAAGAAATAATAAGAAAACACATGGCAAGCGTGGCAAAGGTTATTACAAAATATCCTTATACCGCCAATTATTCTGTGAAGGCAAATACCAACATTCACATTTTGAAGCTTGCACTTTCCGAAGGAATAAACTGCGATGCCATGAGTGAAGGCGAAATAAGAATGTTAGAGGCGGCAGGTTTTCCTTACGACAGGATTTTCTTTGTACCCAATAACGTTTCAAAAGAGGAAATGAAGTACGCTATTGACAGGGGAATTATGACAAGCCTTGACTCCCTTTCACAGCTTGAGCAATACGGCGAGTTGAACCCCGGCGGAAAATGCGCCGTAAGAATCAACCCCGGCGTAGGAGCCGGTCACCATGAGAAGGTTGTTACAGGCGGAAAGAAGACCAAGTTCGGTATTTCCGAAGAGGATATTGATGAAGTATTTAATATCGCTTCTAAATACAGCCTTTCCATAGTAGGAATAAACCAGCACATCGGTTCTTTGTTTATGGAGCCGGAGCCCTATCTTGAGGCTGTAAAGAATCTTCTTAGAATTGCAAAAAGATTCCGGGATCTGGATTTTATAGATTTTGGCGGAGGATACGGAATTCCTTATCACAAGCTGGATGATGAAAAAGAGTATCCCATGGAAGACTTCAAGAAGCGTCTTGAGCCTATTCTTGATGAGTTTGTTAAAGATTACGGAAAGGTTCCGCTTTTTAAATCCGAGCCCGGAAGATA
Organism: Lachnospiraceae bacterium; assembly: GCA_045617745.1. Classification (GTDB taxonomy): domain Bacteria; phylum Bacillota; class Clostridia; order Lachnospirales; family Lachnospiraceae; genus UBA1258. The sequence continues at coordinate 3,672 of JAZLJG010000053.1, read as the reverse complement.
CTGTGTTGCGGAAGGAAGCGTTATCCTGGGAAGAGTACATGCCACAAAGGAAAATTCCGGAAAGAAGTACGTGGGAACGGACATCGGTATGAATGTTCTGGTTCGTCCTTCCATGTATGATTCCTGGCATGATGCGGAAATCATCAGAAGTTCAAAGGTGGTACCAAGAGACAACCTTGTGGAACAGAATATTGTAGGAAATATATGCGAATCAGGAGATATTCTTTGTAAGGAAAGAATGCTGCCGGAAGCTAAGAAGGGCGATTTGGTTTGTATTCTTGACACAGGCGCTTACGGTTACAGTATGTGTTCTACTTATAATTCACGTCCAAGACCTGCTGAGGTTATGATTACAAAAGACGGAAAAGTTGAGTGTATTCGTAAGAAGGAAACCTACGAAGACCTCCTCAAACTTATGTGATGGTAAGTTTTACCAACATAATGTTAAAAAGTCGCTATCATTTTTATCTATACGTGCTTGAAATTTAGCGTTAAGTGCATTACCCTATATTAAACAGCGAAAGAGTGAGAAAGGAAAGAAAATGATTTTATCACCTTCAATTCTGGCCGCAGATTTTTGCAGGCTCGGAGCACAAATTGAAGAAGCCGATAAAGCCGGAGCAGATTACATCCATATAGATGTTATGGATGGACTGTTTGTTCCTTCTATTTCCTTTGGTATGCCGGTTATTTCTTCTATCAGAAAGGCAACAAAGAAAACTTTCGATGTACATCTTATGATTCAGGATCCTATCCGTTATATTGATACTTTCAAAAAATGCGGTGCGGATATTATTACTGTTCATTACGAAGCTTGTGATGATGTTGATGCAGTTATTTCAGCTATTCATGCAGCAGGTTGTAAGGCAGGTCTTTCCATTAAACCGGGCACTCCCACAGAAGTATTGTTCCCTTATCTTGACAAGATTGAAATGGTTCTTGTTATGACTGTTGAGCCTGGCTTTGGTGGACAGAAGTTTATTGATTATACTCTTGATAAAATAACTGCAGTTCGTAAGGAAATTAACCGTCGTGGTGTTTCCTGTAACGTTGAAATTGATGGCGGTGTTACAAGGGAAAATATTGATATGATACTTGATGCGGGGGCTAATGTTATTGTTGCCGGTTCATCAGTATTTAAGGGTGATATTTCCGGTAATGTTCGTTATTTTAAAGGAAGGCAATGATTTTGAAACCTCAAACGTACTTTTGTACTTGAGGTTTTCTCTTTATATTCATGTGTCAAAAGAAAAATAAAAATCGGGAGAAAAAGCTATGGGAAAAAGAACAGACATTAAAAAAGTACTGATTATCGGCTCAGGCCCCATTATCATCGGCCAGGCCTGTGAGTTTGACTATTCGGGAACTCAGGCATGTAAAGCTCTTAAAAATCTTGGGTATGAGATTGTGTTGGTTAACTCCAATCCTGCAACAATTATGACAGACCCCGGAATTGCAGACATTACATATATTGAGCCCTTAAATGTAAATCGTTTGGAACAGATTATTTCAAAAGAAAGACCTGATGCGATTCTTCCTAACCTTGGCGGACAGTCCGGACTTAACCTTTGCTCCGAGCTTGCAGCAGCAGGTGTACTTGATAAATATAACGTAAAGGTCATCGGTGTACAGATTGATGCCATTGAACGTGGTGAAGACCGTATCGAGTTTAAGAAGACCATGGAAAAACTTGGAATCGAGATGGCTCGTTCCGAAGTTTCCTATTCTGTTGAAGAAGCTTTGGAAATTGCAGACAGACTCGGATATCCTGTTGTTCTTCGCCCTGCTTATACAATGGGCGGCGCCGGCGGCGGTCTGGTATACAACAAAGAAGAACTTGCCACAGTTTGTGAGCGTGGACTTAAGGCTTCTCTTGTAGGTCAGGTTCTTGTTGAAGAATCAATTCTTGGATGGGAAGAGCTTGAACTTGAAGTTGTTCGTGATGCCAAGGGTCAGATGATTACCGTATGCTTTATTGAAAATATTGACCCTCTTGGAGTACATACCGGTGATTCTTTCTGCTCTGCTCCTATGCTTACAATTTCCGAAGATGTACAGAAAGAATTACAGCGTCAGGCTTATAAGATAGTAAATGAAGTTGGCGTTATCGGTGGAACAAACGTACAGTTTGGTCACGATCCCGTTTCAGGAAGAATCATAGTAATTGAGATTAATCCTCGTACTTCCCGTTCCTCTGCTTTGGCATCCAAGGCTACAGGCTTCCCGATTGCGTTGGTTTCAGCAATGCTTGCATCCGGACTTACTTTGGACGAAATTCCCTGCGGTAAGTACGGTACTCTTGATAAATATGTTCCCGGTGGCGACTATGTTGTTATTAAGTTCGCTCGTTGGGCATTTGAAAAATTCAAAGGTGTTCAGGATAAGCTTGGCACACAGATGCGTGCCGTTGGTGAAGTAATGAGCATCGGTAAAACATATAAAGAAGCTTTCCAGAAGGCTATCAGAAGCCTTGAAAACGGTCGTTACGGTTTGGGATTTGAAAAGGATTTCAATTCAAAGACCAAGGACGAACTTTTAGGAATGCTTGCAAATCCCAGCTCTGAGCGTCAGTTCATTATGTATGAAGCTTTGAGAAAGGGTGCTACCGTTGATGAATTATGGCAGCTTACAAAGATTAAGCATTATTTCCTTGAACAAATGAAGGAACTTGTTGAAGAAGAAGAAGAAATTCTTAAGTACAAGAATGCAGAAATTCCCGACGATCTCCTTGTTCAGGCAAAGAAAGACGGCTTCTCCGATATGTATCTTTCAATGCTTCTTAATACTTCTCAAAAGAACATTCGTGAAAAGAGAGTTGCTCTCGGCGTAGAAGAAAAGTGGCAGGGTATCCATGTTAGCGGTACCGAAAACAGTCAGTACTATTACTCAACTTATAACGGAGAAGACAAGTGTGATGTTGATTCCGACAAGCCTAAGGTAATGATTCTCGGCGGAGGTCCTAACAGAATCGGTCAGGGTATTGAATTTGACTACTGTTCTGTTCATGCAGCTCTTTCCTTGAGAAAGCTTGGTTTTGAAACAATAATTGTAAACTGTAACCCCGAAACAGTATCTACTGACTATGATACTTCCGACAGACTTTATTTTGAGCCTCTTACTCTTGAAGATGTTCTTAGCATTTACAAGAAAGAAAATCCTGTAGGTGTTATTGCTCAGTTTGGTGGTCAGACTCCTTTGAATCTTGCTGCTCAGCTTAAAAAGAACGGCGTGAAGATTCTTGGTACTTCTCCTGAGGTTATTGACCTTGCAGAAGACCGTGACCAGTTCAGAGCTATGATGGACAAGCTCGGCATTCCTATGCCTGAAGCAGGAATGGCAGTTACTCCCGAAGAAGCAGCGGAAGTTGCCGAAAAGATTGGCTACCCTGTAATGGTTCGTCCTTCTTATGTACTTGGCGGACGTGGAATGGAAGTAGTTCATGACCGTGAAGAAATTATTGAATACATGAAGGCGGCTATCGGTGTTACACCCGACCGTCCTATCCTTATCGACCGTTTCTTAAAGCATGCAACCGAGTGTGAGTCAGATGCTATCTGTGACGGCGAGCATGCATTTGTTCCTGCAGTTATGGAACACATAGAGCTTGCAGGTATCCACTCAGGAGACTCTGCATGTATTATTCCTTCTTTGAACATTTCAGAGGAGAACCTT
>JAZLJG010000052.1:0-18593 GCA_045617745.1 Lachnospiraceae bacterium | reverse complement strand
CGGACGGATGAGGTTGTTTCTTCCTATATTCATAAGGAGGAAAATTATGGCAGCAAGAAAAGACTCCCGCGGGTACGCTCTGTACAAGGGGGAATGTCAAAGAAAAGGTGATGGCCGCTATTCATATTCATATACAGATTTTAAAGGAGAGCGGCATTGTGTTTATGCCAAGACACTGGCAGACCTTCGAAAGAAGGAGAAGGTAATAAAGCGTGAGCTGGAGGACGGCATCAACCCGGACGAAGCGGAACGCCTTACACTTAATGACGTGTATTACCGGTTTATGGCACAGAAGTTCAACCTGAAGGAATCGACCTACGTCAATTACAAGTACGGGTACGAACACTTCGTAATGGATACCTTTGGGAAAAAGAAAATCTGCAAAATCAAGTATACCGATATCAAGTGCTTTTATTATTCGCTTCTTTCGGAGCAGAGGATGGCAGCCAACACACTCGAAACCATCAATAATGTAATACGCCCGGCACTGGCAATGGCGGTAAGGGACGGAGTATTAAGAACCAATCCCGCAGACGGAGTCATGCGTGAAATCAAGAAGAGTAATATCTGGGTTAAGCCCAAGCGCCATGCACTTACGATTCCACAGCAGAAAGCATTTCTTGATTATACAAAGAAATCACCCGACTGCAGAGGCTGGCTTCCGATGATGACAGTGTTTCTCGGCACCGGAATGCGTATGGGAGAACTCCTGGGGCTCCGCTGGGAAGACCTCGATTTTGAAAAGAGAACCATAAGCGTAAACCACAGCATGTCAACACATCCCGACCGGTACGGGAAGTGCGCTGCGAAGATTTCGACACCGAAGACCGAAGCCGGTACCCGTACGATTCCGATGGTTGACGAGGTTTACGATGCCTTCCTGGAAGAGTACGAAATCTCAAGGTGTATCGGATTCTCAAACTACTCGGTTGACGGTTATTCGCACTTCGTGTTTGTCGCAGGCTCCGGAGGAGTGTATACACCGACAGCGGTGAACTCGGCCATCAAAAGAATCATTAAGGGCTATAACGACGAAGAGACCATACTTGCGCAAAAGGAAAAGCGCGAACCGGCCCTTCTCCCCGACTTCTCGGCACATCATTTAAGGCACACTTTCTGTACGAGGCTTTGCGAAAATGAGTCGAACCTCAAGGTTATCCAGTCAATCATGGGACATGCGGATATCTCCACGACCATGGATATCTATGCGGAATGTACCGAAGAAAAAAAGATGGAAGTTCTGGGAAATATCAACGGAAAAATCTTTACCTGACTAAAAAATGTGGTAAAATAAGAAGTAACAAAGATGTCATTTTTGCTTTATTAGACGGATTGGGACGTTACGTCTTAAGACCTATATCCGAAGGGTTGCTACAGCGTTGACAACACGGATTTGGATACAGACGGAGCCGGACGGACCGATTTTTGAACGGCCAAATGCATTTGGATGGAGCTCTACGGAGCCTGTCGCAGACAGATGTACCGGGGCTTTTACCAATCCCGACAATGAAGAGTTTAAATTAAAAAACCCAGTATTTATGCGGCTTCCGAGGTTTCGGGAGCCGTTTTTTACCTAGAATTTACCTATTTTGTGTTGTTCATATGGCTTTTTGAGAACCAATGACGACTACATCTTGAAAATTCTCTGCAAAAAAAGGTCTCCACAAATCCAGTAAAATGGGCATTCTTTCGTTTCCTATTATAAATCCTACAACACTTTTTCAATTTACCACATCCGTACAACACTGGTTTCGGAGTGGCCTTTTTTGTCCCCGATTCCGGCTTTTTTCCGATTTATTATTATATAAAACATAATGCAGGCCTTGTAAATGAAGTAAAATAACAACAGGAAAGAAGGCGCCTGATGGCAGACCGCTTTTAACCGGAAAAAACCGCTTTTAACCGAAAAAAGCCGCGATTAACCGCTCTTAACCGATATTTCATCTTTTTTTCTAAAAAAAACTATGCTACTATTACAATGGAAAGTGAGTGAGGAACAAAAACCTCCTCACTTTTTTTGTGCCCTTGTGTCCGATGGCGTACGACGTTGGATGCTGGGGCTTTTTTGTTACCAACAATTACATATTGAAAAGAAGGAGATCAAACAATGGATTTTGAAGAATTCAGAGAAAAACTTATTGAAGATCTTGCTCAGGACCTCTACGAGAATACCGGTGCTGAGTACACTGTTGAACCCACCAGCATAAACAAGCTCCAGAATGCAGGCTACGAAGGAATCGTAATCAGACCTGAGGATGCAGCCGTTGGAATCAACATTGATGCACAGTCACTCTTCAAGGATTACGAGAACGGTAAGTCCTATGAAGAAGTTTTTGACAGTGCATACCGCATGGTTACGGACGGGTTTGATCATCAGCCCAACTTCAACATTGAGGAGTTTTCTAATTATGATGTTATGAAGGAAAAGCTTGCGATTCAGGTTGTTTCAACCGAACGAAACGCTGAAATGCTTGAGAACATTCCTCATAAGGAAGTCGAGGACATGTCACTCGTTTGCAGGTTTATCGTTGGCGATACCGATTTCGGTATGGGAAGTATCCTCGTAAACAACGACATGCTTCAGAACTACGGAATCACTACCGAACAGCTCTTTGCCGATGCTGCCAAGTACGCTCCGGAGCTTCGTCCCTCCGAAATTATGAGCATCGCTGATGTGCTTGCCCAGATGATGGGTATCGACGTAAGCGAGCTTAATGACCAGATGGGTGTGCTCGGTAATCCCGACATTCCGATGTATGTAGCTTCAACCCATGACAAGAGCAACGGCGCAGGCATTATTGCTTACCCCGGCTTCATGGAGATGGCTGCGGAAAAGATCGGAGGCGACTTCTTCGTATTACCATCAAGTGTGCATGAGGTCATCCTTGTTCCCGATAACGGAACCGGTGATTTCCATGAGCTTGAGGCCATGGTACAGGAAGTAAACGCCACTCAGGTTGATCCGAGAGACCAGCTTTCCGATAAGGTGTACCACTATGACAGCAAGGACAAGGTATTTGAACTTGCCGAGAAGTTCGATGCACGTAAGAAGGAAAAAGAACTTGCCGAGGAAAAAGGTTCCGTATTAAAGGACCTCGATTCTGCTAAGAAGAATATTGCTGATGCATCCAAGGACAGACATTCCAAGATGCCCAAGAAAGACGAGCCCTCAATCTGAGGGCTCTTTTCAGTGAAGGAGTAAACGACATGATCATAAGACAAGTAGGAATCGTGGCTGTAGGACAGCCTGCGACAGTAAAAATTTCTTCCGTGAAGGAAGTTTTTAAGCATAAGAGTCCCAAGTGCCAGGGATGCCCTTACGGTGACAGACAGTTCTGCGTGGGTATCTGCTGGAAGGATGCTTATGACAGTGTGCTGAATAAGAAAAGTCGAGTATGAAGCCTTCGGGGAAAACGTATCCAGCGAATATTTCATTAATCAATTTTCCAAGTTATACAGCGCATTTGCTTAAAGGAAAAAAGCATGAATGGGTGATACTAGCGTGTGCTCAGGGTGACGTGGTTCGCTATTTTTGGGCCAATAAGGGAAATGATGGGAACCAAGTAGCGTTTAATGTGGATTTACAAGAGATGTGTTCGTTTTGCAAATCAGAAGGATGTGAGACCATAATGCGTTTTCACAATCATCCGAACAGCGACCCGCAGCATTATACTTGTTTACTGGCAAGCCAACAGGATCGGATTAGTGCGAAATCCTGTTCCGAAAGATGTAATAAAGTTGGTATCAATTGGATAGATTTTGTTTGTGAACGTGGAAATTTCGTGGAGTTTTACAGATCATTTTCTAATCAGTATTTTCCTTCGGAAGCATCGTATGAGCGCATCTGTAGAGAAAATAATGAATCTCAGAACTATTACAAGCTTCAGAGAGAACTTGGAATATTTAGATAAACAGTATGTTTGACTGAACGGTTATCACTTTGGTGGTAGCCGTATTTTTATGTCCGAAAACGAAGGAGGATACATGGGGAAAGACACAAAGTGCAGTCGGAGCCCTACTCCGAAGCTTAATGAACTTATCAAACTGGCTATAGGAACCAGAAGCCTTAGGCAAGTGGAAGAGGAATCCGGAATATCGCATATCAGATAGCAAGGGAACTGGAAGAAATGAAAGTTGATATCCCTGCCGTGCATCTTCAGAAACTCGGTTTCGGTCTGCATCAGAAGGTTAATTTTGATGAGCCGTACAAGTGGTGGGGCTCGACCGTAACACACCTTCTCGACAAGTATGAGTATCTCGGACATACCGTGAATTTCAAAACTGAGAAGCACTTCAAGGATAAGAAGAGCCACTATGTAGACCCTTCAAAATGGGTGATTTTTGAGAATACTCAAGAGCCGATAATAGACCAAGAAACGTGGAATATCGTTCATCGCATCCGTGGGAAATGCAAGAGATATCCGAACGGATGGGGCGAGAATTATCCGCTGACTGGAATCGTTGTTTGTGCCGATTGCGGAAGACCGATGCACTGTCACCGCACTTCCAACGGCAAGCGCATTCCGAACTATGTATGTGCTAATTACAACAAGACACCAGTTGGAGTTGCCTGCCCCACAGGACACAGAGTAAAGGCTGATAACATCATGGAACTGTTGAAACAGACATTGCGGGAAATCCGCCAATACATCGAACTTGATGAAGCGGGATTCCTTGCAGAGATTGAGCAGACTTCCAATGACGGCAAGGCTGAAGAGATTGCTAGTATCCGCAAGAAGATTGAGGCGAACGAAAAGCGTATCAATGAACTTGAACCGCTTCTCTGCCGTATTTATGAGGATAATCTCATCGGTAAGTTACCTGATAACCGCTATGAAATCTTATCAAGGCAATATGAAACCGAGCAGGCAAACTTAAGGGAAGAAATCGCGGTACTTACCGAAAAGATTGCAAGCATAACGCCTGCTACAAAGGACGGAAAGAAGTTTGTCGAGATTATCAAGAAGTATGAGAATTTCGATGAACTGACACCGTATATGATTAACGAACTGGTCGAGAAGATTGCCGTTCACGAACGTGACAGACGTGGAAGTAAGGATACCACACAGAAGATTGATATCTACTTTACCTTTATCGGTGATTATATGCCACCTCAAGAACCTCTTGCCCCCGAAGAGCAGGCCAGACTGGATGCGGAACATGCAGCTCGTGAGGCATGGAAAGACCGTTGCCATGAGCATTATCTCAGATACAAGAAAACACCTGAGTATGCTGAGTATAATAAGAGTTACGAATCCAAGAGGCGGGCCCGCATGGCAAGACTCAAGGAAGAAAACCCGAACACCTACGGCATTTCCATTTCGGAATATCGTGAAATGACCGGAGGAGAACCACAGACGGCAGAGGCTGTCGGAATGGTTGTAAATGTGTAAGGTAATTACCGTGAAATATTTGCCTGTCTTATGGCAGACGAAGAAGAACCCACCGAAGCAATTTGAGATTGTTTTCATCCGCTAATTATCGGACGGAATAATCTTAAAATTGATAATATATTCCCATTTATCCCATTATCCGAGGAAGGACCAGCGTTGCCTGATCCTTCCTCTCTCTTTCTTCCCTTCCTTCCCTTTCTTTCCCCTAGAAAGAAAACAGAGAAAGGGTGAAAAGAAAGAACCAAAGAAAAGAACCTAAAGAGATAAAAGAAAGATATACCCTTTGTTTTTCTATCCATCGCATCGTATCTCTTTCTTTTCGTTCGAGTGTGATTTTCACACCTCTTTCAAGAGGTGTAGAAAATCACACTCTAATAATAACGCGCGCGAAAGGAGGCAGACCATGTACCAACTCACAAAGTACGAGCAGGAAACCATAATCAACTTCAATGCGGGTGAATCGGATGCTACTGTTTACACCCGAGATAAGGCCGTTATGAGAAAACTTGATACGTTAGTTACCGAGTTCCCTGACATATATCAATGCATAGGCGAAACAGATATCGATAAGACATATATGATGCCTAAATGTTGCGTTAGTTACCGTAAGCCAAGAAAGATATCTGATGCAAAACGAGAGCAAGCAAGAAAGGCTATGCAAATCATAAATTGTAATTACTATAATAAAAAATAAAGTGTTGAGAAAAGTAATTACTTTTGGTAAAATGATATGCAGAAAGGAAGGGCGTGCCTATGAAGGAAAAAGCAATAATTCCAGAGAACCACACCGCCACAGAATTTCTGCGAGGGCAAGCCTCTAAGATATTTGAAAATGTGGCAAAGGACGATAATGTGGTACTTGTGAATAAGAATAGCAAACCACAAAACGTTATTATTTCATACGACAGATATTGTCGGCTAAAAAATGCAGGAGCAGATATTTAGGAGGAATGGAATTATGCCATTAAGAACAGAAGACCAAGTGAGAAATGAGGCAGGAATCACACTAGGCTTTATTGATGCGAGTGGTAATAATGTTGATACATCAGAGTATTTGTCTGGAGTGGGTCAGTTAACTACATTTATTCAATTGGGTGCAAGACTTGGAACTACAGATTTTGCAGGTAAAAGTGATAAGCCCGATGGATGGTTCTTACCATTTAACCAAAATAGCGTGGCTATTGTACTTGAAGCCAAATCAGAGAAGGAAGATATTTCTAAGAAAAAGTGGGAAAAAGAACTCACAAAAAACATAGGAATATTACGGAAACATTATAATAAAGTTGCGGGAATTCTTTATAATGGCAAAGAATGCAGGGTTTTTATAAATCTTGATGAAGTACCTTCGCCTGCGACAACGCTTCAACGATTTGAATACTATACACGTTTGTTCGTTCCAGATAAGATTGATAAAAAAAGAATTTATAATCTGACAAAGAAAATAAACAATTGTTTACACACCGAATTTGGAATAAAGAACCTAAACCACAGGATGATATTCACAGCTTGTGCGTTAGTTGCCGTAAAAGAAGGTGCGATTCTTCATAAAGGTACAGAGTATTCTTTATTCCATCAAACAATACTTAATCAATTATCAAAGTCTTTGAAAGATGCAAAAAGACAGAATGAGAAGTTAGATTTGTTGTGCGAAGTATATTCTGAAATCAAAATGAACACAACGAATAATCAAACGGCAATTGATAATTTTATTGATTGGGTTAATGAAATTTCTGATTTGATTAATTCAGACAAATGGAATGGGGAAGATGTTATGGCAATCTTCTTCAATGAATTTAATCGATATAAGGGCAAATCAGAAAGAGGGCAGGTATTTACACCGGATCATATAACTTCGTTCATGTATAGGTTAATAGGTGTTACTCAATCGGATGTTGTTTTGGATGCAGCTTGTGGCTCAGGCGCTTTCCTTGTGAAATCTATGTGTAACATGATAAAAGTTTCGGGCGGAATCAATACTGATAAAGCAAAGGAAATAAAGTCAAAACAATTATATGGTATTGAATTTGATAGAGAGATATATGCTTTAGCGTGCGCTAATATGCTTATACACAAAGACGGAAAAACCAATCTTGAACAATTAGATTCCAGAACAGAAGAAGCATCACGATGGATTAGGAATATATCTGTTAAATTGGATGGTGAGGGGCAAGCAAAAGGTATAACAAGAGTTCTCATGAATCCACCATTTGAACGTAAATACGGTTGTATGAAAATTGTGAAGAATGTTTTAGACAGTGTTCCCGTTGGCACTCTGTGCGCATTTATCTTGCCAGATAAGAAACTTGAGAAAGATTTGACAGATAAGAAATATGGTAACAAGGTTTTAAAAGAACATAGATTGACGACAATCGTAAAATTGCCAGAAAAAATATTTTCTGGTGTTACAACATCTATCTTTGTGTTTGAAGCAGGTAAGCCGCAGAATAAGCAAAATATAATAGGCTATTACATTGAAGAAGATGGACTTGAAACTGTAAAAAATCAAGGACGCCAGGATATAAGAAATAGATGGCAGAGTATTGAGGATTATTGGATTAGGGCAATTCAAGATGGTGTGGAGGATAGATTTAATACACGTCAGATTATTAATCCCAAGGAACATTTATCATATCAGAAACCAGAGAAACCGTTTGCCGTATATGAGGAAGATTATATTAAGACAATGATGGATAATGAAATGTTTAAACTCGGAATTGATGTAAAAGAATTCGGTGAAAATTTACTTGAAAGAATTATGTATTCAAGTAGTATTGTTGAGAATTCAGATGAAAGTGTTTCGATTATTATGAAAGGGGGTAAAAATGATGAAGATTGAGAAAACAAACACAGGTGAATTAGTCATAGACAAATGGCAAGAGTTTGAAATATCAAGATTATTTGAAATAAAATCCCCTGCATCAAGAAGTATTAAAAAATATGAGGAAGGTGAAGTACCTTATGTTTCTTCTGGGAGTGTAAATAATGGGATAATATCCTATCTCGCACCAAAGGAAAATGAGAAACTTGAAGAAGGTGGATGTATTACAGTAAGTCCGCTTGATGGTTCTTCCTTTTTCCAAGAAGAAGATTTTTTGGGAAGAGGTGGAGCAGGTTCCGCAATATCTTTGTTATATAATTCCAATCTAAATAGATATAATGCATTATTTATTTGTACGGTAATTAAAAGAGCTGCTCAGAAGTTTGATTATAGCGATGCCTTCACGAGTGATAATCTTAAAACCTTGAGATTGAAATTACCAACTTTATGCAACGACGATGATTCATACTATTTCGATAATGAAAAGAGATATTCTGATAAAGGATACGTTCCAGATTGGAAAACAATGGAAATGTATATGAAAGAAATAGAAGTAATTGCTCGCAAAAAAGTAGAACTACTAATGAGGTAATATATAACCAAAATATTGATTATAAAGAACGGTTAGCAAAGCTTTCCGTTCTTTTTATTTGCAATAAAAATCAGAAAGGAGCGTTAACTAATGATTGAAAACCAAAACGAAACTTCAAAAGGCATGGAGAGTGCCTTAAGGCAACTTGAGCAGGCAAAAGCGCGAGTTGCCGAGGAAAAACGAAAGGCATCCGCAGAACGTCGGAAATTTGAAAACAAGCATAAGTATATGATGGGCGGTGTGGTTCATAAATACTTCCCCGAATGCTACTCGTTTGATGAGGATGAAATGAATATCATTTTATCAGCTGCAATCAAGACCGATGCTTTTACTAATGCCGTGGCAAATGTGAAGCGTAATGCGAAAGGTGGTGGCAATGTTGCAACAGCACGAACGGCCGAGGACTAAAACACCGAACTTGTTCGGTGCGCACAGATATACCATCCTTCGGACGGTATTGTGCGCTCTTCGAGGACCATTGCATGGAGCATTGGCGGATAGAGACCCGCCAAGCGGGGACGTTACACTTCCCCACACGGCACAAAAAACGTGCCTTCCCCTTTGTATGCTTGTGCCTGACAGCAACCGTAAACATGGTTGCAATCAAACCCAAGCCTGCCGTCGCAACCCGATAGGTTGTGTCGGTCTGCCACGTCACGGAGAGGCGGTGATGTCGTGTCAGTAAAAAGCATAAGCACACGCATCTCGATTGTCGGTCGAGGTGCTAAGTGCTCAGGCGGTTCTTCTGCCGTGGAGAAATCATCCTATATCAGCCGAACCACCCTTGAATGCGAATACAACGGACAGACCTACTATCCGAAGTATTCTGAAGACCTTGTGCATTCCGAGATAATGCTTCCTGAGAATGCCCCGCCCGAATACATGGATAGGTCGGTCTTATGGAACTCAGTCGAGATGTTTGAGCAGAACAATGCCCGGGCCCAGTTGGCACGGAGCATGAGAATCGTTCTTCCAAACGACTGGAGTTATGAAGTCGCAATCGAAGTGATGAAGGAATATGTCAAAGAGAACTTCGTTGACAAGGGTATGTGTTGCGAGTGGGCAATTCATGATTCAGAGCATAACGGACAACGCAATCTGCATTGCCATGTTCTGCTGACCATGCGCCCGATCCTTGCGGACGGCACATGGGGAGAAAAGCAAAAGAAGGTTTATCTTCTTGATAAGGACGGCAACAAGATAATCGGCAGAAACGGAAAACCCAAATGTACCACCAAGGATGTGACTGGATGGAATGACCGAGGCAATGCGAAGATGTGGCGGGCAAACCTTCGGGAACTTATCAATGCAACAAACGAGAAACTGAAGATTGATGAAACGTGGGATGAACGTTCTTTCAAAGAACGCGGTCTTGATATCGAGCCTACGATTCACCTCGGCCCGAAAGCATCCGCGCTTGAACGAGCGGGAATTGCAACAGAACGTGGCAACATCAATCGGGATATCCGAAAGCACAATTCGCTTCTCATGCAGGCCAAGGCGGTTCTTGTTGAAGCTGTCGAACGAGTCGAGCAGCTTAAACTTGCCAAGCCGATTGTTGCGGTAGTGAATGAGGTTGTTGAACTCATCAATAAGATTACGGCCAAGAAGGGCAGACTTGACCTTCCCATCGTTGGCGGAAAATATCTTGCCAAGATGTCTGACCGAAAAGCACTTCAGTCAGCGGAAAATGCTACGGCATTTACTGTTGAGAAAGGCATAGACACATTCGAGGCCTTAGAAGAATACAAGCAGGAACATGAGCAACGATTCGATGCGATTTCTTCCGAACGTACAGAGCAGCTTGCAGAACTGGAACACCTTGAAGAACTTACGGAAATCTATTCCGAGTACAAGCCACTTCTTGAAATCAAAAAGCAGAGTGATGGATTAAAGGGATTATCGAAGAAGCGGTTTGATAAGGAACACGCATCCGAACTTCGGGATTACGGTCCATGTCTTGCAAGGCTGAAGGACGCACTGGAGGGAGCAAAGGCTACACCTTCGGCATGGCAGAAACGCATAGCGGAACTGAAGGACTCGCTTGCCAAGAGCCGTCCGCAATACGGTCGTCTTGCTACGGATCTTGCCTACGCTGAAGTAATCAGTTATAACAAGCGGAACTATGAACGAGAACAAGCGAACGAGCGGAGTGCCAGAACTCATTCGCATAAGAAGAACAGAGAGGAGGTTTTATAATGCCAGAACAGAATACTGAAATCATTACGGCGGAGTCTGATAACGGACCCCGCCGTTCTTATCGAATCGGTGACATGACTTATCTTGTCGGGATTCATTATAAGCCTGATGCAAGCGAGAACTTTGGGCAGAAAATAAACCGCATGATGCGTTCTGAATGTGGATTTAGCCCTCAGACTGTATAAGAAACCCTTGACAAGCAGTCTCAGGAAAGACCGCAAAGAGTATTCTCGTAAGCTGCGGCGCACGACTGGCACCCTTTGACATTGCAGAGCTTCGTGAGATTACGACTTACGATGAATTGCAATTAGATACACTCGGAGATCAGAAAACGGCGCTGTTCCTTATCATGAGCGACAACGACCCGACATTCAATTTCCTGATTTCCATGGTGTATTATAAAGGAACAAAGACTGTTGAGGAAATCAAGCGCGGTGTGAATTGTCTTGTTGAAATGGGAGAACTTTTAGGAAAGGAAAATCTCTTATATCGTTGCGCCATTGATGGAATTGATGAAAAAATGAATATGGAGATTGAAGTATATTTGGCTGATCCTCGTTCGTATGAGGCAATGGTCGCAGAAGCAACAATGCAATGTATTCTGTCAGGTTATTATGTTGATATAGCTGATATTGAAAAGAGTTTTATATCCGATCATTTCAAATCATATGTATCCGAATTTGCTAAAAAGCATCAGCAGTAAACTATATGCCACAAGCTAGGAATAGTCCTAGCCTGTGGCATTTTCTTTTATAAAAAAAGTCCGCATATCCCATGGGATAACCCCTCCGGAATAATCCGGAGGGGCCTCCGTGTCCTATGCGGGCTGTTTTTTGCCTTGAGATATTATCTTATAGTGTAACTCTTAAGTATTCTACGGAGAAACTCCATAGAACGAATGAGAATTGCTTTTTCCTCTGGGGAACAGTCGGCAAGTATCTTCGTGACCTCTGTTTCCCCGGGAGTCTTATCCGGGAAATCTAAGCTGTCAAACAAGACAGGTTAAGTATGATTATAGCCAGTGGAAGAGATACTACTGTGGTGCCTGAGACAGCTGTTATTTCCACAGGTGGATTAAAGGGCTTTGTAACAGTGTCACCTTCCTGGGGCGGGATGACAGCACGAATTTACGAAGAGTTTTGCAGAAGTGCATCACATGTATTCAGAACAACTCAACAAAGATAACTAACATCAGGGCCTATCTGATTACGGCCCTGTATAATGCACCAAACACTATAGACCACTATTACACGGCGGAAGTAAACCATGACCTATACGGCGTGGGATAAAGAAATGAAGGAGGTTTAATTTATGATAGGTGTTGATGAAAAAACGCAGGAGGCTGTATTTGAACGGCTTGAACGGCTGGTAAAATTTGATTCAAAAAAGTATGTCAGGGCAAATGAAGGAATGGTTATGTTTTCACTCGGTAGGGGTAAGTTGCTGGAGCTTGCCCGGGCTGCAAAGGCAACCAGGAAGATGGACAAGATTCTGCTGATAAATGTTCAGATTCTGTATGATTACATTGAGCAGATGTATTCCTGAAGGTGGTGTCTATGGGACGAAAATGGATTGTAATAACGGCACCGAAGTTTTTTCCGGACGAGGAGAAAGCAAACCTTGAGGCATGGATGAAAGACATGGACAGGGCCTGGCAGAGCAAAGACGGATATACGGTTTTCAGCAGGGTACTTAATACCGGCAAGCTTGTTCTTGAGCACGCCGTAATTATAAGAAATGACGCAGAGCCGGTTACCTGGCTGGACAAGCAGAAGATTAAAAATGAAATATTCGGCGAGAGCTGCGAGGCAGTTGAGATTTACCCCAGAGGATATGAGAATTCATATTCAGCAGATTTCTGTCATCTGTGGCTTTTTCCGAATGATTACCGGATTCCGTTCGGACTTAACCAAAAGCATTGTAAAGTCGAAAACCGAAATAAAAGAAGAGATCCCGTAGGATTCATTGTCGAGATGGCAAGAATAATGGAAATTGTATGAGTTGAGGCTCATTTCACTAAGGTGGAATGGGCTTCATTCTTTTTAAAAACGTGTATGAATGCTTTATGTACAGTTAGAATGATATGGATATTAACAAATATCCGATTACAATGCAAATATTCGTCCGATTTATATATTTACAAACATCCGATTTAATATTGAATATTCTTCCGATTTGTGATAAATAGTAACTATGGAAGGAGCTGTTTTACTATGAATAAGAATTATATTCCAAGATTATTTGATCAGATAATAGAATTTTCGCTAAAAAGCAAAGGTGCAGTTGTAATAGTAGGCCCAAAGTGGTGCGGCAAATCTACAACAGCGAACAGATATGCTAAAACAATAATTGATCTTATGCCATTAGACAGCCGTGAGGACTATATAAATTTAGCTAAAATAGCTCCGGGAAGTCTCTTAAACTATGGTCCTAAGCCTATACTAATAGATGAATGGCAACATATATCATTTATTTGGGATCAGGTTAAATATGAAGTTGATAAAACCGGAGAGTTTGGACAATACATTCTGACTGGAAGTGTGACAGATAAATTACTTTTGGATTCACAGGGGGACAGTAGTAGACATACTGGAAATGGGCGTATAATCCGCAAGATGATGAGAACGCTTTCTTTATATGAAACTGGAGATAGTAATGGTGCGGTTTCACTGGCGGATTTAAAGGAAGGAAAGTTCAATCCGACATTTTCAAATAAGACAATTAACGATTATGCATATTATATATGTCGTGGTGGATGGCCACTTGCTATCAATGACGATAAAGATGTTTCTTTAGCACAAGCGAGAGATTATTATGAAGTCGTTGTGACAGATGATATTTTTTCGTTAAAAGATATACCTCTCAGAAGGGATGAGCAAAAGGCAAGAAAATTAATGAGATCATATGCGAGAAATGTTTCTATCCCGGCTGCTGATGAAACACTTAGAGAAGATTGTGCTTCTGGTGATGAAACATTTGATAAAGACGTTTTTGCTAAATATCTTAATGCGTTGCGTAATCTGTATGTTATAGAAGAACTGCCTGCATGGAATCCCAATTTGAGAAGTAAAACAGCTATTAGAACAAAAGAAACAAGGCATTTTATAGATCCCTCTATTGGCGCAGCGGCGTTAGGAATAACTCCGGAAGGAATTTTTAAGGATATAACAACTTTTGGATTTCTTTTTGAATCATTGGTTGTGCATGACTTGCGAGTTTACGCGGATACAATGGGAGCACACGTGTATAAATATCGTGATTCAAAAAAAAGGGAAGCAGATGCGGTAATACAATTTAATGATGGCTCATGGGCGTTAATAGAAGTTAAATTAGGAAATGAAGATGATATAACCCAGGCGAGCAACAATTTAATTAATATTGCGAATGATATTGATTACGAAAAAACAGGTAAACCAGCATTCCTTATGGTGGTGACTAAAAATAAGGTTGCGTATAGGATGGATAACGGTGTATATGCTGTTCCGCTTTGCTGTTTGAAAAATTAGATATATGTTACAAGATAGAATTTTGATTATATGGTCTAGACAAATTTGAATTGGGAATGGACCATTCCCAAGGGGTTTATAACTCGTTACAATTTGTTATTTCATCATCCGCAAACCCTTGTAAATACTAAATTTGCTGATGTTTTTCTTTCCCTTATGTTTTCCCTTGTGTTATATCAACTCATAGCACTTTACGAGTGCTGATAAGGGAAAAAACAAGGGAAAGATTTCGCGATAACACACTATAACACCTTATGGGCAATCGAACTGTTGAAATGCTTTTTTATGAATTGCACTTTATCACTTCTCATTTACCTGCCAGTATCCGGTCTTATTTGAGCCTATCCTCTCTATGTAACCGTTTTTTCTTAAAAATGAAATATTATTATCAATTGCAGTAGTGCTTATCCCAAGTATCCTAGATAACTCTATCTTGGTAATATTCGGATTATTTCTCATCTCAGATATAATGCTTTGTCTGGTCTGATTTAATAAATATTGATTATTACCAACTTTATCACCAACATTATTACCAATCTGTCCTATTCTGTTAAAGGGAATAGTGACAGCAATATCGTTTTCTTCAAATTTGAAGGCTTTTCGACCATAAATTTCAACGATCTTCGGGACGCCCCTTCCCGACTTTTCACTGATATGGAGTTGGATAAAAATCTCAGAGAGCTTTTTATTTACCGGAATTGAACGACCAAGGTAAAACCCTTCTAATGTTTGGTTTGGAGCAAGTGTACCTCTAGACAGAATCTCGATGCGATCTGAATAAACGGTAACCATAGGTTCGTTGCCCTCAACCCATGCATTATGCAGTATTGCATTTATTATCGCCTCACGAAATGCTTTATCATCAAATAACGGTACATCCTTTCTTTCAACAACTCTATTTCTTTCATCAGCTTGAATGATGTTAAGGACATCACCGTATCTAAGAAGCTCATCAAGCGTGTACAAAAGGCAATCGTTGCCAAACTCACGTACAGAGTATAGGTTTGAGCCTTTTGTCGGACCGGTAAAAATAGATACTCGGAGAGGCATATGTGAATTATCAGACAAAAGCTGAGCCATCAGATTATATTCGCCATCTCCGGTTCTCAGCCCCAAGTTGTCTTCGAACGTTTCTTCACGCAAAACTATTCCCTTGGAACCATAGTAGCCGAATAATTTACGAAATGTAAGTTTCTGATACTGTGCAGGTGTATTCTCGATGGTATCTATTCCCTGATCCAGTAGCCTAAATAGCTTTTTCTCACGTTCGGGATAACCTTTTAAGTTTGCCTTCGATGAGCCTATACGGATATAACGACTTTCATCAAATGCTGTAGGTACATTCTTTGCAGCGGGTATAACTAAAACAACAACCCTTTTCCCCTCAATCTTTAACTCCTCGAATTCAAATCCGATACTTGGAGAAAGATTTCGTGCAAGGTAGTTTTGATACGGCTCTTTATTGTAATCACGATACTGGTTAAAGTTAGTACCTACAATTTCGTGTGTTATATCATTAACGCCCCAGATAAAATATGCTGTTTCTTCGCTGTGATAAGCGGCTGCATTTGATAATGCTGAAATATATTCACCAAGCTGAACAGGTTCAAACCAATTTTCTTTAAACTCAAACCACTCCTGCTCGTTATCTTTATCACACAAGTTTCTAACTATTTTTTCAAGTTTTTTCATCTATAGGCTCCTTACAATTTATTACCAACCAATACATTATATAACATTGGTGATAAGGTTGGCAATAAAGTTGGTAATAAAAATTCAAGCACGAAAGAGAGCCGATTTTCTCGGCTCCCTTTCCTTTTCAACCGCATTTTTATCCTTCTGAAGATCTTTTAAAACTGACTCCTCGCATCCTGTTGATACAGCACCATGCGTCGATCGGTCTAATCTCAGTATAAAAGTTTTGTCCTTCTCCAATTACACAGAACTCGCCATTTGTTTCTTCATATCCAAGTGTACTCTTGGTATAGTAGTCAAGCTTACCTATCAATTCATCAGAGTCTGCCTCTTTGTCTGTAAGAGTTTTCTTCATAACGCTCAGAAGGGTGTTTAGCCGATCCGGTGTTGTAAGAACTGTTAAACTTGTTATATCGGCACTGTAATCATCCAAAACTATTTTCTTCTCATTTTCCGTGATAGCAGATCGAAAATATAAAAACTCCTGTGTTGTCTCTTTTGGAATTAATCTTCTCGAGTAATTCCATGCAGTCATTGCCTTCTCAGAACTCTTCGTTATTTCCAGGCCACCGACCAGTTCCGTAATATCCTTTGGTTCATAATCTTCCATAAGAATAACCGTGTTAGCATACGCCAAATACTCTGCGGATCCCCCAATAACTAAAATCAAGGAAATTCCACATTTATTACTCAATTCCTCAATTCTGTCCGTAAAAGGAATAATGGGTTCGTCGGGAACAATCTTTCGCATGACCTTGTCGCGAATCATAAAGTTCGTGGCACTTTTGTCCTCATCAATCAGAAGTAGTTTAACTCCACAGCCTATAGCCTCAACTATGTTTGCGGCCTGAGATACGCTTCCGCTAGCATGTCTTGTACTAAAATGGCTCAAATCTTGATTGCTGCTCAGTCTGCGGAAAAAAGGTTTTAAATCCGCATCTTCCACAGGGCGTCCGTCCTCTGCGTTTGTCTTCAGTGCCGAATAATCCGAAAGAACATACTCTCTTCCGTCTCCCGGTATATGATCATAAATTCCGAGTTCAATTGCATCCAGCAACGTACTTTTGCCTGAATATCCGCCACCGGTTATTACAGTGATTCCCACATTAATCCCCATACCGGTTATGATCTCACCACTATCAGTCTTAATGCTTACTCTTAAGCTGTCCGGAGACTCAAAAGTTTTTGCGCCAACCATAGGCTCATCTGTACCGTTATGCCTAGGCAATATACTTCCGTCAGCCACAAATGCACATAAATGATTGTCCTTCATATACTTTCGGATACTTCTTTGATTGGTAAACGTTTTCTGCCAAAGAGCAAGCTCCTCATTATCAATATTAGCAAGTGTGGCATCAACATGCTCGAGAATATCTTTCACAGCACGAAACGCCGACTTCGAGTTTACAGATGTACCATTCACCAGTGGCACATTAAAGCTCATTTGCAGCACCAACCTATCAAGCTCACTGTTGTAATAGCATCCACTTTTTTTCCCCATACACCCATCCGGCAATTGAATAGCAAACTTTGCCTTTTCTCTAGCATCTTTTTTGTCGTTCAGGTATTCCTCACTAAGTTCTGACATAACCGGATAAAGAAGATGTAAAATATATTCGGCAGTCGGTATTGCCAGCTCTTTTGAGCCTAATGCGATGTATTCTTTAGGAATACCGATACATAAAAACATCTTTTCCGGATTTCTAAACCCAGTCCCTCTAAACCAAAAGCTAATTTCTTTGTACGTAAAAACCTTTTCTTCATCATCATCGCATGCATGGGTGTTGTATAGCCAATGCAAACAAGACTTATTCTTTCCTTGACAACTCATAATTACTGACTTTAATTTGTCCAATCTATCATCCTTCTTTCTTTCTGAATTTGTAATCAAAAGCAGAAAGGACGACTCTATTAAACAAAAAACGCACCCGAACTTGTCGGATGCGCGTTAAATCACTTTATCAAAACTTTGGTGTGATTAACATGTCACGGACTATCTTCGGTAATAAAATCGTCTTATATGATTTTCTCATGTTAATCACCCCTTTCATTGGTATTTGCTATTCGATTACTCGGAAATAATATCTCTAATCCTCTAAGAAGTCAAGTATCATTATGCAAAATATCTAAATATCATTATGCAAAATATCTAAATAAATAGTCTAGCGACTTATACCTTTCTTCTTTGCAGTGGGCTTTCTTTCGGCATTTTGACGTCTTGCTTCTTCTTGTGCTTCCTTGAGCATTGTCCTGACGGATACTCTTGCTTTACCCATCTGATCCTTAACCTTCTTCGTCAGTTCCCTGGTCTTTTCTATGGCAGCTATCACCTTGTTCATCACCTTTTTGATGATTGGAAGGGTTCTTTCGGGATTTGGAATCTCCACATA
>JAZLJG010000051.1:0-8094 GCA_045617745.1 Lachnospiraceae bacterium | reverse complement strand
CGGCTGCAAGCGGTTGCATGCTTAGAGCCTTGAACGGATATTCCTTAAGAAGCTTTGGGGAACCGATGTATGAATGATAATCAATCAAACGAACGATAGTACGAACGAATACGCCGGTAAGTCCCTTTGCAATCATGTCCTGAGCGTACAGGAAGATTGGGATAATGCGGTTAACGTCGCAACTCTTCAAATCCTCGATGTTGGAGAGCGTGAGATTATATTCGCGCTGGTATCGAAGCAGCATATCCTCAATGTCCTTGAGCGATAGGTAGTTGCCGTCAATAACAGCCTGTACGAAAGCAAGGTAGGAATTACCCTGTAGTACAAGAAGACGGTTAACCTGTTCATCATTAAGATACCCCTTCTCAACAGCTATATCACCGAAACGTTTATCAAGTATAGCTTGCAACTGATTAATTTCATCAACTTGTTCGACCGTCATGAGTTTTTCTGAAACAGCAATAACACCAAGACGAACACGTTTATCATTTTGCTTGGCAAAAACTTCGCTCATATCCTGCTCTGTTAATTTGCCACACTGTACCAAATAGTTTGCAAACATTCGATCAAACATGAGATATTCTCCTTTTTTACACATTTTTAATAATTATATTAGATTTGTATAAAAAATTCAACAAAAAGAGCGAAAATATGTGCATATTTCTTAAATTAACTGAAAATGCGTTTTGGCCGGTTTTACAAGTTTTTTTACATACTTATCTTGCGGGAAAATAGGACTGCATAAAAGTCGGAAGTGCGAAATACAAAGGAAGACAGGAAAGAAAAGAAATGCCGAAAATAAAGAAAAAAGTGCTTGTTTTCAGCGTGCTATTATGCTAGAATACAATTCGTTGTGACTATAAAACACGTATGCCCTGTGAATATGGGTGCTTTCTTTATGAATAAGAAGGTCATATTCGGGTTTGCTCAGGTCAGGGGTATGCGGAAGATTAACCAAACGGAGGTAAAAAAATGAGCGTTATTGCAATGAAACAGTTACTTGAAGCAGGTGTTCACTTTGGACATCACACACGTAGATGGAACCCTAAGATGGCTCCCTACATCTTTACAGAGCGTAATGGTATCCACATTATCGATCTTCAGAAGACAGTTGGTCTTGTAGATGAAGCTTACAAGGCAGTATTCGACATCGCTAACGAAGGCGGTACAATTCTTTTCGTAGGTACAAAGAAGCAGGCTCAGGATGCAGTTAAGTCTGAGGCAGAGCGTTGCGGTATGTACTATGTTAATGAAAGATGGTTAGGTGGTATGCTTACCAACTTCAAGACAATTGAGTCTCGTATCGCAAGACTTAAGAAGATTGAAGCCATGAGCGAAGACGGAACATTCGATGTTCTTCCTAAGAAGGAAGTAATCCAGATAAAGAAAGAATGGGACAAGCTTGAGAAGAACCTTGGCGGTATCAAGGATATGACAAGAATTCCCGATGCTATTTTTGTAGTAGATCCTAAGAAGGAAGCTATTTGTGTAAAAGAAGCAAAGGCACTTGGTATTAAGCTTATCGGTATCGGTGATACAAACTGTGATCCTGAAGAACTTGATTACATCATCCCCGGTAATGATGACGCTATCAGAGCCGTAAAGCTTATCGTTGCTAAGATGGCAGACGCTGTTATCGAAGCTAACCAGGGCGAAGCAGTTGACGTTGCTGATGCAAACGCTGACGCTGAAGTTGAAGCTACAGACATCGAAGAAGTAGCTGAAGAAGCTTAATTAAAAACAACACATAAGGAGAATATAATCATGGCAGATATTACCGCAAGCATGGTAAAAGAATTACGTGAAATGACCGGTGCCGGAATGATGGATTGTAAGAAGGCTCTTACAGAAGCTAACGGCGATATGGCAGCTGCTGAAGAAATCTTAAAGAAGAGCGGCGCTGCTAAGGTTGAAAAGAAAGCAGCAAGAATCGCAGCAGAAGGTATTGCAAGAGTTGCAGTTTCCGGAAATACAGCAGTAGTTTTGGAAGTCAACTCTGAGACAGACTTCGTTGCTAAGAATGAAGTATTCCAGTCATTTGTACAGGATGTAGCTAATAAGGCTCTTACCGTTGATGTTAACGAAGCAGGCGACGGCGAAGATCTTGTTTCCATTCTTGGTGTTAAGGCTGAACTTGAAGAGAAGACACTTAAGATTGGTGAAAAGCTTTCCATCAGAAGATTTAAAAAGGTTTCAGGCGACACTGTTGCTACATATATTCACGGTGGCGGACGTATCGGCGTTTTGGTAGCAGCTGATGGTGCAAGCGATGATGCAGCTAAGGAAGCATTAACAAACATCGCTATGCAGATTGCTGCTATGAACCCTACATACATCGGAAGAAACGATATCTCTGACGCAGAACTTGCAAAGATCAGAGAAATTACTCTTGAAAGTGCATTAAACGATCCTTTCTCACTTCCCAAGCCCGTATTACAGCAGTTAATCGACAAGGCTGTTGCTGATAAGGTATGGAGTGATGAAGACATCGCTATTTACGAAGACAAGAAGAGCAACATGAACTTCCTTCCCAACTTCCTTTCCAAGGAAGCTAAGGCTCAGCTTGCAGGACTTGCTCTTGCAGACAAGGAAAACATTGCTGCTAACAAGATTTTCCTTGGCCTTGTAGACGGTCGTGTTTCCAAGCAGCTTAAGGACATCTGCTTACTTGATCAGGTATACGTTAAGGCAGAAGACGGCAAGCAGTCAGTTGCTAAGTATCTTGAATCCGTAAACAAGAGTCTTGTTCTTACAAAGTTCGTTCGTTTCGAAGTAGGCGAAGGACTTGAGAAGAAGGTTGACGACTTCGCAGCAGAAGTTGCAGCTCAGGCAGGTATGTAATTTAAGATTTTTAGTACAAAGGGTGGTCATTTGACCACCCTTTTTGAATGCTCAAATTGTTGACATTTTATCGCAAAAATCAGATAATAAACACGTGTGAGGGGTCACACGGGTACATTTGGAGGTATTGATATGGATGCTAGAATCAAGTATTCGCAGAAGGCGATAAAGACTGCCTTTATGGATTTACTGAGAGAGACGCCGGTGGAGAGAATATCCGTTACGGATATTTGCAGAAATGCCGACATCAACAGGGCAACTTTTTACAAGTACTATGAAAATCCAAGGGATTTACTTAACAAGCTGGAGGACGAAAGCATTGATATTCTTGTTAGCAAGATTAAGAATTCAAATGCAGTAGGTTTGGATGCCATTTATTCCATCATTTTAAATGATGTGAAGGAGCATTTTTCTTTTTACAAGCTTGTGTTTGTGGATTACAGCGACGACAATTTCAGAAAGAAGCTTCTTGACGCTTGCCATGATACTGAAATCAGGGAAATCAAAAAGTTTTTCCCCGCTATTTCACAAAGACAGTGTGAATGGCTTTTCTATTTCATCGCAGAAGGCTGTATAGGTATTTTTAAAGAGTGGGTTAACGGTGAAGTAGAATCCACAATCGAGGAAATGATTAAGTTTTCCGTGGATTTTGTGGGAAAAATAAATGAGTATGGAAAGTTCTACAAATAATCAATGAAAGATAAGAATGTTTTTTTGAAAGGATTAAGAGACGGTTTCCCCATAGGCCTTGGGTATTTTGCCGTTTCTTTTTCTCTGGGAATAATTGCAAAGAAAGGCGGACTGACTCCGGTAATGGGCTTCTTTTCCAGCCTGTTTACCAGAGCATCGGCAGGAGAATATGCCATATATTCTCTGATAGCTGCAGGCTCCACGTTCTGGGAGGCATTTGTTATTTCTGTTATTGCAAATGCAAGGTATCTTCTTATGAACTGTGCGCTGAGCCAGAAGTTTTCGCCTGAAACAAATATGTTTACAAGGCTTCTTGTGGGATGCTGCTGTACCGATGAAATATTCGGTATTTCCATAGCATGGGCGGGGTATTTGAAGCCTTCCTATACCTTTGCGGCAACCTTAGTGGCAGGCCCTATGTGGGCGCTTGGTACGGCTTTGGGCATTATTGCAGGCTCCACCCTCCCTGTAAGGGCAGTTTCCGCTTTGAGCGTGGCACTTTACGGAATGTTTCTTGCCATAATTGTTCCACCGTCCAAGAAGAACAAAGCGGTGGCAGTGGCAGTTATCGTAAGCTTCACATTAAGCTACCTTGCAAGTGTTCTTCCACTTGTGAAAAATATCAGTTCAGGCACAAGAACAATTATTCTTACTGTTCTCATTTCGGCATTGGCTGCTGTTATCAAGCCTGCTCCCACAGTAGAAGAGGGAGGTGCTTCAAATGAATGATACGCTTAAGATTATTATCTATATACTCATTATGGTGCTTACCACCAACGGAATCAGGGTGCTTCCGCTAACTTTGATACGTAAGCCCATAAAGAACAAATTCATTCAAAGCTTTTTGTATTACGTACCATATGTAACCCTTGCGGTTATGACTTTCCCTGCAATTATGGAGGCAACCCAAAGCCCTGTTGCAGGTCTTGCAGCACTTGTGGGTGGCATAATTGCCGCATACTGCGGCCTCGGGCTGTTCCCGGTGTCCATAATATGCTGCGTTCTGGTATTTGTACTGGAGTTATTTGTTTAATATGCGGCGAATCGGGGACGGGTTCCTATTCGCCATTTGGCAAAAAAGGGACAGGTTCCGGCCACTACGGCCGTTAGGAACCTGTCCCTTTTTTGCTTTTTAGCGAATAGGAACCCGTCCCCGATTCGCCAATTTATTAGCATTTGTATGCAGACAAGTAAGAAAGTAACAAATATGCACACAAGAAATTGGATAAATGTCACTAAAATATAAAAGTTGCCTAAAAAATATTGACGTATGTGGTGAAAAAGTACATAATTTAGTAAAACGATTTAATAAATCGATTTACTGAGTTTTTTGAAAGGTTATGGATTATGATTAAAAACAGAAAAAAATGGAAGTCATTTAAAGAGTTCCTTTATATACTTCCTTTTATTGCTCTTGTACTTGTTTTTTCGTATTATCCCCTTTACGGCTGGGTATACGCATTCTTTGATTATAAGCCTCCGTTCCCGCTTACATGGGAGAGATTTGTCGGCTTAAAGTGGTTTAAAGCAATGGTCGACAATCCGGTTAAGGTTAAGAATCTTCTGGAAGTATTGAGAAATACCTTTGCAATGAGCGGTATCAGCTTATTCTTCTCATGGTTCCCGATGATCTTTGCGGTATTTCTTAATGAAATCAAATGTGTTCCTTTTAAGAAATTCGTTCAGACGGTTACCACACTTCCCAACTTCATAAGCTGGGTTTTGGTATATTCAATTGCTTTCTGTATTTTCAACTCTACAGGTCCTATCAGTACTCTCGGAGTAGAGTGGGGATTGCTTGAAAAGCCTATAAACTTCCTTCAGTCGGGAGATCACATATGGTTTAAGATGTGGCTGTGGCTGACGTGGAAGAACGCAGGATGGGCGGCTATTATGTACCTGGCCGCGATTACATCAATTGATGAAGAACTTATTGATGCTGCGAGAGTAGATGGTGCATCACGTATGAAGGTTATCCGTCATATAACGATACCCAGTCTTCTTCCTACATATTTCGTTCTTGTAATGCTTAACCTTGCAAGCTTCTTATCAAACGGTATGGAACAGTATTACATGTTCGAAAACGCATTTAATAAAGATTACATCCAGGTTCTTGATTTGTATGTATATGAACTTGCAATGGGTAACGGCGGTTATTCACTTTCCGTTGCAATCAGTATTCTTAAGAGTGTTGTAAGTATTGTTCTCCTCTTTGCGACAAACAAGTTCTCTAAGCTTGTCAGAGGCGAAGGATTTATTTAAGGAGGGGTAACAATGGCTAAATATAAAAAACACAAAATGAAGGTGTCGGCCGGTGACCGTGTCATCAGTGTCCTCACATACTTTATTTACTCGTTATTCGCTTTGGTATGTGTTTATCCTTTCTACTACATAGCGATTAACTCTATCAGTAATAACGACCTGGCTCAGCGTGGTAAGGTTATCCTTTATCCTCTTGAGATGCAGTTTACAAACTACAAACAGGTTTTCCAGTTAAGAGGTCTGCTTACAGCAGCAAAGGTTTCTTTGGAAAGAACAGTGGTTGGTACTCTTGTTACCGTTATTGTTGCAGCTTTCCTGGGATATATGTTTACAAGAGAAACCTTATGGCACAGAAAACTTTGGTACAGAATCGTAGTTGCTACAATGTACTTTAACGCAGGTATTATTCCCTGGTACATTACAATGTCTAACCTGGGCTTAAAGAACAACTTCTGGGCATATATTTTCCCCGTTGCGGTTCAGCCCTTCTACATCATTCTTTGTAAGACTTATGTAGAAAGCGTACCGAAGGAACTTCAGGAAGCAGCCGAGATGGACGGTGCCGGAACGTTAAAGATATTCACCAGTATCATTATTCCGGTCATCAAACCGATTCTTGCCACAATAGCGATTTTCGCAGCAGTAGCACAGTGGAACAGCTTCCAGGATACCCTGCTTCTTGTTACGGATGAAAAGTTATTAACTCTGCAGTTTACTTTGTACAGATATATTCAGTCGGCAAGTTCACTTAAGTCACTGATTTCCAGTACAGGTAATGCGGCTTCCATAGCACAGACCCTTGCTACACAGCAGAACCAGACTTCGGTTCGTATGACAGTTACCATGATTGTCGTTATTCCTATCATGCTGGTATATCCTTTCTTCCAGCGTTACTTTACAAAAGGCATTATGATTGGTGCCGTTAAAGGTTGATTATCTGCTCTATAAGAGCTGATGATAAAAAGCAAATTGACTTGCGCAAAATGCGCAGAAAGGGAGGCTTTTATGAAAAAAAGAATCGTTTCCCTGTTGCTTGCTTCTATGATGATTGTTTCACTCGTAGGATGCGGTAAAACAACAGGAGACAACAACGCAGTAACTCCCGCAACAAGCGGCGAGACAAAAACAAGTACTGCTACAACCACAACAGCCGGCAACGAAGAGACTATGGTTATCGATAACTTCAACGTTGCAGCTAACTACCAGGGTATTCAGCCCGGTTGGTTCGGCCAGATAATCAAGGACAAATTCAACATTGAAATCAATGTTATTGCTCCTCAGGTTGGTGGCGATGCTCTTTACCAGACACGTGCAGCAGAGGGTAACCTCGGCGACCTTCTCCTTCTCGAGAAGACACAGTGGCAGGATTGTATTGAGACAGGACTTATTAAGGACATCTCTGATACAGTTTATGCAGGAAACCTTGCTCCTTTCAAGGATCAGATTGATAACCTCAACGGAGCTTATGAAGGAAAGATTTATGGTATCCCTACAGAAATGATGGATACATCACCCACATCTATTTCAGCTGAAGATATTTATTCTTCACCTCGTATTCGTTGGGACATTTACAATGCAGTAGGCGCTCCTGATATCAAAGACCTTGATGGACTTATTGATACTCTTAAGGCTATGATGGAAGTCGCTCCTACAAATGATGCAGGCGATCCTTGTTATGGTATGTCATTGTGGCCCGACTGGGACGGCGGCGATGCAATGCTTGGTATTGCAAACGTTGTTCAGCTTACCACATGGTACGGCGAAAAGATTAAGCAGTCCTTAATTCTTAAGCCCGACGGAACCTTTATTCCTCTTACTGATAAGGCTGGTTCTTACTACAAGATTCTTCAGTTCTTAAATCACGCTCAGTTAGCAGGCATTGTTGACCCTGATTCACCTACTCAGAACTGGGATTCAGCTTGCGCAAAGATGAGTGCAGGACAGGTTTACCTTGAGTGGTATTCATGGCAGAGCGGTTTCTGGAGTGTTGGCCATATGCAGGATGGTAAGGCTCACAGAGTTATCCCGATTGAAGATCAGATTTACTACGCAGATGCAGATGCTTATTACGGATCAGGCCGTGTATGGGCTATCGGCGCAGGCGTTGATGATGCTAAGTATGCAAAGATAATGGAATTTATCGAGTGGTATACTTCTCCCGAAGGACTTATGTTACAGCATGATGGTCTTGAAGGATTCAACTACTACAAGGGTGATGACGGAAGATTTTATACTATGAATGAAACAGCATTAGCTGATAACACTACTGTTCCCGATGAATTCGGCGGCGGCGGATACAGC
>JAZLJG010000050.1:0-1420 GCA_045617745.1 Lachnospiraceae bacterium | reverse complement strand
ATTACATTTTTCTTTGTGATGTACTTTCTAATATCCATTTCATTTTCCTCCAATTTTTGCATTATTAAAGGGAAGCTAAATTGCTTCCCCAAGATTCTTTGTATCTACCTTTTTAGGCTTGGCTGTTTTAGCAGCTTTTTCTTTTTTATCAGAGATCTGCTTCTTTACAGATTTCTTTTTCTCCGGCTTATCCTTTTCATCTTGCTTACTATCTGGTGTATTATCTTCCTTACTTTCAGCAGGAGCTTCTACCGTAATAGCAAGTGGCGTATCTGCCTTAAGACTGCTCATATCTACCGGAGGAGTAATCTCAATGTACCCTGCAGGCTGATTCGCCTCCGGACTATCGAAAGGGAGCTCGTCACCGTGTTCTGCAATCCACTGATCAATCTCAGCAAACTGATTCTTCTCCTGCCCCTGTGTAAGCTCTGCGATCTTTTCATCAATCTTTACAATCAAATCAGATGCAGCCCTACGAATGGTATCAAGTGATGCCTTAAGCTCAGGAACTTCTTTATCAGAGGACCATCCCGCCACATATGGGAAAGAATACTCAGAAGTATCAATACCATAATGCTGGCATACAACATAAGCTACTGATTCTGCTTCACATTCTTTCTGATTTCTGGACTTCTTATCGCTGTCTGCATTCATCGCTTCCTTGTTGTGAAGAGACGCATGACTGGCCTCATGAAGTGCAGTCTTTACAGTCTGTGCTTCGCTCATTCCTTCCTGAATTGCAATTCGATTTTCCTCTACCTGGAAATATCCCTTGGCACCAGATTCAATGTTCTCAAAGGAAATTGGAACCGGACTGGCCTGCTTAATTGCTTCCATAAGCGTTGCATATCCTTCTACAGATCCGGTAAGTTCATCCACACCAAGTCTTGGCACAGGCTCACCTTCCGTTTGAGAGATATCAAATGTACTTACCGGCTTAAAAGCATTTACCTTAACCTCTACTACTTCCTTCACAGGTTCACCGTCTTTATCAAGCACAGGCTTTCCGTCAGCCCCAAGCTTATCCTGTTCTCTCTCCATCTTATATGGAGCAGGTGCCATGACACGGATACCTTTTTCACCCTTCTTTACAAAACGGCCCATTTCCTTCCATCCGGTAAAGGACTGACACATGGTTGCATCCGGCTTTTGCATCATAATCAAGATCTGATTATTAATGGAATACCTTGGCATCTTTGCACAAAAATCCAAATATGCCTTATAATTTTCTCCCTGGAACACATCCTTTACACCAGCTTCAAGCTTCTGTGCCATCTGGTCCATTTCCTGCTTTCTGGCTTCAGCTGCAGCCTTAGGATCAAATTTACTCTTATCAAAATCTGCCATATTATTTCATCCCTTTCTGTGATTTTTCCTTCAGTTCCTGAAGTTTGTTTTTAATAGATTTGTTCTTAGTGGT
>JAZLJG010000049.1:0-1077 GCA_045617745.1 Lachnospiraceae bacterium | reverse complement strand
CATTTATATGTTAAATCAGGCCGTAGGTGACAGAGCCATCCTTGCAAAGCAGCTTAATATAAGTCCACATCAGTTATCCTATGTAACACACTCAGGAGCTGGTGAAGGGCTTATTTTTTATGGCAATGTAATTCTTCCATTCGTGGACAGATTCCCTACAGATATTGAGCTTTATAAGATCATGACTACCCGCCTTTCTGAGGTGCAGGAAGCCAAGGATGAAAAGAAGTCAAAGTAGTCGAAGGGAGACCTAAAAATGGATGAAGAAAAATTCACTAGGCAGACGCGCTCCGCCCACCGTAGGGTGGAGCCGGAGGCTCAGACAAAAGAAAAAACATACGGAAGTAAGCTTAAAAATGACACAAGCCGTGGGGAAGCCATGAGAAAGAAGCTTCGTACCGGTAAAGCAGATACAGCAGCTGAAACATTAAAGGAAAAGAAGCATAAGGATAAGCTTCGCGCCCAAACAAAGAAAAAGGGTGCACCTAAGCCAATGGATGCTGCAGTATCAGCCAGGGCTCACAGTCAGTTTACAGAAGCAAATCAGGATGACAATGCAGGTGGTGATGCACTTAATGCAGGAACACAGGCAGTTGAAAATGTATTGTATTCTGCAAAGGTCAAAACACTTGATAAGAAGTCTGATGGTTATGGTAAAAAGCTTCATAAGAAAAAGCATATGGAAGAGGTTAAGGCTGAAGGCAAGGTGAAGGAGGCTTCTAATGCGACTTCAAAAGAACTTCAGAAAAACAGGATGAAGAAGGAAATCCAGCGTAATGCCTTGAAGCAAAGATCCAAGGAAGCTGCCAATGGAGCAGGAAGTGCAACAAAGAGATTTGTCGATAAGGCAGAAGATATGGTTGGAAAAATGGCTGAAGCTGTAACAGAGTTCCTTACTAAGTTTGTGACGGAGCATCCATATGGAGCCATTATAGCGGGACTTGTACTTATGGTCGTTCTTGTAATCGTAGCTTCACTGACATCCTGTGGTGCAGGAGCAGGTGGAGTCAGCAATATGACCTTATCAACCAGCTTTACAGCAGAAGATGATGCAATAGTTGCAGTTAATAATGACTA
>JAZLJG010000048.1:0-1337 GCA_045617745.1 Lachnospiraceae bacterium | reverse complement strand
AATTACTGGTCACAGACGGTAGCGTTTAATTCGTTATCCACCTACATCTCCATGAATTATGACGGTTTAAGAGATGTCATAGTTGATCTGATAGCCGGTGTCAAAAGAAAGGTCAGTGTTTTTGGCTTTGAAAATGATATGACCAGCTTCAAAAACAAGGATGACGTACTTACCATGCTGATTCATTTGGGATATCTGAGCTATGATGAGAAAACAGAACTTGTTACAATTCCAAACAAAGAGGTTCGACAGATATTCGAGCGCTCTGTAGAGTATGCTGAATGGACGGATGTTGTGGATTCCATAGAGGCATCGGAAAAGCTTTTAAAGAGTATAACAAAGGGCGATGCCGAGGCAGTTGCCCTGGGACTCGAAGAGTGCCACAGAAGGAATACGAGCATCCTGAAATATAATGATGAGAATTCACTGGCGGTGAGCATCGGCCTGGCATTTTACAGCGCCCGGAAGGAATATAACGTAGTGCGTGAAATGCCGGCGGGAGAGGGCTTTGCAGATATGGTATTCCTGCCGAAGTACAATGTGGTAAAGCCGCCTATGATCATTGAACTGAAGTGGGACAGGGATGCTGAAACAGCCATTTCCCAGATAAAGGAAAAGAAATATCCGGAGAGTTTGGGCGGGTATAAGGGCGAGTTAATCCTGATAGGCATCAGCTACGAAAAGGATGGCCCTGACGCCAAAAAGCATTACTGCACAATAGAAAAGATTGTACTGGAGTAAGCTGATACATCATCACATATCAGTAACAGGGAAATTCTAAAAAACGATTCGGTACTTCTACGTAAATGTACACCGTTCGTGTCTAAAACAGTTATTTAACGACAAAGGGGTGTCAAATTTTAGGAAAAAGTTGTTGACAATATATATATATATATAATTAAATACTTTGAAGGAGTTCATATTTTGTTCAACCGGAAATATAAATTTACGAAGGGATATAGGAAGCGATCATATAAAAAAGATTAATATTGATAAAATTGATATTGGCGGTGTTCCTTTCGGAAAATGGATACCGTCATTAATAAAACCTGGTGCAGTATGTGAATTCTTTGCGTCCATTATTGATGACCGGGTTAATAAGTTCTTCAGGCTGCAAGGCAAACGTCGTGTAGAGGAAGAATACCGGGAACATGAGCATTACAGCAAAGTATCGCAGACTAAACGAAAATGAAAGGGCTTATGGTAAGATTATGAGTAAGTTTATGAAACGAATTATTGCCGTAGTGGCAGCACTTGCACTGGTTTTGGCTGTTATTCCCGAAAACGTCGAAGTCAAGGCAGAGAAGTCCGCATCAACAAAAATTACGGTTGCTTCA
>JAZLJG010000047.1:0-2230 GCA_045617745.1 Lachnospiraceae bacterium | reverse complement strand
TGATAAGGATACATCTTTCCTTGATTCATTGTTACCATGGTCAGATCAACTACCCGAAGTTTGCAGGCAGATAAAGTAATAATAACAGGCCGCCGCAAGGCGGCTAATAAATGAGAGGGTACGGATTATTTACCGTATACGAATAATCCGTGTACGATTGCCCATCCGATTGAATGCCATGTGCAGTAGCTGATAACCATTGCAAGTGCACTACCGAATGTGATACCGGTTTTGGCGACTTCGCCGGAAACACTTTTTTTCATATGATTTCTCCTTTGAATTTGTTGTGGAATGTTTGTTTTCATGTAAATCATAATCCTTTTTCCTAACAAAATATATGTACAAAAGAAAAAAATAACCTTCTATATTTTTCCCACGTCTCCTTTGGCGCAAAAAGTGCTTGACGAGGACACTTTAATGGAGTATAGTCTGAAACAAGTAAACCGATGAGCAAGAAAAGTAGCTGTTATCAAAGCTTTCAGAGAGCTTCGGGCCGGTGCGACGAAGCAGTGGAGAAACGGTGAATGGCCTTGTGAGGGCGAGCCGAAAGGAAACGAGTAGGTAAGACGTGTGGCGGGCGTTAACCGTACAATGTATGTCAGTACATGTTGAGAGCGTCGAAACGACGAATTTAGGTGGCACCGCAGTGATAACTGTCCTAAAAAGCAATTAGCTTTTTAGGATTTTTTTATTTGAAAACGGTCCTAATCCTCATCATGAAAACAATTTTTCATTATCAGGAGGAAACAAAATGAGTAACAAAGAAGTAAAAATCCCTTACAAAATTTATTTATCCGAGGAAGAACTTCCCAGACAGTGGTACAACGTAAGAGCGGATATGAAGAAAAAGCCCGCTCCCTTACTTAATCCCCAAACTAAAAAGCCTGTAACCGTTGAGGAACTTTCAAAGATATTTGCAAAAGAGCTTGCAAAGCAGGAAATTGACGATACAACTGCCTACTTTGATATTCCCAAGGAAATCAGGGATTTCTATAAGATGTACCGCCCTTCACCTTTGGTACGTGCTTACTGCCTTGAAGAGAAACTTCAGACTCCCGCACATATCTACTACAAGTTTGAAGGAAACAATACATCAGGTTCCCATAAACTTAATTCTGCTATAGCGCAGGCTTACTACGCAAAGGAAGAGGGTCTTAAGGGACTTACAACCGAAACAGGTGCAGGACAGTGGGGAACAGCTCTTTCAATGGCTTGTTCTTATCTGGGACTTGATCTTGAAGTATTTATGGTTAAGTGTTCTTATGAGCAGAAACCCTTCAGACGTGAAGTAATGCGTACCTATGGCGCATCCGTTACACCTTCTCCTTCCATGAATACTGAAGTGGGAAGAAAGATAAATGCAGAATTCCCGGGAACTCCCGGTTCCCTTGGCTGTGCCATTTCCGAAGCTGTTGAAACGGCCACATCCAAAGAAGGATACAGATATGCACTGGGCTCTGTTTTGTCGCAGGTTCTTTTGCATCAGTCCATTATAGGTCTTGAAACAAAGGCTGCGCTTGATAAGTACGGCGTAAAGCCTGACATAGTAATCGGCTGCGCAGGCGGCGGTTCCAACATCGGCGGCTTCATTTCTCCTTTCGCAGGAGAAATGCTTCGCGGTGAAGCCGACTACAGACTCATTGCGGTAGAACCCGAGTCATGTCCTTCACTTACCCGCGGTACTTACGCTTACGATTTCTGCGATACCGGTTCTATTTGTCCTTTGCAGAAGATGTACACTCTTGGAAGCACATTCATGCCCGCAGCAACCCACGCAGGAGGACTTCGTTACCACGGAATGAGCGCTATTGTTTCCGAGCTTTACGACCAGAAACTTTTGGAGGCTACTACAGTTAAGCAGACGGAAGTCTTTGAAGCAGCCCAGACCTTTGCGAGAGTGGAAGGTATTCTTCCCGCGCCCGAAAGTTCACATGCCATCAAGGTGGCCATGGATGAGGCTATTAAGTGCAAAGAAACCGGCGAAGCAAAGGATATTGTGTTCTGCTTAACCGGCACAGGATATTTCGATATGTTTGCATATCAGAGATTCAATGACGGAACAATGCAGGATTTCCGACCTACAGATGAAGAAATTCAGGCTAGTTTAAGCCGTCTTCCCAGAATTTAAGGCGAAACGGGGAGCGTGCCAAAGGGGACGGGGGAAACTGTCAGCAAGGAGTGTCCCTACTGTCAACAGGCTATTGTGTTGACAGTAGGGACACTCCTTGCT
>JAZLJG010000046.1:0-3241 GCA_045617745.1 Lachnospiraceae bacterium | reverse complement strand
GTAAACGGTAAATCCCCGGTACGGGAATAAAAAAGGCCGCCGGAAAGACCGACGGCAGGAAGTTACATGGATTTAAGAGGTTTGCTGCAAGTGGCACGAACATTGGGAGCCCAGGGAAGCAAATCGTCGATGAAGCGAAGATCTGTGTCGTCCATATGCTTGGGAATTTCCTCCAGTAAAAGTTTGAAGTAGGAATATACTTTGAGATTGTTTGCCTTTGCTGTTTCCACGATGCTGTACATTACAGCACTGGCATCAGCACCGGACGGCGTGTCAATCAGTTTCCATGTTTTACGGAAGACAGTAAAAGGACGGATAGCCCTTTCCGTTGCAGAATTATCTATGGGGATTTCACCATCTTCCAGAAACGCCCTGAGATACTTTTCATTGTTTATGCAATAGCTGAAGCCTTCCCAGGTCTTATCCTTTTTCCCGGTATCACATTGATGTTCTTTTGCCCACGCAAAGAATGCATCAACCCTACGTTTAACCGTGGTCTGACGCCGTTTTTTCCTTTCATTGGGAGAAAGATTTTTAAATTTTTCATCGGCATTGTAGATTGCCGCAATCTTTTCCAGTGCTCTGGACGCAAGAATGTCCTGAACTCCGGGACTTGTCTTGCCGTACGCTTTGACGGCATCCGAAAACCTTCGTCTGGCATGTGCCCAGCAACAGCAGACGCTAATGTTTTCGTTCTTCCTGTCCACACTGCGGTAACCGCCATACGCATCGCATTCAAGATATCCTCTGAATGAGTTTAAAAAGTTCAGCGCATTTGAAGCGGCTCTTCCGGATGCGTAGTTAAACAGGACTATGGGCTTCTTCGTATTGTATTCGCCGGTCCGGTAAACCCACATCTCGGATTTGCTGTTCGCGGGTCTTCCGTCTTTGCTGACATAAACCGGTGTTTCATC
Source organism: Lachnospiraceae bacterium (assembly GCA_045617745.1). Classification (GTDB taxonomy): domain Bacteria; phylum Bacillota; class Clostridia; order Lachnospirales; family Lachnospiraceae; genus UBA1258. Next base: position 2,327 of record JAZLJG010000046.1, on the reverse strand, counting down.
GGCCTGGACAACATGTTCCTGCTGAAGAAGCTCATGCAGCCGGTCGTAAAGAAGAACAAGATATCTCTCACTGCATTTAATGACCCAGTTTGCCATGTCCTGTCTTGAAATATGCACTCCGTTGGATTCCAATTCTTTTTCCATACGGTAAAGCGGCATTGCATTGGTATATTTCCCGTTTAGGAGACCGGCCACTACGGATGCCGTTGCAACACTGTTATTCAAAAGCTCTGCGGGATGCTTTGCTTTTATGATCTTGTCAGTGTTTTTTCCTGCATATACCGCTATATGGTGTTCAGCCACCCAGTATTTCGCCGGTTCGACCTCCAGCTTGGAATAAACCTGATCCGGAAGTCTTTTCCATCCGTTTTCACCGTATTCCGCGATCAGTTCATCTTCAGACAGCTCATGCATTATTTCGACCTTAGGCAATGCGTTCAGATCTGTCTCCCGCTTTCCCTTTGCCTTTTTCCGGCTGTATGTTATTTCTTCCGTTTCAGGTTCACCGGCGGGTTCTTCGTCATCATATTCCGTTCCGTCTGAAATTGCTTCAAATTCATTGAAGAAGCAGATCTGATCCGGACTTATGGCAGAAAGTTTTTCTGTCTTGCGGCCGAATGTGTTTTCGTTCATGACTGCAAGACGTTCCTGAAGAATGGACATGTTTTCCTGCATAAGAAGAAACATGTTTACCAGTTCTTCTTTGGAAAGATGATTCAGTTGGTCTTCGGAAAGCTTTGTCATGGCCGCATTTTCCTCTCTGTTTCTTGAGTTTATTATACCGCATCCTGCAACATATTTCCAATTCCCGAAAAAGTGCTTTTCGGCATAATGACTACGGTTTTATGAGGTTTTAAACGCCCTTGAATAACGCAAAAGCAGACCCTTTCTTTGAAGAATCTGCTTCTCCCGGGACTCGTTCCCAAGTTCTATTCCTTTGTTTCCGTGCATACCGAATAAGTGACTGCCGATGACATGAGGCTGCTTTTTCAGCTGTAAAATTTCTACTTCTTGCACAATTAAAAGATTCTTTTCGGAGTCATTTCCTTTATTGTGCTCTCAATGGCAAAGCCCTGCATCAGCCGGTCAAACTGTTCCTGCGTCAGGTCAAGAACTTCTCCGGGAGTTCGTGGCCAACGGTAACGACCGTCTTCTATCCGTTTATATGCCAGAACAAATCCATCGCCTTCCCATACCAGTGCCTTGATCTTGCTGCTGTTTCTTCCACAGAAGAGAAACAGAACATTTTTCTGGTACGGATTGAGTTTAAGGTCTCGGCCTATGATCAGTTTAAGCCCGTCTATGGACTTCCGCATATCCGTGTATCCCGGTGCTATGTATATTTTCTCGTATCCCTTCGCATCATAAAGCATTGCGGATCATCCTGCCAAGATTTTCCATGAATTCTGCAGACACGTTCGGACTGATCTCCACTGCCATGCTGCCGATCCTTATGATGGCAGCGGGCGTTACTCCCATGCCTGTTACCGGTCGAACCAACGGTACTTCAACAAGACTTACTTTGTTTGTATTTGCAACCGCAGGCATAAGTCCGTTCTGTTCAGCATAATACCTTCGGACTTTTCGCTGCCAGTAGTAAAAAGCATCTTTGCTGATTCCGTTCTCTTGAAGCCACTGCTTCCTTGGCTTCTCGCTGCTGTTTGCCGCTTCGATCAGATCGCACCACTGCTTCAGGCGAATGTCCCGCACGTATTTTTCCAACTTCATTTCACCTCCCGTTTTTTGTGTAAATACTCGTAAAACTCGTCACGACTTTTTACACTCCGGATGGTATTATCTCATTTTTTCTTGTTCGGTGGTAGGTACCGGATATTTACCGTTTACGAACAATCGAATGAGATTGTGCATTAAAAGGAGGGATTAAGTGGCTGATCTATCAAAGCTAAAAGTAGGTTCAACTACCTACAACATAGAGGACGAAACAGCAAGGTCAGACATCGCAACACATTCATCGCAGATTAGCACTTTGCATAATGATGTTTCTACACAAGCTTCACAGATTGTCGAGCTTGAGAATACTAAAATGGATTCATTGCCAACTACTGCTACGCCATCACTAAATACGTCAAAGATCGAAGGTAACATTTTTTCTGATAAATTTGGTCATTTGACCATTTTAAATTCAGAAATACATACATTAGGGATAGTCAATGCCAATGATATTATTGCTACGAATATTCCAACTGCTATCCGTAGTGGCGGAATTGCTGTGTATGTAGATTCCAATGGTACTGCTTACCGGGTAAATATAGTAAATAATACTTTGGTTGCAAATACGGAAATGCCAAATAACAAATATGCAAAAT
>JAZLJG010000045.1:0-4494 GCA_045617745.1 Lachnospiraceae bacterium | reverse complement strand
AGGACCCGGATCCAAGCCCGTACCCCTTACAGAAGCTGAGATGAAACCTCTTGGCATTCGTATGGAAAATGTTACGGTTGATTTCAAGGAAGGCGATACAATCGCAGTTGTAGCAGGTGTTTGGAAAGACACAGTCGGAGTTGTTACCCGTATGGATTACAACAAGCAGACAGCTACAATCAATGTAGAGCTTTTTGGACGTGAAACTCCTGTTGAAATTTCTTTTGCAGAAGTTCGCGCAATGAACTAATCGATATTTTAAGCGTAAGCTTTTAATATACCCACTAACGTGGGAGCGCTCCCGCGTTCCGCGGACAAAGAGCGTGATTAACCACATATTTATTAGGAGGTGCCAAAATGGCAAAGAAAGTAGAAGGTTATATTAAGTTACAGATCGCTGCCGGCAAAGCAACACCTGCTCCCCCTGTTGGACCTGCTCTTGGTCAGCATGGTGTAAACATCGTTGAGTTTACAAAGCAGTTCAATGCTAAGACAGCAGACATGGGCGATACAATCGTTCCTGTCATTATCACAGTTTATGCAGACAGAAGCTTCAGCTTCATCACAAAGACTCCCCCTGCAGCAGTTCTTATTAAGAAGGCTTGCAACATTAAGTCAGGTTCAGGTGTTCCCAACAAGACAAAGGTTGCTACCATTTCTAAGGCTAAACTTCAGGAAATCGCAGAGATTAAGATGAAAGATCTTAATGCAGCAAGTCTTGAAGCAGCTATGAGCATGATCGCAGGCACATGCAGAAGCATGGGCGTTACAGTAGAACAGTAATTAAGGGCTTAGGAGGAAATTGATATGAAACATGGTAAGAAATATGTTGAAGCAGCTAAGCTCGTTGATCGTTCTCAGTACTACGAGGCAGCTGATGCAATCGCATTAGTTAAGAAGACAGCTTCTGCTAAATTTGATGAAACAGTAGAATTACATTTAAGAACAGGTTGTGACGGACGTCATGCTGAACAGCAGATTCGTGGCGCAGTTGTTCTTCCCAATGGTACAGGTAAGACCGTTAAGGTATTAGTATTTGCTAAAGGACCCAAGCTTGATGAGGCTCTTGCAGCAGGTGCTGATTACGCAGGCGGAGACGAGCTCATTCCCAAGATTCAGAACGATGGATGGCTTGATTTCGACGTTGTAGTTGCAACTCCCGATATGATGGGTGTTGTTGGACGTCTTGGTAAGGTTTTGGGACCTAAGGGCTTGATGCCTAACCCTAAGGCCGGTACAGTTACAATGGATGTTACAAAGGCTGTTAACGATATTAAAGCCGGTAAGATTGAGTACCGTCTTGATAAGGCAAATATCATTCATGTACCCGTAGGTAAGGCTTCATTCTCTGAAGAAGCTCTTATGCAGAACTACACAGCTCTTATGGATGCTATCCTTAAGGCAAAGCCTTCAGCATTAAAGGGTCAGTACATTAAGTCAGCTACAATGGCTACTACAATGGGCCCCGGCGTACGTATGAGCGTAGCTAAGTTCTAATATGTAGTTGACACATTTATTTATATGTGTTAATTTATACAAGGCCGAAGACAGTAGGTGCGGGAATTACCCGCGTAAGATAACCGCCTACCGAGGAACCAGTGAGTATTGATTATTTACGAATCCCTCTGTCTTTGTGCAGAGGGATTTTTTATATGAATCTCCTGTTCGGCAAATTTTATAAGGAGGTAAAAAAATGGCTAGTAATTGTCACAATCAGGCGATCCTTGGCGCTAAGGCTTCAATCGTATCAGAAATTTCTGAACAGATTAAAGATGCTCAGTCTATCGTAGTTGTTGACTACAGAGGACTTACAGTTGCTCAGGATACAGCTCTTCGTAAGGCATTACGTGAAGAAGGCGTTCAGTACAAAGTTTACAAGAACACTTTCATCACAACTGCTGTGAAAGGCACAGATTTCGAGTCTATCACTCCTGTTCTTGAAGGACCTACAGCTATTGCTATCAGCAAAAATGATGCAACAGCTCCCGCAAGAGTAATCGGCAAGTTTGCCAAGGATGCAAAAGCACTTGAAATCAAAGGCGGCGTAGTTGAGGGAACTTACTATGACGCAAAGGGAATCGGCGAAATCGCACTTATCCCTTCAAGAGACGAGTTAATCTCCAAGTTACTTGGCAGCTTACAGTCTCCTATTACAAACTTTGCTCGTGTTATTAAGCAGATTGCTGAAAAAGGCGGCGCAGGCGAATGTGCACCCGCTGCAGCAGAAGCTCCCGCTGAAGAAGCACCCGCAGAAGCACCTGCAGAGGCATAAGCTTAACAGGTAACAACAAACAATAATTAATTTATTATTTATGGAGGATTTAAAAATGGCTAAATTAACAGCTCAGGAACTCATTGATGCTATCAAAGAGTTATCCGTTTTAGAATTAAACGACTTAGTAAAAGCTTGCGAAGAAGAGTTCGGTGTATCCGCAGCAGCAGGCGTTGTAGTTGCAGCAGCAGGTCCTGCTGAAGCAGCAGAAGAAAAGACCGAGTTCGACGTTGAACTTACAGAGATCGGCGCTGAAAAGGTTAAAGTTATCAAGGTTGTACGTGAAGCTACAGGCCTTGGACTTAAGGAAGCAAAGGACCTCGTTGAGGCTGCTCCCAAGGTAATCAAAGAAGCTGCTTCTAAGGCAGATGCAGAAGCTCTTAAGAAGTCTCTTGAAGAAGCTGGCGCAAAGGTTACTCTTAAGTAATTTTACCCCTTATAAAAAATCGGGCGAGGACTCAGGTCCTCGCCTTTTTTGTGTGCACATAACGTAAGTCCACCGGCTCCGGTCACTTTTCAGTTGCCCTCCCGGGCGTGGTGTTTATTGCTTTACTTTCAGAACCACGGATTTACTAAAAGCTTTCATCGTCTCGCTCCTTTATTTTCTAAGCCCCTTCGAAACTCGCTTGAACCACTAAGAAAAGAAAAAAACTTTTCTAAGTGCTTCGGCGCTTCAAACATTCGTACGGGGCTAAGGAAATAATAGTCGTTCGCCTCGAAACCTTTAAGTGCATCCGTTTAGAAATTCTTCAAGTAAACAATAAACACCACGCCCGGGAGGGCAACCGGAAGGCGGCCGGGGGCCTTGGGCACAAGTTGCGTTGCGGGTTTATTTCGGACTTGCCCCGTTGGACACTTTAGTATATAATGTCGAAAGATATTGAACGGAGAATTGATTATGTGGATTGCAGGCAATTGGAAAGATTATGAAGTAATAGATACGTCGGACGGAGAGAAGCTTGAACGCTGGGGGAAGTATACCCTTTTACGTCCGGATCCCCAGGTAATCTGGAAAACCGAGAAAACAAACAAGGCTTGGAAGAAGCTTAACGGCCATTATCACAGAAGCTCAAAGGGCGGCGGTGAGTGGGAGTTCTTTGACCTTCCCAATGAATGGATGATTTCCTACCAGAACGGTGCGAAATTCCATCTTAAGCCTTTCGCTTTTAAGCACACGGGACTTTTTCCTGAGCAGGCGGTAAACTGGGATTGGTTTTCTTCTATTATAAGTAGTGAAAAGGAAAAGAACCCTGAAAGAAGTATCAAGGTTTTAAACCTCTTTGCATATACAGGCGGCGCTACTATTGCGGCAGCACTTGCAGGTGCGGAAGTAACTCATGTGGATGCTTCGAAGGGCATGGTTCAGTGGGCCAAAGAAAATGCGGTATCTTCAGGCCTTGAGAATGCAAAGATAAGATGGCTTGTGGATGATTGTGGCAAATTTGTGGAACGTGAAATAAGACGTGGCAACAAATATGATGCCATTATTATGGATCCGCCCTCATACGGAAGAGGCCCCAAGGGCGAAATATGGAAAATAGAAGAAAGCGTATTTCCTTTTATACAGTTGTGTGAACAACTTCTTTCAGATGATGCTTTGTTCTTTTTGATTAACAGCTATACTACAGGACTTCAGCCTGCAGTTTTAAGTTATATGTTAAATACGGCCATTATGCCAAAACATCCCGGAATGGTAAAATCCGATGAAATCGGACTTCCGGTTTCGGATAACGGCCTTGTTCTTCCCTGCGGAGCCAGCGGAAGATGGATGAAAGTGTAAATTTTCCGACAATTCAGGCCTATTCGGGCCATATTAGAAAAATTAAAAAAGTGCTTGCTTTTTATAGTGACTTGGTGTATCATTACGATTGCTGTGGCATGATAGCTATGAAGCGTGAGGTTGCTGCAGGTGGTAGGTACAATATCACATGCAGGTTTTCCGTGGAGCGAAAGTCATGTAAACTGACGACAAGTCACTGTACAAAGCAACTGTCTACAACTTAGTAGAAACGACGTGCAAAAGCCGTCTGCTTTGGAATTGAAGAATGCTTATGTATTCTTCATATTTTATGAGCAGGGAGGACACGCACGGGAGAGTGTACAGTCGCCACTTGTCGTACTTAGATTCGAAAGTACGAAAAGGAGGAGACTTTTTTTATGGCAAGTCAAGTAATGAGAATCACACTCAAGGCATATGATCATCAGTTAGTTGATGCATCTGC
>JAZLJG010000044.1:0-20538 GCA_045617745.1 Lachnospiraceae bacterium | reverse complement strand
CTTTACGAGCACCGGCGTTGATGTGAGCCTGTGCTTTTTCCTTGGATGTATAGAAACCTGTACACTCAAGAACTACGTCAACCTTTAATTCGCCCCAAGGACAATTGTTAGCGTCTGCTTCTTTATAAATTGTAATCTTCTTGCCATCTACGGTGATGAAGTCTTCGCCAGCTTCAACCTTATCAGCTAAAGCGTACTTACCCTGAGATGAATCATACTTTAAAAGATGAGCTAACATCTTAGGAGAGGTTAAGTCGTTGATAGCTACAACTTCGTAACCTTCTGCACCAAACATCTGTCTGAATGCAAGACGACCGATACGGCCGAAACCATTAATTGCTACTCTTACTGCCATTTTAATTTCCTCCTAGAAATTTTGATATATTTTGTTTTGACACATCCTGTTTCGGGCAGAGATTGTCAAAATTTTGTCAGCGCCATTATTTTATAGTATTTACAGACAAAATTCAATACTATTGTGCATTAAATAAATAAAATGTATGGTTTCAACAAAAAGATTAAAATGTTATAATTCTTTTTGTCGAAATTGATAACAGCGCGAAGGGTAAAATTACCCTATCATTTCGATATATACCCTAATTTTATTAACGGAGGATAAACATATGCCAATATTAGCTGACCAGCACATGCACTCTTCTTTTTCCGCAGACTCAAAAGCACCTCTTAAAGACATGATTGAAGGTGCCTTAAAGAAGGGACTTGTGCACGTAAATATAACCGAACACAATGACTTTGATTTTCCCATAAATTCCTTGTTTCCCGAGCACGCCTGGGACTTAAACGTAGACTCCTATCTTTACGATTTATTGTGCCTTCGTGACGAGTATCAGGACCGCATAAATATCGGCTTTGGAATTGAAATCGGCCTTCAGGAAAGCTGCCTTCAGAAAAACTTCGCCATTTCAAATTCCCAGCCCTACGACTTTATCATCGGTTCCATTCACATCGTAAACGGCGTAGACACCTACGACCCCAAATATTACGAAGGAAAAACCACAAAGCTGGCCATCGACGAGTATTTTGAGACCATGCTAAAAAACATAAAGAAATTCAGGAATTTCGACGTTCTCGGCCACATGGATTACGTCACAAGAACCCTTCCCGAAGGTGAAGGCGCATACAATCCCATGGATTACAAAAACTTCATCGACGAAGTGCTTACTTTTTTAATCGACAGCGGCAAAGGCCTTGAAATCAACACCTCCGCCGTTTGGAAGAAGGGTAAAAAAAACGCCAACCCCCATCTTGAAATCTTAAAGATGTACAAAGAAAAAGGCGGAGAAATAATAACCGTCGGTTCCGATGCCCATGAGCCCTCAGTAATTGCCGGAGCCTTCGACTTCGCCGAACAGCTTCTTAAGGATGCAGGATTTGATTATTATACTGTGTTCACACACAGGTTACCGATGCAGATGAAGTTGTAATTCCATTCATCGCTTAAACAAGTGAAACATATACCGCTTTTTATGGTATAAGAAATGGTTAAAACTAAGATGTTACTGATAAGAGATTCTACCAGGACAATTTATCAGCAGGTTTAATGTGTTATGTTAACTTATTACAGTTAAAACAAGCTGTTCTTCAGGATTTGATTACTATGTGTTTGAAAAAATTGGAATATATGATACAAAACAGCTATTTTTCTGCTGATAAGATTCTTTATCCCAGTTTTCTATTAGTTCAACGTGCAGATATGTTAATATTATGTCAACCAAACATTGGGTTTAATGCATATTGGTTGACATAATATCTGCGTTTGAGATTGTCCAACTTACTAAAACTGATAAATTCATATTTTTACCGGTACAAAAAGGTATCTTTCTTCTTATCTATCCCATCCTGGAATTAATCCCACAAGAAAATCTCCCGAGAATATGCGATTTGAAGTTCCATTTGGTTAACATAACAGCATTTTGATACCGGTAAATACAACAAAAAGCCTGATTTTACCAGTCAAAACCCTTTTTTATAATCTTTCCAACGCGACAAGCATACTATTCCATTCATTGCTTGATTACCCGTTAACACAAAAATAAAGTCTGTCAAGGGCAGCCGTACTTTGGCTGTTTTATATACCCTTGACAGGCTTTATTTTTGTGTTTTAATCAGCCAAGCAATGAATGATATCAAAATGCGAGAAAACGCACCCCCGTCGAGGTGCGTTTTCCTATATAAATAATCCAAAACCAGGGAGGTTTTTGATTATTCACGTAAATTATTCGAATACGAAGGATGCAAACTGAAGATGTCCGCCGCCTCTGTATTCAAAGTACAGTGCGTTAACTCCGTCGGGAATGTTAACGTCTGCAGATGTGTAGTGCCATACATTTGCATATTCGATGGGGAACTTACCGAGGACTTCTCCGTCCCATGCTGTCTTTACCACAAGTTCGCCGGTTGCGTAGCCTTTGGTCTTTACGGACATTTTCTTTACGCCCTTGAAGTCAAAGTACTTAAAGCCTGCGATGCATTTGTCACGCATGTTGGCAATGTAGCCGTAGTTCTCGTCACCGTCTCCGCCTTCCTGGGTGATCTTTGCGAAACGGTCATCCATCCAGCCGGACCATGCAACATATGTCTGGTCTATATCGTTAAAGAGGTTACAAGCAATGTATGTAGGATATTCGCCCTTGGAAACAAGAGGCTTTACACCGCAGCAGGAAGTCATTTCAGCCTGCTTGAAGGTTCCGTCAGCATTGGGAGTAAGCTTTTCAAAGCAGCCCTGACGGCTGTAGTTTGTTCCGTTGGTGTGTCTGTGATAGAAAATGTACCAGTCATCCTTAATCTGAACCATTGAGCCATGGTTGTTAGCTGTATAGAAGGCACACTTTTCTGCAGGCTTGTAGGAATCGATGTGTAAATCTCCGCCGCTTACAAGAACACCCTTGTACTCAAAGCCTTCCTTAGGATTTTTGCTCATCATGTAGCAAAGCTCGTGGAATCTGATGGATGAGTAGATGAAATAGTAATACTCACCTTTCTTACGGATGGAAGGAGCTTCGAAAAAGTCGTGTCCGAAATAGTCGTCTGCTTCTGTGGAATATGCGGAGCTCTTAGCTATAAATACAGGCTCTTCCACGATTGTAAGCATGTCAGGCCCAAGAACGGTACACATGGGGCCGTGTCTGTTGGGGTCCTTAAATCCGCAGAAACCTGTGTAAAGATATGTTCTGTCTCCCTCACGAAGTACACCGGGGTCAAACTGAGGGTCATCTCCCTCTCTCTTTCCAAGTAATGTTCCGTCAGCGTAGTGTACGTGACCATAGAATTCATACTTTCCTGCAGGAGTATCGCAAACTGCTACAGATACGGTGCAGTCATTACTGATGGTGTAGAAAAGATAGTATCTGCCGTCTTTACCTACTGCCACGTCGGGAGCGTAAAGGTTACCCTGCAAATCATCGTTACCCGGCTCTTGGTCCTTACGGTAAATAACGCCCTCATAGCGCCATGCGCCAAGGTCGTCTACGGGTGTTGAGTAGCAAACGTAGTCGCCCATACAATACACGTCTCCGTTAAAGAAGTCGTGAGAACCATATACATAAACTCTGTCGCCGAAAACATAGGGCTCACCGTCCGGAACATATTCCCAGGAAGGAAGGTAAGGGTTAACGGCCTGTTTCAAATTTTCCAACATAAAAAAGCCTCCTTTTTTAGTAAATCCTTTTACAAAGAATTTTACTGTCAAAAGAAGGCTATTTCTACTTATCCTTTGCTATTTTTTAAGCACATGAACATTTTCCGGAGCAAAACACAATAAGCACTTTTCTCCCACTTCGAATATTCTCTTGTTCTTGGGATTTGAATCCTCAAGCTTTACAAGAGTATCTCCCACCTTTACGTGGTAGTTCTGGTAAGAACCCATAAAGCATGAAAGAACAACTTCACATTCAATGCTCTCCACATCACCGGGAATTGAAGCATCGGCTGCTTCAAGTGAAGCGGCTTCGGGTCTTAATACAACCGTGTACTCTTCTCCTTCTGTCATGGTTTCGTTCTTAACAACCTTAACGGAAGAACCGTTTACATCAAGAATTCCGTATTCACCTGACACGCCTGTCATTTTACCCTTTAAGAAGTTTGCTTCACCTATAAAGTCTGCTACAAACTCATTGGCGGGATTGTAATAGATTTCCTTAGGCGTTCCCATCTGAGCCACAACACCTTTGTTCATAACGATTATCTTGTCAGACAAAGCCATTGCTTCGGACTGGTCGTGGGTTACGTATATTGCGGTAATACCCACTCTTTGCTGGATGCGGCGGATTTCGGTTCTCATGGAGACACGAAGCTTCGCATCCAGGTTTGACAAAGGCTCGTCAAACAAAAGAACCGAAGGCTCTATAACAAGTGCTCTTGCAAGAGCAACACGCTGCTGCTGTCCACCGGAAAGCTGGTTGGTCATACGGCTTTCCATTCCGCTTAATTCCACAAGCTCTAAGATTTTGGTAACACGTTCTTTGATCTCTGCCTTGGGAACGTTACGAAGCTTTAATCCGTAAGCTACGTTATCGAAAATGTTGTAGTGAGGTAAAAGCGCATAGCTTTGGAAAACCATTGCCGTATCGCGCTTATTGGGAGTGAGGGCGTTAATGGCCTCGTCTCCCAAATAGATTTCCCCTTCGTCAGGACTTTCAAAGCCTGCTATCATACGAAGGGTTGTGGTCTTACCACAGCCGGAAGGTCCTAATAAGGTAACAAAAGAACCCGGTTCGATTTCAAGTGTTGTATCCTTAACCGCATAAAAGTCTTTTCCGGTTTTGGGATCTTTATATATTTTGGAAATATGCTCAAGGCGTACGCCCTTTTTCTGTTTTTCCATAATTAATCTTCCTCCTTAATCTTCTTACTTGTTCCGAAGAACTTAATGAACAGATTCATAAGCAAAACTGCGCCGTAAGTGATGGCAATCAGTATAGATGCAAAAGCACATGCCAGACTGTAGGAACCCTTTTCCGCAAACTCATTAATCTGAACCGTAATGAGCAGGAATGAAGGTGTAACCAAAAGAATAATGGCGCTTATGGCGGTAATACTTCTTACAAACGCAGTAACAAGACCGCTTAAGAAGGAATCCTTAATCAAAGGAAGTGTAACCGATGTAAATACCTTAAAACTGTCTGCACCCATATCGTAGGCTGACTCTTCTATGGATTTGTCAATCTGACGAAGGGCCGAAATACCGCTTCTGGTACCTGTAGGAAGACTTCGAACCACAAACACGATAATGAGTATTGCTCCTGTTCCGTAAATTCCCTGCAAAATTCCGCTGTGGAAAAGTCCCCCCGAGAATCCTCTGATGTAGCCTACACCGAGAACCGTGCCGGGAACTGCCATTGCAAGCATTGAAACTGCTTCGATAAAGCCCTTTGCCTTAAACTTTCTTTTGACTACAAGATAAGAAATAATCATGGAAAGTATGGCAGTTATTGGCGCTGCAATTATGGAAAGAAGGAACGAATCCTTAAATGCCTTCAGGCCGTGGTACTTTGTGAAAATCTGCTTAAACCACTTTCCCGTAAGGGGGAAGAACTTGTAGCCCCATGTGGGGAAGCATGCTCCAATGGGAACGCAGATATACATTGCTATTACGAAAATTGCACAAAGTGCGCAAAAGATTGTAAGGGGAACCTTAACGCTCTTGTCCTCTATAAGCATTCGTGCACGGGAAGCCTTACCTGTAAGGGTTGCAGCTGTTTTGGATTCAAGATAGTACTTCTGAACCGCAAACATTGCAAGAGTGATACAAAGAAGAACAACCGCCATAGCCGATGCACCTGCTTTATCATAGGCACCCGTAATCTGTAAGTAGATTGTGGTAGCCAAAGTATCGTAGGAACCTCCGATTAGCATGGGGTTTGCAAAGTCTGCAATTGACTCGATAAAAGTGACTAAAAATGCGTTTCCAAGTCCCGGAAGAAGAAGGGGAAGCGTTACGCTGGTGAATACCTTGAATCTGCTTGCCCCCATGTCTCTTGCTGCTTCTTCCAGTGAAGGATCTATATTTTTGAGTAAGCCTTTGAGCATCATGTAGCACACGGGGAAAAACGTAAGGGATTGAACCACCACAATGCCCCAAAAGCCATATACGCTGTTGTCGTAAATTTTGAACAAAAATCTGGTAATAAGTCCTGCCTTACCAAAAAGCATAATCATGGACAAAGAAAGAACAAAGGGAGGAGATACAACAGGAAGCATTGATACTACCTTGAAAAGTCCTCCTACAAACTTGTTCATGCGTACGTAAACTTCCACGTATGCAAACAAAAGTCCTACCAGTGTAGAGAATAAGCCCACCACAAAGCCCACCTTTAAAGTGTTTGTGATGGCTGTTTTAAATGTGGGAATTTGGAATATTCTTTTGAACACCTCAAAAGAAAAACCGCCGTCTCCGACAAAACTGTCCACAAGAAGTATTGCCAGAGGATAAAGAATAAAGAGTGTTAAAAAGGTAATTAACACTACGATAGTGGTCATTAAAACCGGGTCAGCCATAAGCTTTTTGCGGTCCAGTGACGCGCCCTGACCTTTTGCCATAACCTTCAGCCCTCCTGATACATAAACCCATTTAGAGAAAACAAGGATGGTGGTATGCGCCACCATCCTTTAGTAATCAATGTTACTCTGTCTTGAAACGATCTGCGCCTGTGTTTGCGCCGGAGTTTGCAAGTGCATTCATAACGTCTTCAATGTATTTTGTTACATTGTTTGTAGCGTCTTCAAAGTCGTATTTCATAACGTTTTCGGGATCAAGACCGAACTGAGCTGCTTCTTTGGGCTGTTCTGCGTTGTCAATAACGAGGAACTGGTAAGAACCGTTATCCTTTGCAACGTTTACACAGTCGGGTGAAAGAGCAAATTCAATCCAAAGCTTAGCTGCGTTCATGTGAGCTGCGCCCTTGAAGATTGCTGTTGCACCGATTTCGAAGGATGTTCCTGATGAAGGAATGATAAGTTCAACGTTGTCGTAACCGTTGTCGATAATCTGTGTAATACCATCGTGTAAGAAACCGATACCGATGACGCATTCGCCTGTACCAACGTTCTTGGAAGGGCCCGAACCTGACTTTGTGTAAACTTCGATGTTCTTGTCAAGGTCTACAAGGTACCGGATACCTTCGTCGTGACCGTACTTCTGAATCATGGTGTTAAGAACAAGCTTTGCTGTTCCTGCTGTGTTGTAGTTTGATAACCAGATAAGTCCTTCATACTTGGGATCTGTTAAATCAGCCCAGTCCTGAGGAGCTTCAAGGCCCATTCTGTCAAGTTCGTCTTTGTTAACCATGAAGCCTAAGATTCCTTTGTAGATACCGTACCAGCATCCGTTAGCGTGACGATACTGTGCATCTGTAAGGTGCTTAGCGTTTTCTGCTTCATAAGCTTCAAGTAAATCTTCTGCAGCTACTACGTTGTAGGGGTCTGTTGTGCCGCCGAACCAAACGTCTGCTGAAGGGTTACCCTTTTCTTCTTCAATCTTTGCCTGAACCTCACCGGTGGAAAGACGCTGATATGTTGTCTTAATACCATAGATGGATTCAAACTTTTCACATGCTGCTGCAAGATATTCTTCTTCGCAGGAACCGTAAACAACAAGTTCGCCTTCAGCCTTAGCTGCTTCTACCAAAGAATCCATATAGGACTTCTCTTCGGGTGTCTGTGTTTCAGTCTGCTGTGTGGATGCTGCTTCCTTAACTGTTGTGCTTTCTGAAGCAACTTCCTTACCACCACATGCGCAAAGGCCTAAAGCCATTGCAGCTGTAAGTGCTACTGCTAAAAATTTTTTCATAATGACCTCCTCTTTTTGTGTAAATTACTTACATATCCACATTTTAGAGGGCAAAATATGTGCAAGTCAACCAAAGAAAGCCATCATGTCAGAATAACAAAAGAGATAGCAGAATTTTCCAACTATCTCTTTTTTCTTTAAATTATTCACTTGTTTTGGGGACTAATTTTTAAAAAGTTCGGTGGAAAGATACCTCATTCCGGTGTCCGGCAAAAGGACCAGGATGTTTTTGCCGGCGTTTTCAGGGCGGGAGGCAAGCTTCAGGCCGGCCGCCAGGGCGGCGCCGGAAGTGATGCCGCAGAGGCATCCTTCCAAGGCGCCCAACATGCGGCCGGCCCTGTATGCCTCTTCGTCCGTTATCTTCATGATTTCATCATATATGGATGTATTCAGGGCTTTCGGAATAAAACCGCCGCCTATTCCCTGAAGATTGTGCTTTCCCGCAGGTTCTCCGGAAAGAACCGCGCTGTTAAAAGGCTCTACTGCCACCACCTTGCATGAAGGATTCATCTTCTTTAAGTATTCTCCTGTTCCGCTTATGGTTCCGCCTGTTCCCACACCTGCCACAAAAAAGTCAACCTTTCCGTCCATGTCCTCATATATTTCAGGGCCGGTTGTTTCAAAGTGCGCACGGGGATTTGCGGGATTCTCAAACTGTCCCGCAATAATGCTTCCCTGAATATCCTTCGAAAGTTCTTCCGCCTTTTCTATGGCGCCCTGCATGCCAAGCTTACCGTCGGTAAGCACAAGCTCTGCGCCATATGCAGTCATCATTAACTGCCTTTCCACGCTCATGGAATCAGGCATTACGATAATGACCCTGTAGCCCTTTGGAACCGCAAGGCAGGCAAGACCTATACCGGTATTTCCGCTTGTAGGTTCTATAATCGTTCCGCCGGGTTTAAGTCTTCCTTCTTTGACCGCATCCTCCATCATATAGAGGGCTGCCCTGTCCTTAGCGGAGCCCGAAGGATTAAAAAACTCCAGCTTTCCGAAAATATTGGCGGAAAGTTTTTCCGATGCCTCTACATTTTTAAACTCCATTATGGGTGTATGACCCACCAGCTCACTTATTGATGTATAAACCTTCATCAAGCTTCTCCCTTCGTACTATCCTCAGATTTTTCTTTAAAACGTTTTCTTTTACAAAAGAACCGTACACCTCATAATACTCTTCGTAGGTTATGGGTGTATCTCCCACATACATTACCCTGAAAATACATTGGAACAAATCCACCACAAGATCCGTTGCATGCACTCCGTTTCTAAGATAAAAACTCATACGGCGTATACGGTCTTTATTATTTTCTGCCGCCTCATCCGGCTCTTCCACTTCCCCAAAAACAAGTTTTCCGGTAAGTTTTTCCTTAACTGCCTTAATAACCTCTGTTCCGTAGCCTTTATCCTGCTTTGAAGGGTCAATCGCAAGATAGTCCCACAGTGCAAAATTCTTATGGAGCACAAAGAAACAGAGTCCTATGGGCTCCCCACCTTCAGATTCATGGATGACATAAGGAATGGCTTTGTTTTCTTTCCACATATTCATAATCATGGAAAAAGGCTTTCTTTCGGCAGGCGGAAAGCTAAGTTCATAAAGCTTTTCGATATATTCCTTTTCACAATCCTTCATTTCCTCAAGAATAATCATCAGTCAATCGCTCCTGCAGCAAAAACATATTCTCCCCTGTAAAATACCGCTGTCTGCCCGGGAGTAATGGCTCTTACCGGTTCCAGAAAATGAACAGCCCACTTTCCGTCTTCACCCTTTGAAAGTTCACACTCCGTTCCTTTGTGGGCATAGCGTATCTTGCAAACAAGCTTTGCCGGAAGTTCATCCTCTTTGCCGCACATAAAATTCATATTGCTCACCGTAAAATCGGTGGTAAACAAATCGTCGTTTTCCCCTATAACCACTTCACAGGTTTCAGGCCTTATAGCCACTACAAAAACAGGGTGTCCCATGGCAATTCCAAGACCCTTTCTCTGGCCTATTGTATATTTATCTATGCCTTCGTGAGGTCCCAAAACCTTACCGTTTACATCCACGAAATTGCCCTTTTTACTCTTCTTTCCTGTATATTCTTCCAGAAACCTTCCGTAGTCTCCGTCGGGAATAAAGCAGATGTCCTGGCTATCCTTTTTGTCTGCAACGGGAATTCCGGCTTCTTTGGCAAGCTTACGTACTTCCTCTTTTTCGTAGCCTCCAAGAGGCATAAGTGTTCTCTCAAGCTGCTCTTGTGTAAGGTTACAAAGAGCGTAGGTCTGGTCCTTCAAAGCCGTCCTCGCGTTCTTTATGGAATAACGGTCTCCCACCTTATCAATGTTGGCATAATGACCTGTTGCAACATAATATGCACCCAGCTTGTCCGCAACACGGATTAACGCTTCCCATTTCACCAAAGGATTACACATGGTGCAGGGGTTGGGGGTACGGCCCTTTTCATATTCGGACACAAAGTAATCCATAATGGACTTTTTAAAATCCTCCACCATATCCACCACAAGATGCTCTATCCCAAGAACATCAGCCACAGCCTTAGCATCTTCCGAAAAGTTTTCGGAAGCAAACTGCTTCATGGTAACTCCGATAACCTCATATCCTTCTTTTTTAAGTAAAAGTGCGGCCACTGCGGAATCCACTCCGCCCGAAAGGCCCACCACCACTTTTTTCTTATCCATCAGGCTCTTATGCTCCTTAAATATTCAACGCTTTCCTTTAGACAGGAAATTATATAATCCATTTCCTCAAGGGTATTATCAGGGCCCAAAGAAATCCTTATGGAGGATTTTGCCCCTTCTTCGCCCCTTCCTATTGCTTTCAAAACATGGGAAGGTTCTTCAAGGCTCATGGCACAGGCCGAGCCTGTGGAGGCCGCTATGCCCTTCATATCGAGGGTTATTAACAGAGAATCTCCGTTCACACCGTCAATGGTAAGATTGAGAATTCCCGCAAGACCGTTTTCAATATCCGAATTCAAAAGAACATCCGGGATTTTTTCTTTGATACCCGAATAAAGATACTTTAAAAGTTTTCTTTCATGCAGTTCCGACTCTTCCATGTTCTCAAGAGAAACCTTTGCGGCCACTCCCATGCCCACTATTGCGGGCACATTTTCGGTTCCGCCTCTTAATGAAAACTCCTGGCTTCCGCCGTGAACAAAGCTTGTCATGGGTGTACCGCGTCTTACATACAAAAACCCGGCGCCCTTCGGGCCGCCGAATTTATGGGCCGAAGCACTTAACATATCTATATTTAATTTATTTACATCGATTTTAACTTTACCGTAAGCCTGCACGGCATCTGTGTGAAACAAAACACCATGCGCTTTGCATATTTTACCTATCTCTTCTATGGGCTGGAAGGTTCCGATTTCGTTATTGGCAAACATCACGGAAACCAGTGCTGTGTCAGGGCAGATGGCTTTCTCAATATCTGCCGAGTCCACCACTCCGTTTTCGCGGACCTTAACGTAAGTCACTCTGAAGCCCCGTGACTCAAGATATTTGCATGTATTGAGCACGGCATGGTGCTCAATATTGGTGGTGATAATATGCCGGCCTTTGGTGCCCTCTGCCTCCATGGCGCCTATAAGCGCCATATTGTCGGCCTCGGAGCCTCCGGCCGTGAAAATCACCTCCCGGTCATACGCTCCCAGAGACTCTGCGATAGTATGCCTTGCCTCATTTACCGCACTTTTTGCCCTTACCCCTTCCGTATAAACACCTGAAGGATTACAAAAGCTGTCCCTTAGATAGGGAAGCATTGCCTCATAGGCCACATCACACAATTTAGTTGTCGCTGCATTGTCTGCATAAACTTTCATCTTCATAAAATGAATCATAACAAAAGGCATCCGCCAATTCAAGCGGATGCCTTTTATAAAACCCTTTATCCTCATGCAGTCCCGGGCATAGCCCGAAGTCCGCAATCTTTTCTTTATCCTCTGGGGTGAGCCTTTGAATACACGTCTCTAATACGTGAGTGATTCATGGTAGCATATACCTGAGTGGTGGAAATATCGGAATGACCCAGCATTTCCTGAACGCTTCTTAAATCTGCCCCGTTTTCCACAAGATGTGCCGCAAAGGAATGTCTTAAGGTATGAGGAGTGATATCTGCTTCAATACCCGCCTTCTTTGCATAATACTTTATAAGCTTCCAGAAGCCCTGGCGCGACATGGGCTGTCCGGAACAGTTTACAAAAAGAATATTTGATTTCTTATCCTCCAGCATTGATTCCCTTGCGCTTTCAAGATACTTTGAAATTGCAGCTTTAGCTTCATGACCGAAGGGAATGACTCTTTCCTTATTCGCATCATGACATACGATAAAGCCCATCTGCATGTTCACATCATCAATGCTAAGTGAAATAAGCTCCGAAACTCTTATACCGGTTGCATATAAAAGCTCCAGCATAGCCTTGTCTCTTATATCCTTAGGACCGCTTCCCGAAGGCTGTTCAAGAAGTCTTACAACCTCTTTTGTGGTCATGATTTCAGGAATCTTTTTTTCTACCTTGGGGGCCTTGAGTGCATCCGAAACGTCTGCCTTAACCTTTCCCTCTTTGTAAAGGTAGTGATAAAAAGTCTTTATGCAGGCGATATTTCTGGAAATCGTAGCTGCACTGAATTTATTCTTTTCAAGATAAAGAATGTATGAATTCAAATTTGTGGCTGTAATGGAAGCGGGATCTTTTATACCCTGTTCCTGCATATAACGGCACAATTTGTTCAAATCTCTTTTGTAGGAAAGTTCAGTATTCTGAGACATCTTTTTAACGTTATGTAAATACGTTATAAATGCATTTATCTCTTGTTCCATATATTCCTCTTTCTTATTCCCGCTTTATTTACCCCATGTTCTGTCAACCACTTTTTGAGTGGGTAAGACCTATTATAACCACTAAAAGACAATAAAGCAAATGTTAAAAATGCCTATTTTGTTCCCATAGAGAGTGGTTTACAGAACAAAACACAAAATCTATCTAATTTATGTGAACCCTTGTACAAAATCTTGAAAAAAAATTTTTTTTTAAAAAATACGGAAACCATGTTTTTAGTTTACATAACAATGGTTTCCGTAATATTTTTATGACAACTGTTTTTTTATTGGTAATTTTTTACGAAAGCTCTTTTAAGAAGTTTTCGATTCGTGTAAGACCCTTATTAATAGCCTCCATACTGATGGCATATGAAAGTCTTATATGAGTGGGGAATCCGAAGTCAGCACAGGGAATAACCGCAACCGCATAGTCATTTAAAAGACACTGTGCAAGCTTTGCGCTTGTTTCAAGGACCTCACCTTTATACTTCTTCTTAAGTGCTTCACTCATATCGATGAATACGTAGAATGCACCCTGAGGCTTCATAACGTCTACATAGGGCATGTTCTTTACTCGTTCATACATGTAAACACGGCGCTTGTCAAACTCGTCATGCATCTTCTTCACATCGCTCTGGGGACCGTTAAGTGCTTCCACTGCAGCAAACTGTGCGATGGAGTTGGGGTTTGAAGTAGCATGGGACTGCATAGCTGACATAAGCTTTGCAATTTCAGCGCTTGATCCTGTATAACCGATTCTCCATCCTGTCATGGCATATGCCTTTGAAAGACCAGAGCATGTGATGGTATGGTTATAAATATCTTCACCGAGGGAAGCGATACTTACAGGCTTCTCTCCGTCATAGATAAGGTTCTCATACATTTCATCTGATACACAATATATATCTCTCTTAACAATAACCTCAGCAAGGGCCTTTAACTCCTTTTTGGTATAAACCATACCGGTAGGGTTATTGGGAGAGTTCAAAACGAAGGCTTTTGTCTTATCTGTTATGGCTGCATCAAGCTGTTCTGCAGTAATCTTGTATCCGTTTTCTTTGGTACCGTATACAAATACCGGAACACCATCTGAAAGTTTAACCATCTCGGGATAGCTTAACCAGTAAGGTGCGGGAATAATTACCTCGTCTCCGGGATTGATGATGGCATCAAAAATGTTGGTCAAAGAATGCTTACCGCCGTTTGAAATAACAATCTGGTTGGGCGCATAATCAAGACCGTTGAATTCTCTGAACTTTTTGCTGATGGCTGCCTTCAGTTCATTGGTTCCTGATGCGGGCGTATATTTTGTAAATCCCGTTTCAATAGCCTTAACAGCTGCATCACATATATTTTTAGGAGTGTTAAAGTCCGGTTCTCCGGCTCCGAATCCTACTACGTCTACGCCGCTTTGTTTAAGTTCCTTGGCCTTTGCGGTAATTGCAAGTGTAGATGAAGGCTTAACTGCCTGTGCCTTTACAGATAAAGAAAGTGACATAATTTCCTCCGAAATACTTATAATCTTAACTTTAATTCATTTTATCGAAGCAAAATACCCGTGTCAATGAAAATCTGCATAATTGTATACAATTATCCACGCTTTTTTTATCAATTCTTCCAAAAAGGCTAATCGGGGACGGGTTCCTATTCGCCTTTTGGCGAATTAGGGACGGGTTCCTATCTGCCTTTTGGCGAAAAAGGGACAGGTTCCTATCCGCCATCCTGCGAATTGGAACCCGTCCCTTATACACCTAAATCCGGTTTTCCCGGCAGGTAAGATATATTATCTGGTAATCCTTTGAAACCTCTTTAAGAAGCTCCCTTGCTCCCACAATCTTTTTGTCATCAAGATTGACAAAAGGATCGTCCATAATAAGCGTGGGCTTCTCTCCCGTGTACATGGCATCCGCCATTGCAAGACGCATACAAAAACCTATCAAGTCCTGATAGCCGTAGCTAAGGCTCTGGGTGGAGCGCTGTTTTCCCTGCTCCTCTATCGTAATATTGGTGTTCGCATCAATTCTGAAGCGTGATGCAGGTTCACCGGTAAGTGCACTGTAGTATTTGGAAAATCCCGTGAGCAACGGCTCCATATAGCGGGCCGTAAGATTTTCTTTGGCCATGGTAAGATACTCTCCGGCCTTTTTTACATAGTGAAGGCGGATGGTCTTTTCCTTAATTTCGTCTTCAAGCCTCTGAAGCTCTTCCTTCTCCTCCAGCCAGTTTTCGTAGGTCTCGTTAAAATCGTCTAGACTTCTTGTGTCCGTTGCAAGATTAGCTCTGAGGTTCTCCATTTCCTCGTTCAGATTTGACTCAAGCTCTATCAGTTCATCAAGGCTCTTGTCTTCAGGATTCACGGAAATGTTTTCTGTGACATCTATGTCGTTTTCCTGTTTGAATCGGTCAAGTCTTAACGCCACATCGTTGTAAATATTTAATACGGATTCATATTCCGTAAGATTGTTCAAAACATCATCAACCGTAGAAGACACATCCATTCCCGGCTCTATTGAGTAGTGCAAAAGCTGTTCTGTAAGTTCTTCCTTCAGAGAATTGTAAGATGCCTTTGCATTTTTGTGCTCACGGCTCTTGGATTCCAGTGACTTAAAATGCCCGGCCTTTCCCTTTAAATCCGCAATTTTCGAAAGATACTCACCCTCTGAAGCGTACATTCCGTAACTGTTTAAAAATCCGTCCAAAGAAACCCTTAACGAATCAATTTCCTGAGAATTTGAAAACTTCAAAGAATCTTCTTTTCTCTTTAAAAGCACCCTGTAGTCATGAAGTTCCATGGAAAGTCGTGACAGCGCTCTTGAAACATATGCATCTTCACAGTCCGCATTGTGGTCCAGAAGGAGGTTGTGTACCGCCTCATAAACATCATCACAAAAATCCGTTATCTCGGCCATTTTTCCCTTGATATTGGATACGTCAGCCGCAAGAACACCGATTTCTCTTCCCCTTGCACCTTTCTTAACCGCTCCCAATATCAAAAGAACCAGTCCTAAAAATGCTCCTGTTAAGCCTGCTATCATCTGCTTATCGAAAAGAACCAGTACGCCTTTTGAAAGATATGCGAAGCCTGTGCCCAAAAGCATCAGAATAATGCCCACCAAGATAAGCGCTCCGCCGGGCTTTTTCTCGGAAAGAGAGAAATCTTTGTCCGAATATTCCCTTTCCAACAGTTTATACTCGGAAAGCTGTCTTGTTCTTTCGTTCCAGTCCTCCGAAGCTTCTGCAAGGCCGTTCTCCTCTGCCTCAACATCCCGGAAGATTTCAGAAAAGTGTGAAAGCCTTAATTCGTCCTCCGATGAAAGATTATGACTTAAAGCATCATTTTTTAACGAAAAAAGTCTTGAGGCCTTTTCACCCTCCTGTTGGAAGTTCTCCTCTGAAGGAATTCCTTCACAGAAGGTTTCCAAAAGACTCTTGTAGAGAGTCTCCTCTGCTTCGGACATCTGCGTACCCGCCACAACGGCTTTCGCCTGATTCATCCTGTCGCAGGCTGTCTCCCAGTCTCCCGCAAGCTTTTTCGAGGGAATTTCTCCCGGGAAAAGTTCCCGCTTTGCCTTCAGCAAAGCGTCCTTTTCCCGAAATTCCCTCAAAAGCTCCTCATAAGCTTTCTTTAAGGAAAGCTGTTTTTCAAATTTAACGGCTTTGTTCTTTCGCTCAGTCAAAGCACTAAGTTCAGCCTTTTTCTTTGAAATAAGATCCTTAGTAGCCTCTATTCGCTCAGAAACTCCCTGCATGGTTTCCTCAAGGCCCACTCCCTTTTGAATGGAACTTCTGAGAACGGAAGCCTCTGCCTTTGCTCTTGCAATATCACCGGTTTTTCTGGTGGCGGAGGAATTGTTCAAAACATCCTTAATGATACTGTCCGCCAGGGCATAATTATTTAAATCCAGCCCGTCGGAAATGTTACCAAGCTTGGCGTTGATGTCATCCGTAGCCTTTGAGGATGCTGTGTCGCTCTGCCTGATAAACACTGTGTTCATAAACGACTCACTGTTTATATGGAAAAGCTCTTCACCTATATTTTCCGAATAATCCTCAGACACAAGATTTGTCTTGTAATCCCTTAACTCAAAGCTGTCGTCCAAAGCCCTGCTTCCGAAAAATCTTGTTATCTGATATGTCTTCGCGTGAGCTTCGAACACCAGAGAACCGCCGTATGCGCCACCCTGCCATGGAGTGAAACGCTTTCTTTCGGAGTTTATTTCGTCTCTTTTGCCGTCTCCCTCGAAGCCGTAAAACATAGCACGAATAAATGTGGAAAGAGTGCTCTTTCCCCATCCGTTTTCTTCACACTTAACGTTTAATCCTTCAGTAAAATCCATATCCGTTTTGGAAAGCTTACCGAAATTTTCAATATGAACTGATACTATCTTCATACCACCGGTTTACCTCCCATCAAAGTTTCCAGACCGATTCTTATTATTTCGCCCTTTTCTTCTTCGGTAATATCACAGGCCCCAAGAACGGTTCTTACAAATTCTCCCTTTAGAGAACTGTCGTACATATAGCTTTTAGGGTCTACTTTAAGAATCGTTTTATCATAAACCTTCAAAAAATAGAAATCCTCCTCAAAGGTTCTTCTTATGAAATCCGTGTCCTTCTCGCACTCAACGTCCACTTCCCCCGTAAGCACCACCTTCACAAGGTCGATATCCTTTGCAGGTGATTCGTTAAGACCCTTTCTCACGGCTTCCAACATTGCCGGAGTATTGTTAAGCCCGGTAACATCCACCGGTATTTCATAAACTCTTCTGTAGGCAAAAGAAACAAAGGAATCTTCCACCGTTCCCCTGCCTTCGTCTATATCAAGAAGCACAAATCCATGGTCTCCCGCTTCATCAAATCCGCGGCCCTCAAGGCATCCGCTGTAGCAGTACTTTGCAAAGCCATCCAAATCCGCTCTCTTATATTCATGGATATGTCCCAGCGCAAGATAATTTATGCCCTTGCTTCTAAAGAGTTTAAGATTAATAATCTCGGCCTTATCCTTAACATCCGTCTCCGCTTCCTGACCGTGAAGCATTACAATGTTAATCTTCGAAGGATCCGGAGCAAAGTTATTCTGGACACTTACGCTGTTTTCCGCCGAAAGTTCCACTCCGTGAATCACTACCCTGTCAGTATCGCCCAAAGCATAGGATGACCAGCTGTCATTAAAGAAAACAAGGTTTTCAGGAACCTCCTCAAAGGAATTCATCAGATTGTCCTTATCGTGATTTCCCTTAAGGTAAAAGAACACAATCTCAGGATGGGAAATAACTGCCTCCTTAAAGGTGTTTCTTGAAAGAGCGGAAATGTTTTTGGTATCAAACAAATCACCGCAAATAAGAATGGCAGACACTTTGTTCTTGTCGGCAAAGTCCACCATCCTTACAAATGTATTCAGTATTTCCTGTTTTCTTTCTTTGGCCTTAGCCTTGGAAAGATTTGCGTTTAACTTGGAATCTAAGTGCAGATCAGCACAATGAATAATCTTCATAACCTTCCCCCATATTCGTTACCCCTATTATAACGAAAACGGAAGAAAAGCGAAAGCCACTGCAAACAAAATTGCAGGAAGCAAATTGGCTACTTTGACCTTTCTGCCCCACACAAGATTTACGCCTACGCAGAAAATCAGAATGGAGCCTATCATGGACAAATTGCCCATGGATTCATCAGTAAGAACAGGCTGGATAAACCTTGCAAGCAAGGTTACGCTTCCCTGCAAAATAACCACGGGAATAAAGGAAAAGACAGGGCCTTTTCCAAGAGATGCGGTCATTACCATAACAATAATCAAATCCAGAATGGACTTTGTCAAAAGAATGGAATAATCGCCGTTCAAACCGTCCTCAATAGAGCCTACAATTGCCATTGCACCTATGCAGACGGTAAAAGAAGCATTAATAAAGCCCTTAACAAAGTTCTGATCCTTTGCATTTCCGGTCTTTTTCTTGAGCCACTCGCCGAATTTTTCAAACTTACCTTCAATATCGATAAGCTCTCCCACAATGGCGCCCAAAAGAAGGCATACCACTATAAATACGCCTCTTCCACTTAGGATTCTGGCTCCTTCAACAGACATCATGCCTTCCAAAGCACCCGCTATACCTACGAACAAAACAGCTATACCGCAGGTCGTCGTAAGTGTGGTCTGCATGCTTTCTTTAATAAGCTTTCCGAAAAAGAAGCCCAAAACTCCGCCCACTATAATAAATAATGCATTTAAAATCGTACCAAGACCTATCATAAACACTTATCCTATATTTTTATTTTCGTCCACTTGCCCTGCTTAAACCTTATGGAGCCAAAGCAGAATCTTGATACCTGGTCCGCAAGAATACCGAGCCAGACACCGGTAATGCCCCATCCAAGGGTATATCCGCCAAGGTAAGAAAACAACGTTCTTATTATTGTAACACTAACTATGGATGCAAGTGCGGTAAATTTCGTATCTCCCGCTCCTCTTAAGCAACCCATGTAAATAACCTGTGATATCTGGAATAATACCACAAACATTATAACTCTTGTGATAGTCACACCAATATCAACAATATGGGGTTCCTCCGGGAAAAACAGTCTCATAACAGGCCTTCCTCCGAAGAAATATGCAAACACAAGGCATGCTGAAATGCATGCGCCTATCATACGACATGTGCGGCCGTATTCTTTGGCCTTTGCCTCGTCGTTCTCTCCGAGGCTCCGGCCGATAAGTGCAACCGCCGTAGCCTGCAATCCGTCTCCAAAGGAGAAAGAAAGGCTCATGATATTCATACCTACCTGATGGGCCGCCATCTCCGCGGTACCCATATCCGCAGCCATAATGGCCGTAGCCATAAAACCTACACGCATAAGGATTTGTTCAAAGAACACCGAATATCCCACACTTACCAGTGACTTAAAGGACTGCCACTTAGGCGAAATCTTCTCCTTTATGATGTAAGGAATATTTACAAAGCAATCCTTCGGAAACAACGAGAATATACTCATAAACATTGCCACAACCGTACCAAGAACCGTCGCCGCAGCAGCACCCTTAACACCCCATGCGGGGAATCCTAAATGTCCTTCTATCAAAAGATAATTGAAAATAACATTAATAACGTTGGATGTAACATTTGTACGCATGGTAATCTTTGTGTTTCCCGCTCCACGCTGAGCCGCATTGATACCCATGGAAATAACATTAAAAAACATACCGCCGATTATTATCCTGATATAATCCACTGCCATATCGTGGGTATCTTCATTGGAACCGCAAAACCGAATGATACCATCTGAACAAATAACCATAACAGTGCTTATAACTGCACATGCCATCACGATAAACGTAAGAGCCGTAACAAGAATTCTGTTGGCATCATCACGCTTGTTTTCCCCTCTTCTACGGGCCACAAGCGCTGAAACAGCCACATTTACCGCAAAAAATAAAGAAAGGCCCAAGAATTTGGGCTGTGTTGTGAGTCCTACAGCGGCCACCGCGTTACTGCCAAGGCCGCTCACCATATAAGAATCCACCAATCCCACAAAAGCGGCAAAAAAAGACTCAATAACCGCCGGCCATGCCATGTTTATGGCAGATTTAATAATATTTTTGTCATATTTTTTAAACATTACTAACGCCTCTTTTTCATATAAAAGGTATTATAACAAAGTTTTCCCCCACATAAAACAAATATCTTTCAGAAAATTTACACAATATCGTGCCATTGGGGACGGGGGAAACTGTCATCAAGGAGTGTCCCTACTGTCAGCAGGAGGCCATTGTATAATGTGTATTTTCGCAGGGTCGTACGGGAGCAATAAAAAACGACAATACTATGCGCCACGAGAGCTGAGTGGTAACGGGCCCCCGCAGACGGCTTGCTCTAAAAAGCCGCAAGGGGGACAGCCGAAGTGGCTCGTAATTGTT
>JAZLJG010000043.1:0-17118 GCA_045617745.1 Lachnospiraceae bacterium | reverse complement strand
CAATAATTGTACGGGAAGATAGGTGAAATTATTGCCGATAGACCGGGCCAGGGTGGAAAATGGACCATAATTTGGTGTTGAATGTTTTATATTATTGCCTAATTTCGAAACGCAGTTTTTTGTGGGCAATAGTTTTGCTTATAGATTTGAATATTATTGCCATAAAGAGGAAAGTATCGAAGCGCGGTTGACATAACTCAGTAGAAGCGCTGAATATTAGAAAAGCGCGGAGGGAAAATGAATAATTTTAAAATCTCTGATGAAACAAAGAAAGAAATATTGGACAGCATACATGCATATTATCTTGATGAGAGGGGAGAGGATATAGGGATTCTTCATCAGGAAGGGCTGTATGATCTGTTTATGAAGGAACTGGCTCCTGTTATATATAACAAAGCCTTAGATGATGCTAAGTACTGGTTCTCACGAAGACTTGATGATGTGGAAGCTGATTACTATGAGTTGTATAAAGATAATCGAAGAAGATGAAAAATAATGCCCCAAAGAAAATTGATTCTTTGGGGCATTTATGTGTGTGAAAACGGGTTAGTGATTATTATATAGATTTATTATTTCCTTGCGGTTTTGACAGTTGGTTTTCTTTAAAAGGTTACTTACATGGAAACGAACTGTATTTTCGGAAATAAACAACTGGTCTGCAATTTCACGGTTTGAAAGATCTTTAACAAGAAGAGAGAGAACCGCATATTCTCTTGTGGACAAATCATAATTTGAACGGAAGGATGTGTTCTTTTCCTCGGGAGTCTTTTCTTCTTTGAAGGTGACTGTGAAGAAAGAGGTATAGTGAAACATGAAGACTACAATGCAAAGTACAAAAAGTATGGTAATAAGTAATAAATTTACAACAGGGTATTTTGCGAAGGAAATTCCCAGTGCAGCACCGGAGGCTTCGCCGAATCTTCCGAAAATAAGTCCTATTACACAGGCATAAGGCAAAAGATTGTTTTTCTCATCCTTCATATTTGCAATATCGGCAAATAGTCCGAATCTGTAGATGGAAAGGAAACCTGTGAATATGTAGTTTAAAAAGTAAATAACTGCTAAGGGTCCGGTATACATCTGAAGAGCCAGCGAAAGGAAAGGGAATGCCATACAGGCAAGACAGCAAATGAGGCCGTTTCGTTTGTCTTCCTTGTTTATAATGCCTGCAAGAATAACACCAATAAATGACGTAATCCTGAGGACTTCGTAGTTGATTCCTGTTATTGCGGTGCCATAAAGAGGGAAATAAAAACCAAGGGATGAAATACACCAAAACAGGTAAATAATTAAAGCAGAAAAAACAAGTTGCTTTTTTGTTACTGTTCTGCAGTGATTCACATTAACAAATTCGGTATTATCATTTTTCTTACGTATGATTAACAACCAGAGGGCGATGGTAATTAGCAATAAAAACGAATACAGAAAAACTGCCTTTACAGAGGCTGTGAATGTGCCACCTTCCATTGAAGAGAAGGCCGCATTTAAAAGAGAGGATATGCCTGAGGCTACACCCAGAGTAATGCATTGAAACCGTCTTTCAAGGTAGGCCGAAAGAAAATAGAAGTAAAATCCCTGGATTATTCCGGTGAGAATACATTCTATAATGCCGAATATTACAAGGAAAGAAAACGATTTTGAGTAGAATATTAAAAATGACAAAAGGACTGAGAGCAGGATAACCGAAGGGTAGAAATATAGGTTTGCAATCAGTTCTTTTTTCTTCTTAATAACTAAAAGCATTATAAAAATACCTACTGCCTGAAATATGTAAGAGAAAACTTCCATAAACCAGTCTGTTTTATCTGCTCCGATAAATTCTACCAGACGATACATCCAACAAAAATAGAAGCCAGCAACACTAAGAAAGCACAAACACAAAAAAAGACCTATTGCAATTAAGTTTGTTCTGTTTTCTTTGTTCATAAATAACCTTTCCTATTAACTATTTATTCTTCTTTTAAGTGATATTTTATCTCAAACATGAAAAAATGTCATTTTTATCAGTTAAAAATTCCCTTTGAAAGAGCGCCTATATTAGGAACTATCCAAAAACTATCCAAAAACTATCCGAAATTCGGACCGAGAATGCCCTGTTTTTAACTGATAACAAATGTTATCTTTTTAGAATTTTAGTATCACCTGTGTGAGGAGGGATATCATATGAAAACAGGAAATGACAAAATGAGGAAGATTCTTGCAGCGATACTGGTACTTGTACTGGTATTTGCGAATAATTCTTCATTAGCGGTAGCATTAACGGTTATGGATGGTGAAGAGGAAATAATCGCTCCTGACGGAGAACGCTGGATTCAGGAAACAGTTTCTTCGAATGACGAAGAAACTGAATGGAACGGCGGTCAGGAATATGAAAAAGTAATAAATCTTTTTGATGGCTCCAAGGCGGAGAGTGAAGAAGGTTTAAGTGTTTCTTTGGACGGAGAAGATCTTCATAATGAAATGGTTCAAAATCCGGAAAACGAGGATGAATGGTTCAAAGAAGAAGAAAAGACATACATATTTGTAAATGATGTGGATGTTTCAGCTCAAGGAGATCCAAGCGATGATGTATTGATTATGAAGGACAATACTTGCGAACTTGATCTCGGTGAAGAAATCGGTGGCGACTGGTATGGCGGTGATTTTGATCCTACTCCTAACGAAGAGTTTCCCGGATATAAGGAAACTGAAGGACCGGACGGAGAAAATGTTACTGATGCTATGGATATTGTTGATAATGGCGGACAATATTGGGGCATGAGAGTTGTTTACAGTGAACTTGGAAGATATGAGGACATTAATCCTTACGATCAAAGACCTTACTTTGTGGAAATGTTTGCAAATGGTCCCGGACATATAGACTTTGATTTTGAGGCACATCCGGATTATGAGGCAGCTTCTTTAGGAAATGCAGTGAAGGTAAGATATAGTAGCAATGTTATTACTGCTATTGTAGTTTCTGAAGATCCCTTTTGTCCTTTTTCTGAACTGGCTTTTTGGGATGAAGCAGGTGAACATGTTTATTCAGTAGATGATCTGGCCGGAAGAACAGAAAATTCTTGCCCGTTTATTTCATATAATGATGCAAACGGTGAATTGACATTTACTTTTGACGGACCCGGAGGAGAGCTTTGGGGTGTCGATATTAGATTTTTCGATCCAAATGGTCCAAGCGGTTTTGGTGCTGAAGTATTTACAGACGGAGCAGGACATCTTGAGCCCGAAGAAGAAAACAATCCAAGCATGAGAATCGATCCCAATTGCGGCAACAGATACGAGTTTTCTTCAGAAAATAAGCCCTTTAGAATAAAAGTATGTCCCGATGAGGGATGGGCTTTCTCAGAATTGGAATACCCTGTTGACGAATATCCTGAACATAATGTAAGGCTTTCGACACAGGACCTTATGAATGGAAGTTGCAGTTTCATCAGTAATTATAATGAGGCAGGACAGATGCTGGAAATAGCACCTGAGGATGAAAATCCTTTTATTGGTGGTATTACTATTAGATTTACCTGTACAGGGTATGGCGCAGAAGTATTTACGGATGGGGCCGGACATCTTGAGCCCGCAGGTGAAAACAATCCACGCATGAGAATTGATCCCAATTATGACAACAGATACGAGTTTTCTTCAGAAAACAATGCTATAAGAATCAAATTGTGTTCTGATGAAGGATGGGAGTTTTATGAAGTAGAATATCCTGTTGACGAAGACCCTTTACATAATGCGAGACTTTCTAAGCAGGATATTATGGATGGACAAGACAGCCTTATTACTAATTATGATGAGGCAGGACAAATATTGGAAATCTCGCTTGGTGATGATAATCACTTTATGAGCGGTATTACGGTAAGATTTCAGGAAAAAGCGTACAGAAGCAGAATAAGCTATATTGTAGGCGAACACGGTAATATTTCATTTAATCTTGGAAGGACTCCGAGAGAAGACGGAGGATGGTACAGAATCTCCTGTGATGAAGAAACGGTTGAAGTAACTATATCCCCGGATGAGGGATACCAGGTTGACAGTCTTCGTGCTAACGATACAGACAGGACATCTGAGATTTCAAACAACAGATTTATGTGGGCCTTAGCTGAAGGTGAGAATACTTTATCGGTAAACTTTAAAGAAAAGGTGAATTATGCTGATAAGGCAGCTTCTTTCAAAAAATTAATCGAAGACAAAAAGTATGCCTTCGGTGACTGGGACAAAGATGGTGATATTGATTCTGACGATTTGAAATTAGGTATGGCACAGGTCCTTTATTATCCGGCATTTTCAAGCGATGCAGGAAACAGCTTTAAGCGTGTAAGCCAGTACGAAGAAGTAAACGGGGTTGCCTGGTTTACGGACAAGCTTTCTTTCGAAGCTTCTCCGGCTGACAATCTTAAAGTATTGGATGGAGATGATGTTGAACGTACTTTGACAGCATACAAGTATGAATTTACTTATACTGATGAAGCGGAAGCAACAAGGAGTGTTAGCGCTTCAGGAGTGGCATATTTATTTAAGTTTGACGACGATTCTATTTATTCAACAAAGAGCACTCAGAATGTTGTTATGTATGCGACAAAGGGAACTACTACTAAGTACTTTATTCGTAATACAGATCGTGAATCTGACGATGCGATTGACCCTTCAACAGGAAGTAAGAGTGGTGATGGAGCATTTTGCGCAGTAGCTGATTTTGATATTGGAAGTCAGTATAACGATTATGGAAGGAATGTAGGTATTTTCGGAAACGGCGCTTCTTTAGATAACTTTGTTATGACCGACAAAGACGAAACAGCCCTCGTGACTATTCAGGGTCGAAATGAGGAATTGGCCAGAGATACCGGACACGATGTTATTTTCGGAAAGTTCTCTTTCTACAAAAACGATTTCAGAGGGATGAAGATTCAGGGCTCCACTTCCGGACTCGGAAGTACTCCTTCATGGAGTTTTGCGGTAGATCCTATTTATGGTTCTGACAGCAGTTCATCCACTACAAAGGAAGCTGATATTTTCTTTGGAAACAAGGATGTGGCTTTTGCACCCGTTACAGTTAATGGCAAAGTTGAAGGAATAAAGGCTATTGAAAAGGCAGATGCAAGTATTCCTGACGAAGCAGTCAAAGTTTATAAGGATTCCGGCACCGGGAAATGGAAGGCTGAGTTTAACTCAGATTTCTATGATCAGGTAAAATTTAAGGTTACATATGAAACCGCTGAGGGTGACAAGACGGAATATATTGTTATTCACAGAGTTGGTCTTGATATTCAGGAACAGAGAGGCGGAAGTGCCGGTAGTTCCACAGTCCTTATGCATGGAACGGAAAACGGACCTTCATATACTTTTACAAAAGATTGTGAAACTATTATAAAAGCTACTTATTACTACCCTGAGCAGGGAGGCACATCAAACTATGTTGATCTCTATGTAACATATACGTGGAAAGACGGAACCGTTACAAAGGAACTTATCGGGAATAAATCTTCACTTAATCTTGCATGGGATCACAACGACACAGGAAACTGCCAGTCAAGTGACTTTGTACTTTACGAGGGAAGTTCAACAGATGCTCCGGTAAAAGTTGAAGTTAATGCTGTAAGTCAGGGATTTAACAGTGAGACTTCCTTTAACGGAATGAAGCTTGGCTCCGGTCGTGGAGTTTTATGGACAAGATAAGGGGGTGGAAATATGAAAAAAGCAGGCGTAGCCATTTTGGCTGTAATAATAGCATTTTTATTTAAAAATACCGCACTGGCATTGCCTTCATTAAATGTACAGACATTATCGGCGGATGCAACAAAAACATCAGTTAGTGTTTCAGGCACGGTAGATGATGGAATTCTGGCAGTAGTAGTTCAGATAAGGGACAGTAATGGTGAAATTGTCAGCATGGAGTCGGCAGGTGTGAACTCCACAAACGCTTTTTCTATTACAATGACAGGCTTGAATCTAACTGAAGAGGCAACATACACGGTTTATGCGGCAGATTATAACGGAGGAGACTGGACCACTAAGGAAGTTACGGTTCCTAAGGCGCCTCCTGCACCTGCACCCGCGCCCGCGCCCGATCCGGAGCCTGACCCGGAACCCGCACCTGCACCGGATCCTGCAGTAACGCCGGATAAAAAGGCAAAAGAAGAGTCTTCCCAAAAGGATACAGATACTGTTACTGAAATTTTGAAAGAGGAAAAAGAAGAAACAGTACAGGAAAATTTAACAGTATCAGAGAAAAAAGAGGATATTAAAGAAGAACCTAAGGAAGACCGGAAGGAAGAAGAAACTAAACTTCCCGAAGATACAATCGATACACCTACAGAAGCTGTCACTGTTGAGAAAACAGCTAAAAAATCCAACACAGGTATGTTTATTCTTATCGGAATCGCAGGTGTCGTTGTAGTGGCAGGAGGCTTGGTTCTGGCTCTTCGAAAAAGAGATGAAGACTGAACAGGCAGATTGAAGTAATTAACGGCGAGCTTGAATTACAGCACAAATGCTGTATTCAGGCTCGCTTTGGATATGTAAGTATAAAGGAATTGCGAATGAGAAAAAGAGTGTTTATAAGCCTTATGGCTTTGTTTGCGGTTTTTCTTTTGGCAGGCTGTAAAGATGAAAGAATGAGGGAAATCGATAGTCAGGAAAAGGTCGATGAAAAGCCCTCTGTGTTGATAGTACAAGAAGGGCAAACAGAAGTTGTTCACTTGGAAGAAGACAAAACACTTCCAAGCGGGGAAGTGTATGGGGTCAGGTACAATTTGAAGATAAATCCCGAATTGGATATATATGCGAATGATGATCTTTTGGTGGTTGCTGTTCATCCTTTGAATGATGACGCAGAAGATTTGTTTGGCATGATTGATATTATCGGAATGGATATGGTATCTGCTGTGGACTATGTGGTTTCCGAGTCCAGATCAAGAGGATACATGACGGAAGAGAAAGGGAACACTGTAGATTTGTCCATTGTGGAAATCAATGAATCAGTAATGACTGAATGTGCTGAATGCGGTGGCCGGGGAACGGTTCTATGTGAAGACTGTCATGGTAATCCCTTTTTTGCATGTCAGGCTTGTGGAGGAGAAAAAACACATGTCTGCGAACATTGTCAGGGAAAAGAACAAAATGAAAGCAGAAGTGAGGAAGCTGGTCCTGTTCCTTGCCATGTATGTAATGGAAGTTTGTGGGTGGATTGTGAAAGGTGTAATGGGACCGGACGAGGACCTATTAACTGCAACCATTGTAATGGAACAGGAGCCTGCAATGCCTGCGGTGGTTCTGGATATATTGATGTTACTGCAGGTGGCGGAGTTAATGAAGGAAATGTAGTAGGAACGGATGCGTGTTACAGGTGTCAAGGATCAGGTGTTTGTCAAAATTGCAAGGGTGCAAGTGACACTTATTGCCCGAATTGCTGTGAACACAATGGCCCGGATGGAACCATACGCAATCCCGGCGGAATTCCCGGAAAAGAAATGTGCAGAGAATGTAACGGAACGGGAATTGAAGAACGCAGAGAAAACAATCCGGCAGGAGAAAACGAAACAGCAGACTGTCAGTACTGCAATGGTTTGGGATACTATTTCTGTGAGGCATGCGGTGGAACCGGCGGTTATAGGTGCAATTGCGAATTAAACGGTTATCGTTGGTGTGGCAGCTGTCACGGAAGCGGTATTCAGAATTTAGAATAAAGGAGGAATAAGGATGAAGAAAGGAATAGTTTTTTCATTAGTGCTGTTTTTATTAATGGCCGGTTGTGGAAAAACTGAAAGTGTGGAGGTCGAGAAAACCTCTGCTGCGAAACCGGTTCAGCAAAGTGTAGATGTGCAGAAAGAGGATAAGTCAGCTGTTAATGTAGTCAGCACAGAGAAAGAAGAAAACGAAAAAGAAAAGGGCGAAATGGATGATTTCAATCCCGGACCGGACCCTATGGATGATTTCAATTTTGAGGACAATAACGATCCGGAAGTCCACATTCTTGATAATCTTAAGGATGAATCACTGGTCGCTCCGACTTTATATATAAAAGGGGACAGATGGCCATGTGATGAGCAGGTTTTGCAGGATGCCTGGAAGAAATATTACCTTTATTTGAATGTGATTTTCGGACCAATTGCCGATGACTTTTCGGAACAGGGTTTGACATGGCAGATGGATGATAGAACGTTAAGCGCCAGGATAAATGAACAGATTCCCGCAGAAAACCGCATTGAAATGGGTATACCGGTTGCTTCCGAAGACATCAGACAGTGTATTGCGGGACTGGTTCACGAAACTGGACATATTTGGCTTCAGAATAATAATGATTCGGTTTTGTATAACACCGGTCAATGGCTATGGGAAGCGCATACTATATTAGCTGAAAGGATTCTTGTGGCAGAAGGTATTGATGAAGGCAGTTTACCCAATTATTATGATTTATTCGAGTATGTGGGAAAAGATGCATTAAACGGTACTATTGTAGATGGAGATAAGGCAAACAGATCTTTTTCAGACTTTGCTGCTTCGTGTGCAGTATATTATCTTGATACTGCGTTAAGCACTCCGGGAACATATGATTATTGGCAAAAAGTATCTATGGAAAGAGTAAAATACTGTGCTGAAACCGGTGCACCATTTACAGAAAACGATGTGCTGTGTGAAATCATGGACAGAGTAGCGGATGGTAAAACCATAGATGGTATTAAGCCTTCTGAATGGTTGTTTTCGAGGGCTGTATCAAATACAAAAGGATCGGATGACACGTTTCTTACGGTATATGGGAATTATGCTGACAACTTAGGCAGAGATATAAGAGCAAACGTTTACGGATTTAAAAGGACTTCCGGAAGAGAAACAGGTTTGAATAATCAGGAAGTTGAAATAAAATGCTATGATGCAAAGAACAATGAAATGGGTTCTACCATTCTCCGACTCGGAGAAGATGGAACCGCAGAGAAGTTTCAGTTCTCTAATGGTGATCGAAGAGTAGAAGCAGATTCGTTTGAAGATTACAGTGCAGTGCGAATTGTGGCAAATGCAACTATTGATGGTAAAGAATATTCTGATACAAACTATACTATTACAGTGAATCGTGATGATAGAATAAGCGCTGCGGATAACAGGATGTTCTTTATATTAATAAATGGGGATGAATCGATTAATAACTCGCTTTTAAAAGTTGATGTTGAAGGAGCATATAAGGTTGATGATTCGCATCTGGAAAATGGATTACTTATCGTTCATGTAAATCAGGGCGAGGATGTTAAGCTGTTTGGAAAGACTTATACTAAACCGCAGGGAAGCAGAATAATACCGATAGTGGTTGAATAATTAATAAAGCCGGAAATACTTAAACGGGTATTTCCGGCTTTTTACTATCGCTTTTCAGCCTTTTCTTCGCAATACTTGCATCTGTATACCTCATGGCGGGGGTCTGTAAGAACGAATATGTGGGGAAGCTCCTGCTCGATTGATGTGATGCAGCGGGGGTTCTTGCACATTATTACGTTGGTGATTTCTTTGGGAAGGGTGAGGGCTTTTTTCTCTACGATTTTGCCGCCCTTTACTACGTTGACGGTAATGTTGTGGTCGATAAAGCCAAGTACCTCAAGGTCAAGCATTTCGATGTCACATTCAACCTTGAGAATGTCTTTTTTGCCCATCTTGTTGCTTTTGACGTTTTTGATGATGGCTACAGTGTTATCGATTTTATCAAGTCCTAACTTGTAGTAGA
This sequence comes from Lachnospiraceae bacterium, assembly GCA_045617745.1. GTDB lineage: Bacteria > Bacillota > Clostridia > Lachnospirales > Lachnospiraceae > UBA1258. Next base: position 7,415 of record JAZLJG010000043.1, on the reverse strand, counting down.
TATCAAGGCTTTCGCCTGCTTTTATGTGGTCTAATACAAAGCCTTCTTCGATTTGTCCTATGTTTAACATTCTACTTTTCCTCCAGTCCTAAGAGAGTCATGATAAGGGCCATTCTTACGTAGACGCCGTACCGGGCCTGCTTGAAGTAGCATGCTCTGGGGTCGTCGTCCACTTCCACGGAGATTTCGTTTACACGGGGAAGGGGATGAAGAACGATACAGGATTTTTTGGCCTTATCCAGTTTTTCTTTTGTAAGGATGTAGAAGTTTTTGAGTCTTACGTAGTCTTCTTCGTTGAAGAAGCGTTCTCTCTGAACTCGTGTCATGTAGAGAATGTCGAGTTTTCCGATTACGTCGTCAAGCTTTATGACTTCTTCGTAGGTGGCGTTCTGCTCGTTTAACTCATCTATGATGTAGTCCGGGATTTTTAATTCCTCGGGAGAGATGAATACGAAGTGTACGTTATTGTAGCGAAGAAGAGCTCTTATTAAGGAATGTACGGTTCTTCCGAACTTTAAGTCGCCGCAGAGACCGATGGTGAAGCCGTTAAGGTTTCCGTGGAGGCTTCTTATGGTAAGAAGGTCGGTAAGTGTCTGTGTGGGATGCTGGTGACCGCCGTCGCCTGCGTTTATTACGGGAATTTCGGATTTGGCTGCGGCTACCATGGGAGCGCCTTCTTTGGGATGACGGATGGCGCATATATCAGCGTAGCAGGAAATGACCCGGATGGTGTCCGATACGCTTTCACCCTTGGCGGCGCTGGAGCTGGAGGCTTCAGAGAAGCCTAAAACGTTGCCGCCAAGGTTCATCATGGCAGCTTCGAAGCTTAAGCGGGTTCTGGTGCTGGGTTCATAGAAGCAGGTGGCAAGTTTCTTGCCATCGCATACGTGGGCGTATTTTGCGGGATTTTTTTCAATGTCTCCTGCAAGATCGAAGAGTTTGTCAAGCTCCTCAACAGAAAAGTCCAAAGGACTCATAAGGTGTCTCATAGATGTTTCTCCTTTTTACTTATTCATTCCTCTCAGGGAAGTCATTAATATGTAAAAAAGAGAAGGCTAAGCCTTCTCTAATTAACCTAAATATGTAACTAAATCCGCAACCTCTTTACGCTTGGGAGCGTCGGATTTGGAAACGGGATATCCTACGGCGATAATGGCTGCTACGCCCTGCTCTTCGGGAAGATTAATAACCTTTGCGGCTTTTTCTTCATCAAAGATGCCCATGATTACGGTGCCAAGACCTTTTTCATAAGCGGCAAGACAGAAAGCTTCGGCTGCGATACCGCAGTCGTAATTCTGCCAACGGTCACCTTTGGAGGTGGAGAAAGAACCATCGCGTTCATAACCGCTTCGGTTCTTAATGTATGTCTGAACGATTACCATGGGAGCGTTATTGGTGATATTGGCATTTCCAACCCACGCTTCAAATGCTGAATCGGCAAGAGCCTTTTTGGTGTCTCCTGTAAGAACTACGTATCTGGAAATCTGAGTGTTTTTCCAGCTGGGAGCGAAACGGGCTGTATCAATAACAGCTTCGATTGTTTCTTTTGAAACGGGTTCAGAGGTAAATTCTCTGACGGATCTTCTTCCTCTAATGCATTCTAAAGCTTCCATAGTGCCTCCTCAAATTCTTTATTTTATGAAATGATATCACACATAATTATCACTTTCAACACTTGCATTGGGAAAAGAAAAAATATATTATTTGCCTATGAACTATGATGAATCTTTAGAGTATCTTGAAAGCCTTGGTAAGCGGGGAATTCACCCGGGCCTTGAAGGCATTAAGGGGCTTTTGAAGGCCCTTAATGATCCACAGAAGGCCCGGCAGTATATCCACGTAGTGGGCACAAACGGAAAGGGCTCCACGGCCCTTTATATATCCCGGATACTTAGGGCCGCGGGTAAGAAAGTGGGTGTATATGCATCGCCCGCTGTTTTTGACGTGCGGGAAATCATTACCGTGAACGGAAGGCCTGTTTCAAAGGCGGATTACGCGAGGCTTGTAACGGAAGTTTCAATGGTCAATACCATTGGCTGCACCAGGTTTGAAGTGGAAACAGCTATGGCTTTCCTTTATTTTAAGGAAAAAGAATGTGACTACGTGGTCCTGGAGGCCGGAATGGGGGGCCTTTTAGATGCCACAAATGTTATAGAAGATACAGTTGCCTGCGTGTTTACGGCTATAGGCCTTGACCACACTTCGTATCTTGGCGATACGGTTTCAAAGATTGCGAAGAACAAGGCGGGAATCATTAAACCCGGTTCCCTTGTGGTGACCACAAAGCAGGAACCGGAAGCACTTGAAGAAATCCGTAAAAAAGCTCTGGAATGTAACTGTACATTTATTGAATCGGATTATACTGATGCAAAGGATATTAAGTACAGGCTGTCCGGAACAAAGTTTTCCTATAAAAATCTTAAGAACCTTGAGACCACCCTTTTGGGAACTTATCAGGTTCAGAATGCTGTCCTTGCGGTTGATGTGGCAAAGGCCCTTTCTTTTGATGACAAATATATAAGAAAGGGAATTCTTGAAGCCTCCGAATCCGGAAGGGCAGAAGTGATACTTAAGAAGCCTTTGATTATTATTGACGGAGCCCATAATGAGCCTGCATCTTTAAGGCTTAGGGAGACGTTAAAAACTTATTTTACAAATAAGAAGTTTATCTATATAATGGGAATGTTGAAGGACAAGGACGTGGAAACGGTGGTTAAAAACACCGTAGACCTGGCCTCCTGTATCTTTACCGTAGCAACACCGAATAAAGCCCGCACAATGTCTTCTTTTGAACTTGCGGAGGTTATTAAGCCATATAATCCTGTGGTTACAAGCCTTGACAGCATTGAAGAGGCTGTTGAAATGGCTTCGATGGTTGCTTCTTCGGACAAGGATGCGGTTATTGTGGTATTTGGTTCTTTGTCCCATCTCGGGGGAGTAAAAAAAGCGGTGCAGAACTTTAAAAACATTAAGGCAGACGCACATGGAGTGATTTAGATGATAGATAAAGAAAAGGTTGAAAAAGCAGTTAAATTATTGCTTGAAGGAATGGGAGAGGACCCTTCCCGTGAAGGTCTTAAGGAGACGCCCGAACGTATCGCCAGAATGTACGAGGAAATCTACGGCGGAATGGATATGGAGCCTTCTGAAATACTTAAAAAGCGTTTCAAGGTAGATAATAGTGAAATGGTGCTTGAAAAGGACATTTTGTTCTATTCCACCTGTGAACACCATCTTCTTCCCTTTTTCGGACATGCCCATGTGGCATATATTCCCAACGGAGAAGTTGTGGGAATCAGCAAGCTTGCAAGAACCGTTGAAATATTTGCCCGCCGTCCGCAGATACAGGAGCAGATGACTTCCCAGATAGCGGATGCCTTAATGGACAATTTAAATCCCAAGGGCGTTATGGTGATGGTGGAAGCAGAGCATATGTGCATGACCATGCGCGGCATCAAAAAGCCGGGAAGCAAAACCGTTACAATTGCTACCCGTGGTGAGTTTTCGGATAACGAGGCTTTACAAAGAAGATTTTACGATATGCTGAGGAAATAACAGTGATTATAGGAAATCGTGATTTTGACTGTAAAAATCATACATATATTATGGGAATCCTGAATGTTACACCGGATTCCTTTTCGGATGGCGGGGTTTATAACAATATAGATTCCGCTTTATTTCGTGTCAAAGAAATGATAGAAGAGGGCGCCGACATTATTGATGTGGGGGGAGAATCCACAAAGCCGGGCTTTAAAAAGGTTTCCGTGGACAAAGAAATATCCCGTGTTATTCCTGTTATCGATAGGATTAAATCGGAATTTGATATTCCTGTTTCTCTTGATACTTACAAGGCAGAGACCGCTTTCGAAGGCCTGAAGGCCGGAGCGGATATGATAAATGTTGTGAAGAATGTATGCGAAACGCCAAAACTTTTGGAGGTTATGGCTTCCTCAACAAAGCCCTGCTGTCTTACCCACAACCGTTATGAACACAATTATGTGAATTTTGGCGAGGATTTTTATACTGACCTTTCGCAGATTCTTGATACTGCGGTTAAGGCAGGGGTATCTGAGGATAAAATTATTCTCGACCCGGGTATAGGTTTCTGCAAAACAAGGGAAGAGAATCTCTGGGTATTAAATAATATGGATATGATAGGGCACCTTGGCTGCCCGTGGCTTTTGGGCGCAAGCCGCAAAAGCGTTATAGGAGATACGCTTGAACTTCCTATGGAAGAAAGGCTGGAGGGTACTCTTGCCACCACAGCACTTGCTGTTATGAAGGGTGCTTCTTTTGTACGGGTTCATGATATTAAGGCTAATAAACGCCTTATTCAGATGCTGGAGGCAGTGAAAAATGCTTAGAAGCTATGACGAAATACGAATAAAAGGATTGAAAATATATGCATACCACGGCTGCTTTGAGGAAGAGAGAAGCAAGGGTCAGGAGTTTACCCTTGATGTAACCATGCATCTTTCTTTGTCCCCTGCGGGAAATACGGATAATCTTGAGAAGACCGTAAACTATGGAGAAGCCTGTGAACTGATTCAGAAGGTTTTCACACAGTATTCTTACAACCTTATAGAATCTGCGGCTGAAGAAGTTGCCACTAATCTACTGACGAACTATGACGTTCTGGATTGTGTTGAGGTGGAGGTATTCAAGCCCCATGCACCTATTCCCATGGACTTTGACAACGTATCGGTTTATATTAAACGTCAGAGGCATATAGCATATATTGCCGTAGGCTCCAATATCGGAGATGGTCCTAAGACGATTGAAAAGGCCGCAGAGATGTTCGAGAAGATGGAGGGGAACGAGATTGTAAAGAAATCTTCACTTATCAGAACCAAACCCTACGGCGTGACCGATCAGCCTGATTTTACAAACGGTATGTGGATGGTGAAAACCCTTCTTTCGCCTTTTAATCTTTTGAAAAAACTTAATGAAATAGAAGCACGTCTTGGAAGGGAACGCCTCGAACACTGGGGGCCCAGAACCATCGACCTGGATATTATTTATTACGATGACAGCGTGATAGATTCGGAGAAACTGATGGTTCCTCATGTGGACATGCAGAACCGTGAGTTTGTACTTAAACCATTGGAAGAGATAGATCCATACATAAGACACCCGTTAAACGGAAAGCGGGCAGGTGAAATGCTTGCTGAGTTAAATAATTAGAAGGAGAAAAAAGATGGGAAGAATCAATTATTCCGACAGAAAACGTCTTGCCGAAAAGGTTTATAAAACCGGTTACAGACCGATAGACCATGTAACATCCTACGGCGAGAGAGAGGACCTTTTAAAGGATTATTACAATAATCAGTACAATGAGGAATTTGGCGACAAACTCCAGCTTACTGATGAAGACTATTTTGAACTGGAAAGGCAGATAGAGGATTACGAGAGAGAGCAGAATATCAAAAGAAGCTTTAGCCGTGGAACCTCAGAAAGCAGCGACGGAGATATAGGAACCGGTATTGCTGCGGTAATAATGACTGCAATCATTTTGTTCTTTATCTCAGGAGCAAGGGTGTTCTTTTTGCCGTCGCTTCTTGTTTCAAGACTGGGCCTTGAACTTTTTGGTTATAGCGAAAATGAAACCTTCCATTGGATTCTTGCAATCGTAATTGCCATGTTACTTTCTATAGTATTACGGTTTGTAAGCAAAAGAATGCCTCATAAAATCAGTAAAATGACGAAGGATCAGGCATTGGCCTGGGCAGCTTCTTTGTTTGCCATTGTTGTAGGATGGTATTTAAGCGGCGAGGGAGACTGGGTTAATTTTCTTATTTCAGATGTGCCCATAATTCTTATGTGGCTGGGAGCTTTTTATAAAAAGACGTGGATTAAATTTGCACTTTTGCTTGATATTGTATTGAGCTTTGTATACATCATATTGAATTGGGATTATTACCGTGACGCACATAGTAGTATTATTTATATGTGTTGTTATATTATTACGGAAATGATTCTCATATTGATTATTGCCAATGTAATTCCACGTAATGGAGACTGGATTTTTATATTGGCACTTCAGGTGCTTGCTTTTTTGAGTATTAATAGCAGTATAGATGAATATTTTCTTGAACACTGGTTTCGTGAGTTGGTCGGTATGGCATTGAATTTGTGCCAGTATCTTGCATTTTATTTTGCGTACAGGGCAGCAAGGTGTTCTGAAGTACCTAAGAAAGAAGAATAACAGAAATAACAAAGGGACAAGCATTTGCCTGTCCTTTTGTTTATGGGTTAAATCTTTTGACGTTTGGAATACCGTTTGTGGGTGTGTAGTAAACAGTAAAATCATCTCCGAAGGGCTTGAAATAGGTGTAGGTGGAGGTGATATTAATACTGTTATAAACTCCGGTTGCTATGGTTTCCACGTTGGAGCCGTCTGTGTTCATGCGCATCAGGGCGGGCTCGCTTGCGGAAGATTTCTGGTAGTATATCGTGTTACCGTACAGGTTGTACATATCAACTCTGTCGTGGGTAAGTATTTCCACAAGGTTTTCTTTCATGTTATATCTGCAGAGGCGGTAGTTATTCATGATATCCATGTAATATACGTAATCGCCTTGCCTTATGGGGTTCCACACATCACCGGACCAGACCTCTTCAATATCACCTGTACGGGTATCCATGGCGTACAAGTGGTGGTCATTTATTTCTCCGTTATAGTAAATCTTTCCTTCATAATAGCCTGCGGGGTTAATCATGTAGGGAAGAAGTTCTTTGGTTTCGCTTTTGTTAAGGTTGTAGAGGTGGAAGGTCGCACCTTCTTTTGTGGTGTAGTGCTGGTAAAAAATGTTGGCACCTACCAAAAGAAGACTTTGGGATTTCTCCTTTGTAAGGGATTTGAAGCCTTTACCTTTTGTGGAAACCATGTACATGCCCGGCTTGGTCATGGCAGTTCCGATACCGGAATCCTGCTTTATGATGTTTCCGTAAAAGAATATGTAGTTTCCGCCTACGTTAATGTATCTTGCAGCAAGATTGTAGACCTTTTTAATGTCTGTCTGATCCGGATTCATTACGTAGAGGGTGTTCTTGTCGGAAGGGTTGGCAAAATAAACCTTTCCGCCGGCCTCACAAAACAGACCGTTGTTATTAAGATTTCCGGGAAGATTTCCCACGGTATCTTCTGAAATCACTATTCGGTTTCTTCTGGAGATTACGTAAAGAGCTGCAACTGCCACAAGTGCAATCACTATTGCTATTGCCAGTATGCGTTCAGAAAGTTTGCTCATGAAATACTCCCCCTTTTCTTTTTATATTATATGCCAAACCCTTGCTTGCTATCAAGTTTTAAAAGGGGTAGAATGAAGTAACTTGATTTATGAAAGAGGAAGAATATGAGAGAGCAGGAACTGATAGTCTACAGAGACTTTGATAATGAGAAATTGCTTAAGAAT
>JAZLJG010000042.1:0-11165 GCA_045617745.1 Lachnospiraceae bacterium | reverse complement strand
ATATGGATATTCTTCTGTCTTCAAAATTTCTATAGACAAACCGTTTCCATCACATGTGCTTAAGTAAGTTTTTCCGTCTTCGCTGGTAACCCTGACAGTATACCAATACTTTGTTCCGGACTGTACTTTTGTATCAACGTATGTATTGGTTGATACATTTGCTATTCCTGTCCACGTTCCGCCTTCCGTCTTTCTGAATACACGGTATTTCGTTGCTCCGCCTACTGCGTTCCACTTCACCTGTACCCCGTTTGTAACCTGCGTTACGCTGCTTAACTTAGGCTGGCTTATGTATACAATTGACATTTCCTTCGAAAGTACACTTGTATATGCACTTCCGTCTGCGTTTGTACATCTTACTGCATAATAATACTTTACGCCCGATGTCGCTTTTGTATCTGTATATGTGGTGGAACTCGTATTAGCTATTCCGCTCCATGTTCCGCCTTCTGTTCTTCTGAATACACGGTATTTCGCAGCTCCTTCTACAGTATTCCACTTAAGCTGCACACCGTTTGATACACAAGTTGCGCTATTGATCTTTGGTAACTCACATTCAACGACAACTTTATCCTCGCACCCCCAAAATGCAGTAGAAGAAACGAAGCAGGAAGCCGGAACATTAATCGATGAAAAACCATCGCAATAATAAAACGCATAATTTTCTATAGACTTGACGCTGGAAGGGATTGTCAGTTTTCCCGTAAAACCACTGCATTCATAAAAAGCAGCTTCGCCTATACTTGTGACACCATCAGGAATAATCAATTCTGAGAAACCATAACATCCGTTGAAAGTTCCACTTTCTATGCTTTTAACATTGGCAGGAACTGTCAATGTTCCAGAAAGACCACTGCAACCGCTGAAAGCATAACCTTCTATACTTGTGACACTGGCAGGAATTGTCAATTTTCCTGTCAATCCACTACATCCGTGGAAGGAGCTGTAACCTATACTTTTAACACTGGCAGGAATAATCAAATCACCAGAAAAGCCTCTGCAATATTCAAAGGCATAATCTCCTATACTTGTAACACCTGCAGGAATAATCAAATCACCTGAAAAACCACTACACCATTGGAATGTATAAGGTTCTATACTTGTAACGCCGGCCGGGATTGTCAATTTTCCTGTAAAACCACTGCAATTATAAAAAGCAGATTCACCTATACTTGTAACACCCGCCGGAATTATCAAATCTCCGGTAAAACCACTGCATCCATAAAACGCACTATAACCTATACTTTTGACATTGGCAGGAATTGTCAATTCACCTTTTAATCCACTACATCCATTGAAAACTGAATTTTCTATTTTGGTTAACTTGGAGGAAATTTTCAATTTTCCTGAAAAGCCATCACAATAGGCGAAAACAGCACCGCCTATTTCTGTGACATTTTCAGGAATAATCAAGTCTCCGGAAAAGCCTTTGCATGAATAGAAGGAAAAACTACCAATACTTGTAACATTAGCAGGAATTGTCAATTTGCCTGAAAAACCTTTGCAATCAACAAAGGCTGAATCGCCTATTCTTGTGACGCCGGTAGGAATAACCAATTCACCTGTAAAACCGGAACATCCATAGAAGGCATAATCAGAAATTTCGGTAATACGAGCAGGGATTTTAAACTTTCCTGTAAAACCGGAACATCTAAAAAAAGAATACCTACCAATATATGTAACACCATCCGGAATTTTCAATTCACCTGTTAATCCGCTACATTCATAAAAAGCATAATCATCAATGCATGTAATAGTGTCCGGTAATGTAAGACTTCCTGTATAGCCACTACATCCCCTAAAGGCCAGGTATCCAATTTTTGTAACCGGATAACCTTCAATCTTCTCCGGGATAACAAGGTTTCCGGAAGGTGTTCCTTTAGGTCCTGTTATAGTAACCTGTCCGTCGGAAATACGATAACTAAATGGAACTTCTTCGGCTGCTAAAATTTCACCATCAGCTTTAGTTTCTTCTTCCTTTGCCTCAGTCTCAAGGTTCAGCTTTTCACTGTCCAGGACGTCTTCACGTAATGTGTCTGTTTCTTCATGAAAAGTGTCCGGCACCTCTTGAAAAACAACCGTTTCGTCAAGAGCGGGTTCCGATTCGATAACAGCAAAATCCTCTTCTGCCGTTTCATAAGTTTCATGTACTTCTTCAGCACTAACATCAATGCCAAAAGAAAACAACATAGAAACGCACAATAATCCCACTATTGTACGCTTAAAGAATGAATTTTTCATAGAATAACCCCTTCCCATTTTTAATAAGCATATCACAAAAACATGTAATATCAAAACAATTTAAATAAACCGTTAAAATTCTGACTATAAAAAAGTTTCTGCTGTTAAAGCAGAAACTCTTTCACTAAAACCTATATTTTCCCGTTCATAAGTGCCGCCTTCGTAACCTCCGCCCAGCCACCGTATTGCTCACAGAACTGACCGTTCCACTTGTCTCTGTAGGTCTTTGCAAGGTACTGAAGGAAATCACAGTCGATCTTTTCTTTGTCTATTGCATATTTACCTCTGGCCTGTATTAATACATCCTCCGCGTCCGCATCTTTTAGGGTTTTCCGTAGTTCACTGGTCAGTTTCCAGAAGTAATCAAGCTTCATGTCGGAATCTTCTCCCCACAATGCATCACAAAGCTCTGTAGGTGTAGCTTCCACTCCGTTTTTGGAAATCAGGTAAGCAAACAGTTCTTTGGCCTTCTCTCTTCGCATAATGATAGGTCTGTTCTGCTTATCGTAAATGGTAAACTCTCCAAAACATGTTGCGGATATATTCTCCGAAACTTTATTAATGGTTCTGGGTATACTAATGTCATACCGTAAGTTTTCCATAACAGCTAAAATATCTTCCGTACTAATAGGTTTTAAAACATAGCTGGTAGCATTTACGCCGTATGCATCCAACGCATATTGTTTAAAAGCCGTCACAAAAACTATATTAATCTTCGGGTATTTTTTCTGAAGTTCCCTTGCCAAATCGATTCCTAACATTCCGGGCATTTCCACATCCAAAAAAGCAATATCAAAGGGCTCCTCCGCCTCATTTAAAGCATCTGCGTAATTATCGCATGGAACAACATCCGCATCCGGAATGGCAATCCTTACGGCATCAAAAGAATCTTCCAATGCCAGGGGTTCATCATCTGTTAACAGTATTCTCATTTTCCCCTCCAAAAGGTATATAAATCTTTATTGTAGTACCCTTGTCTATTTTACTGTGTACTATAAGCTTGCCTTTACAAAGGGTTTCTATTCTGTATTTTGTATTGGAAAGTCCTACATGGGACTTTTCTTTGTCATCATATTCGGGAGCCTTTACATCAAAGCCTACACCGTTATCTTTAACTTCAACGCAAAATTCTTTGTCCGTACATCCTGTTTCTATTACTACACGACCTGTACCGTCAGGGCGCTTCCTAATACCGTGACTTATAGCGTTTTCCACAAGAGTCTGAATGGACATGGGCGGAACACAAAAATCTGTTTCATAATCGTATATCTCAAAAGAAATCTTATCTCCGAACCTGATTTGCTCTATTTCCAGATAGTTTTTGACAAAATCCAGTTCCTGGGTAACGGGAACAAGCTTGTCCTCACTTAACAGGTCCACATTACCCCTGAGATACTTTATAAAGTGGTCCATGGCGTCAATTGCCTTGTCCTGGTCCTTCATAATAAGCCTTCTTATGGAAGCCATTCCGTTATATAAAAAGTGGGGCTGCATCTGGGACTGCATAATTCTAATTTTCTGAAGCATAATCTCAGATTCACGCTCAGCAATTTCTTTTTCCTGTCTCTGGTTCCAGGCCTCCTTCATAAGTATCTCTTTACCGCTTCTGACCTGAACATTCATATACAAAAGAAGAAGTGCAAAAAGCGTTCCTGCGTAAATAATCGAGAAGGGAACAAAGGGCTGTACCACCGTTGCTGCAAAACATATCCCTATAAACAATGAAAAATTACGCTTTGTCTTTTTGGATGCACGACTTTTCCGGATAATTATTATATCAATAATCATCAATGCCGCAGAACTTACATAGCACAGATAGTATACAAATCCGTTTCTTTGATAACATCCTGTTTCATCGATATAAAAATAGAATTTAAATATATAGTTCAAAAATACTTCAGCCAAAGAAAAAATACCTACGAATTCACCGATACGTATTATCTTCTTGTCCTCTTCTTTTCTAAACTTAGAAACCAAAGATATATATTTGAGGCCGTAAATATTCAGTAATCTGCCCATAAAGTAATATGCGGAATTCACCCACATACTAAAGCCTACGTAATCAGTTCTTCCTCTGAAATACAATCCGGTAACATCTGCCGAAAGCACAAAAGCATTTGTGGCAAACATGGCTGCCAATAAAACTCCCTGTTCATCCATGGCTTTTGGATTAATGGTAAATCCCCAGAAAAAAACAGCAGCCACTAAAACCCCGAATGAATCCAGTACCATAGACACCAGCTTGTAGGGATCCATGGCATATACATCGGAGCTTACCAGTTGCACCTGATTTACAGCAAAACAAGCCGCCAGCGATATACCTACAATAATCGCCAACGGCTTTCTGTTTTTTACCATAAAATCAATTAATCTAAACTTCATACGCAAACCCCTCAAAAATAAATCAGTCTCTCTTAAAAAGGACTATATTTATCTTTATGTTATACGCAATCCGTTAACGAAAAATAATAAATTTCTTATATAAATCAATATTTTCTCAAAGATATTTCAATAACCTTTTCGCACAAGTCCTCAAAGCCGATTCCAACAGCCTTTGCTTCCTGAGGAAGAAGGGATGTGGTGGTCATTCCGGGAAGTGTGTTTCCTTCAAGGCAGTAGAAGTTTCCTTCCCGGTCCATAAGGAAGTCAAATCTTGCATAGCATCTTACTCCCAATACCTTGTAAGCGTCCTCTGCAATACTCTGCATTTTCTTAGTAAGTTCGTCTGAAAGCTCTGCAGGGCAAACCTCTGTGGTACTTCCTGCCTGATACTTATTGGAGTAATCATAGAATCCCACGTTGGGAATAATCTCTACAGTAGGCAAAGCCTTTCCGTCCAAAACCGCACAGGTAAACTCACGGCCTTCCACATACTGCTCTACCAAAAATACATCATCATATTTCTTTACGTCAGTAACAGCATTCTGATACTCTTCTTCTGTCTTAACAATATAAACTCCGATGCTGGAACCGCCGTTGCTGGCCTTAACCACACAAGGAAGGAAAGGTGCATTTTTCGAGTAATTCTTGGAATTATAAACAACAGATTTGGGAGTAGGAATGTTGTGGAACATAAAACACTCCTTTGTACGTTCTTTGCTCATACAAATGGCACTTGAAATATAGTCCGTTCCCGTATACTTAACGTCAAAATAATCAAGAACAGCCTGAATCTTTCCGTTCTCTCCATCCCCGCCGTGTAAGGCAAGAAATACTATATCCGCCTGTCTGCATATATCAAGAACATGAGGTCCCAAATATACGTTGGGATTATCCTTACGAAGCTTTTTAACCTCAGAAAGGTTTGGATTAACCTCGGAAACCTTTGTGATTCCCTCGTCCCACTGCTTTTTTACGGAAAAGATGTCTTTGTAATCCTCTCCCTCATATCCAAGATATGAATCTATCAAAACCACCTGATGTCTGTCCTTAAGTGCCAGATAAACCTGCTTTCCAGACACAAGTGATACATTTCTTTCGGTACTGATTCCGCCTGCCAAAACAACAATTTTCATATTTTCGCATCTCCTGCACTTTGTAATACAAAAATAATACTACACTATTCACAAAATTATAGAGCAAAAAGTGCTAATTTACCTGTATTTCCAGACTAAATTTCTTCTCAATAGCCTTTAAATACTTCTCATCATGGCTTGCAGCCACCAGCATAGGTGCGTAAGCGTCTCTACCGCTTATATTCAACATATACGGGAAATCCTTAAACCTCTCGGTATAATCCTTCACAAAATCCACGATTCCGCTCTGAATATCCCTGATACCATCCAGATTCTCATCGTACTTGCCAAAGTCAAAGCCTACGCTTCCGTCTTCGTTAAGTACAAACCCCTGGAACTTGGGCGTGGGTGAAGAAAGAAGAAGCTCCCAGAAGACGTTGTAGTCTTTGTTAGGATCATGCTTTTTATATAAATCCCTATTATGAGCGGACGAATACAAATAAGCCACAAGCTTCCCACTTTGCAAAAATGCATCTGTAGCATCCGCCTCAGCATTATGTATGGTATTTGTTCCGGCGATAAGTCCGGTAATATCACAGTTCAGATTCCAAGCCCTGTTAACAAGATAATCCAGTGCCAGTGCTCCGCTTCCTGCCCAGCCTATATCTACTGCAACGGCCTTCTTGTTGCCTTCCAAAATGTCTTTATAGTACTTCTTTGCAGCTTCCTGCTGAGGGCCGTAAACGCTGAAAATATCGTTCCATTTTGCCTCAACAAATTTTCTCAAAAGAAAACCATTCTTTTCAGTAAGCTTGTCCGAAGCCTTCAAATCGACAAATCTCTTTTCTATCTTTTCACGACATTTTTCTTCCTCGAAAACTGTGCCGGCATTCTCAGCCATAGACTTCTCGTCTTCTAACTGTTCCCCGGCCCAATCTTTCCAGATTTCCTTCCAGTCAGGCAACTGTGCCACAAGGCACTCAAGTTCCATGGATTTCAAAGTGTCTTCTATGGTATAGCCCTGATTAATCTTGTGATAAATAAATCTTCTGAAATAGTCATGTTTGTCAAAAACCGCCATAAGCTTTGTTGCGGCTTTTCTGGACCAATAAACATACTCCGAAACTGCTTTGTCTTCCGGAAAGACGTTATCATAGACTTTCTTAAGTATTTCCCCATCTCTCGAAAGAAAAAGAACTTTGTCTACGTTATTTTTGTGAACATACTCATGAATAAAATTGCAGTAGCCCAAAGCAAACAGTCCACCGTAAATAAATCCATACTCATATTCCATCGAATAAGTGCAAAGGCCATTATAAATACGGTTACTAACCAGCGCACGATATGCAGACCCTATAAGTGAAGACATATCAAAAGGTCTGTACATCAACACATTTTTATTCACATTGGTATATGGGCACACTCCAAAACCGTTCTTTCTCGCCATATCAAAGTCAGAACGGGGATTATCGCCTATATGCATAATCTTCTTTCCCCAATTCTCACTCTGCACAAGTTCAAACAAACTTCCCGAAGCCTTATTCTTCCCGTATTCACAGGAAACATACAGTTTCTTGTACCCGGTAAATCCATTTTTCTCCAAAATCATTTCAATGGCTTTAGAAGGAAGGTACATATCGGAAACGATAATAATATCCTTGTTCAGCCCTCTAAGTCTGTCCCAAACTACTTTCATAAACGGATTTGCATAGCAAACCTTCAGTTCAGTCTCAACTTCCAGCCGCATTCCTTCTTCCACATCGCAGCCCAGCTCTTCGGAAAGCACATTCCATATATCTGTAAGTGTCACCTCATAGTGCCCATTTTTAACAAAGCACCTGCTTCTGGCCTCTGCTTCAGCCCAAATACGCATGCTCTTAAAATCCGGAATTCCAAGCTTTTCCTGAACTAGTAGGAACACATCCGTCGGAATTGAAACGGAACGGAAAATAAGGGTGTCAAAAATATCAAAAGAAACAACATCTGCATCTGCTGTCCTTTTCAATACATCATCTGCCGAATGAAAACCCGCTTCTTGTGAAAAAGCTTCCGACTCACTGCAATTTGAAGAGACGTTTTTCGTCTCATATATCTCAGAATTAGGTCTTTTGCCCAAAGACTTACAGAACAGGCAATAATAAGCAAAATTCAGCCACAACAAATAGAGCCATGACAGCGCCTTTTTAAAACCGGTTGCATTGTCATGTACTTTATGATAGCGGGTGCTTATTCCTGCTTGTCTGTTTACCAACAAATCATAAATTTTTTTTCTGCTTCTCATTCTTACAAATACTAATAACCTTCCTTGGAATAAATGTAATAAAACGCGCCAATTTATATGTAAAAGACTTCTCTATCTCATGAAGTCTGTAATCCGACCTCATATACTGAAAATAGTCTTTCGGATAACAATCCTTCTTATCTGTTTCCACAGCTACTTTAACGAGTTCAACTTTTCTTTTTTCATAAAACAGAAACTCAGAATAATCCATTTCTTTTATCCTTGAAAAAACAGGATACAGTTCCAGATAAAACGGGAAAACTACCTCTTCTTCAAGTTGAGACATAACCTCGGATGCACTGATGTATCTATACATTTCACAAAATGCTGTATAGTTTTTACAGCATTCCAATATTGTAATTGTGCAGGAAAGCAAATAATTAAGATAACTCTTCTTAACTTTTCCTTCCCATTTTGAATCGTTGATTAATCCCATGTAAATTTTATCAAACGCATCAAAAGCATTTGATAAAGATATCTCTCTGGTACTTTGCAAAGAACCATGGATATTTACCCTGTAAAATGTTCCGACATAATCCAGTGCAGATATTCTTTTTGCCTTCACTAAAGCGATAAAGCTGAAGAAAACATCATTGTATCTGGGTATCTCCATAAATGATATTGCTTCATCCGCCAAGAACTGTCTTCTGAACATTTTATTCCACGGTGCACCTGAAGTAAAATTGAACAAATAGTCAAAATTTTCTGCCTCAAAAACTTTTTGTTCCGAGAGAAGTTCTTGCCTGAAATGAGGATTATCATAGTTGAATTCTTTTGTTACGTTGTCATATTCTGCTACATTCCAGACGCATATATCCAGCTGTTCTTCTTCCATTAAGGTATATGCCCTACTTAATATCTCTTCATCATAGAAATCATCCGAATCAAAAAAAACAACATATTTCCCTTTTGCCCTAGTCAGCCCAATATTTCTCGCTGCACCGGCTCCCAGACCATTACCATAGACAGACTCGAAGCGAGAATCAATGTTACAGATAGCTTCAAATTCTTCGCACTTGTCCGTATCATATACCCCTATAATCTGTATGTCGTCAAGTGATTGTTTTCGTAAGGAATCAATCATCCTGTCAATATATTCATTTTTCTTTATTGGAATAACAACAGAAACCTTCATGAACTATCATCCTTCGAATACACGTTTCTACTTCATTTTTAGGGCAAATAAACCTAACGCAAAAAAACAATATACTATCTCATAATAACATAAAAGCAAATATAATGTGATACTAAAATGTCAACATAAATTGTACAAACAACTATTATCCGTTTATGCAATTCCCTATGCGTGTTATTATTCCATAAAAAGAGTTAGTAATATTCGCGAATTTGGTTAGTTGCCTTCTCCGCCATCTCTGAATGACGCGCAAAAAAATCCCGGCACGCAAAAGAGTGTGCCGGGAAATATGTTTTTGACAGACTTTGCCAACCAAGTCAAAACTCAGCTTGATTATTTCAAATAATCATGTACCGGTGCCTGGCTATAAACTGTATTCGGGCCATTCTTGTCAGGAATCTCTATATAAATACATCTTTCTATATAAAGTCTTCCGGCATAAGTATACAAACCATTTTCCCATGTTGACTCAATGTCTCCTTTATGCCCATACAGTGCGATATAAGCCGGCCAATCAACTTTATTCATCGTTAAACATCCCATAGATTCTCTGACGTCATTAGCATTTCTCATACTATAATTGTGATGAATGTTAATACCCTCGCAATCTTTATCATGAGGAGTATCCTGATTGTATATTGAAGGTACACATGCATTCTCTTTATTCCAGAAAGTACGAGTCTGAAGAGCGGCAAAATAATCGTGCTTCCATCTAACTGTGCTATACCAGCCATCTTTTATCACTCCTGAAACCATACCTTTTGTTACTTCGTAATAATCATCCGGAATTGTACTGGTTCTAAAGAATACACCGGTAATCTTTCCCTTCTGCATTACAACCGTCATGGCTCCGAAAACACCACTACCCGTTCCATCTGCTGTATTAGCAAATAGCGGTCCATTCTTTGCAACTTTGTGATTTACTTCATCCGCTTTTTTATAAACACCACCTTCATAGCTACCCAAACCTTCGTATCTGAATTCCATTGTACCTTTCAAATCATCCAATACAATTTTAGCGGATTCCTCATCATTTGCATTTGTTTCTTTTATTAAATTAGGAATATCCAAAATAGCTGCTTTTTGTGCTTTTGTAAAATACTGCTGTTCAGAATCAACCAAATAGCATACGTTCTGATTTACTATTTCCAGGGCTTCAACATACGTGCTTACCGATTCAGTAGAAATAAGGCTATTATCCCTCAATAACAAATAGTCCACTGTATTATCACTATTACTATTAATTACTTCATATTTGGCTGAACCAACTACTTTTCCTGCAGTTATTCTAACCTCATTACGTGCTGCAGCAGTTGTTCCCTTCTGATATGCAGTTACATAAATGGTATAAGAATGTCCCGATGTAAAATAATCCTTCGAAATTGTTACACTCGTACCTTTTGCTTCTGTTGAATCAATGACTATACTGCCGGTTGTATTATTCTTAAGAGCATACTTGTATGTGGTAGCACCTTCACTTTTTGTCCATTCCACCTTAAGGTTATTAGCCAAAGAAATGTTTTCGTTCTTTGAAGGAGAAACAATGCTAAAAGAGCCTATATTCGAATAGAATTTAACTTCTTTTTTTACCACATTATTTGTCCCATTCTGGTATGCATTGACATAAAGCGTATATGAATGGCCCGGTTTAAATGTGCTCTTAGATATCTTAGCTTGATTACTTGTCACCTTCGTAGCATCAATTACCACAGATCCTAATAAGGAAGTGGTATCTTTAAGCGAATATTTATAGTATGAAGCACCGGAACAAGCTGTCCAGTTAACAACCAAATCGCTATCTAACGAAACAACATCTTTCTCCAAAGGATAAGTAATGCTGAATGTTCCAAGTTCTGAATTCAATACACTAAACTTTGCTTCTTTTCTTACCACATTACTTGTACCATTCTGGTATGCAGTTACATACAGAACATATGAATGACCACTTGTAAATAAGGACTTTGAAAGAGTTACACTTGTTCCACTCGCCTTAGTTGAATCTTTTACTACTGTTCCAAGAGTTGTATCTTTTAAAGCATACTTATAGTAGGAT
>JAZLJG010000041.1:0-16913 GCA_045617745.1 Lachnospiraceae bacterium | reverse complement strand
GGGATCAAGACCGATAAAGCACTCTGCATGGTACATTGTCATCCAACGTGTCTTGTAAACAGCGTCCATAACAACCTTATCAAGCTTTGTAGCATCTACACCGGGTTCGCCTTTGATACGACGAGCTGCTGCGTAACGACCAGTTACTGCGCCATCGTTGAAGCAAAGAACCTTAGCGTCCTTTTCAAGACCCTGCTCTTCTGCTCTGTATACGGGCATATCTGTTACGATAGTTCCGGGTGAATTTTTAGCTAACTCGTAAGCTTCTCTTACGGTGTTAACTTTAACTACGTTGTTGCCATAGAAAGCAGCTTCAATAATAGAACGGGTCTTAGAGAAACCTACTTTGCCGGCACCGATTTCTGAAATCGGATAATAAGCTTTTGTTGACATATTAGTCCTCCTTATTTATATGTTCGCAAATGTAAACGCGAATAATTTCATTCAGTAAAGTATTATCGCAAACCAGTATATAATTGTCAATATTTTCACACGTAAATTATTATAACTTTTTCAGTTAACAAGGCATTACCCGCCCTATAAAGGACGGGTAATGTTATAAAGCCATTGAGCCTCTTCTTCTGAAAGAAAATCCTTGGTTTTTTCATAAACGCTGTTCTGGTATTCATTAATCATTTCAAGTTCGGAAGAACTCATCTGATTCTTATCCAAAAGCTCCCTGTCAAGGGGAACACAGGTAAGATTATCGAACTTCAAAAATCTACCGTATTCATTCTCGCAATCATTTACACAAAGAATAACGTTTTCAATTCTTATACCGTATTCACCCTCAATATAAACACCTGGTTCATCACTTGTAAGCATACCTGCTTCGAAAGGAAATTCGCTGAAGCCATCCACATACTTCCATCGGATATTCTGAGGGCCTTCATGAACATTAAGTATGTATCCGATTCCGTGTCCGGTTCCATGCTTAAAATCAATTCCCAAATTCCACAAAGGAGCTCTTGAAAGAATATCGAAATTCCTACCTGTACATCCGTATAAAAATCTGGCATTGGCCAAAGAAAGCATTCCGATAGCCGTCTTGGTATAGTGAAGTCTCATATTATCCGTTACAGGGCCTACGGAAATTGTTCTTGTAACATCAGTAGTTCCGTCAAGGTACTGTCCGCCGGAATCCACCAAAAGCATTCCTTCAGGTTTAACCTTTGCATTGCTTTCTTTAGTTGCACTGTAGTGGACAATTGCTCCGTTGGAACCATATCCGCTTATGGTCGGGAAAGAAAGATCCAAAAAGCCCGGAACACTGCGCCTTAAATTATCAAGATAATCAGCCGCGGAAATTTCCGTAACCTCTTCACTCTTGACTGCATTTTTAAGCCAGTAAATAAACTTTGTCACGCAGACAGAATCCTTTACATAGCATTTCTTAAGCCTTTCAATCTCCACCTGGTTTTTGACAGCCTTCATGGGTTTGGAAGGATTCATTTTGCCTATTGTTTCGGTTTTCTTTGAAATGATTTTCTTACATGAATAGTTAACGGAGGTTTCATCCAAAAGTACCTTTCCGTCAAATTCAAAAGAAGAAAGAAATGAAAGAATATTGTCATAATCTGCGATGGTAACATTATTCTTTTCAAGGTACTTTTTCACATCAGTACTTACTTCAGAATCCTGCATAAAAAGAACAGAATTTTCTTTACCGATTAACATATAGGACAAAAACACAGGATTACATTCCACATCTTTTCCTCGCATATTGGTAATCCATGCAATATCGTCCAAAGAAGAAAGGAAATGATATGAAGCACAAAACTCGCTCATTTTCTCACGAATTCGGGAAAGTTTGGATGAAAAAGACTCACCCGTAATATCATCATCAAGAACAGTAATAGGATTGGAAGGTTTCAGCGGTCTGTTCTGCCAAAGATCACCTACAATATCATTTTCAAAAGCAACACTTCCACCGTTTCTATTTACAACTTCCTCAATTCTTTTACCCAGTGAAAATGAAACCATTCTTCCATCAAAAAGAATAGTTTCACCCTTTTTAACATTAGTTTCAATAAATGCAAGGTATGAAGGAACACCCGGCTCCCCCATTTTCATAAGTTCAACGCCTGTATCCTTAAGTTCTATCTCCGCCTGGATAAAGAACCTTCCGTCGGTCCACATATATGCTTTCTCACTTCCCACAATAAGAAAAGCATTCTCACCGGTAAAACCGGTGTAATGCTCTCTTACCTTGAAGTAATCAGCAACGTATTCGGAACCATGAAAGTCATCACTGGTACAAAAATACCAGTCATAGTCATTATTCTTCATGGTATTTCGTAAAGACGTTAATCTGGTTACGATTTCATTCATAATAAATTTATGCCTCCAAAATGGAAATAGCACTTGATGTGCCGAGTCTGTCAGCACCAAGCTTCATAAACTCTTCCATATCATCTCTTGTGCGGATACCGCCGGCAGCTTTAATCTTCACATCAGGACCGATGTTTTCAGCAAAAAGCTTAATGTCAGCGAAAGTAGCACCGTTTGTGCCAAAACCTGTGGAAGTCTTGATATAATCTGCTTTTGCTCTTGTTACGCAGCCGCAAAGTTTAACCTTCTCTTCATCAGTCAGATAACAGGTTTCAATAATAACCTTTAAAATCTTGTCACCGCATGCAGCTTTAATGGTACGGATTTCTTCTTCGATTTTATCGAAATCGCCGTTCTTGGCGTCATTAATGTTGATAACCATGTCAACTTCGCTTGCGCCGTCTTTAATAGCTTCTTTGGCTTCAACAACCTTTGCTGCTGTTACGGAATAACCCAAAGGAAATCCGATTACTGTACAGATATTCACATCCTTACCGTATTTGTCATGAATTCTCTTGATGTAACAAGGGGGAACGCATACTGAAGCAGTCTGATACTTTACTGCTTCATCACACAATTTAACGATGTCCTCCCATGTTGCAAAAGCCTTTAACTGTGTGTGATCCACATGGCTGTACAATTCTTTGTTTGTCATAAATCTAACCCTCCTAAATTAAAAATCTATTCTGAGCTTTCACTGCCATTACTGCATAAACCACAATACCGGCAATAAACAAAAGCTGAATAAACAAATTGACAAAATAGTTCAACGGCACATATAAATTCAAAATCATTAATGCGCTGAGAGCCGAAAGAAAAATACCAAAAGCAATGCCCCTTGGATACATGTGTTTAATGTAACCGGGCACATCCTTTGCCCTTTCAATATTTATTTTGTTGCTAATAAGCTGCTTTGGAATAACGCCTGTGCTCTTCATACTGTTGCACATATATATAAGCCAGAAACCCGAAGCAAATAAAATTAAATTAATAAGTAACATTCTTATTCCTCATCACTTTCACCGGAAATTTCTTCCATATCATATTTAAGCAAAACATTCTGGTTGTGGTTGTTTTCGTTCCAGTTTCTCATAATCCTGTCAACAACAACCATACGCTTGGAATCATCCACATCCATAAGTATAACAAGAAACTGTGTATTAGTATACTTTGTGGAAACATCATTTTTACGAAGGGAATCCTTTATACATTCCTCTAACATATTCATGGATTTATTGATTTCACTGGGCTTTACGGCCTTTGTAAGGGACAAATCCTTTAAAGTAAAAAGAATTATCTGGATTTTGTTTCCTGTTCTTGCCGCATAACGCTTTAAAAACCTGTAAATACTCTTAAAGCTGTTGTACTCAACCTTGTAAGGACCGTCTTTAATTTCCTTCTCTTCTATGAAGCCTCTAAGCTGGGATAAATCTATAACCGACTTATTCTCTTCTTCGGAAAAAGAATACTTTTCAGAAGAATCATAAAAATGAAAGCCGGATTTACCGTTGTTCTTAACATAATAAAGAGCTTTATCCGCGTTATTATAGAGCTCTATAAAAGATTTGCCGTCAAAAGGATAGGCAGAAATACCCACGGAAACAGAGCTTATGGAATTATCCTCTTTAATGACGCATAATTCATGCTCCACCTCTTTTATAAGGTTCTCTATACGGTCGGAAAGCAATTCCTTTCCATAGCAGTCTCTTAAGAAAACAGCAAATTCGTCTCCGCCGATACGTGATACAATATCATCCTTATGAACAAATCTTTCGAGAGTATTAGCAAAGGCAACAAGTGCTGCATCTCCCACAACGTGACCGTATGTATCGTTAATACCTTTAAAATTATCAAGGTCAAGAATCAAGAATGAACCCGAAGCATCATTCTCTTTCATATTGTCGATTTCGCTCTGAATATAGCCTCTGTTCCAAAGTCCGGTAAGAGGATCTCTAAGAGCCGCATTCTTTATTTCACGGTTTCTTTCTTCCTGCAAAAGAACACGTTCAATACGGCCAATCATTACATCTGGCTCATAAGGCTTTCTTATAAAGTCGCACGCACCAAGTCTAAGGCCCTTCAATTCGCTGTCATTTTGCGTATCTGCAGTAAGGAAAATAACCGGAACATCTGCACACTCCGGAATTTTCTTTATGCACTCAAAGGTTTCATATCCGTCCATTCCCGGCATTTTTACATCAAGTAAAACCAAATCAGGCTTTATCTTTTTAATCATAGTTAAAGCCTGCTCACCTGATTTGGCCATGGAAAGAGAATACTCACTTTTAAGTATTTCACCCAGACATTTTAAATTCGTAGTTACATCATCAACAATAAGAATGTGTTTTTTGACTTTCACGATTATCCCCGATTACTTTTAAAAACCCATGTTTTCCATTACAAGTTTCTTCATTTCAGAAATGTCACAAACAGTATCATGCACAACAGAAGCCGTACGGATTTCATTAATGGCATTGGGTATTTCAACGTTTGCGGTCTTTGACAAAATATCTATAAGCTTAAAGTCCTCTTCTTTTTCAAAAGAAGGGTCAATTGCTTTCATAACAGAACGTGAAAACTTGAAAGGACTTGCAGTTGATGCAATAACAGTCTTGGTATTGTCCTTTGTTTCCTTAACGTATTTATCGTAAGAAGCAGCTGCTACAGCGGTATGTGTATCAATTACATAACCGGTGTTGGAATAAAGATCATGAATCTTTTTGCTGCAATCATTCCAGTCTGCATATTCACCTACAAATTCACCTGAAATCCTGGAGAACTCATTTTTGATGGAATAAATACCTTTTTCTTTAAGGTTATTCATAAGTTCTGCGTTTTTCTGCGAATCACAGCCTTCCGCAAAATAAATAAGTCTTTCAAGGTTGGAAGAAATAAGTATATCCATGGAAGGAGAATCGGTAAGAATGAATTCTCTGTTTTTATCGTATGTTCCTTCTTTGAAGAAATCATAAAGGACTTTGTTGTCGTTTGATGCACAGATAAGCTTGTTAACGGGAAGGCCCATGTTCTTGGCATAAAAAGCAGCAAGAATATTTCCGAAGTTACCTGTAGGAACACAAATATTAATCTTTTCTCCGTCTTCAATACGGCCCTCTTGTAAGAGCTTACCGTAAGCATATACATAATATGCTACCTGAGGAATGAGACGGCCTATATTGATGGAGTTGGCACTTGAGAACTGGAAGCCTCTCTTAGCCATCTCTTCTTTTAATTCTTTATCATTAAACAGTTCTTTGACCTTTGACTGACAGTCATCAAAGTTTCCGCGAACACCGATTACCTTTGTATTTGATTCCTTCTGGGTAACCATCTGAAGTTCCTGAACCTTGGATACGCCTCCCTTGGGATAGAAAACAATAATCCTTGTTCCTGGAACACCGGCAAAACCTGCAAGAGCAGCTTTTCCGGTATCACCGCTTGTAGCTGTAAGAATGACAATTTCCTTATCGGAATTATTCTTCTTGGCTGCAGTTGTAAGTAAATGAGGAAGAATAGATAATGCCATATCCTTAAAGGCAATTGTCTTTCCATGAAACAGTTCAAGGTAATAAGCACCCTCTGCCTCTACCAAAGGTGCTATTTCAGGTGTATCAAACTTTGAATCATAAGCCTTTTCAATACAGCCTTTAAGTTCTTCCTCAGTAAAATCGGAAAGGAAATCCTTCATAACAATATATGCGGTTTCCCTATAATCCATTTCGCTTATTTCTTTTAAGGATTTGGAAAGTTTGGGAAACTCTTCGGGAACAAACAAACCTCCGTCATCTGAAAGTCCCTTCAAAATAGCCTGTGATGCTGTTAACTTAATGGAATTATTTCTTGTACTTTTATAGAACATTATAATTCTCCTTATTTTATAAACTCTTTTTAAGATAACGTAATTTTAACGGAAGTTCAATAGAAAACACAAAAAAACCCTTCGGAATAACTTCCGAAGGGTCTTATGAAAAGCTTTAATTATTTAGCCTTTTTAGCCTTAGCCTGAGCTGCGAATGTCTGAACACCTTCAACAACAAGAATGATAGCAAGTACAACCATAGCGATAGCAAAGATTAACTGGAACCAGTTACCCCAAGCCATAGCGCCTTCAGCACCTGTAGCCATTCCTTTAACCTTGGAAATGATAGTCATAACAAGGCTTGTAAGTGTAGCGATAAGCATGAATGCCATAGGGATAAAGAACATCTTGTTGTTCTTTCCAACTTCACCAAGCCATGCAGCAACTGCCATAAGAGCAATACCTGCAAGTAACTGGTTAGCTGCACCGAAGAGTCCCCAAATCTGTGAAAGGCTTAAGCCACCAAGTACGCAACCGATAACAACCATAAGTGTTGTACCGAACAAAGGATGAGCAAGAAGCTTTCTTGCGCCCTTTGCATCTTTCCATGTAGCCTCATCATCCTTTAAGAAAAGTTCTGAGAACATGAAACGTGAAAGTCTTGTACCTGTATCAAGAGATGTCAATGCGAATACTGATACAGCAAGTGTAAGTAATGCATAGATTGTCTTATAAACTGTGGATGTATCTACGCTTGAGAACATTGTAGCAATACCTGCTGCAAAGTAGTTTGCAGGAGATGTTCCAAGTGCCTTGTCCTGATACATATTGAAAATCATACCAACTGCGATAAGGGAAATGATACCTAAAGCGGATTCGATTAACATTGAGCCGTAACCGATAGCTTTAGCGTTCTTTTCGTTATCAAGCTGTTTTGATGATGTACCTGTAGAAATAAGTGAATGGAAACCTGAACATGCACCACAAGCAACTGTAATGAACAATGCAGGGAACAATGTTCCGATACCTGTCTTCCAGCCTGTGAATGCAGGAAGCTGGAATGTAGCAGTCTTTGTGAAGAATGCACATGCAAAAATACCAACTATAGCTACTAAAATCATAGCGTAAAGAAGGAAGCTTGAAAGGTAATCACGAGGCTGAAGCATAATCCATACAGGAATCAAAGAAGCAACGGCGATATAAACACCGATGAAGATGATCCATGCTGTACGGGTCATAGCAAAACCAACGTTAAGACCGAAAATAATAGCAAGCACGATACCTACGATACCGATTAAAGTAGCAGGTAATGTCTTGAGTCCTGCTTTATTTGTGAGTAAACCGTAAATAATAGCAAGAACGATGAATAAAAGAGAAATAATAGCTGTTGTCTGTGTACCTGCAGGATTCTTAACGAAACCGAAGGTCTTTGCTGCATCACCTGCTGTTGCGAATGTACCTGCAACAACGTTAACGAAAGATGCGATAACAAGGATCAATACAAGTAAAGCAAACACGATAAATAACTTTTTAGCTTTAGGTCCCATGGAATCTTTGATGATTTCACCAACGGATTTACCATCATGACGTACGGAAGCAAAAAGTGAACCGAAGTCCTGAAGACCGCCAAAGAAAATACCACCGATGACACACCACAAAAATACGGGAACCCAACCAAATACAGATGCCTGAATAGGTCCGTTGATGGGGCCTGCGCCTGCGATTGATGAGAAATGATGTCCCATTAATACAGCGGGCTTAGCGGCAACATAGTCAACACCGTCTTCCATCTCAATGGCAGGTGTCTTCTTATCGGGATTGATACCCCACTGCTTTGCAAGCCATGAGCCATAGAAAATATAGCCAAGAACAAGCAAAACAATAGCTGCAAGAATAATAAGTAAAGCTGTCATGTCTGTCTCCTTTTACTAATGTAAAAATTAATTTTTATTGTTAAGAATCTTCTTTAAAGACTGACCTTGGCGGTTATATGTCAGCCGGTCTAAAGAAGTATCCATAGCAATCAGCTTGTAATTACTGTATCCGTACAAAGTAAACTTGTAGGATTTAGAATGTTTAAGCCTTTTAACCTTTAAAAAAGCATCCTGATCGATATGATCGGCGATAATAACAAGAGTAACATCCGAATTTTTATGTCCGTAATAAGGCTTAACCCTGGACATACCTGTCTCCCATGCTTTCTTATCCAGTTCAAGAAGCTTATCTAAAGTAAGCCTGTTCTCAACTGCGAAAAACACATATTCATTGGAGTCTATATCCGCTACCTTCGCTGCTTTAACAAGGTAATACTGCTCATTATGTGATATAAATTCTGCCTCGGCAAAAAAAGGAGGCGTTACATCTTCTCTTTTAATATTGTAATAACGTACAAAAGATTTAAGTACCTGTTCAATCTTTTCTATAGCAAACATTAATTCTTATCCTTAACACAAGTTGTCTCAATTTGAGGTGCTTTTTCCTTTATTCTTTCAAGAAGAATAACCGCAGATTCTTTGCCGGTCATACTCAACGAAAAAATTTCATCTTCGCCAACACAAAACACAATACTTTCTATCGCAATCTGTTTTTTACCTCTTGGAATCATGTAAACCCTTCTGAAAACGCGAGAAAGCTTTTCGTATGAAATGAAACTGTTTTTAAACCCTTTACGAAAAAAAAGATGACTCTCTCCAAGGCAAACGATTCCAAGCTTTTCACCTGATTCAAACTCTGCCTTAAGAAGGTCATTCTTAAATTCTTCATTAAATAGACTATTAAATTTCATACCCTGTCCCCAAATCCGCTTTACTAAAGTAAAACGCTAAAACAATTTTAGACTAACCATCTGAAATAAGCAATAGATTTCTTTATAATTTTTTAATATTTTGCTGTAAATTATTTGCCCTCACAAGCTATTGTATGATAATTTATGTATAGGAGGATTTTTCAATGTTACCGGGAGTATATATTGACGTAAAAAAGAACGGAGAAAAGAATTACAGAGCTTCCATAACCGTAGACAGCAAACACATAAGTCTCGGAAGCTACGATACTGAGATTCAGGCATCCGCAGCTTATTCCCTTGCAAAAGAAATACTTAACAATCCCTCCTATTCTCCTTACAGTTATTCGGAATCTTCCCCTTTAAAATATGATAAATACGTATCACTTATTAATCTTCGTGACAATCATCTGTATTTTTCAAACCCCATATATATAAGAAAACGTGACTTCAGCTACTTCTATTCACCTTTTGAAGAATTGAAGTTTGATATTGATGACTTGTTTTTCTTTTCACAGCATAAAATTATGTGCAGGGGTAACCATTATTTTGTCTCTGAATACGGAATGCAGACATCCATTAAAGAAAGATTCGGAATTAAAAGTTTCTCGGTTGAAGGTCGGGATTTTGTTTTTGTGAATTCGGATTCTTTGGACTTTAGACGTGAAAATCTTATTATCATAAACAGATATTTCGGAGTTACCACCATCCAAAAAAAGATGAAAAAATATTATAAAGCGGTAATTCACATAAAATCAAACTTTGTAATCGGTACTTATTCTACCGAAAAAGAAGCCGCCATTGCATATAACAAGGCGGCTGACATTCTCAGAAAACAGGGTGTCAAAAAGGATTTTATGCAAAATTATATAGATGATTTATCAAATAAAGAGTATGCGGATATTTACAGCAAAATCGTTATATCCGATAAAATAGTCAATTTCGGCAAATCACTTTAAAGAGTAATCCGTAAAGCTTATGTCCAAAGAAACATTTCCCGCAATTCCGTCCACCTGTCCCTTTGTGCTGTATCTCCACATGGAGAAAAGATACGGATAATCGGGAAGATCGATATCAGGCTGGTTAAGCCATATATCGTATTCACCCATAATCTTGGAAAGTTCAATGTCCTTAATCAAAACCTTTTTATCTGCACATAACACAGGCTTCAGGCCGGCATCTTTAAGAGTGGAGAAAAAGGTTCTGATAACAGTTGTCCTGTCTTCTTTTGAAAGGTCGTCGGTTCTTGTCTTTTCGTTTCTTACAGAAGCGATTTCACATACAACCGGATAGCTTATGGTATATCCTGCTGTATTCTGAATAATCCAGTTTGCCTCTTCTGTTGCTTCTTCCTTCGAAACTGCCTGGGAAAGAAATGTAACTCCTACCATTAACCCGGCATCTGTAGCTCTCTTAAGATTATCCTTGAAATAATCATCCAAAGAAATGGTTCCGCTTTGATAACCCCTCTGGCCAAGCCTTATCATTACAAACTGGACACCGTCTTTTTTAACTTTATTAAAATCTATATAGTTCTGGTCCTTTGAAATATCTATTCCGTAAAAGCTTACACAGTTTTCACCTTCATAGTATTTCAGTTTTCCACCCTGATTAAAAAGTTTCGTATAGTCCAGTTCGTTTTTGGTAAGATAAGGGCTTATGGCAACCCATTCCGTAGAATAATCTTCATAGGTAATAAGAGTATGTTTTCCGTCATTTGCTTCAGTTACTATTTCTTCGGAAGCCGGAGTATTTTCGGAAGCTTCTTCAGAATTGTCATCTTCCTGCAAATTTTCATCAGGGAAAACAAAACTTTCATAAAAATCCAAATCGGAAACATGCAGACCCGTACTCTGATATCCTTCGGTAACATTCTCGGAATTGTCCACAAAAGAAGGCACTTCATTTGAAACTGATGA
The DNA here is from genome assembly GCA_045617745.1 of Lachnospiraceae bacterium. Taxonomy (GTDB): domain Bacteria; phylum Bacillota; class Clostridia; order Lachnospirales; family Lachnospiraceae; genus UBA1258. The sequence continues at coordinate 6,082 of JAZLJG010000041.1, read as the reverse complement.
AACTGTTTCCTTTTTGTCCGAATAATGCCTTTGAATATAATCCTTATTCATCAAAAGAACAATAACAACAACTACAACAATAGCTGCAATAGCAACTATTGCAGCCTTTGAAGAAGATTTTTCTCTATTAAAATCGTCATAATCATCATTAAGTCTCATAGCAGTCCTTTTAAAGATTAATATTGAGATTCAATAGTCTTACGGGGGCACTTTTCAGCACAAATACCACAGTTCTTACATAAATCATAATCAATCGTGGCATTGAAATCCTGAACCTTTACAGCGCCGTTAGGGCAGTTTTTCTCGCACATTCCGCAGCCCACACAGCCAACCTTACACTGTTTAACAGTAACCGGTCCTTTCTCGTTGGAAGAACAGGAAACGGTATACTTTGCATTATACGGTATAAGTGAAATAAGATGCTTGGGACAAACAGATACACATTTACCGCAGGCCTTACACTTTTCTCTGTCAACAACAGCCACACCATCAACCACATGAATGGCATCAAACGGGCAGGCCTTTACACAGCTTCCAAACCCAAGGCAACCGTCATTACAGGATTTGGGACCACCGTTAGGAACAAAGCTTAACATACGGCAGTCTGCAACACCATAGTATTCGTAATCCATTGTCACATCGGCACAATGTGCTTTACAAGCCACAAACGCAACCTTTTTTACGGATTCGCCTGCTTCGGTACCCATAATCTTTGATATTTCCAAAGCCACAGGTGCACCACCAACGGGACACTGGTTAACAGGCGCTTCACCTTTGGCAATAGCGGCTGCAAGACCTGAACAACCGGGAAATCCGCATCCGCCACAGTTATTACCGGGAAGCGCTTTCAAAACCGCTTCTTCTTTTTCATTAACCTTAACTTTAAATACAATAGCGGCAACACCAAGGAAAATACCCACAAACAGACCAAGGCATATCATCAAAATCAATGCAGTTGATACATTGGAAAAGTCCATGTGACACCTCCTACAAAAGTCCCGAGAAGCCGCAGAAAGCAATAGCCATAAGTCCTGCGGAAACAAGAACTATAGGCATTCCCCTGAAGGCTTTGGGAATATCGTTGTACTGCATTTTTTCACGGATTCCGGCAAGAATTACAATTGAAATCGTAAATCCCACACTTGTGGCAAATCCGTTAATAGTACCTTCCAAAAGTGAATACTCCTTCTGAACGTTGGTAATAGCTATACCAAGAACAGCACAGTTTGTAGTAATAAGCGGAAGGTAAACACCCAATGCCTGATACAGTGAAGGAAGAAATCTCTTTAAAAACATTTCCACGAACTGTACCAAAGCAGCGATTACAAGAATAAATACTATTGTCTTAAGGTAGGTAAGATTAAATCTTTCGAGTATACCCGTATATATAAGTCCGGTAACCACACTTGAAAGGGTAATGACGAAAATAACAGCCGTCCCCATTCCCAAAGCGGTTTTAACCTTCTTACTTACCCCCAGGAAAGGGCATAATCCCAAGAACTGACTTAAGACAACATTATTAATAAGTGCTGAACCAAGTGCCAGCAAAATAAGGCTCTTAATCATTCTTCTCACCCTCCTTAGACTCTTCTTCGGCTTTGTTTAACATAGCCTGAGCTTTTTCCAAAGAAGCTCGTTTTCTGACGGGTTTCTTTACGGGTGCTTCGGTTTTATTAATAGTCTTTTTCAAATCAGCAAAATCAAGAAGTTCCAAATCAGTATCTTCTGTAGAAGCAGTCTCTTTTAAAGGCTCTGCTTCAGTTTCTTTAACTGTTTCTTTAACAGGTTCCGCCACAGATTCTGTTTCAGGCTCTATCTTAGATTCAGCTACCGGATCTATCATAGGAATTGCTTTAGGAACTGTTTCTTTCTCTTTCTCAATGACTGAAGACGCAGATTCTTCTGACGATGCAAGTGCAGGTTCAGGTTCAGCAATTGAAACTTTACATTCTTTATCACAATTTAAGCAGTTTCCGCCACAGCCTGACTGGATTTTGGACATATCCTTGCCCTTTTTTTCACCGATTTCTTTGACCTTATTCTGAATAGCTGTAAGTATGGCAAGCACAAAGAAAGCACCGGGAGCCATGATGAAAATACTTACGGGAACATATCCTTTAGGCATCACATGAGCTCCGAAAACTGTTCCTGCTCCCAACAATTCACGAATAGCTCCGATAATGGTAAGTGCAATGGTAAATCCCATACCCATTCCGATACCGTCAAAAAGTGACGGCAAAGGACGGTGTGAATATGCGTATGCCTCTGCTCTTCCGAGAATAATACAGTTAACTACAATAAGCGGAATATAAAGTCCCAACGCCTTATAAAGTGAAGGGATATATGCGTTAAGCAAAAGCTCCACAATCGTAACAAAAGAAGCAATAATAACAATAAACGCAGGTATTCTTATCTTGTCAGGAATAATCTTTCTAAGTAAAGAAATGAAAAGATTACTGAGTGCAAGAACCACAAGTGTGGTAATACCCATACCAAGACCGTTTTTAGCGCTTGTGGTAACAGCCAGAGTGGGACACATACCAAGAAGAAGCACAAATGTGGGATTCTCTTTAAAAATACCGTTTGATACTCTTTCCGTAAGCTCGGATATTAAGGATTCTTTTTCTTCATGTTCATTCAACATAATCCGAACCTCCTATAAGTATCATTCTGAAAAATTCAAGTGCACAGTTTACACCTTCGGTAACAGCGTTGGAAGTACGTGTAGCACTGGAAATGGCATCTATCTGGTTTGCCATAACTGCACCTGTTTTGGTTACTTCGAATACAGGCACATTTTTATTCTTAAACTGAGGAACAAGCACCTCTTCCGCTCTCATTCCAAGGCCTGCGGTCTCGGAAATGGAAGTTAATGAAATACCATTCAAAGTACCATCAATCTGAATACCCAGCTGATATACAATATCACCTGAATAACCGCCGTGTGCGGTAACTTCCATTACGTATCCCAAAAGGTTTCCGGATGCATCATATGCGGAAATACAATCGGTCACATCTGCATCAAAAGCTTCACCGTTTGCATCAAAAAGTTCCGCAGATCTTGCTGCCAGATCCTCTTTGTCAAACATTGAATCGGAAAACTCAGCCGCATCAGCAAACACTTTTCGATTAGCCGCCTGCTTTTCTTTTACAGCCATGTTCGCTATAGGTTCTTTTGTCACCTCATAAACAAGGCCCAAAATACCGCCGGCCACTACTGCGATGCAAAGCATGATAAGTGTGTTTTTAAGGAATTCAATCAGATCTTTTCTGTCTTTCCCCTGTCTCTTTTCCATCCGTTCTATTTTCTTGATGGATTTGAATTCATCACTCATTCTTTACACCTCCTTTTCCAAAGAAACGAGGCTTTGTAGCTTTATCAATCAAAGGTACAAGAAGGTTTCCAAGAATAATTGCATATGAAACTCCCTCTGCTGAAGGACCGAACACACGGAAAACAGAGGTTAAAACGCCCAGCAAAATACCGTAAATAAACTGTCCGGCCTTTGTAATGGGTCTTGTGGCATAATCAGTAGCCATAAAGAATGCGCCAAGCATCAGACCACCGCCCGAAAGATGAGCAGCGATGAATGTAGGCTCAAAACCTTTTCCTGCGAAAAGTCCAAGGCAGATAACAAAGGAAATAAGATACGTTCCGGGAATAATAATATCAATAACACCGAAAAGAATAAGAATGCATGCGCCTATAAGAATGGCAATAACACTCACTTCACCGATTGTTCCCGGAATCTGTCCTCTCGCCATTGAAACAATGTCCACAGCCTCTCCTGCCTTAAGCTGTGCAAGAGGAGTTGCCGTGGTTACACCGTCAACCTGAAAGTTTGTCATAATCGATGCAAAAGAAATAAGCAAAAAGCATCTTGCGCCAAGAGCAGGGTTCATAAAGTTCTGACCCAGTCCGCCAAAAAGCATTTTTACCACAACAATTGCAAAGAAAGCACCCACAACGCCAATCCACCAGGGAGCGCTTGCGGGAAGATTCAATGCAAGCAAAAGACCTGTTACAATGGCCGAAAAATCACCCAGGGTATTGGGTCTTTTAGTAATTAAATTAAACAAAAACTCAAATAAGCACGCACTCAGAACAGTAACTGCTATTAAAAGAAGTGCGGGAATACCAAATCTGAACACACCATAGCCTGTAGCCGGAAGTAAAGCAACAATAACGCAGAACATAATGCTGGAGGTTGTTACTTTGGATCTGATGTGTGGATTTGACGATACATTTAAAAGTTTATCCAAAACCGTAACCTCCTACTTTTTCTTTTTGGCAAGCATCATCTTGCGCATTGATTTAATATTCTGACATAAAGGCCTCTTGGCGGGACAGATAAAGCTACAGCATCCGCATTCGACACATTCAATACCGTGCTCTTCCATAAATGCTTCTTCATTGAAGTTAGCAGCATGATCCGAAAGAGTTTTGGGAACAAGCCTTTCAGGGCAAACCTCAACGCATTTACCGCAGTTGATACATGCAGAAGGTTCCATTCTGCTTATATCATCGTTATTAAGGCACAATAACGCGGAAGCGGTTTTGGTAACGGGAACATCAAGGTCAAAGAGGCAAAAGCCCATCATAGGGCCACCGGAAATTATCTTCACAGGTTCATTTCTTAAGCCACCTGCCTCAGGAATAAGATCTTTATAGGATGTTCCGATTAACACTTCAAAATTTCGGGGATTCTTGATGCAGTTACCTGTAACGGTTACTATTCTGTGCATCAGAGGAAATCCTTCATATACCGCACGTCTTACGGAAATAACGGTATCAACGTTATTAACTACACAACCCACATCGGCAGGAAGAAGTTTTGAATTTATTTCACGTCCCGTAACCGCATAAATCAAATGACGCTCTGAACCCTGGGGGTATTTTGTTCGTAATGCTTTAACCGTAATACGGGGTTCTTCTTTTGTAAGAGCTTTAAATACTTTAATGCAGTCAGGTTTATTGTCTTCAATTGCTATTATTCCCAAAGAATAAGGGAACAGCTTCAAATAGACCTTCAGGCCTTCTATTAATTTCTCCGGTTCCTCTATCATCTTACGGTAATCACTTGTAAGATAAGGCTCGCATTCGGCTCCGTTTACGATAACGTAGTCAATTTTAGCAGGTTCTTTAACCGAAACCTTCACATGCGTAGGGAATCCTGCTCCGCCCATACCTACGATACCGGCTTCACGGATTCTTGCTATCAGTTCTTCATTTGTATACTCATCGAGAGGTTTAACCTTCCAGGGAGCAACCGATTCATAACGGCCGTCGTTTTCGATAACAATAGATTTCACATTGCCGCCTGTGGCAACGCGACGGGCTTCAATAGCCTTTATGGTTCCTGAAACGGAAGAATAAATAGGCGAAGAAACAAACCCATCAGCCTCAGCAATCAGCTGTCCCGCTAATACATGATCGCCGACTTCTACTACGGGTTTGGCGGGAGCTCCGATATGCTGCGATAAAGGATAAACCAGATCGCTCACCGGATATACCGCTTTAATAGGAATATCTTTAGACATTTCTTTGCCGTCATAGGGATGAATACCACCGCTAAACGTCAATTTTGCCATATATAACACCCAACCTTCCAAATAATTATATAGTACTACCCATACTCTATTAATATACTATTATTTGCCTTCAGTGTCAAAAAGAAGCTATTAATATCTTGCCCCTGTTTTCGCGAAATGTTAATATGATGTTAAGAGATTTTTTGTAATCTTTTTTTACGAGGGATTTTAGAATGACTATTATAGATGAGAACATTAACGACGCAAAATTACTATATCCTATTGATACTGTAGCTCCTTTGAAGGACATTCTTTTTATTGACATTGAGACCACTGGATTTACAGCAAGAACATCAAAATTATACCTTATAGGATGCATGTACTATAACGAGGGCTGGAAGACAAAGCAGTTCTTCGCAGAAGAATACAGTGATGAAGAATCTCTTCTTAAAGAGTTCTTTTCTTTTGCATATATGTATAAAATGCTTATCCACTATAACGGCAACAATTTTGATATACCTTATATACTTGCAAAGTGCAAAGAATTTTC